>NZ_MKMC01000012.1:0-547533 GCF_001856095.1 Methylomonas sp. LWB
GCAACGGTTTTCCCAATCCCAAGGCGCGCCGCGTGGTCGAAATCGACGAACCGTTGATAACCTTGGACGGCAAATTGTTGCCGCGGGTGTTGCTGGTCAATACCTTTCTGGGCATGGCGCCGGACAGCCGCAAGGCTTGGCATCAGGCCTTGGGGATCCCGGCGATTAACGTGTTGGCCTATCGTACCGGCACCCGTGCCGAGTATTTGAAAGACTTGGCCGGCATCAATAGCTTTTATCTGCCGATGACGCTGATTAATGCCGAGTACATCGGCTTGATCGATCCACTGGTGTTGAGCAGCAATGAAAGCGGCGAACTGGTGCCAATGCCGGAGCAAATGGATTTGCTGGTCGGCAAGGCAATGAAGCTGGCCCGTTTACAGACCATGAACAATGCCGATAAAAAAATAGCCCTGCTGTTTTGGAATCATCCGCCCGGCGAAAAGAATCAGGGCGCTTCGAATTTGAATGTGCCGCGCTCGCTGGAAAAATTAATTCTCGATATGAAGGCTGACGGTTATCGTTTCGAGCCGGCCGCCGAGCAAGAAATCATCGACGCGGTCGGCAACATGCTGCGACCGGTTTACCGTCCCGGCACGCTGAATGAATTGATGGCAGGGCCGAATTGGGATTTCGTGTCGCTCGAGCGCTATAAGGCCTGGTATGCGACCTTGCCGGAACACGTGCGTCATGAAGTGGAGGGTAGTTTCGGTCAGCCGGAAGATAGCAAATGGTTGGCCAGCAAGGACGGTGTGGCGGGCTTTGTAATTCTCAGAATGCAGCGGGGCAATCTGGTGTTGATGCCGCAACCTCCGCGCGGCGAAATTTCCGACGAACGCGAGAAAAAGCTGTTCCACGATACCAAGATGCCGCTCAATCATTTTTACATGGCGGCCTATTTATGGATACGCGAGGTCTACCAGGCCGACGCCATCGTACATTTCGGTACCCACGGCAGCCAGGAATGGACGCCGGGCAAGGAACGCGGCTTATGGGCCTACGACTACCCGAATTTGCTGGTCGGCAATACACCGGTGGTGTATCCCTACATCGTCGATAACATTAACGAGGCCATCCACGTCAAGCGGCGGGGGCGCGGCGTGATTATCAGCCACCAAACGCCGGCCTTCGCGCCGGCCGGGCTGTCCGATGATTTCGTCAAGATCAATGACCTGATCCGCGAATACCGTTCGGTCGACGAAGGTCTGGTTAAGGATAACAGCCGCAAGCTGATCATCGAACAGGCGGTGAAAATGAACATACACAAGGACATGAAGTGGCAAGTGGCCGATCTGGAGCGTAACTTCGAGAATTTCCTGCGCGACATCGAGGATTACCTTGAAGACCTAGGTTCGGCGATGCAACCGCTGGGCTTGCATACCTTCGGTAAGGATGCCGCGCGGGAGCATCAAGTCAGCAACGTGATGCAGATGTTGGGTCAGCCGCTTTACGCCAAGTTGGGTGTGGATAGTAAACAGTTGTTCAAGGGCGATTACCGGACCTTGCAGCAGACGACCCCGTATCGTTTCGTCGCCGAAAAAGTGTTTTCCGACCAAGCGTTGGATATGTTTGGCGATGCGGAGGAAAGAGCCCTGGTCGAAAAGGGCCGTAAATTCCGCGACGATTTAAGAGCCGGCAGCGAGAGCGAAGCGTTGAAACGCGGTTTGGCGGCGCGCTGGATCGATCCATCCTACGGCGGCGATCCGATCCGCAATCCGGATTCGTTGCCGACCGGCCGCAATATGTACGGTTTCGATCCATCTCGTGTGCCTACCAAGGCCGCGTATGAGGCCGGCAAGCAGGCCATCGAAAACTTGATCCGAGAATACCAGCTGACTCACGACGGCGAATTCCCGAAAAAGCTGACCTTCACGATGTGGAGTTCGGAAACCATGCGTCACATGGGCATGTTGGAAGGCCAGGTGTTGTACGCGATGGGCGCTAGGCCGAAGTGGGACGATGGCGGACGAGTGGTCGGCATGGAAGTGATTCCGCAAGTCGAATTGGCGAGACCGCGTATCGATACCATCATTTCGCTGACCGGGTTGTACCGCGATCAATTTCCGAACGTGATGGAACGTTTTAACGAAGCGATCGCGATGATTGCCAAACTGGATGAAAAGCCGGAATTGAATCTGGTCCGCGCCAACACGCTGCGCATCAAGGCTCTGTTGGCCAAACAGGACATAGACCCGGCCGCTGCCGAGGAATATGCGCTGACCCGGATCTACGGCAACGAAAGCGGCGATTACAGTACCAAGCTCACGCCGGCGACCTTGGCATCCGACCAATGGAACGAAGGCGACGGCAAAATGGAAAACCTGTATCTATCGCGGTTGTCCTGGGCATATGGTCCCAACACCTCGCATTGGAGTCAAAAGCTCAAGGATCGTTCCGGCAAGGAGATCAATGCCTATGCCGAACATTTGAAGGGCACTAGCGCGGCGGTATTCTCGCGTTCCTCGAATCTGCGCGGTCTGCTGGATACCGACCATCCCTTCGAATATCTAGGTGGGATTTCAATGGCGGTGCGCCATCTGGATGGCAAGTCGCCGCAGCTGTACATCTCGAATATGCGCGACCCTAATCGTACCAAACTGGAAACGGCCGAGAAGTTTCTGGCCACGGAATTACGGGCGGTTTACCAGCACCCGAACTGGATGAAGGAAATGCAGAAGGAAGGTTATTCCGGGACCTTGCAGATGCTGAATACCATCAACAATTTTTGGGGCTGGCAAACCATGGATCGCAATATCGTGCGAGACGATCAATGGCAGGAATTCCACGAGACCTATGTGAAGGATAAGTACCAACTCGGCATGCGCGAATGGTTCGAAAAAAACAATCCGACCGCGCTGGCTCAGATCAGCGAACGCATGCTGGAAGCCATTCGCAAGGACTACTGGAAGGCCGACGAGCAGACCAAGCGCGAGCTGGTGCAGGTCTACCAGGAAATCGCCGCCAAGCATGACGTGTATACCGCCAACGAAACCTTCAAGGCCTATGTCGCCGAGCTGGCTCAGGGATACGGCATCAGTGTGCAAGCCGCGCCGGCCGAAACGCAGCCGACCGCCGCGCGACCACCCGAGGCCGCCAACCAAGCGGTACAAGGTCAGCAGTTACAGAAAGTGGAGCAGCCGCAAGCGATCAATGAAGATTGGTTGAAATTGCTGTTTCTGTTACCGGCCTTGCTCGCGTTGCTGGCCGGCATGATTTGGCAGGGCCGGCGACCGGAGCCGGGCCGGGAGATCGTCTTGAGCTAAGCCAAGCGTTTCCAGGGCGCCTCCTCGTCCTTCGCTATAAACCTTCCTGGTGGCTTGGCTTCGGCCTGCCGCCTTTTTTTGAACATAGCGCGTCGCGGCTGTGGATTTCCCCCGCTCGTCGCAATCAAGTATTTATTAACAACCCTAAATCGATATGTCATTTTTGGAAGTCTCGCTTTACGAAATCACCAAGTACTTTTTAACCCCGGTGTTATTGCTGATTGTCGCGATGTTTATTTTTGCGTTCTTCGCGCTCGGGGTGTTTTTGATGGAACTGTGGCAACGTTTATACGCTGGTCGGCGCGGATTGGCGTTTCCCAGTAGCCTGGACTGGTATCGGCGACAAAAACCGGGCCGCAGCGTGGAAGATTTGGAATTGTATATATTGAAACGCTTGGAGCCGTTTCGGATCGTGTCGCGCGCGGCGCCAATGCTGGGTTTGGTGGCGACGATGATACCAATGGGGCCGGCCCTGTTGTCGCTGAGTGAAAACAATACTCGCAACGTTAGCGAAAACTTGGTGGTAGCGTTTTCGGCGGTCATCACCGCGCTACTGGCCGCGTCGATTACCTTCGTTATCCTAACGGTGCGCCGGCGTTGGTTATTAACCGAGCTGCACGATTTGAACCGGGAAGTGTAAGGAAGCGAAGATGGCCGAAAAGAGAAAATTGCATATCTTAGAAGACGAAGAACTCGATGACCCGATTCTGTCGGTCGTCAACGCGGTTGATGTGTTTTTGGTGATCATCGCCATCCTGTTTATCATCGTCATGGAAAATCCGCTGAATCCGTTTAACAGCGACAAGGTGATTGTAGTTAAGAATCCGGGTGAAGCGAATATGGAAATGACGATTAAGGACGGCGAGAAAATGGAGAAATACCAATCGACCGGCAAAATCGGGCAGGGCGAGGGTATGAAAGCCGGTGTGACCTATCGACTAAAAGACGGTTCCTTCGTGTATGTGCCCGAGGATAAACCGGCCGGTCCCTAAGTTTAGCGACACTTTAGCGCTTGGCTTTCAGTGGTTCGCTGAGCGCGGCGGCCAGATTGGTGGCCTTGGGACAAGCGATGCAGAGCACCACCGGGCCGATGTTGAGCACCGCCACTTTGCTGGTCGAGCCGACGATGACCAGTTGCTCGATATCGCCCAACTTTAGAATCGCCGAACTGTCGCGGGCCACGCCGATGCTGTCCTCGATCAGCGCGCCCAGCGCGTCGGCGTGCGGCAGTTGACCGGCACTGGCCAGAATCAAGCCCTCGTGGTACGCGGCGCAGGCGTGGATGCCTTTGATCCGCACCACGCCATCGACCAGTGTTTGCAATGCGGCGATGAATTCGCCGCGCTTGGTGCGCAGGGAGGCGCTGGTACTGACTAGATCGTCCGATGGCTGGCGTTGGGCCGCCGAGTAGGCCGCCGCCAAGCGATCGAGCTCGGCGAGTTGCGATTCGAACCAATGCATGGTCGCGGTGCGTCGGGTTATTTGAATAGGTAGCTGGAAAACAGTTTTTTCAGCATCGGCACGGTTTCCTTCAGTTCGAAGCGGACCCTGCCCAACAAAGCGTCGCGCTTGGTCACCAACGCCAGCATGAAACCGGCTTCGATCGGCGTTGACAGGATATAGCCCTCGGCATTTTCGCAGATTACCATTTGGGTTTGATGATGGCCGACATGTCCGGCGGCTTTGGAGGCAGCGCCGAATACCACTTGCACCGAGGCGCCGATGGCATCGGTATTGATCTCGTAATCGCGGTGGATGTGGGTGACGAATCCGTCGCTGTCGACGATGGCTGCGGCGGAAACGCCCTGTATGCTCATCAAATTCCGCAGAATCGATTCGATTTCCGCCGATTGCGAGGCTCTTGGCTCCAAAGCGTGGATGTTGCTGTTCATGATACGCTCCAATGTGTCGTCATAATTACAGTAAGTCGACCCGGATCAGGCAGGTTTTGTCGCCCAGGGCGTTGCACTTGGTTTCGGTGGCTTTGACGTTGCGCTTGAAAAATGCCTTGACGATGCCGCCGACCATGCCGGCCTCGAAATGGCAAATCGGCGCCGCCACGTTATGGATGCCGGCGCAGGAGACGCATTCGTCCACCCGCAATTCCAACAAACCACTGGATAGATCGACCTTGTCGGGCACCACCAAGCCGATGCAAAGTTGCCGGCACAATTGCTGGATCTTGCCGACATAGGTTTCCAGATCCTTGTCGACGTTGGCCGCGACGATTTGGCCCAGCGTACTGCCCAGGCTTTGTCCGGAGTGGTATACCAGCGACGGTGCGCCCTGGCCGAGGATGTCCTCGACGTTAGAGCCCAGTGCCACCATCCGCAACACCTGAAACAGGCGAATCGGGATGAGTGGACCGAGGTCGTTGCGGTTTTCGATGCCGAATTCCCCGGACAAAATACCCTCGAGAATTTGTTGTTGCGCCAGTTGGTAGTCGGTTTTGTTGTTGGTGAGCATGCCTGATCCTCTTTGGGGGTGCGTTTAGGGCGTCAAACAGCGTACTTCGGCGCGCCGGTTCAACTTTTGGCCGTCCGGCGTGTCGTTGGAAGCCGCGGGTTTGTTCCAACCTTCCGTGGTGGTTTCAATGGGCGCGGCAATACCCTGTCCGGTCAGCCAAATTTTCAGCGCTTCGGCGCGCGCTTGGCCGAGTTGGCGGTTGGATAGGTCGCTACCCAGGTTGCAGGTATGCCCGACGATTCGGATACCCTGACCGCATTGTTTGACTTGTTCTAGCAGACGGTTTTTCTCGGCGTCGGACAGTTTGCTCGGCCTCGTGGAGTTGAACTTGAAATACACGATATAAACCGGATCGGTATTGGCCGGAACCGGACCGGCGGCGGTGGGCTCGGTTGGCAATTCCAGCTTGGCTTGCGGCTCGACGGCCGGCACCGGCGACGCGGCGACCGATTCCGGCGTGCTCTCCGCCGGCGCCGTTGGCTCGG
Organism: Methylomonas sp. LWB; assembly: GCF_001856095.1. Lineage (NCBI taxonomy): Bacteria > Pseudomonadati > Pseudomonadota > Gammaproteobacteria > Methylococcales > Methylococcaceae > Methylomonas > Methylomonas sp. LWB. The sequence goes on from NZ_MKMC01000012.1 coordinate 6,215, forward strand.
CGTCTTGGGTTGTCGGCAGCGCGGCAACGGCTTCCGCCTGCTTTGTTGGCGGTGAAGGCGGAATTGGCGGAGCCGGAACGGCATTGCTGGACCGGTTCGGCGTTTCCGGCCATTCCAACTTCGGCACAGGATGGTTGCGCACCCAGGCCGCGCCGATCGCCGCGATCACTAACAATAGCAAGCTCCAAACGACCCAGGCCCGGCTCGCTGGCGGGCGCGGTTCCGCGGCGGGACGAAGGATGCCGTCCAAGCCGTCGAGATCGAGTGACCGTTGTTTTTTCATGCAATTTCCTTGATGTACATCACAACCAAGACTCAATATTTTTGATTGTACTCCCGGAATCCGTCTTTGTGGAATTGAGGTTTATCGGCAAGTGTTGAGATTGGCATCCGCCGTGCGGGCAAATCGGATAGAGCCTATGCAAGCTTGTTATTCCGGTTGGCTTGCCGGAACTGATTCGGAATGGCTTGAAATCGGTTTGTCATAATCGACTTGTAGAGTGACCGCCGAAAGCTAGTCGCTGCAATCCAAGCGGGTTGCCGCTGACAATACTGACCCGAGGCTGACAAATATGTCCGAAAGCGCGGCGCATCGGCTGACCCAGGAATCCAACTCCTTGAATAGAAAAGCTGAAATACCTGGCCCGACATCTGCTTGACATTTAAACAGTTCTATCAACCCAGGGGTGAATGTCATGGAAACTTTTTCAAACGATAATCTCGAGTTTGGCGATACCCGGACTGATTTCATCGAAATGCTAAGTCATCAATTTGTGTCGATGACCGGATGCGGTGTCTACGTGTATCTAAACCCGTTGGCGATCAACAGTTTGTACAACCAATATTTAAGCGAATCCATGCCGATTCGAACCTTCGCTCGGCAATGCGTTAAGGATTTGCTGTAACAGCGGCCTTAGTGTTGATGTTTTAGTGCTTCGCTCCGGGATCCGGAGCAGTTCTCCCTCTGTTCGTTACTTTGCAGTTCGCCCGGTTTTTTGGGACCGGATTTGTGACGAATTGTTTGGTACGTCAAGTTCGCACCAATTTACGTCTGGCCTGGCCGACCTAGGGGGCGGCAGGTCAGCTTTGTGTTGTTCGGCGTTCCGTAAGTCAATCCACCGAAGCCGGTTAACGGCTTGTCGAGTTTCAGATGAAAATACCCTTGCCGCTCGGTAGATTTCGTATGCTGGTGTCCCCGGCCTGATCAAATTGGATTGGTGAGCTCCGCGAAAGGTCGAGACCGTTGGGTTTACTTGGGTTTGCGGGACGTTTTGGAGTAAAACGCCGGTCGTTTTGAAAAATTTGCCGAATAGTCCTCACAAATTGTCTAGTATTAACGCAGATTGATTGCTTAGTTTCGCCAGGTAGTTTCATGTTTCGAAAGCCTTGGTCCTGGCGTTTTCCGGGCAGTTGCTAAATTTCTTGCTCAACCAAACGGTGCGAAACGATGAAGACGTTTATTCAGACCGTGCTGGCGGAAGCCGATGCTCAAGCGGTTAATCTGCTGCAAATCCTAAGAGCCGTCCAAGCCCGCTACCAGCATATTCCCGAGGAAGCCATCGAATTGCTGGCGGAAGGCTTGTCTATTCCGCGTACGCAAATTCTCGGTGTCGCCGAGTTTTACAGCTTCTTGCATATGACCCCGCAAGGTCGTTATGACTTGTTAATCAGCGATTCGATCACCGATCGGATGTTGGGTAACCAGTTTGTGTTGGATTATCTTGCCGAGCGTTTGGCGGTTCAGGTCGGTCAGGTCCGGGCGGATAGCTTGGTGAGTTTAAATCGTACTTCGTGTACCGGTATGTGCGATCAAGGGCCGGCCGGCTTGGTCAACGGATTGGCTTTAACGAGCCTGGATATAGCTCGGCTCGAGGAAATCGTCGAGTTGGTGAATCAGCAAACGCCGCTGTCGCAGTGGCCGGCGACATTGTTTGCGGTCGCCGATAACATTCATAGACCTGGACTATTGCTTAGCGAACCCTTGGTCGCTGGCGATGCGTTGCGGGCGGCGTTTGGACGCGGTCTGTCGGAAACGTTGGAGGAACTCGACCGCTCCGGTCTGCGCGGCCGCGGTGGCGCGGGCTTCAAAACGGCGGTGAAATGGCGGTTTTGCGCCGATGAGCCGGCCGACACCCGTTTCGTGGTCTGCAACGCCGACGAGGGCGAGCCCGGTACCTTCAAAGACCGGGTGTTGCTAAACAGCTATGCCGGTCAAGTTTTCGAAGGTATGACGCTGGCGGCAGCGCTGATTGGCGCCCAACAAGGGTTTTTGTACCTGCGTGGCGAATATTTGCATCTGCACGAACAATTGCAGGGTGTGTTGACCGAGCGCCGCGCGTCCGGCTTGCTGGGCGAGAATATCCTCGGCCTGGGATTGAACTTCGATATCGAAATCCGTCTCGGCGCTGGCGCGTATATTTGCGGCGAGGAATCGGCGCTGATCGAATCGTTGGAAGGTAAGCCCGGCATACCCCGCAATCGGCCGCCTTATCCGGTGACCAGCGGCTATTTGAATAAACCGACGATAGTCAATAACGTCGAAACCTTTTTGGCCGCCGCTCACATAGCCGTACGCGGCGGCGCTTGGTTTGCCGCGGTCGGCACCGAAAAATCCGCCGGCACTAAGATTCTCAGCATTAGCGGCGATTGTGCACGGCCGGGCATCTACGAGTACCCGTTCGGTACTCGTATTCGCCAGGTGCTGGAAGACTGCGGCGCCGTTGACGTATTGGGAGTTCAGATCGGCGGACCATCGGGTACGTTCATTTCCAATCGGGAACTGGACCGGGCCTTAGCCTTCGAAGATCTAGCCACCGGCGGTTCCTTCATTGTCTTTGACTGCAGTCGGGACATCCTAAGGATCGTTCAAAATTTCACCCATTTCTTCGCTCACGAGAGTTGCGGATTTTGCACGCCATGCCGGGTTGGGACCTCGTTGTTGAAAAAGCAGTTGGATAAAATCGTCGACGGTCATGGTTCGGCCGGCGATGTCGTCGAGCTGGAAAATCTTTGTCAGTTAGTGAAACACCACAGCCATTGCGGCCTGGGACAAACCGCGGCCAACCCGATCTTGAGCACATTGGAACGCTACCCCGACGTCTACGAAAAACAATTGAAGCAGATCAGTTACGAACCTGGGTTCGATTTGGACGGCGCGTTGGCGATAGCCCGCCGCATGGCGCATCGCGACGACGCGGCCGCGCATTTGTCGCAACTGGAGGATTGAGCATGACAGGTACCATCACCATCGACGGGCAAATCGTCCCGTTCCAAGCAGGGCAAACCATCATCGAAGCCGCCACCGCGGCCGGCATCTATATTCCGCATCTCTGCCACAAGCCCGGCTACACGCCCCACGGCAGTTGCAAATTATGCACGGTCAACGTCAACGGTCGGAACTGCTCGGCTTGCACCTTTCCAGCTGTTGACGGCCAAACCGTGATAAACAATAGCGCCGAGCTGCAGCAAGACCGCCGCCGCATCACGCAGATGCTGTTCGTCGAGGGCAACCACCTATGTCCGTCTTGCGAGAAAACCGGTAACTGCCAATTACAGGGCGTCGCTTACTATTTGAATATGACGGACAACCACTTCCCGCACTTTTTCGCCCACCGGGAAATGGATGCTTCGCATCCGGACATTTTGATCGATCACAACCGTTGCATTTTTTGCAATCTCTGCGTGCGGGCGAGTAAGGAAAAAGACGGCAAAAACGTGTTTGCGATCGCCGGTCGCGGCATCAATAAGCGTTTGGTTGTCAATTCGGTCAGCGGGCTGTTGAAGGACAGTGACGTCAGCATCGATGACAGCGCGGTGCACGTGTGCCCGACCGGGGCGCTGTTGATCAAGCGCACCGGTTATCAAGTCCCTATCGGGCAACGTATTTACGATCATCGCCAAATCAGCGAAGTGGCGCTGTTCGCGGAGGGAAGTCATGAGCAATAAAATTAAGGTCGCGACCACCTCGTTGGCGGGTTGCTTCGGTTGCCACATGTCGTTTCTGGATATCGACGAACGCCTGTTGACCTTGGCCGAAGTCGCCGAATTCGACCGTTCGCCGATCACCGACATCGAGCACTGCGGTCCCTGCGACATCGGTTTGATCGAAGGTGGCGTCTGCAATTCGGAAAACGTGCATGTATTGCGCGAATTTCGGAAGAACTGCAAGATCCTGGTGGCGGTTGGCGCTTGCGCGATCAACGGCGGCTTACCGGCGATGCGCAACCACATCGATCTGGAAGATTGTTTGCTGGAAGCGTATCGAGACGGCATCGGCGTTGAAAATCCGCAAATTCCCAGCGATCCGGAATTGCCGTTGTTACTGAACCAGGTGCATCCAATCCACGAAATCGTCAAAATCGACTATTTCCTGCCCGGTTGCCCGCCGTCCGCCGACGTGTTCTGGACCTTCCTGACCGCGTTGGTCGAGGGCCGAGAACCCAGCCTGCCTTACGAATTGGTGCATTACGATTGAGCCTCGCGCCCGTTTGGCGTCGGTTCGAGTAAATGACGTCGAGCGCGGCCCGCCGTCCCGTTAAAGAGAGAATATTTATGTACGAGCATCTTGAAACCGCCGTCAATCCCGCCGGCCTGAAACGGGTCGTGGTCGATCCCGTCTCTCGCGTCGAGGGTCATGGAAAAGTTACGTTGTTGCTGGACGCCGAGAATCGGGTCCAGCAAGCCCGGCTGCACATCGTCGAATTTCGCGGCTTCGAAAAATTCATTCAGGGCCGGCCGTATTGGGAGTTGCCGGTGTTGGTGCAACGGCTCTGCGGCATTTGCCCGGTTAGTCACCATCTGGCGGCGGCCAAGGCCATCGATCAATTGGTGGGTGTCGATCCTGCCGACTTAACGCCGGCCGCCGACAAATTGCGCCGTCTGCTGCATTTTGGTCAGGTTTTACAATCGCATGCTTTACACTTTTTTCATCTTTCCAGCCCGGACTTGCTGTTTGGTTTCGATAGCGACATCGCCAAGCGTAACGTCATCGCGGTGCTGGCGGAATACCCCGAGATCGGTCTGCAAGGCGTTAAGCTGCGCAAGTACGGCCAGGAAGTCATACGGATGGTATCCGGCAAAAGGGTGCACGGTACCGGCGCGATACCCGGCGGCATGAACAAGGCTTTGAGCCGAGACGAGCGGGATTATTTGTTGCGGGATATCGATCAGGTGCTGGCTTGGGCCGAATCGGCGGTGGCCTTGATCAAATCGGTGCATACCGCCAACCTGCCGTATTACGACGAGTTTGCGACGATACGCAGCAATTATCTGGGCTTGATCAAGCCGAACGGTGCGATGGAGCTTTATCACGGTGGGATTCGCGCCAAAACCGACAGCGGCGCGACGATAGTCGACCACTACGATTATTGCGCTTACACCGATTTGATCCATGAAGAGGTGCGCTCCTGGAGTTATATGAAATTCCCGTATCTGACCGCATTGGGCAAGGCCGACGGTTGGTATCGGGTGGGACCCTTGGCTCGGGTCAACAACTGCGATTTCATCGATACGCCGCTGGCCGAAGCAGCGCGGGTCGAGTTCAAGCAACACGGTGGGGAGGCCATGGTGCACAGCACCTTGGCTTTCCATTGGGCCCGGTTGATCGAATTATTGCATTGCGCCGAAGGTATTAAGATTTTGTTGCGCGATTCCGACGTGATGAGTAGTCATTTGCTGGTTCAAGGCGAAAAGCGTTACGAAGGTATCGGCGTGATCGAGGCGCCGCGCGGAACCTTGTTTCACCACTATCAGATCGATGACAACGACATCGTCACCAAGGCTAACTTGATCGTTTCGACGACCAGTAACAATATGGGCATGAACGAGTCGGTACGTCAGGTCGCGGCTGAATACCTGTCCGGGCGCGAGTTGACCGAGCCGTTGCTGAACAGTCTGGAAGTGGCGATACGCGCCTACGATCCTTGCTTGTCTTGCGCCACCCATGCGGTTGGCAAAATGCCGTTGCAACTCGAATTGGTGGATGCCGAAGGCCAAGTGATTGATCGGTTGATTCGGCATAGCGACGGTGAATTCGAGCACGGTTTGGCCTGATGACGGCACTTAAACCGGTTCTGGTGTTTGCTTACGGCAACCCGAGCCGAGGTGACGATGCCCTCGGACCTCTACTATTGGAGGCTCTGGAAAACCAAGTCGGCACCAACACCGTCGAATTCATCGTCGATTTTCAGTTGCAAATCGAGCACGCGCTGGATTTACAGGGGCGGCGTGTGGCGATATTCGTCGATGCGTCGGTCAAGGCCGAGATGCCCTACCAATTCAGCCGGCTCATGCCGTTACGTGATCGGAGTTACACTAGCCATGCGATGAGTCCGGCGGCCTTGCTGGACGTTTATCAAGCGTTGTACGGTTCGCCGCCGCCGACTTTCTTATTGGGCATTGCCGGTTTGTCGTTCGAGCTTGGCGAGGTGCTCAGCCCTGACGCCGCGCAAAACCTGGCGCTGGCTGTCGAATTCGCCTGTCGCTTGCTGAGCGGGTCGGCGGAGGATATATTAGCCGCCGCTATCAAAGCCGTTCCGCCTTTAGACCTCCCCGTTCCGGCTTGAGCGGCGCCAGCGACTTTTCCAATTTTTCACAGGATTACCCGTATGTCCACCGCATGGGCCGGCGGTACCGACGCCATTGTCGAACGCTTGGATCAAATGACTGAATTATTCGTCGAACAAACTCGCCGCTCGATGTATGCCGGGGAGTCGGCGACGCATTGCGACGAATGCGGCGAACCCATCCCCGAGGCGCGCCGGAGCGCGATTGCCTGTCGTTATTGTTTGCCCTGCCAGACCAAATTGGAACGTAGCGGTAAAATCTGAATTGGTGATCATCTCAGGATTTAACCCGTTTCATCCTGATCGATACCAAGTCGCCGCCACGTTCCAATGTGTCTTGGTCGACGATTTTCCAGGCCTCTTCCGAGCCGTCGGCTTTCTTGAATACCAAATACGACTGACTACCGGATTCGCGGACGAAAATGTCGGCGAATTCGGTGCGTTCGCCGTTGGAATCCAGGTAGTTTTTGCCAATGACCAAGGTTTGGTCGCCGATGATTTTCGCGACGGCGTCGATGAACTGGTTTTCCGAGCCGCCTTCGGCCCGGTATTCACCTTCGTAACCGTGTCCGCAACCGACGAGTAGGATTAACGCGCCGGCCAAAATGGCTGATTTGAATGTCATTGGTGATCTCCTGAGTGTCGGTTTTGGCCGATTATGCCCGAAGCATGGCCGGCTGAATATCGCAAATCCTAATTTTGATTCCGGTCGTCGACGGTATAATCGGCGTTTTTTGCCGCTTGCGATCGTTGCCTATGTCAAATGTAAACTCCGAAAAACTCTCCAGCGCCCGCTTCGCCGAAGCCACCGACGCCTTCGTCGAGGAATTCACCGCCTCGGTCGGTTTCGATCAACGCATGGCCCTGCAGGATATTCAGGGTTCGTTGGCGCACGCGACGATGCTCCATAAGATTGGGATTTTGACCGAACAGGAGCTGGCCGACATCCGTAGTGGGCTGGCGCAAATTCGCGGTGAAATCGAACGCGGCGAGTTCGTCTGGTCGATAAAGCAGGAAGATGTTCACATGAATATCGAAGCGCGCTTGACCGACCTGATCGGTATCGCCGGCAAAAAACTGCACACCGGACGTTCGCGTAACGATCAGGTCGCCACCGACATTCGTTTGTATTTGCGCGACGAAGTCGACGTCATTCTGGGTCAATTGCGGCGCCTGCAAACCGCGTTGTTGGATCTGGCCGAACGCGAGGCCGCGACGATCATGCCCGGTTTCACCCACTTGCAGGTGGCCCAACCGGTGACCTTCGGCCACCATTTGATGGCCTGGTTCGAGATGCTGAGCCGCGACGTCGAGCGCTTCCAGGATTGCCGCAAGCGCATCAATGTGATGCCGCTGGGAGCGGCGGCGCTGGCCGGTACCAGTTATCCGCTGGATCGTTTCTTGACCGCGGAATTACTGGGTTTTTCCCGGCCGTCCAACAATTCGCTGGATTCGGTTAGCGATCGCGATTTCGCGATCGAGTTTACCGCCGCCGCCAGCCTAGTGATGTTGCATTTGTCCAGGTTTTCCGAAGAGCTGGTACTTTGGGCTAGTGCTCAGTTCGACTTCATCGATATTCCGGACGCCTTTTGCACGGGATCGTCGATCATGCCGCAGAAGAAAAACCCGGACGTACCGGAGTTGGTGCGCGGCAAGTCCGGCCGGGTGGCCGGGCATTTGATGGCCTTGCTGATGTTGATGAAAAGCCAACCCCTGGCCTACAACAAGGACAATCAGGAAGACAAGGAGCCGTTATTCGATACCGTCGATACCGTCGTCAACAGTCTACGGGCTTTTGCCGACATGATGCCGCGCGTCCAGGCCAAGCGCGAAAACATGTATCAGTCCGCCAAATGCGGGTTTGCGACTGCGACCGATTTAGCCGACTACTTGGTCCGTAAGGGCATGGCGTTCCGCGATGCGCACGAGGTGGTCGGTTTGGCGGTTCGCCTGGGTTTGCGGACCGGTCGGGATTTGTCGGAATTAACCCTGACCGAATTGCAAAGTTTCTCGGCAACCATTGCGGAAGATGTGTTCGATATCCTCGGCTTAGAAGGGTCGGTGGCTTTGCGCAAGCATATTGGCGGTACGGCACCGGAGACAGTTCGTCAGGCAATTTGTGATGCGCGCCGGCAAATCCTTAGTTAAATCGCGGTAATTATCTGATTCGCTGCTACCCTTTCGAACGGTCTTGGTTCGGAGGGTGGCAATGCTTCAAAGCGATTTTGGTTTAGAAACCGCTCGGACGGTCATAGCGGCGGAGTCCGAGTTCTGGTCCGATGCTCGCTTGGCGGCGTTTGGCATCGATCCGGACGGCGAGCAGGCCTTGAATGTCCTGGTCTTCGCGGTCCGCAAACAACCCGCCGATCTGCTTGGCCATTTGCGGCGTATTTATCGCTGTTACCGTAGCGACTTATCCGAGCAGCTATTTGCCGCATTGCTCGATTTAACGATTATCTTGGGCGGACGCGGTTCCGCGTTACGCGCCCGATTGCTCGCCGCCTGTCGCGGTAAATTGAGTGCCGCCCAAGCGGCGGCTTTACTCAAGCCCGGTACGCGCGTGGCGAATCGTTACACGTTATTTACCGACGGTATGTTGGGAAGCTCGGACTTGGTTCAACAGGTCCGGGGAACCGACACTCAATACGACTATCTGGCACTGGCTAACGATTTCATCGAGTACAGCCAATTGAGCCAAGCCATCGAGGCGTTGGAAACCGGATTGATTCAACAACCCGAACGCGAGGACTTGCAGAACTCGCTGTTGGAGTTATATCGCTCTACCAAAAATGCTGAACGCTTTCGCCGGCAATACCGAGCATTGAGCGACGCCGGCGTGGCTCTTGTGGACGGCTGGCGCCAAGTTGCGGTTTACTTTGACGGAATCAGCTCATGACACTTCACGTGCCCCCGGCCTTGCGGGCCGCGTTATTCGCGATGGACGGCCGGACCGGCAAAACCATGGCCATGTATTTGAAAGGACCTTGCCGCGGAGTAGCGGTCGTCGTCAACGAAGACGAAGCGGATCTGGACCTGATCGATGCCGACCACGCCAAGGCGGCCGATATCATTAAAGCCCGGCGCGCCGCCAATCCTGGTAGACCGTTAGTATTGTTGTCGCTCTATGACCTGCGGGTTGAAAACGCGTTTTTCGTTAAGAAGCCGGTCAATGCTCAACAAATGCTGTCGGTGTTCGCGCAAGTGCGGGATGTTTTGGCGGCTCGAAAGGTCGCCGAAAAACTCCGTCACCCCGCCAGCCGCGGATCGGAAGCCGAGCATGCGTCTGAATCGGTATCGTCCGGACAACCTCGCCCGGAGCGATTGAAATCCAGCAAACACCGGACTGCGGCGCAACTGAGCGATAGCGGGTTCCGCACCTTCCTCGGCACATTGGCCGATATCGATTTCGACGACCCTGCTCAATGGCGCACCGCGTATTTTGATCCGAGACATTATTTCCTGGGCTTTGTGCAATCGGCATTCAAGACCGCCCGCTTGCAGCATAAGGCACTACGGCTGAACTCGATCTGGAAGCCGTTGTTGATTTTTCCCGAGTCCGAGGAAATCTGGTTGGATGCCGATGACAAGCAATTGCGGGCATTCGCCGGGGTGGTGCTGAACCGGGCCTCGGCGGGGAACATGACATTGTCGGTATTCGATTTGACCGACCCGGCGCCCCGCGACGCTGAAAAACATCAGGACATGTCGGCTTTTCTTTGGAAACTGGCGATTTGGACCTCCAAGGGCCGATTTCCGATCGGAATCGATATTTACAAGCCGGTATATCTGGACCGCTGGCCTAACTTTACCCGCTTGGTGATTACCCCGGAAGCTTTGCGGATCGCGGCCTTGTTGATCCAGCAACCGCGCACGCCGTTGGAAATCGCCGAAGTGCTGCGGATCAAGATGCAATACGTCTTTGTGTTCGTCAGTGCCTGTCATACGCTGGGCTTGTTGCGCCAATCCGAACGCCAAGCCGACGCGGTGGTCGCCCAACCGGCCCCAAGACCGGCCAAAAACCAAGGTCTGTTGAGCAAGATTCTTGGGAAGTTGCGCGGCGAGCAATAACGATAAGGAACCACGATGAGTCAATACAAAATCATATTCACCGGCCCAGTCGGCGCCGGCAAGACTACCGCTATACATTCGATCAGCGATCTGCCGCCGGTCAAGACCGATGCCGCCGCTAGCGATATGACTAAGAACCGCAAGGAATCGACGACCGTGGCCATGGATTACGGCGTGATGAATTTACCCGGCGGCGAAAAGATCCACTTGTACGGAACACCGGGCCAAGAGCGCTTCGATTTCATGTGGGAGATTCTGACCGTCGGCGGTATCGGCTTGGTCTTGCTGCTCGACAACACCAGGGCCGATCCGTTTCAAGACATGAAATTCTTTCTGGATGCCTTCGGTAAATTTATCGATACCACCGGCGTGGCCATAGGCGTCACCCAAATGGATTTGAGCAGCACGCCGGCGATAGACGACTACCATCAACAGTTGCAAACCTTGGGTTTGAATCCGCCGGTATTTGCCGTCGACGCTCGCGAGCGGGCCGATGTCTCGCTGTTGGTCCAGTCCTTGTTGTACTCGCTCGATCCTGGTTTGGTGGGCTGAAGTCATGGCCGGTTACGAACTAAAACAGGGTTTGTATTTATACCCTACGCCCGCCGGCGCTTATTACGCGATCGCCAGTCCCGCCGAAGATAAGCCGCGTCGCTTTCTAAATCAGTTGTTGAAGCTGGAACAAACGCCGGAATTGACCGAAGGTCGCTTAATGGCCTTGATGGAAACCGACGAAACCGAAAAAGCCATGCAATTGTTGTCGTATTGCCAAAAACTTGGTTGGGTTCAAGGTCTGGATGCGCCGATAACGGCGCCGCAAGGGGCTTTGGAGGATATTCTGCCGGCGATGTTGGGCTTGATCGCCGAGTCCGGAAAAGTCTTGCTCGCCGACGATCAAGGTTTTTACTTGGCTTGCAGCGGATTCCCGCATGAGGTCGCCGAAGAGTTATCGGCACTGAGCGCGGAATTGGCGACAGTGCATAAGCGCCGGTCCGGTCTACTGGTTAATAACCTGGGAATCGCCAGCCACGCCTTGGCGATCGTCGATGCGTTCGGGAATAGCCAAATTGGCTTTTGGCCGATGTTCGTCGGCAAGCACCGCTTTGTGTTGGCTATCAGCGGCGTGCCGCATTTCAATCACGCCGAGTTCGTTTCGTTGGCGTGGGCATTGATTACTCGCTATCTGAAATGACCGGCGGCAAACCGGCGGTTTTAACTTATCACCTGAAAACAGAGGAAACCACACTATGAGAGCAGACATGTTGACCTCGGTCTTGACCGAGCTGAACGGCACTTCGGCGGACATCGAAGCGTCCGGAGTGATTTCCACCGATGGTTTGATGATGGCCTCGGTATTGCCTGCCAACATGGATGAGGACCGGGTCGGCGCCATGAGCGCGGCGATGTTGTCGTTGGGTGACCGCACCGCGCAGGAGTTGAGTCGCGGCGGCCTGGAGCAAGTGTTGATTAAGGGCGACAAGGGCTACGTGCTAATGACTTACGCCGGGCGCGAGGCGGTTTTGACGGTGTTGGCCAAGCCTAACGCCAAGTTGGGTTTGATATTTCTGGACGTCAAACGGGCGGCCGAGAGCATCGCCGAAATGTTGTAATTCCCTCAAACGCTAGTGGAGCGCATCATGATTGCTGATATGAAGCCCGAGGATATCGTAGGCGACTTCAAGGAGACGACGCTGACCTATTTTGACGGAAGCAGCCGTAAAGTACTGTATACCGAACTGGAAACCCCGTATCCGGACGGCAAACTGATTGTTTCGACGACGACGCCGGACGGCATCATTCGCCACGCCAACCAAGCCTTTATCGACATGTCCGGCTATGCCGTGCAAGAGTTGATCGGGATGCCGCACAGTGTGCTAAGACATCCCGATATGCCCGCCGCCGCGTTTAAGGACTTGTGGGACACCGTCGGGCGCGGCGAAAAATGGCAGGGTTACGTGAAGAATTTGCGCAAGGACGGCGGCTATTATTGGGTTAAGGCGACCGTCATTCCCAACGTCCGCAACGGTCAGGTGGTCGGGTATACCTCGGTCAGGCGTAAGCCCTCGCGCCGCAAGATCGAAGACAGCATCCAACTCTATTCGACGCTAATCTGAGCAGGGGAACGCGTTATGACTTATTTGTTTACCGTTAGTCCCGATTTTGCGCCGGATCGTTTGTCCGGATGGTATATCTTCAATACGTGGCTGCAAAAACACACCGCCGCCGCGATCCATTTGGAAATGTACGACCATTATCAACGCTTGCACCAAGCTATCGCCGGCGATGCGGTGGACTTGATCTATGCCAATCCGTTCGACGCGGCGATGCTGGTCCGGGAGAAAGGCTTTCTACCCCTGGTCAAGCCGGTAGGCTTGTCGGATGAGGCGGTGATCGCGGTCAACGCCGACAGCCCGATTCAGGACGTAGCGGATCTGACGCCGGGTATCCGCGTCGCCCACACCGAAGATCCGGACGTGCGGTTGATGGGCATGATCATGTTGGAACCGGCCGATCTGGACCGCGGCAACATTCAAGCATTGCTATCCGACAATTACGTGTTGGTTGCAAAGCACCTGCTAAAGGGCGAAGCCGATGTCGGCATTTTCTTAGCGGAAGCCTTCGACAACTTATCCGGCATGATCAAAAAACAACTAAGGGTGTTGGTACGTAGTCAGATCAGCGTCATCAACCACGCACTGCTGGTTGGCCCGCGTCTGGCCGAGCGGCGCCAGGAGATTCGCGATCTGTTGGTGCGGATGGCCGAGGAAGACAAGGGCCCCGGCGTACTGGAAAGCCTAGGATTTTCCGGTTGGCAAGCTCTGGAGGACGAAGACATGGAGTTCATGATCGATTTGATGGAGACGTTGAATACTTGAGCCTTCGTTCGGGTCATCGCGCCGCCGCCGCCGCGATGACCGCCTGACCCAGCGCCAGACCACCGTCGTTGGCCGGATAGGCGCGCGGTGCCAACACCTGAAAGCCGGCGGTTCTCAACTTCGCCGATAGACCTTCCAATAGCAAACGATTCTGAAACACGCCGCCGCTCAGTACCACGGTATCCGCCGGGTGGGTTGTTGCCAACGTAGATAAGATTGCCGATGTGGCGTCGATCAGTGTGTGGTGAATGCGGGCCGCCACGTGAGCCGGATCGGTGCCGTCGCGCAAGTTGGTTAATACTGCCAGCCACAATCCCCGCCAACTGAGTACCCGACTCTCGCCGTTTGGGGCCAAAGCCCAACTGTTCGGATAAGCTCGCTCATCGGCAAATGCCGATCCGGCCAAGGTCTCCAACGCAATCGCCGCTTGGCCCTCGTAATCGGCGAACTCGGCGTGAAGGCCAAGTGCGGCTGCAAACGCATCGAACCATCGCCCGCACGATGAAGCCGGTGGCGAATTCAAGCCTTTTGCGATCATCGCGTCCAAAGTTGCCAACGGCTTGCGATTCAGCAATTGCACGATATCCAGACCGCCGTATTCGGCGATCAGGTCGGGCCAAGCGAAATAGTGCGCGAGCTGAGCGTATGCGTTTCGCCACGGTTCCCGAATCGCCTGCGTGCCGCCGGGCAGGGCGATCGATTCAAAATGCGCGAGACGCCGGCAAGTCCGGTAGCCTCCCCAGAAAAATTCGCCGCCCCACAAACTGCCGTCGTTACCCAGGCCCAAGCCGTCGAAAATCGCCGCCAATACCGGCGGACCGGCCAATGGCGCGCCATCTTCTGCCAGACAGGCGGCCAGATGGGCGTGGTGATGCTGAACTTCGTTCAGCTCGGCGGCTAGCGCGGCGGCAAGTTCGCGGCCGTGAGTACTGGACAGATAACCGGGATGGCGGTCGATCGCGATCCGTGTCGGCGTGCAGCCGTGCAGCTGCTGGTATAGATCAATCGTTTGGCGGTAGTCACGTTGCGCCGCCGCATTTTCCAGATCGCCGATATGCTGCGAGACGATGGCTTGACCCCGCCGAATCAGGCAAAAACTGTTTTTCAATTCGGCGCCCATTGCCAGAACGCCGTCCGCCTGCTCGAAGCCGACGGGAAGAATCAACGCTTGCGGGCTGTAGCCGCGCGCCCGCCGCAACAAGCGAATTTCGCCGTCCACTAGCCGCGCCACCGAATCATCCAAGCGATTCACGATATCGCGGTCGTGCATCAGCCACAGGTCGGCGATGTCGGCTAATTCGGCGCGGGCCGCAGCGTTGTCGATGCATTGCGGTTCGTCGCTAACATTACCGGACGTCAGCAGGATGGGCGTGTTCAGCGCGGCCATCAACAAATGATGTAGTGGTGTGTACGGCAGCAAGAAGCCCAGTTTATCGTCGCCGGGGGCGAGTTCAGGTGCCAGCCCGGCGCCGGTTGCCGTTAGCAGCATGATGGGCGCGGCCGGGGATTGCAGCGCGGCGCTTTCCAATGCGGAACACTCGGCGTAGCGGCGCAACATCGTCTCATTACCGGCCATCAACGCGAACGGCTTAGCGTAGCGGCGCTTGCGCAGGCGTAATCGGCGTACCGCCTCGGCATTGGCGGCATCGCAAGCCAAATGAAATCCGCCCAAGCCTTTGATCGCGACAATCCGTCCGGCGCGGATCGCGGCGGCGGCCTGATCAATAGGATCTCCGGGGAGGAGGCCTTTGCCGTCTTCCAGCCATAATCTGGGGCCGCATACCGGACAGCAATTGGCTTGAGCGTGAAAGCGCCGGTCGGCCGGGTCTTGATATTCGCTTAGGCACTCCGGGCACATCGCGAAACCGGCCATGCTGGTATGGCGCCTGTCGTAAGGCACGCGGCGGACGATGGATAAACGCGGACCGCAATGCGTGCAGTTGGTGAAAGGATAGCGATAGCGGCGGTTGCCGGGATCGGCAATGTCGGCCAGACAAGCCGGGCAAGTGGCGGCATCGGCCGCGATGACGGTATCGGCCGCGCGGCCGCCGGCGCTGGCGACGATGAGGAACTCGTCCGGCGCGCTGCCGAGCAGTTCGGCGCTTTCCAGCGCGTCCAATCGGGCCAGCGGCGGCAGGTGCTTGGGAATCGCCTCCGCGAACTCCGCCAACACGCTTGCAGGGCCGTAGGCGTGAATCATCACGCCTTCCTGATCGTTCCAGACCGAACCGGTCAAATGGTATGTTTTGGCCAGATGCCAGATCGTCGGTCGAAAACCGACGCCCTGCACCACGCCGCGCGCCCGGATCGCCAGGCCGGGCATCAGCAAATGCGCGGCAGTTGTTCACCGGCGGGCCAATCCACGATGCGGCGGCCGCCGAAGCCGGTGGTCATTTGCACGAAATGGTGTTGATCGGCGACGACGGTACCGATGATCGAGGCATCCCGACCCAACGGATGGTTTTGCATCGTATTGAGTAAGGTTTCGGCGGCGTCGGCTTCGCAAATACAGACCAGCTTGCCTTCGTTGGCGACGTAAAGCGGATCGAGGCCGAGAATCTCGCAAGCCGCTCTGACTTGGGCCTTAATAGGGATGCGGTTTTCGTCGACGACGATGCCGACGCCGGATTGCTCGGCCAGTTCGTTCAGTGCGGTGGCCAAGCCGCCGCGGGTCGGATCGCGCAAGCAGCGTATCCGGGTCGGCGCCGCGGCCACCATATCCGCTACCAAGCCGTGCAGCGCGGCCGAATCCGAAACGATGCTGGTCCCGAATTGCAGATTCTCGCGGCCGGCCATGATCGCCACGCCGTGGTCGCCGATGCTGCCGCTGACCAACACCGCGCAGCCGGGCTCGGCGCGGTCACCGGCGATATCAACGCCGTCCGGCACGATGCCGACGCCGGTCGTGGTGATGAATACGCCGTCGCCCTTACCGCGCTCGACGACCTTGGTGTCGCCGGTCACCACCGGAGTGCCGGCGGCTTTGGCGGCGGCGGCCATGCTGGCGACGATACGGTCCAGATCGGCCAGCGCCAGGCCTTCCTCCAGAATAAACCCGGCCGCCAAATACAAGGGCCGGGCACCCGACATTGCGACATCGTTCAGCGTGCCATGCACCGCGAGCGCGCCAATGTCGCCGCCTGGGAAGAACAGCGGCGAGATCACGTGGCCGTCGGTGCTGATCGCCAGCCGGCCGGCCGGGACCTGAAAAACAGCCTGGTCGTTGCGGCGCTTCAATAAGTCGTTGTCGAAATGCTTGATAAACAAGGCATCAATCAATTGCGCCATCGCCCGGCCGCCGCCGCCGTGACTAAGATCGACCTGACCGGATTTCAAGTTCAGAGTGTAAGCGGAATGGGCCACGCTAGCAGTCCTATCAAATTCATGGTATCCGGCATGGATGCGCCGGGATCAGCCGGCGATTTTAGCCGAATACGGGGTCGATCGAGCGGGATTTTGTCGGGCGGAGGAAGGATGTTTAGGCAAAAACCGGCGGAAAACCGCCGCATTGCCAACGGCTAGCTTTAACCGGACACGAGCGGAACCGGCGTTGCTGGCCGGCCGGGGAATTAGATGGGCGAGTTGTCGGGTTGTAACCGGCAGCTCGCCCCTCTTGTCAATAAACGTCGCGGACGTAGCGTTTGTCTTTTTTCAATCGGTTAACGTATTCGACGGCGTCTACCAATGTCATTTCGCCGTGTTCGCGGATCACGTCGTGCAAGGCTTGATCGACGTCCTTGGCCATTCGATAGGCGTCGCCGCAAACGAAGAAATAGCCGCCTTGTTCCAACCAGGCGAACAACTCGGCGCCGTGTTCCTTCATGCGATCCTGGACGTAAATCTTTTCCGCCTGATCGCGGGAAAAGGCCAGATCCAGCTTGGTCAGCAGACCGTTGCTTTGCATCGCCTCGATTTCGTCGCGGTAAATGAAATCGGTCGCGGCGTTACGGTCGCCGAAAAACAGCCAGTTCTTGCCGCTGGCCTTGCGGGCTTGGCGTTCTTGCAAGAAGGCGCGGAACGGGGCAATGCCGGTGCCGGGACCGACCATGATCATCGGCAAATTGTCATCGCTCGGAACTCGGAAATTGTTGTTGGGCGTGAAGAAGATCCGAACATCGCTGGTTTCATCGACTAAATCGGCCAAATAGGTGGAACAGACACCCTTGTGATGCCGGCCGTGGGCGTCGTAGCGCACACTGGCGACGGTCAGGTGGACGGCATCGGGATGTTGCTTGCTGCTCGACGAGATCGAGTAGGCTCGATGTTGCAACGGCTTTAGCAGGCGCAGAAATTCCGCGGCGGAAAATTCGACGCCTGGGAACTGCATCAGCAGATCCAGCGTGTCGCGACCCCACAGGTAATCGGCGAGTTTGTCCTTGTCGCCGGCTTGCAGCAGCGCGTTGAGTTCCTGATCGCCGGAGCGTTTGGCGATTTCCTCGATCAACTCCTTGCTTGGCGTTTTGATCTCGAAGTGAGTGCGCAATGCTTCCGAAAGCGTCATCAGTTCGCTGTTTACCGGTTCTTCCTCGGCGCCGCTGCAACCCAGGGCCTTGACCAGGTCGGCTACCAGTCGAGGGCAGTTGGTCGGTACCACGCACATTGCGTCGCCCGCCTCGTAATTCAGGCCGGAACCGGCGATCGATATTTCGTAGTGGCGGGTTTCCTTGGACGAGTCGCCGGCGGTTAACAAGCGATTAACCAACAGTTTGGCCGGGAACGGATTTTTGCGGTTGTATTGAGATTTGCTTGGCTGAGCCTCGGTATCGACAACCGCGACGGTTTCGGCGCCGTCGGCCATCAACGGAATCACTTCGCTAAGCCATTGTTCGGCGGGCGCTTCGAAATCGACGTCGCAATCGACCCGCTCGAACAAGCGGTTGGCTCCCAAGGCTTGCAGGCGTTCGTCCCAGTCCTTGCCGGCTTGGCAAAACAAATCGTAGCTGGTATCGCCCAGCGCCAACACCGCGTAATTGAGTTTTTCCAGGCGAGGGGCGCAGTCGCCGCTGGCGGCTTCCCAGAGCATTTCGGCGTTGTCTGGCATGGCGCCTTCGCCATAGGTGCTGGTGATGATCAATAGGTATTCGATATTTGCTAGTTGACCGATTTCGATTTCGTCCATGCCTTTAACGATGGGAACCAAACCGTGGCTTTTGGCGCGGGCGGCGGCGTCGTGAGCCAGGGATTCGGAATTGCCGGTCTGGCTGCCGAACAGAATATGTAAGTTGCGGGCGTTGGCGGAATTGACGCTGCCGGCGCTGTGAAGCATGTGGCTGTGCATGCCGGCGAAAAAACCGCTGAGCCAGGCACGTTGTGAGTCGGAGTAGGGGGCGTTTTCAGGGATAAAAGGTGATTTCATTTCTCTACCAACTTGGGACCGGCTTGCGCCGGTCCGGTCTCTATATAAATCAACGTAGCTTGGATCGAGTGGAACGCTACCCGGCGCAAAGGCGAGATAGCCGGACTGTGCGGCCTAGGTTAACCTGGTCCACTTCGATTTCGGTTACGCTGCCTCGCATTCCAGCATGTTTTGAACGATGGTCAGGCTTTCCAGGCTGGCCAGGTTTTTGTCGACCGAAGGTAAGTTGACCAATGCCGCGCGATTGACACGGTCTTGCTCGATGATCCAGGCAGTCGAACCGATCGAGTAGATGCTTTGTACATCGCGCAGCATCAGCGTGGTCTTGTAATCGTTCAGGCGCTTTGCCGCCATCAATGCCGCTAATTGACCGTCGTCGTATTGACTATAGGCCTCGCGGATATTTTTGATCAGCGCGTCTTGTAACTTGCGTGGCCGTTCCATCACCAGTTTGCGGGCCTGTTGATCGACCTGTGCCGGCGTGGCGGTTTGCCCTGCTTTTTGGAGCTGGTCTCGGGCGAGTTGTTGCGCCTTGTCGATGACAGCGTAGCTATTGATCAATTTCAAGGTCAATTCGCCGTCGGTTTCGCCGTAAGCGGGAATCGCGCCATCGAACAGGGCCTTATCAAGGGTGTAAGCCTGTTTGATTTGCTCGATTTGCTGCTGGGCGAGCGCGACCGATAATTCCTCGATCATGGCCTTGCGATCCATCGATTTACTGAGAAACTCAGCAGTTTGGGTGCGATTCAACCACAACGGCAGCGCGAATTTGAAGTGCTGGCGCTCGTTTGTCCAATTGTTCAGAATCGTTTTCGCTTTTTCCGAGCCGGTGTGTTCGATATGTTGTTCCAGCATGTACAGAACGAACTGTTCATGGCTGGCCGCGAGCTCACTGCCGTCGGTGAGGCCGTGGATAGACACGGACGTGGCGTCGTACAGGTCTTCCAGACGATTTTCCGGGTCGTATTGGTAGGCATTGCCGCCGGACATGCCGGTGCAGAAACCTTTGCCGAAGCCGCCTAAATTCAACACCGCGCCATTGATCATGTATTCGCAAGCGAAGTCGCCGACGCCTTCGACGACGGCCATCGCACCGGAGTTGCGCACCGCGAAGCGGTCGCCGGCCTCGCCGTTGATGAAGGTTTTGCCGCCGGATGCGCCGAATAACGCGAAATTGCCGATCAGCACGTTTTCGCCGGGCAGCTTAGACCCGCCACCGGGCGATTTGATGACGATAACTCCGCCGCACGCGGTTTTACCGACACCGTCGTTGCAGGTGCCGGTGTGTTCCATTCGCATGCCGTCGTTATTAAAGGCCGCATAGCTTTGGCCCGCGGAGCCGTGGGTACGGACGATGATCGTGTCGTCAGCTAGATAGCGGCGGCCGTGCTGGTTGGTGTAAACGATTTTGGAGGCGGCGACTTGCTCGGCGCTCATTTCGTAGGCCAAAAAGCGCTCCAGGTCGATCGCGGTTTGGCCGCCGACGGTTTTATTGCGGTTGTTGAGTTTGAACTCGTCACCTTCGATAACGACTTGCTTCAGACCTTGCTGGAACAACGCGGTTTTGACTTGCGGGAAAATGCGGTCGTCGATGGCAAAGTCTTTTTCCAGATAGACCGGTTGGGCTATTTTGACTTCGTGCACTTCCGCCAGCAATTTTTGCAGATGAATTTGACCAACCATGCTTGGGTGGTCGATCAAATGCAGCAATTCGGTTTTACCGCGAATTTCCTTCAGGCTGGTGTAGCCCAGGTCGGCGAGGATCTCGCGGACTTCGTGGGCCAAATTCATAAAGAATTGCGCCAACACGCGCGGATCGCCCTTGAATTCTTCGTGCGCGGTAGTCAGGCCGGCCGGGCAGCGAATGTTGCAGTTTTTCGCCATCACACAGCGCAACATCATCAGCGCGGTCGTGCCGAACTCGAAGGAGTCGCCGCCGAGTATCGCGGATTTGACCACATCGGCGCCATTTTGGTGGGCGGCGCTACAACGCAGGATCACTTTATCGCGCAGGCCGTTGACGGCCAGTGCTTGATGCACTTCGGCAATGCCGATTTCCGGCGAACGGCCGGTGTTTTTCAAGCTGGTGACCGCCGCCGCGCCGGTGCCGCCGGTATTGCCGGCGACGTTGATGACGTCGGCACCGGCTTTGGCGACGCCAACCGCGATGGTGCCTATGCCTTCCGACGACACCAGTTTAACGACCACGCGGACACGAGCGGCTTTGGCGTCGTGAATCAATTGACCCAAGTCTTCGATGGAGTAAGTGTCGTGGTGGGGTGGCGGGCTGACCAACTCGACTTTGGGGGTGCCGCCGCGCAGTGCGGCGATTTCGACCGACACTTTCGGCGCGGGCAATTGACCGCCTTCACCGGGTTTGGCGCCTTGGCCGATCTTGATTTCGATTTCTTCCAGATTAGGGTCTGCCAGATAGCCGGCCCAGACGCCAAAGCGGCCGGACGCGAACTGTTTGATTTTGCTGGAACGGAGGGTGCCGAAGCGGCTGGAATGTTCGCCGCCTTCGCCGGAGTTGCTCATGGCGCCGGCGATATTGGTGCCTTGGGCGACGGCTTCGTGAGCTTCGGCCAGTAA
Organism: Methylomonas sp. LWB; assembly: GCF_001856095.1. Classification (NCBI taxonomy): domain Bacteria; kingdom Pseudomonadati; phylum Pseudomonadota; class Gammaproteobacteria; order Methylococcales; family Methylococcaceae; genus Methylomonas; species Methylomonas sp. LWB. Next base: position 27,670 of record NZ_MKMC01000012.1, read on the forward strand.
GGCGCCGTGACTCATCGCGCCGGAGGCGAACGTCGGAGTAATTTCGTGAGCCGGTTGGACTTGACTCAAATCCAGACGCTCGCGGGCAGTGCGGACGTTACTCAAATAGCGGTAGATCAAACTGTCGCCATCGTTGACCACTACTTTTAGCGTATCCGTTTCGATATTGATGCTGAAATCCTGGCTGGAGAAACGGGCTTTCAGATGTGCCGCTAGCGGTTCCAGACGGGTTTTACTGCTATTTTCAGTAAAATTAACATTGAAAACCGAATTATCTATTTGGTTGACTTTCAGGCCCCGAACCAGAAAATTGTTGTTGCCAAGCAGATTTTGGCTGCCCAACAGGCGATCGAATTCGGCTTGGGTGTCGGCGAGGCTGATGTCGACCGGAAACTCCATCACATCGCGTAACGCGGCGGGGCGATTGGCGCGTTCCAGCGTCAAATTGCGAGCGAAGCTGCGATACGCAGGGGTAATGCCGAAGGCGTCGATCTGCTCCGGCGTGCGTTTATCGTAGCCGAAATCGCGGTAAGCGGTGTCGCTCGCTTCGTTAGCCTGCTCCCGCGCTATATATAAAATAGGTTCGTCGGTCATCGCGATGTATTCGCGTACCGCGGTATTGCCGAAGGTGTGGCCGGCGCCGTCCTGACGTTCCTTGAACAGGCCCAGGAACGGAATGTCGTTCTCGCCTTGCACCGACAGCGCCTTGTGGTGCCATTCGGTGTTGCTGGCGGCGATGTCGGCGTAGCGCACGCCGCCGACAGACGAGTTGATGTTGGGGAAGTAGGCGTTCAGTTTCGGCTCGTCGGTGTCCAGATAGTTGGATTCGAAGAACTCGCCGCCAATGTAGCTTTCCACGGTGCACAATCCGAACTTGCCCATGGTTTTCATCAGCGATTTTTCGACGCCTTTCTGGAAGTTGTACAAGGCTTTCTTGCGGCCCGCCTCGTCGCCGTATTCGGTCATCACCCGGTTATGAACGCTTAGCGGACAAATCGCCGACGCTCCGAACCCCAGTATCGTCGCAACGTCGTGCGGGCTGGCGGCTTGACCGGTTTCCATGACGATAGACGAGTTGAAGCGCAAGCCTTGTTTGACCAAATGCTGATTGGCGGCGGCGATCATTAGTAGGGCTGGGATCGCTGCCTTGGTTTTGCCGATATTGGCATCGCTAAGGATGATGATGCCGGTGTGGTTGCGCGCGGCCTGTTCCGCTTGTTCGCACACCGCGAGCAGGGCTTGTTCCAGAGCCAGCTCGTTTTGGTCGGCATCGTCGAAATTCGGGGTGTACAGCGCGTCCAGGGTGACGGTTTTAACTTGGTTTTGCCGACGGATTTGCTCAAGCTGGGTGCGTTGCAGGATCGGCGAGTCGACCATCAATTGCTTGCTGGTCGGCGGCGCGAAGGTAGGTTTCGCACCCAGCGCGACGCGCAGGGTCATACCGTCGCTCTCGCGCAACGAATCCAACGGTGGGTTGGTGACTTGGGCGAAACGTTGGCTAAAATAGCGCGACATGCCGCCTTCGGCCGCGCTGAGCGCGTTCGGAGTCAGGCCGTAACCCATCGCGGACACTTTTTCCAAACCGGTTTGCAGTATCGGATCAAGCAGGAATTTGAAGCTTTCCTGATTCAGCGAATAGGCGGTATGGCGTTGATCAATGTTTAGTTCGTGGTCGTTGCCGATTTCGGACAATTCGACTTTCGGCAGTTCGTTCATGTGAACGCACCGCTGGGCCAACAGGGCTTTGTAATCTTTCTGTTTCGCCAGGCGTTCCATGACCTGATGGCTGTTGTACGACTCGCCGGTGCCGTGATCGAAATACAGCATCCCGCCGGCTTCGATCCGGCCGCGGCGCAGAACTTGTTCCGGCGGGAAATCGATCTGACCGGCCTCCGACATCACCGCCAAATATTCTTGGGTTTCCACCGAACGTAACGGGCGTAGCCCGAGACGGTCGAGGCGAGCGCCGACACGGACGCCGTCATTGAAGATCAGTGCCGCCGGACCGTCGTTTTTCTCTTCGTACAAGCTGAAATATTCCAGCATCGCGCGCACGTCATCGGACAAAGTAGGGTCGTTTTCCCAGGCTGGCGGCATCATCGCCAGAATCGCGGTGACGATGTCGAGTTCGTCTTCGTTGATGCGGCGAGTCAGGGTTTGGTCGAGGCGGCCGGAATCGGACTGGCCGCACGGAAATACGATGTGTTTGTTATTTTGCCGGGCAATGGCGTTTTCGCTGAGACGGTTTTTCTTGTCGGTATTCAACTCGCCGTTGTGGGCCATGTAGCGGAACGGCTGGGCCATCATCGTCGCCGGCGCGGTATTGGTCGAAAAGCGGGTGTGGAAAAACAGCGTGCTGATTTCGTGGTCGGCGTCGTATAGGTCGATAAAGTATGGGATAACTTCAAACGAATTCAGGCGGCCTTTGTAAACCTGGGTGCGCGAGCTCATCGATAGCGGATAAAATCCGCGCAATTCCGGGCGGCCGAAACCGTCGACTTCGATGGTCAGGAGCGCTTGCTGAATATGTTTTTCGAACAGCTCGTGGCTAGCATCCTTCAACGATGCGGGGCGGCCGAAAATCAGTTGTTTGATAGGTAGTTGAGCCTTGACAGAGGCTGTATTCAATACCGAATGGTCGACCGGCACCTCACGCCACTTGATGACCGGCAGATCGAATTCCTTCAGATGTTCTTCGACCAATTTTTGTGCTTCGGAATCGTAATGGGCGTGATCTTCCGGGAAGAAGAAGTTGGCGACGCCGAATTGACCCAGTTCCAGCGTTGCATCGCCGGTGACCTTGCGGAAAAACTTCAAAGACAGGTCGATATTCACGCCGGCGCCGTCGCCGATGCCCTCGGCGCTCATGCCGCCGCGATGCGGGATCGTGCATAAGGCCTCGTGTGACTTCAGCAATAACTCGTGAGTCTGTTTGCTATCCTTGCGCGTGATGAAGCCTACGCCGCAACTGTCTTGCGATAAGTCCGCGTCGTAGAGCATGAATGTGTTGTTTTTCTGGGCGTGTGTATTCATAGCTATCCAGATCCTGTCTTCCTGATTAATGAACCACCCGAAGTGGCCTGCCGGCAGGTTTATGGTTTTTAAATCGACCGCGTGATAGAGTCACTATATTTGAGAAGTTCGCTTTGCGCTAGTCGTCGCAACCAGTTCTCGTTGGCCAAGGTGGCTTTCGGTTGGTGAAACTTTCCAATGATACCATGCGCGCTAGAGCCTGTCATTCCTGGGGCCGGCCAAGCCGGCTTCAAATCCATTGCATAAACGGCAACACACTATAAAAAATGATGAAACAACAATACGATGTAGTAATTGTGGGTGGCGGAATGGTGGGTGCGGCGGTCGCCTGCTGTCTGGGCGGTAGCGCCTTGAAGGTGGCTCTGCTCGAAAACCGTTTGCCGGAACCGTTTGCGCCGGAACAACCGCACGATTTAAGAGTGTCGGCGTTGAGTATTGCGTCCAAAACCATACTCGAGATGGTGGGCGCTTGGCAGGGTATCGAGTCCAAGCGATGCTGCCCTTTTCAGCGCATGCGCGTTTGGGAAACAGCGGGCGACACCACCTTCAACAGTAAGGATATCAATGCGTCGGAGTTGGGTTACATTGTCGAAAATCGCGTCACGCAGTTGGCCTTGCTGGAGCGCTTGCCGGATTTCGCCAATATCGAGCTGCTCGCGCCGTGTTCGATCGAGGCTATCGACTATCTAGCCGGACGGACGGAATTGACGTTGGCCGATGGCGCCAAAATCGCCACAAACATGTTGGTCGGGGCCGACGGAGGTCATTCCAGGGTTAGGCAAGCGGTTGGGCTAGGGGTCACCAGTTGGGATTATAACCAGCATGCGCTGGTGATCTACGTCGAGACTCAATATCCCCAACAAGATATCACCTGGCAACGCTTTGTCCCGTCCGGACCGCAAGCTTTCCTGCCGCTGACCGGCCATTTTGCGTCTCTGGTTTGGTATAACTCGCCCGACGAAGTTAAGCGTTTGCAGGCATTGCCCGTCGAAGACTTGAAGCGCGAACTGACGGGAGCCTTCCCGGATTGTCTCGGGGAAATCCAGCGAGTGTTGGGTGTCGCCAGTTTTCCGTTACGGCGCCAACATGCACAGCATTACTTCAAGCAAGGCGTCGCCTTGGTGGGCGATGCCGCGCACATGATCAATCCCCTGGCGGGTCAAGGCGTCAATATCGGTTTGTTGGATGCCGCCGCGCTGGCCGAAGTGCTGATCGAAGTCGGCAAACAGGGCAAGGCGATCGGCGATTCGGCCGTATTGCAGCGCTATGAACGGATGCGCCGTAACGAAAATCTGAAAATGATGACGGTGATGGATGTGTTTTATCAATCGTTTAGCAACGACATCTTGCCTTTAAAGGTTTTACGTAATTTGGGCCTCGGGTTGGCGCAACGTATCTCTCCGGCTCGGAATAAGGTGATGAGGGCGGCGATGGGATTGGAAGGTCGGCTGCCAAAATTGGCTCGCGGCGAACGTTTGTTATTGGGTTAGCGCATTTAGCCGCTCAGTAGTTGCAGTATGGTATCGCGCAACGCTTGTCGCTGGTGCTGATCGGTAATGGGCGTGCCGTCCAGTGCGCTAATGTAAAACATATCCTCGGCTCGGCTGCCTATTGTGGTGATTTTCGCGTCGTGCAGCTGGATGTTTTGTTCGGTAAAGGCGCGGCCGATCGTCGACAACAAACCGGCTCTGTCGGTTGTTACCAATTCCAGTATCGTATGTTTATGCGACGGATTTTCCAGATAGGTCAGCGTGGTTTTGATTGGGAAATGCTTGGCTTGCCGCGATTGCTTGTGGATGTTTTTAGATGATTTGACGGTCTTGGTTAGCAGTCCGTGACGTAATGATGTGCAGATATGCACCTCCCGGTGCAAATCGGTAATCGGTTTGCCGGACTGTTCCAAGACTTGAAAGCTGTTCAGGACGTATTGGTCGGCGGTCGTGATGATCCGCGCGTCGAGGATGGTGAGGCCTAATTGATCGAGCGTCGCGGTGCAGATCGAAAAAATCTGAACTTCGTTGCGGGCGTACACGAAGATTTCCGCGCTGCCGCGCAGGGTTTGCGGGCGCAACAGCACCAGGGGCAATTCGTGGTCGTGGCAGGCGGCAATCGCGACCGTATGCCAAGCGATTTCGTCGCCGGAGTATCGTAAAAAATAATCGTCGCTGACGTGTTGCCAAGAACGTTCTATCGATGTCGGCGATAAACCGAGCTTTATCAATTCCTCTCGGGCTTCCTTGCGGTTTTCCTCAAGGCGTTCCGATCTGGCCATCGGATTGAGCAGACCGCGATGCAGCGCCTGATGTGTCGAAATATACAGTTCTTTTAGTAACGCGTCTTTCCAGGCATTCCAAAGGCTGGGATTGGTCGCCCTAATGTCGGCTACCGTCAGCAGATACAGGTAGTTCAGATATTCGATGCTGCCGACATGCAGCGCGAAGTCGTGAATGATGTCGGGATCGCTGATGTCCTTGCGCTGCGCGGTCATGGACATCAGCAAATGGTTGCGAACCAGCCAAGTGATGATCTTGGTGTCTGAGCTGGGCAGCTCGTGCTGTTGGCAAAACTGGCGGGCGATGGTTTCACCCAATGTCGAATGGTCTCCGCCGCGACCTTTGGCGATGTCGTGAAACAACGCGGCGATATACAAAATTTCCGGCTTGGAAATCAGCAGGAAGATATTGTTGCAAAACGGTAATTCCTTGTTGTGCTTGGCCAGCGAAAAGCGGCGCAGGTTACGAATCACGAACAGCGTATGCTCGTCGACCGTGTAGATATGAAACAAGTCGTACTGCATGCGGGCAACAATATTGGCGAAGTCCGGCAAGTAGGCCGCCAGTATCCCATAGCGGTTCATGCGCTTGAGCTGGTGGGTGATGCCGCGCGGTTGTCGCAGTATGTCCATAAACAAACGGTTGGCGCGCTTGTTTTGCCGGAATTCTTCGTCGATCAAGGGCAAGCTTTTTCGGATTAACCGTATCGTACTGGCGCGGATACCTTTTAGCGACGGCGATTGTTGCAAAATCAAGAATATTTCCAGTAACGCCAGCGGTTGTTTTTGAAAAACATCTTTGTTGGAGGCCTCCAGGTAGCCGTCGATCGACGAAAAATTCGCGGTAATCGGGATCGGATTCAAGCTTTCCTTGTTGCTGATCAGTTTTTCGTTGAGCAATTGCAACAGCATTTCGTTGAGTCGCTCGATATCGACGACGGTCTTGAAGAAAAATTGCATGAATTGCTCGACATCCGGCTGGTCGTTCGCGTCGACATAGCCGAGTTGGGCGGCGAGCTCGCGTTGATAATCGAACAGCAAACGGTCTTCGCAGCGGCCGGTCAGGTTGTGCAGCGCAAATCGCAAACGCCAGAGTATGTCGCGGGCAGTGATCAGATTGTCGTATTCGGATTTGGGTAGAAAGCCGTATTTGATGAGTTCGCGTAGCGACGCGGCTTTGTAGTGGTGTTTGAATACCCAACTGATGACTTGCAGATCCCGCAGGCCTCCGGGGCCTTCCTTGATGTTGGGTTCAAGATTGTAAGCGGTGTCGTGAAACTTGGCGTAGCGGCGTTCTTGTTCGCTGAGTTTGGCCGGAAAGAATTTTTCGGACGGCCAGAGCGTGTCGGAATTTACTTGCTGTTTCAAGGTTTCGAATAACGTTGTGCTGCCGGCGATCAGACGCATCTCCAGCAAGCTGGTAAACACGGTTTGGTCGGCTGCCGCGGCTTGTAGACATTCGGCAACGCTGCGGGTGCTTAGTCCGGGTTTTAGGCCAATGTCCCAAAGGAAGTTGGCAAACCCGGCGACGGCTTCCCGATAATCTTCGGCACAAGCAGGGTCCAGTAGTACCAATATATCGATGTCTGAGTAGGGGAACAGTTCGCCGCGCCCGTAACCGCCGGTCGCCACCAAGCCGTGGTGAGTATCGCAAGCTCCCATGAAGTGCTTCCAGCAGGCTTGCAGCAAGTTGTCGATGAAATGGGCTTTCTCGGTCAGTAGTCCGGTGGTTGCTTTGTCGGGATTGAAGCGAAGCTTTAAATGTGCGTTTTCCTTGGCGATGGCGCTTTTGAACGAGGCAACCGGATTCTCTTCGCCGAAACAACTCAGAAAGTCGTTTTCGGAAAACCACATGCCTTTCACAGCTCTTCTTGCCTCAGGGTGAGTATTTCGTGGCCGGTTTCGGTGACCAGAATCGTGTGTTCCCATTGTGCTGAAAGGCTGTGATCCTTGGTAACCGCGGTCCAGCCGTCACCGAGGATTTTCATGTGGCGCTTGCCGAGGTTGATCATCGGCTCTATCGTGAAAATCATGCCTGGCTCGAACATCGCACCTTCGCCCTGCTTACCGAAATGCATGACGTGGGGTTCTTCGTGAAATTGTTTGCCGATGCCGTGCCCGCAGAACTCTCTGACCACCGAATAACGATGGGCCTCCGCATGTTTTTGAATCGAATGCCCAATGTCTCCAAAATGCTTGCCGGGGCGGACTTCGGCAATCCCCAGCATCAGGCATTCGCGCGTGACGTCCACCAGGCGCTTGGCGTGCGGGCTGACATCGCCGATGCAAAACATTTTGCTGGTGTCGCCATGGTAGCCATCCTTGATGACCGTGATATCGACATTGACGATGTCACCGTTTTTTAGTTTCTTTTCGCTCGGAATGCCGTGGCAGATTTGGTGATTGACCGACGTGCAGATCGATTTCGGAAAGCCGCGATAATTCAGTGGTGCCGGTACGGCGTGTTGAACGTCCACGATGTAATCATGGCAAATTTTATCGAGCGCTTCGGTGGTCACGCCGGCAACGACATGCGGTGCAATCATTTCCAGTACTTCGGCGGCTAATTTTCCGGCCACGCGCATTTTGGCGATTTCGTCGGCGTTCTTAATGCTGATAGTCATTCGAGGGTTGTAATGGTTGAAAAAACAAGGAGCTGCGCCGGATCGCATCGCGGAGTGCGCCGCTAAGGCAGCGCAGTCTAGCAGGTTTAAGCTTGTTGGGAAAACGCGATCATGGTATAAAGGTAAGTTCACCAAGTAACCAATACTCACACTTATCGACACGATCGGTGGGGTGCTCGCCTTTTTAGAAAAGTCGGGTCACCGGTCGGGATCAGTGGAGGCGTAACCCAACGCCGAATTATTCGGCAATTTTAGGAGAAGTAAATGGCAGCAGTGTCAATGCGTCAAATGCTGGAAGCGGGTGTGCACTTCGGTCACCAAACCCGTTACTGGAACCCCAAAATGGCTTCATATTTGTTTGGAGCTCGTAACAAAATTCATATCATCAATCTGGAACACACCTTGCCGTTGTTCAACGATGCGATGAACTATTTAGGTCAAATGACCGCTAATAAAGGTACCATATTGTTCGTGGGTACCAAAAAAGCTGCCCGTAAAGTCGTGGCTGAAGAAGCGGCGCGTTGCGGCATGCCTTATGTCAACCATCGGTGGTTGGGCGGCATGTTGACCAACTTCAAGACCATTAAGAAATCGATCAATCGCTTGAAGGAACTGGAAGCGATGAAAGCCGACGGCACACTGTATCAACGCTTCAGCAAAAAAGAAGCCCTGGGCATGGAGCGCGAGCTGGATAAACTGGAGCGTAGCTTGGGCGGTATTAAGGATATGCGCGGCATACCCGATGCGATTTTTGTTTTGGATGTCGGATACGAAAAAAATGCCATTATGGAAGCCAAGAAATTGGGCATTCCAGTGGTTGGCGTTGTCGATTCGAACAACTCTCCAGACAACATTGATTACGTCATTCCCGGTAATGACGACTCGATACGCGCCGTTACCCTGTATTGCCAAAGTGCGGCCGCGGCGATTTTGGAAGCTAAAGCCTTGCGGATGGATGCCGGCGGCAAGTCCGACGACTTCGTCGAAGAAGTCGTAGCGGAAGCGTAAGCAAACTTTCGATAGTGTCCGGCCCTGTCGCCGGACCCTCCCGGGTGCTTGATTTGCGTCCGGTACCGTATGTCTTTTAAACGCCTCCTTAGTGAGGCGTTTTTTTAGTTAATAAACTTGAGGAAATAACGATGAGTATAAGTGCGGCGATGGTCAAGGAACTGCGTGAGCGTACCGGTTCCGGCATGATGGAATGCAAGAAGGCCCTGGTCGAGGCCAACGGCGATATGGAATTGGCAGTCGAAAACATGCGTAAGGCAGGTTTGGCCAAGGCCGATAAAAAGTCCGGCCGTATCGCGGCCGAAGGCATTATCGGCGTCAAAGTCTCCGAAGACGGCAAAACCGTGGTGATGGCCGACGTCAACTGCGAAACCGATTTCGTGGCCAAGGGTGAAGACTTTATCGGATTCACCAGCGATGTGGTCAACAGCTTGCTGAACAGCAATGTCAATAGCGACGAAGATTTGCAAGCCATGTTGTTGAGTACGGGCGTCAGCTTGGACGAAACCCGGCGGGCATTGATCGCCAAAATTGGCGAAAACATCACCGTGCGCCGTTTTGTCAAATACACCACCACCGATGGCGGTCAAGCGGCTTATCTGCACGGTAGCAAAATCGGCGTTATCGTCGAGTTGGCAAAAGCGGATGCCGAATTGGGAAAAGACATTGCGATGCACATTGCCGCCAGCAAGCCGATTTGCATTTCCGCCGATCAAGTTGCACAGGAAACCCTTGAAAAAGAGAAAGAAATTTTCTTGGCGCAGCAAGAAGAGAAAATCAAAGGTAAGCCGGCGGACATCGTGGAAAAAATGGTTTCAGGTCGCATTAACAAGTTTTTGTCGGAAATTACGTTGCAAGGCCAAGCCTTTATTAAGGACGACAGCAAATCCGTCGGCCAACTTTTGAAAGAGAAAGGCAATTCGGCGGTACGCTTCGCTCGTTTCGAAGTTGGCGAAGGCATCGAGAAGAAAGAAGAAGATTTCGCGGCCGAGGTTATGGCGCAAGTTAGAGGCTAGGCCGCGCCGAGGCGGAAACCGGCACCGAGCCAAGAACGGTTTCCGCCCGAACTTACGCTTAGTTCGCGCGTCGAGGGGACTCGACGCGGTTATGTTCTACAATTCGTTGCTTTAACTGAAACTCCCGACGGACGTTCGATTATGAATCAAATGATTTGCCAAAGAATTTTGCTGAAGTTGAGCGGCGAAGCCCTAATGAGCGAGAAGGGCGGCAGTATCGATCCGGATATCGTCCAACGCTTAGCCCTCGAAGTGAAGGATTTATGCGACGCCGGCGTGCAAGTGGGGCTGGTAATTGGCGGCGGCAATATTCTGCGCGGCGGCGAAAAGGCGTCGGAATCCCTGAATCGGGTGACCGGCGATCAAATGGGTATGTTGGCAACCGTGATCAATGCCTTGGCGATGCAGGACGCTCTTGAATACCTGGGTCAGCCGGTGCGGGTGATGACGGCGTTGAAAATTAATCAGGTCTGCGAGGATTACATCCGGCGCCGGGCCGTGCGTCACCTTGAAAAAGGCCGGGTGGCGATTTTCGCGGCCGGTACCGGCAACCCGTTTTTTACCACCGATACCGCGGCCAGTCTGCGCGCGATCGAAATCGACGCCGATTTGATGATCAAGGCGACCAAGGTCAAGGGTGTGTATTCCGCCGATCCCAACAAGGTGGCCGATGCGGTTTTTTACCCGCGTTTGACCTACGACGAAGCCATAGACCAGCGTTTGAACGTGATGGATACCACGGCTTTGGTCTTATGCCGGGACAACAATTTACCCATGCGGGTCATGAATGTTTTTGAGCCGGGAGCGGTGATGCGCCTGATGCGCGGCGAAGACATCGGCTCTCTAATCGTGAGGAATTAATAACAATGATCAGCGATATTCAACAAGATGCCGCGAGCCGAATGGTGAAGAGCATAGAGGCTTTGCAGAAAGCCTTCAGTAAAATTCGGACCGGGCGGGCGCATCCCAGCCTGCTGGATCAAATCAGCGTGTCTTATTACGGTTCGGAATCGCCGCTATCCCAAGTGGCCAACGTTACCGTCGAAGACGCGCGTACCCTGAAAGTCGTACCCTGGGAAAAAAGCATGGTCGGCGCTATTGAAAAAGCCATATTGTCGTCTGGATTGGGATTGAATCCCGCCACTCAAGGTACGGTGATACGCTTGCCGTTGCCGGCCCTGACCGAAGAACGCCGCCGCGATCTGGTGAAGATCGTCAAAAACGAAGCCGAACAAGGACGGGTGGCGATACGCAACATCCGTCGAGACGCCAATGCGGCGGTCAAGGACGCGTTGAAGGAAAAGCTGATTTCGGAGGATGACGCTCGTCAGGCCGAAGATAAAATTCAAAAGCTCACCGATCAATACATCAAGGAAGTGGAAAAGCATCTTGAAGAGAAAGAAGCCGACCTGCTTTCGATGTAATCGGGAGGTGAAATGACTGCTGTCAGCAACGAAAAAACGGTCGTGGATAATGGTAATCCCCGTCATATAGCCATCATTATGGACGGCAACGGCCGTTGGGCGCAGAAGCGGATGATGCCTAGAATCATGGGGCATCACGCCGGTGTCAAGGCGGTCAGAAAAATCGTCGAATATTGCGCGAAACAGCACATTGAAGTGCTCTCGCTGTTCGCGTTCAGTAGCGAGAACTGGCGCCGGCCGCAGGACGAAGTCAGTTTGCTGATGGAATTGTTCATGGCGACGCTGCAATCGGAAGTCGACAAACTGGACAAGAACAACATCCGCTTGAAAATCATCGGCGACAAGCACGCCTTTCCCGAGAAACTGCAACAAAAGATCGCCGCCGCCGAGCAGCAGACCTCTCGGAATACCGGTTTGACCCTGCTGATAGCCGCCAATTACGGCGGACGCTGGGATATTACCCAAGCCGCGCGTAAAATAGCCGCCGACGTTTTGGCCGGCGTCATTCAAGCGTCCGACGTGACTGAAGAGTTGGTCGATAGTCATCTAATGACCGCCGGCTTGCCGGAGCCGGATTTGTTTATTCGCACCGGCGGGGAAGAGCGCATCAGCAACTTTCTGCTGTGGCAATCGGCCTATACCGAATTTTATTTTACCGACGCCTTATGGCCGGATTTCGATCAGGCCTCGCTCGATAAAGCGATCGCCAGCTTCAAGGGCAGGCAACGTCGCTTCGGGCACACTGGCGAGCAGGTCATTGCTCAAAAAGTGCGCTAGGGATTTTTCCATAACCATAAGTATAAGAAAATCAGCTCATGTTATTGAAACGCGTTTTAACCGCCTCGGTGTTGGCGGCACTGGTTATCGTTGCCGTCTTCAAATTACCTGCCCTATTGTTTTCGTTATTTATTGCCATCATTACCTTTATCGCCGCTTGGGAATGGCTGGCGTTGACCGGCGTCGATAGCCTGGGGCGTAAGCTATTGTTTTTCGGCGCAATGCTCGTGCCGATGTTCGGCGTCACTTATTGGACCGAATTGCTGGAGTTGCTCAGCGAAGCGATGGAGTGGCCGGAAATCAAAGATTATTCCGATGTGTTGGAATGGTTGGTGTTCGCGCCGGTGTTGTTTTGGATTCTGACCATGGTGCTGATACGCCAGACTGGGCCGCAGCTATTGACGGCCCAATTTTCGCCGCGCCTGCAAGCCTTCCTGGGCTGGTTGGTGTTGATGTCGGCCTGGATGTTCCTGAGCAAACTGCGCGCCTATTACGGGTCCGGCATGGTGATCTACTTATTGTTGTTGATCTGGGCCGCCGATATTTCCGCTTATTTCGCCGGAAAAAAATGGGGCACCGACAAATTGGCGCCGGAGATCAGCCCCGGCAAAACCATACAAGGCATGTACGGTGCGTTGGTCTCGGCGGTAGTCTGTGGAATCGGCTTCTTTATTTACGGTAAAACCATTTCCACCGAATCGGCGCAAGCTCAGGAAGGCATGATGCAGTTCCTGGACGAATTGGTGTTTTTCGATATGTTGATGCTGTCGGTATTCACCGTTTTGATCTCGATCTACGGCGATTTGTTTTTCAGTTTGGTCAAACGCCGCAAGGGCGTCAAGGATAGCGGCAGCTTGTTGCCGGGCCACGGTGGCGTGCTCGACCGGATAGACAGCATCGTCGCCGCGACACCGTTCTTCTATGCGGGTATTTTATTGATCGGCCGGATTTTTTACTCATGAAAGGTATTTGCATACTGGGCGCGACCGGTTCTATTGGCGTCAGCACGCTGGATGTCGTCGCGCGGCATTCCGATCAATATCGCGTCGTCGCGCTGACCGCCAACGGCAACATCGAAGCACTGTATCAGCAATGTCTGGTGCATAAGCCTGATTACGCGGTCGTCGCCAACCCGGCCAATGCCGACGCGTTTAAAGCCAAAATCGCCGGGTCGCCGATCGCTGACATGACCGTGCTGGCCGGCGCCGAGGCGCTGGAAACCGTGGCAACGCTGAATAGCGTCGACGCGGTCATGGCCGCGATCGTCGGCGCGGCCGGTTTGTTGCCGACGCTGGCGGCAGCCAAGGCCGGAAAAACCGTGTTATTGGCGAACAAGGAAGCCTTGGTGATGTCCGGGCAGATTTTTATGCAAGCGATCGCCGACTCCGGTGCGACGCTGTTGCCGATCGATAGCGAACATAACGCCATTTTTCAATGCATGCCGGCCGGTTACACGACCGGGCATACCGCCAAGCAAGCCCGACGTATTTTGTTGACCGCGTCCGGCGGACCGTTTCGGCAAACGCCGATCGCCGATCTGGATGCCGTCACGCCCGAACAGGCGGTAGCGCATCCCAAATGGGATATGGGCCGGAAAATCTCGGTCGATTCGGCGACGATGATGAATAAAGGGTTGGAGCTGATCGAAGCTTGTTTGTTGTTTAACATGGACCCGGATGCGATCCAAGTCGTAATACATCCGCAAAGCATCATCCATTCGATGGTCGATTACGTCGACGGTTCGGTATTGGCGCAAATGGGCAACCCGGACATGCGTACGCCGATCGCCTACGCGATGGCGTGGCCGGAACGCTTCGATTCCGGCGTCGCGCCGCTGAATATCTTCGAGGTTAAGCACATGGACTTCGAACAGCCCGATTTAAACCGCTTCCCCTGCCTACGCCTGGCTTACGAAGCGATCAAGGCCGGCGGTATCATGCCGACCGTGTTGAATGCCGCCAACGAAGTCGCGGTCGACGCGTTCTTGAACGAAAGAATCAAGTTCACCGATATCGCCAAAGTTATCGAGCGCGGCATGGCGAGGTTTCAAGCGGACAGCGCCGATAGTTTGGAACTGATCCTGCGGGCCGACAGTCAAGCAAGGCAAGTCGCTAACGACATCATTGCCGAATTGACCGCCTAACCATGGATACTCTGCACACCGTCTTTTATTTCATCGTCGCCATCGCGGTTCTGGTCGCATTTCACGAATTCGGTCATTTCTGGGTGGCGCGTAAAGTCGGTGTCAAAGTGATTCGTTTTTCCATCGGTTTCGGCAAGCCACTTTGGACTTGGCGTAAATCGCCCCATGACACCGAGTTCGTCGTTGCCGCCGTACCGTTGGGCGGCTACGTCAAAATGGTCGACGAGCGCGAAGGCGAGGTGAGTCCCGAGGATTTACCCTATGCGTTTAACCGTCAACCCTTGTGGGCCAGAACAGCGGTAGTCGCGGCCGGCCCGTTGGCTAACCTGTCGCTGGCCGTGGTTTTGTTTTGGACCGTGCTGGTGCTGGGCGAAGTCGGCGTTAGACCTGTGATTGGCGGTGTCGAAGCGGATTCGTTGGCGGCCGCTGCCGGTTTCACGGCTGGCGAAGAAATCGTCGGCGTGGCCGGCAAGGACACCCCGACCTGGATGGATGCCTTGGATGCCGTGCTATCGTTGGCCATCGACGGTCAGACGCAAATCGACGTCGCGGTCAAAACCAGCGACGATAGCCGGCAGGTCAGACAGTTGCAATTACAGCCCAGCGACGTCGACTCTCCGGAAGTGTTACACAAACGCCTGGGCCTAAAGCCGTGGATGCCGGTCGTCAAGCCGGTAGTGGGTAAACTGCTTGAAGACGGTGTCGCCAAGCAGGCCGGTTTGTTGAGCGGCGATCTGATCCTTAGCGCCGATGGCAATCCGATCGGCGAATGGCAACAGTGGGTTGATTATGTGCAGGCTCGACCGGATCAACCGATCAAGTTGCTGATAGAGCGCGACAACGTAACTCTGCCGTTGACGCTAACGCCGCGCCGCGAACATCAGGACGACGGCCGGGAGATCGGCAAGATCGGCGCGGGCGTCTACATTCCGAAGGAATTGAGCGATTCGGTATTGGTCAAGTCGTCTAAAAGCCCCTGGGAAGCGGCGCCGTTGGCCTTGGAGCGGACCTGGTTTTACGCGACCGCGACGCTGAAAATGATGGGCAAAATGTTGGTGGGTTCGGCTTCGGTCGATAATTTGAGCGGTCCGATCAGTATTGCCCAATATGCCGGTCAGTCGGCGGAAATGGGCCTAACGGCATTTTTGAAGTTTCTCGGTTTGGTCAGCGTCAGCTTGGGCGTCCTCAATCTGTTGCCGGTACCGGTGCTGGATGGTGGCCACCTGCTGTTTTATCTGGTCGAAGCCCTGCGCGGGCGGCCGTTGCCGGACAAGATCCAAATGTATTTTCAACAAGTCGGCATGTTTTTACTAATGATGCTGATGGCGCTGGCGATGTTTTTGGATATCGATCGATTGTTCCAATAACTTGGAACGATTCGCGCCGCGTCGAGTCAACCGCTTTCTTTCCCATCCCTCGGACTATTCCATGAAAACATTGTTTCGAACCCTGGTGATTGCCGCTTCGGCCGCGATCAGTGCGAACGCGGCCGCCGACGAAGCCGCCATCAAGAAAGCTTTGACCGAATTCATGCCGTCCGGACAGGTCGATTCAATCACGCCGGCTGAAATCAAGGGATTATACGAAGTGACGATGGGCGCCAATATTTTCTATGCCTCGGAAGACGGTAAGTATTTGTTGCAAGGACAGTTGTTCGATGCCGAGGCCAAGAAAAACATCACCGAAACCAAGCAGGCCGGCGCCAGAAAAAACGCGCTGGACAAAGTCGGCGAGAAAAATATGATTATTTTCAAGCCCGAATCGCCTAAGCATCAGGTCTCGGTGTTCACTGACATCGATTGCGGCTATTGTCGGAAACTGCATTCCGAGATGGAGCAATATCAGGCGCAGGGCATCACCATACGCTACCTGTTTTTCCCCAGGGCCGGCAAAGGTTCGGATTCCTATAAGAAAGCGGTGTCGGTCTGGTGCGCGCCCGATCGTAACAAGGCGCTGACCTCTGCCAAGAAAGGCGAAAATCTGGATAGCAAGGCCTGTGACAATCCGGTCGACAATCACATGGCTTTGGGCGAGGAATTCGGCATGAACGGCACGCCGATGATTGTCACCGAAAAAGGTAACGTATTACCGGGGTACGTGCCGGCAGCCCAGCTCGCCAAAATCCTGTCCAGCGAATAAGCCGGCGGTTTGCTCGCCAAACTCCCGCTAAGCGACCGTTTAGCGGGTTTTAGACCACTTTAAAATTTTTCAAGAAGACTCGCTACCTTAGCGTATTGTAACTTCTACCCGCCGATTTTTCGGTTCCGGTGTTTCGTCGGCGGTTTTTACCAGCGGGTTTTTCTCACCGTGAGAAGTCACCGCAATTTCCTTGACATCCAACTGTCCGGCACCAAATAGCTTAGCCACTTGTTCGGCACGTTCTTTCGCCAGCGTCTCATTGTCCGCCGCCGCGCCAACCGTGTCGGTATGGCCGATGATGGAAATGTCGGCGGCCGGGTGACGGCGCGCTGATTCAATGATTTTAGGCAACTGCGCCGCCGATTCCGCCGTCAAGCGGGTACCGCCGGTTTCGAAGTACAGCAGATATACTTCCGGCCTGACCGGCTCTGAGCCGAGTGCCCGGCCGAAGTCTGATTCAATTTGTTTTTGGTCGGCCTGAAATACGTCCCCTTTCCGGTCGATGCGGGTTGCGGATCCGGCGCGGTCCAACACCGTTTCGCCGTCGGCCGATTTGAACACGACCTGGCCGGTACTGCCGTCGTGATCTTCCAACAACACCAGATACGACGAGCTACAGCCGACGAACATTGGCGCGACGGTCAGCAGCAGCGTTAAGGGTTTCATTCGATTGATAGTCATGGCTGCTCCCGCTTATGGATCGACTTTGGCCAGAAACCGCGTACCGCGCACCGCGATGACGCCGGACGGCGTTTTCAGCGTTACCGCCTCGGGCTTGAGTTTGGCGATAACCCCGGAAATGTATTGGAGCGTGCCTTTCAGCAAGCTGGCGTTCAGTTCCAAGCGCTCTTGTTGCGGTTCGAATTGGTAGGCCTTGATCTCCAGTTCGGTGTTCGGTCCTATCGATAGTACCGTGTTGTCTTTCAACGTAATTCCGGCCGCGCCGCGCTCGTCGGTTTTGATGACTTGACCGACTCTAATCGGCGAGCCTAATACAGCCGGAATTTGCAGATCGCCTTCGACAATCACCGTCGCGTCGGCGACCGTTTTGACGTAACCGATGGCCGATTGCTCCGCCCGGACCGAGCCGGCGGCACAGCTCAGCCAGATCAAACACAAGAATACGATTTTCATGGATGCCCTCTCGAAAGTCCGAAAGCCTTGCGCAGACAGCGCGGTGGGTTAGCGGGCAAGTATAGACAGCATTGCGGCTTATGCGCGTGGAAATTCAGCCCAGAACGTGCTGCCAACCTCCGGGATGCTGCTGACGCCGACTCGTCCCGCCATCAGCTCCGTCAGTTGCTTGGCGATAGCCAAGCCGATGCCTGTCCCTTCTATACCGCTATGTTCGGCATCCAGGCGTTCGAATGACTTGAATAGGCGATCGAGTTGCGCCGTGCTCAATCCCGGCCCGGTATCGGTCACCGCGATGCGGACGTAGCCGGCGTCGGTGGTCTGGGTCGACACGACGACGCGGCCGCCGGGCCGGTTATATTTGACGGCGTTGGACAAAAAGTTCAGTAAGACCTGCTTGGCGCGGCCGGCATCGGCGTAGAGACAGGTCGTCGGGGCCAGCGGGTTGGCCAGCTCTACGACAATCGCGTTCGGGTTGGCGAGCGGTGCGATCCAGGCCAGGCAGTCGTCCAACAGGGTTGTCAGTTCGACCGTGGTCAGGTTCAGACTCAGCTTTCCGGATTCGATTCTGGCCAAGTCCAGCAAATCATTGATCAAATTCAGCAAGTGCATGCCGGCCTTGAATATTTCGTTTGCGGCTTCTAGATGTTCGGCGGCCAGCGGGTGCTCGGGGTCTTCCATTTGCAGCAACTGCGCAAAGCCGATCACCGCGTTCAATGGTGTGCGCAGTTCGTGGCCGATTTGGGCCATGAATTGGCTTTTGGCGGTACTCATTTGCTCGACGCGATCCATGGACTCGCGAATCTCGCTAAACTCCTCGGCTTTTTTAAGCAAGAGTTTTGCCATCAGCATGCGCTCGCTAAGGTCGTTGACCGTAATCACCGCGCCTAGTGCTTCACCTTGACTGCCGAACAACGGTGCCACTACCAAATTGGCGGTCACACTTTGTTGATCGCTAACGGTCAGTCGGCAGTGTTCGAATTTGAGAGGCGCGTTTCCGCTCCGGCTCTCGGCGATCAACTCGCTAGGGAGCCAGAGCTTTCCGCCGGCTTGTGCTGAAAATAATTGGTCAATGTTACGGCCGGCTTCGAGTAACTTGGGACCGAACATATCCAACGCGCGGGAGTTCATGAAGTCGATTTCGCCGTTATCGCGCGTGGTCACGACAGCATCGACAATCGCATTCAATGTGATGTAAGCCCGTTTACGTTCGGCAAACAAGGATTGCAGCAGTTTTTCGAATTGGCGCCAGCTGCGCAGCGGATAGCTGAGGAATACGACCGTGACGGTGGCTGCCGGTGCAAACCAATAGCCGCCGAACGCCAACAACAACAGACTGAGAACGACCGTGCCAACCGCAAAGGCCGCTACGACCAGCGGCAGCCAGCGCGCCGGTGCCCAAGCGCCAGCACCGACGGTCAAGCCGGTCAGCAGCAGTGCCACACCGCACTGCCAGAGCCACGGCAGTTCTTGCCAAAATTTCTGTTTCAATAAGGCGTCCAGCCCGGCCGCGACAAATTCGACACCGCTTAGCGGCCGATTCCCAACCGCGAGCGGGGCCGGTAATTCTCGCTCGATGCCGGCGGCGGTCAAGCCGACCAAGACGAATTTATCCTTGAAAACCCGGTCGGCCACGGCGCCGGACAGCACGTCGGCATAAGACACCCGGACGAAGTCGGTGCTGGTGTCGTAAAACGGCAAGCCGACCCGATAATCGCCGGCCAATCCGGTGGCGACGCCCGCCGGATTATTGCCTGTCCGCGCGCCGGTCGACGCTTTCAAAGCGTCCGGATAGCGGACCGCATAGGCTGCAAGTGCCATCGCCGGCCAACGAGCGGCGCCTAGCCCGCTCCATAACAGCAGGCCGCGCCCGACCCCGTCTTTGTCTATTTCCAAGTTGGCATGGCCCAGAATCGCCGCCGAGCGAAACGAAGCGATCGGCAAGGTTTCGACCAGGGAATCGGCGTTGCTTTCGATGATGACCGGTAGAATCACAGGGCCGCTGTTTCGCAAGGCCATGGATAGCTCGGCATCCGCTTCGGGGTGCTCGGCATCGGCCTCGGAGAACACAAAATCCAGCGCAATCGCGGTGGGCCGGGCCGCGGCCAATTTGCGCAATAGCTTGGCGTGGATATCGCGAGGCCACGGCCAGCGCCCCAGCGTGCCAAGACTGCGCTGATCGACTTCGACGATGACGATATTGGCGGAAGCGGGCTTGGCCAGCCAAGTCAAACAGGCGTCGTACAGCCAGCGGTCCAGTCGCCAAGCGGCGTCGGTCCAGGTCAAGGTCACTATCGCGGCGGCCAGGATTAGCGCGATGGGCGTTTGCTTGCTTAGCCGTCTTGGCATCGATGCGGAGAAAGTTTGAAGAATCACTGCCGATTATAGTCAGCGGACAGCGTTTTGGTATTTCGTCGCGGTTCGCGTTGCAAGCAAACATTCGTGGTTGCGGTTTTGGCGCGTCTGTAGGCCGGGCCGAGATTTTTGCGTGGCTCCGCGCCAAACAGCCGGGGAGACGTCGCCTAACCCAATGGGCGAGCGACGGCCCTGATGGTTTCTAGAGCATTTTCTTCAACCGGTATAAGGTGTCCAAGGCTTGGCGCGGACTGAGGAGGTCCGGATCGATTTCTTCGAGCAGCACCACGGCGGGATGGCATTCGCGGCTGGTAAACAAATCGAACTGATTAATTTCCTGGTGGCTTTGCTGCTCGATGTAGGCGGTGTTTTCCAATTGCGCCAGCTTGTGCTTGGCGTTGGCGATCACCGATTGCGGCACACCGGCCAAGGCCGCGACCTGCAGTCCGTAACTTTGGCTGGCCGGGCCATCCTTGACCGCGTGCAAAAACACGATCTTGTCGCCGTGCTCCATCGCATCCAGATGAATGTTGTGGATGCCGGTTTGTTCTTCGGCCAGCGTGGTTAGCTCGAAGTAGTGGGTGGCGAACAAGGTAAAGGCTTTGACGTGGCGCGCCAAGTAGTCTGCGCAAGCCCAGGCTAGGGATAGGCCGTCGAAGGTGCTGGTGCCGCGGCCGATTTCGTCCATCAGGATCAGGCTGTTGGCGGTGGCGTTGTGCAATATGTTGGCGGTTTCCGACATTTCCACCATGAAGGTCGAGCGGCCGCTGGCCAAATCGTCGGAAGCGCCGATGCGGGTGAAGATTTTGTCGATGGGGCCGCAGGTCAACGACTCGGCCGGCACGTAACAACCGATGTGGGCCAATAGCACGATTAACGCCGCCTGGCGCATGTAGGTCGATTTACCGCCCATGTTGGGGCCGGTAATGACCAGCATTCTTTTGTCGCCGGAAAAATCCAGGTCGTTGGCGACGAACGGTATGCTGGACAATTGCTCGACCACCGGATGACGACCGGCGGCGATGCGGATGCCGGGTTCCTGGGTTAATAGCGGTTGGCTCCAATTCAAGGTTTCGGCGCGTTCGGCGAAATTGACCAAGACGTCGAGTTCCGCCAAAGCGGTGGCGCAATGCTGCAAGTCGATCAAGGCGTCTCCGAGCCTGGTCAAGAGTTCGTCGTACAAGGCTTTTTCGAAGCTCAAAGACTTTTCACGGGCGCTCAATACCTTGTCTTCGAAGGATTTCAGTTCCGGCGTGATGTAGCGCTCGGCGCCTTTCAGGGTTTGTTTGCGGGTGTAATGGACCGGTACCTTGTCGGCCTGGGCGTTGGAAATCTCGATGTAATAGCCGTGCACCCGGTTGTAATTGACCTTGAGGTTGGCGATGCCGGTGGCCTGGCGTTCGCGATGCTCCATGTCGATCAAAAATTGGTCGGCGTTCTGGCTGAGGTTGCGCAATTCGTCGAGTTCGGCGTTGAAACCGAGGGCGATGACGCCGCCGTCGCGGATCAGCATCGGAGGATTGGCTATGATCGCCCGCTGCAGCAGGTCGACCAATTCCGGATGCTCGCGCAATTGCCCCCGTAGTCGTTCCAGATGGGGATTGTCCGAGCCCTTAAGCTTTTGTTGCAATTCCGGCAACACCGCCAAGGTCAGCCGCAAGGTCAGCAAGTCGCGGGGGCGGGCCGATTTCAACGCAATCCGCGAGCTGATGCGTTCAATGTCGCCGACTTGGCGCAGGCTGGCTTGCAAGTCGCGGTACAATTCGTTTTCGATCAGGCTGGCGATGCAGGCGTATCGGCCGTTGACTTTTGTCTGGTCGCGCAACGGCCGGTGCAGCCAGCGCCTGAGACAGCGGCTGCCCATCGCCGTCGCGGTTTTGTCCAATACGCCGAGCAAGGTGTATTGCAGTTGGCCGCTGGGGTGGCTGTCCAGCTCCAGGTTGCGGCGGCTGGCGGCGTCGAGGGCGATGCTGTCGCCTTCATGCTCGACGGCGATGCCTTGGATATGGGGCAGGGCGTTGAACTGGGTGTCGCGCACGTATTGCAGCAAACAGCCGGCCGCGCAGATCCCCGCCGGCAGGTGTTCGCAGCCGAAGCCTTTGAGGTCGTGGCAGTTGAATTGCTTCAAAATTAGTTGGCGGCAACTATCCAAATCGAAATGCCAGGGTGGGCGCTTGCAAAGGCCTTTGCGTTCCTTGACGCTGGCCGGCAAGGCGTGGTCTTCGCTGAACAGCAGCTCGGCTGGGCTTAGCCTTTCGATTTCGGCCAAGAGTTGGCTGTCGTTTTCCAATTGTTGCAGCACGAACTTACCGCTGCTCAGATCCAGGCAGGCCAGGCCGATCAGTTTGTCGAAATGCGCTATCGCCACCAGCAGATTGTCCTTGCGGTCCTCCAACAAGGCTTCGTCGGTGACGGTACCAGGCGTGACGATGCGTACGACTTTACGTTCGACCGGCCCCTTGGATTTGGCGGGATCGCCGATTTGCTCGCAAATCGCGATCGATTCGCCTTGTTTCAACAGTCTGGCGATATAGTTTTCGGCGGCATGATAGGGAATGCCGGCCATCGGAATCGGCGCTCCGGCCGATGCGCCGCGTGCGGTCAGGGTAATGTCCAGCAATTGAGCGGCGCGTTTGGCGTCGTTGTAAAACAGCTCGTAAAAGTCGCCCATCCGGTAAAACAGTAGAATGTCCGGATGTTGAGCCTTGATGCGGAGGTATTGCTGCATCATCGGGGTGTGCTGTGTTTCGTTGCCTTGCTTGCTGTCTTGTTTTGTTTGGATATTCATTCGTAAATTAATGAAATAACAGATAATTGTTCTATGTTGTGAGCCGGGTTCACTCCAGCTACACTTTTCAAAACTTCCCTGCACTTTGCTGTTTAGTATAGGTTTTAGTATAGGTTTTTTCGAGTTATACTCGTGTCATCGATCAACATAAAAAACCTATACTAAAATGCAATTCGATGCCCGCACCGCTAAAGCTTTGCAGCCAGGACAGCATATGGCTTTTGACGATTACCCAGGACTGCGTTTGTCTGCCATGGCAAAGGTGAGAACTTGGTTTTATCGGTATAGAAGCACTGTTGATGGACGCCTTAGGCAGGTGTCAATTGGTCATTGGCCGTCTATGTCATTCCCAGTGGCTATTGTCGCTTGGGAAGCTTTGAAAAACCAGCGTGATTCTGGTAATGATCCTGTATTAGAGGCAAAGCAAGCTAAATTAGAGGCAAAAGCTTTAATATTAAAACAAGAGGCGGCAAATTCTGAAAACGCTTATACAGTCCGCGTGCTATGTGATGAATATTTAGCTGGACATGTTTGTCGCCACAGAGCCAAAAAAGGTTCTACTGAAATTACTAGGATGTTTAACGCGATGCTGGGTGATATGGCGGATTTACCATCCACTGCAATTACCCGCGCAATGGCTTTTGATTTGATTCAAAAGTACGCCGCAATATCGCCCGTGCAGGCCGGAAAATTACGATGTGAGTTAGGAGCAGCATGGGATTATGCAATGGATGCCGGCAGACTACCTGAAGCTGCAGTAAATTGGTGGCGCTTAATTTTACGTGGAAAAATTAGATCAAAAGGAAAGACCATAGAAGGTAAGAACATCGGCGTGGTCAAACGCGTACTCACTGAAGACGAAATCGGTGAATTGATAGCTTGGCTTCCAAATTTCGCACCGATAATTACTGACGTTCTAATGTTATATCTTTGGACCGGAACTCGCGGCTCAGAAATTGTTGGCATGTCAGGAACTGAAATTAGTGAAGAGGGCGGTCAAGTTTGGTGGACGATACCGAAAATTAGAACGAAAAATGCCCGACATGAAACTGCTACAGATCAAAGGGTGCCCTTATTCGGTAGAGGTTTGACAGTGGTGTTACGGCGGAAAAAACTATATGGAGACGGTTTTCTATTTCCATCCCGTCATAAAGTGGGGCACATCGAACAAAAATACGTCACTGAACAGGTATTTTATAGGCAACCCTATAGTCAGATTCGCCCTGAGCAGGTGAGGCCTCGATTAACGGTGACTCATTGGGCACCGCATGATTTGCGACGGACGTCACGCACCTTGCTTGCAAAATTAGGATGTCCAGATTCCGTAGGTGAAACGATTCTCGGTCATATGTTACCCGGTGTGGTGGGAACTTATAATCGGCATCAATATGACGATGAAAAACGCCTATGGCTCTTTAATCTGTCAGAGCATCTTGAGTCATTGGCAAAGCGTTTCGAGATTTAGGTTTGCCGTTGCGTCCGCCTATTGCCGTATTAGGGGGGGGCAATAAATCGGAAACAGGACGCGATTCAGCCCATTCTTCAATTTCACGTAGTAACCAGCAGGAACGGCGTGCAGATGCTTTACGAGGCTTAGGGAACTCATCGGCACGAATCAATGATTGGATGGTAGATTCAGAAAGCCCTGTGACTTCCGAAACCGCCTCAAGATCAATCATGATGGGTCTCAATACCGACTGACGTTTATGGGCGTTACTCATGTATTTGTTGTCTATCAATAAATAGGTCACTGGTTCGATCCGGCCTTGTTTTAGATAAAACAATGACCGGATTAGCTGCCATTTTTTCTTACTCAGGATTCAAATATTTTTGGTTAACCTTCTCATAAATGTATTTTGCAGACGCTGCAGCGATCAGAAAGATCTTCACGGGCTTTTAACAAAACCCAAGATCGGCATTGTGGACATTTCGAAAGTTGTACTTTTTTATCATTGATGTCTTGCGCCACCACCCAAGCATCGGAAAACTCGAGTTGTCCCAAGGGATATGATTTTTTATACGCATTAAAGGCGGAAATTAGTGTCTGGATTTGGCTTTCTGTCGATTTGGTCGTGGCAACCTGAAAACACACGGCGAAGATGGTTACGTCTTTATACTTACGGTGACTACCGGTCAAACCTCGGGTTGAAAACTTGATTGATCCACGGCTGGGCGATCGGCCATGTAATTGACGGTAAGTCTGTCTCAATAGCTTGACCGGAATTCCCGTTGCTTGATGCACGATTTTGACTTTCGCATGGAGATTGAGCAGTTCTATTGCCAAGGTTTGTTGTTGATATTTCTTGAGCATTAGCTGCCTCCCTTAATCAATAGTGCCGCTTAATCCGAGCATGGCTTCCACCATCGGTGGCGATTCTCTGTTGATGTTTTGAATAAACTGACTCGAAAATCGGGGGGTAAAACATAGCCAGTTGGAGCGGGCAATGAAATCAATGTCTTCTAAAGATAAACGTTCAACTGCCAAGCGCATGGCCTCATCGGTAATCCCCAAGATTAATTCAGTCAGCACCGGGTTCTCCCGTGCGACTTCTCTGGCTTTGATGAGCCAGGCCTGATTCATGGCGTAAATCTCTTCATCGCACCCCAACTGATCAATCGTCGTCAGTTTGTCAAAGTAGCCCTCCAGATTTTTGAATGCTGACTGCATCATGTTGTCGATGTGCCCCGCCATATTGACTATTTTCAGTTTCGATTTCAGAAAATCGGATCCGAATTCGGAGACCAATGGCAAAAACAATTCCTGAAAGAACCCCAGCGTGATGCTTTTAACGTCCTTAAAATCAATCGTCAGCGATTGCTGATTGGCAAAGCACTCGCGTGCTAGCCGCGCGAGGTTTTTGCCATGGATAGACTGAGGTATTTGGGAATTGGTGGCTGTGACGACAACGATATGCATGCGACTTCTCCTTAGTAGCTGATGGATCGTCTCTAACGAGCGCTTGGTTTGTTCAATGTGAGCATTTTTGATTTTGTGGAAATCCAGCGTCGCCGACCTGAGCGATCAGTCCATACATCACAGATAGGGCATTGACTAAATGCGGCATCAGGGTGAATCATGCTCAGATAACGGGCGCGGCAACGCCCGCAGATCATGAAAACCAATTCACCCGCCGAGAGCAGGCTAATTAAATACCAAGCCCGGTTGATGTCTAACGGATAATGTTGGCTGGAGCGAGATTGGATACATTGCCGATAGGCTAAAATTCTGGAAGCAACGTTGCTGTAGATCTCATAAGCCGCAACCAGTAAGGTCGCATCCAGGTTCGGGGTAGAAAGCCGGTGCCGAATGTCTTCAATCATGCTTAAAAATAGCGAGGCATGAATGTTGTTGAACGCCGAGCGAATGGCCCATTGATGATCGTGTGGCAGCATGCCTTGTTTGGGTGCTTGCCCTTGTACTGTCTTAAAAAATGCGATGCTTTGCTTTCGGGTTAAATGGCAGAGTTGGCTGACAATTGGAGGACGGGCGCCGAGTTGGATTAGTTTTTCCGCCAATAGCAAGTCTGCGCCAATGTTTGGCCTGTTTTTAAAGGGCATTGGTTTCATCCGCGGTTCCAGTGATACAAGGTTGGAGAAGATCCACATAGGCAACCATGGGCAAATTGCTTGGGGCATAGACAGGCAATAACTGAATCACTGCGCGACTGCTTTCGGCGTGTTCACGAAGTTGCTCCTGTGTCATGCCGGCGAGACGGTCTATGCCAACCCGATCTAATCCAAAGCGCCAGGCCGTTTCCGCCGGATTACTGCGTGCGCATTCTCTGGCTAGCATGAGATATTCGAAATTTAATCGGGCAAGATCTTCATCTAGTGTTGACATAAACGCCTCTGAGTTGATTAACGACTGTTGTCGATATGCTAGGCAGGGAATGCGGAAATGTCCCGGTCGCAAAGTGACCTGTTTTGGGTCACAAAGCTCCGGAACCCCGGATTGATATGATTTGGCGTTGTTGAAAATAATTGGCTTATTGAGCTGGTGATGCGTTTTTCCGCATGTGATGGATGACCACTTTGATAACGCCAGGCTATTTGTTTGGCCTGATGGATTGAATGATCCTGAAATTCTTCTAATCTCGTTCTGCTTGCCAAAGGCCTTGCCCGCGACAAGCGGCGTCTTACTTGGCGTTTGATCTAAATAACTACATCCCAAAATCATTTTTACTTCGCTTATATCGCATTGGCTATGGAGGACATTGTTATGAATCGGCTGGTCGCTAACCAGACCGCAACTGCCTGTTACCTGGTTTGGGGTGGTTTATGCGCGAGGTAATTCAATGCTTGATCGATTGGCTGGATAGCGAGCCAAGCGATGAAAAAGGGCACCGCATATTGCGTGCGTTAGCCCAGGAATCGTTAATGAAAGCGGATTTCGAAGAGTCGAAGCGACGTTTCACGGCCGATGAAATCGTCGCTGCTGTTGGTGAGTCCTTAGAAAGTGTCGAACCTAAAAAATGGATCGACTGGCCGGGTTCGTTAAAAAAATATTGCGAAATCCGCGAACCCCAAATCACCGAGTTTGCCCGTAAACGTGGGTTGCCTCATTATCCAAAGCCGGAACGTAAAAGCACAAAGGGAGGGCCGGGACGACACACGACGTTCTATATCAAAGCTGAACCGGTTCCGGAGATCTTGGAAGAAGACCAAGCGATCGAGGATGTTCGGGCTGAGAGCAACGCCGCCGATTTGCAAGCCAGCTATCAAATGACTGAATTGGGTGAAGTCAAACCCAGTTGGATCGCGAGTTGGCTATTCCGGCATGGACAAATCGAATTAAGACAATGGCATGTCTGGGTTATATTGGGTTGGCTAGCAATCATAGCTGGGTTCGCGGTGTTAATTGCTTATGCCGGATGGCTATCGTTATCCGTGCCCAGGCCGGTGACAACGCAAGATTTGACATTACTGGTAAGTATTTTTGCGATTCCGTATGGTTCCTGGGTCACTATCATCAAGCCTTGGATATTATTGTTGGATGATCGAATTGTTGTAGCCCATGAACTATTCACAAATTTTTATGAACAGTCTGCACAGTTCGAACTGCTACGAGATGGAGATTTAAGAGTGGTTCGCTTGGTTCGGTATTCGGCGGTATGCCCAATATGTGGCGCCACTATTTATCTCGAAAAAGGCGAGCCGGATTACCGGCGAAGATTGGTTGGGCGATGTTATGAAAGCCCAAGAGAGCATGTGTTTAGTTTCGACCGAATCACGCGTTGCGGGCGGCTACTGGTAGATAGATAGCATTTCGAAGGTGCATCTCAATGTTTTTAGGGAGACAAGGATCGGTAGCTTGTTTTCGGTAATGAAAATGAGCGCATTATCCAGCTGGATAATGCGCTCATACATTTAGTTTTAACAATCCTTGCCGGTTTGAAGGATTTGCTTTTGACCCGATTCAGTTGGATACGCTATCACCGAGGCCGGTTTGCCGTGCTGATCCAACTCCACCACGAAGGCTTTGCCGTACAGTGCAGGACAGCCGCAAAAATTCGGCAACAGTCGTTGCATGGCATTGGCCGGATCGCTGGCGGTATTGGCAACCACAAAGGCGATGAAGGCATCCGAATCGCTTTCAAAGGTCGATTCCTGAAACTCATCATATTCGCTTCTGAAGCTGGCCATTTGCTGCAATGCCTGTGCTGAGCAATCACCTTTGGGCACAATGATGTCATCGGCGTTTTCCTGGCCTTGGTAGCAGGCCTCATCCCTGATTTCAACAACATCCTGCCCAAGCCGGATTCGGTAAGCATCGCAAAAACGCACGGGAACCCAACACCAATCACCTTGGAATTGAGCCTGGTGCGTTTCATTGATCGTTTCAATTACCAGGTCTTCATCATTGAGGTGCCGAACCAGAGCATGAAGCCAATGCCCGCTATCCAGTGTGCCGTGGTACAGCAAATAATCCTGGCGCCAGGCAAACATAAAACGCCCGGCGCCGTCCTGCTTGATGTCATCATCAATCGAGACGATGCCACGGGCCTTAATTTCTGCACGGGTCATGGCTTTTTCCGGCCGCTGCTCGAAGTTATCAAAAACTTCGGTATCGCAAACCGGATAGGCAATGATTTCGCGTAAGGCTTCTGGCGGCACTACAGGTACATCGTTGAGTAACTTCAGCAGTTCCCAATGCCGCAGCATGTCATAAAAACCAACGAACGCTTCGGCAGACAGAGAGGCTTTCATCTGGATAAAACGCTGTTCGATGGTTTGCGCCAGGACAGCTTTAACCCGTTTGATGACATCAGCTTCATCGACCAGCTTGTCACGATCCGGCAAGCGGGCGTGAAAACGAGAAGAGTCCAGATGAATGATACGGCGATGCGAAGTGTAGCTATGCGAGGAATAAATGGGCAAACCTTGCAGATAAATATCGAATTCATATTGCGCCCCATTGGGTTGGTCCATACCATGCAGATAGATTGCGCCAATCTCGGTTTCGACAAAGGTCAATCCGCCATCTATGGCGCATGAACCGTTCAAGCAAGTGATCGTTGAACAGCACTGGAATGGGGAAGCCGCGCGCCAACGTTTTCAGCGTCGTGGCAATTTGACCCATTTCCATATCCACATCCTGCAAGGTAATGCTAGTGATGCCGTTCCAATCTTGGACTGGTGTGATCGTCACCGGATTAAATGCCAAAATGTGGTCGGTTTCGACGTCAATCGAACCACTTTTACTCATGACGCTGATTTGCCGACAGGCAAACAATGCCGATAAAAATCCGATTCCAAACGGATGTTCATAGGCAACCACGTCCGGATTCCAGCCTGATTCGGCTACAGTCAGTAGTGTTGCAATCGAGTCGATGCCGCAGCCATCATCCAAAACTTGAAGCGTTTTGGTTTCAGGACAATAGTTAATCACCACCATGGCGGCATGGGCCCGGCGAGCGTTTTGAATTAACTCGCCCAGAACTGTGGTTTTGTTGGTAAAACTGAAGCGTAGACTTTTGACCAAGTTGGCTTGGTTCACTTTCATCGCGACTTCGTTAGTTTGTGTTTTCATGTGTTATCTCCGGGTATAAAAAAGCCCCGAGAACATGAAACAGACTACCCCCTTGGGGAGCGCTGTTCATCTCCCCGAGGCGGGTGATACTGGTTAGACCAGTGGTTATTTAAAAAACTTGCTTTAGAATTTGTGCGCGGGCTATGAAGCTAAAGCCAAATGGCTATCATGCAGGCCATCCCAATCCAATTGGCGGACACCGTTTTGATCGCTATCCAACAAGGTATCGGGATCAATGCCATGATTTGCCAGTACAGTGCTCATGGCCTGGGTTAGCATGGTATGGCCTCGAGCACGTTCGGATTCACCGCCGTATTTGATCGCCCAAAATGGATCAAAGTGATAATGCCGGCCATCCCGTTTACAGTCTTTACTGACTTCGGTACGGAAGGCCTTATCGAGCTTTTCCGCTTGGTCGAACTGCTGCCAAAAACCAGTTCCTGCATTGGTCTCCGCAGGTGGTAGCCAACGACGATGAGTGCCAACCAGACGATTCATCCGATCAATCAGCGTTTTATTGCTGGGGAAGAAATGAATCGTGCCCACGCCCGGATAGTAGCGAACATCAAAATAGCTGCCGCTAATCCGTTGCCCGGTTCGCAGGGCATGGAAGTGATTTCGGAAAACCGATTCCAGCCTTACAGCCGCTTCATACTTGCCATCCAGCATCGCAAACACTTTGTCAAAATCCGCCAGCATCCGTTGGGACTCCCACGACAAATCGTTTTGATACGATTCTGTGGCGTGACCCGGAATGACAAAGCGGGTGGTTTTGATGCGCATACCCAACGCGCGGTGCTTATCGTTCGACTTCCAGCCCATGTAAAACACTGTATTGTCACTGTGGTAGCGAGTGATCAAATCGAACACATCGCAGACCATGCTCAGCTGAATATCGCCTTGTTGATCGATGATGCCCTGTAAAAAACCGTAGATATTAGGTACGGTGAATTCCAGTGACTTTATGGTCTCGAAATCCGACTCCAGCCGTTTTTGCGCCGCCGACGATAAACGCGAGGTGACTTGCGTGGAACGCAAAATACCGGACCAGGCACGATCTTTCAGATCGCTATAATCGGTATAAAGCTGATTCTTCACCCAATCCAGAGTGGTATGTGTGGATTTGACCGCCGCATCGCCATTCAATTCGCCGAGTGTTTGCCCCAGCATCTTGCGATAGCGCATGGCGCGCGCTTCACTAAATGCCGATTGCCGGGCCGCTTCGACCGCGGCATTGAACATCAGCACCGCGTTGTCGATGAAGGCATTGGCTAACGCCAGTTCATGGATTGGCTGGCAATCGCCGGCCAAATTCTCGGCGCTCGCTTGATCGCGACGTAAGTCATCAAGTATGTTGCCTAAAAGCTCCTCTTCGAACGTTGAGGTTTTCTTCAGCCAGACCAGCGCAATTTCAACATCGGTTTTGCGGCTAGCATCCTGGCCGGCAAACATCTCCGGCAAATATTCCACTTCGCCAAACTGTTCAATCAGTCGGAGCAAATGCTTTCGTTCCTTGGAAAACGGGTTTTTCAAGGTTTCGGCATTAAGGATTGCGACGATCTCACCATCGAACAAAATCTCCCAAGCCTTCAGAACATGCTGTGTGCCGTCGGCAAACGGGGGATTCATCAACACATGCGAATACAGACTACCGCTTTTGAACTGCATAAAATCCATGCCTACCACCGAATAGCCTTGCGAACGCAAGATCGGGTGCTTGCTGATATCAATTTCAATGCAATCGACCGGAATTTTCTGCCAGTGGTTGTAAGGTCGAGGTTTTAATAAATGACCTTCACCTGCGGAGGGTTCCAATACACGAACAAAACTCTTGTTCTTGAAGGTTTCCCAAGCCTTGATACTCAGGGATTCAGGTGTTGGATAATACTGATAATTGTCTATCATGGTGATCTCCGATAAGACCCCTGACGACAGATTTATCCCTGGCGGGATAGAATCATCCCGCAGGGGTATGTATAGTGAAAAAACTCGGCTTAATCGAGTGTCGAAATCAAACAGTGCGTCAGATCAACGCAAACCGCTTATATTGAATGAAATCCTGATACTGCCGGGCTTCATTTTTTGCCTTGAACCGGGCATGCACGCTGCCGTCGATGAACATTTCCCAGGGCAAGCGTTTAAGCTCACCTCTAACCAGTTCCACGTCACCAACTCGAAAATCTTTGTGTTGGTAAAGCACCTGGCGCGGGCTATCGATACGAACGATGCAATGATCCAGTAAGGCCGGACCGCCGATGTCACCCGGTTCGATCAATAACGGCACTTTGATCGTGCCCGTCGAGCGACCGATCCAGCCGATAACATCGTGTTCATCGAGCCAGGACTGACCGGTTTGAGTATCGCCGTAATAAAGCCGGATTTTGCGCCGGCTTTGGCGAAGCTGTTCTAACAGATCGACTACTGGCTCCGGCGTATCAGCGTGATAACAGGTGCCGGATGGCAAGCGCTGATATTGGATGCAATGACCCGTGCCGAAGGTGTGTTCAAAGATGAGTGAGTTCATGATGTTGTCCTCAAAGAATACGGAAACATCACGCTTCCCCGGCGGGAATAGGACATTCCCGTGTGGGTGGATAAAAAGAGCGCCGAATCGAAAGACTTGGCTAACTCAGGCATTTACGAATTACGCGTCTGAACGACGCACTATTTTTTAGGATTTGTTTTCCAGTGCAGGTTTCCCCAAGGTTTGAAATGCCAGAGGTATTAACTGATCCAAATCCTCCCAATCGATACTGCCGCCGTTGGTTTCGCCTTGTTGATAGGCTTCAACCAATCCCCGACAAACCCGCATGGCCGCTTGTTCCTGCTTCAATTGCCGTACCGAATGATCCGGCTCTGGCAACTGTGCAACAGCAACGCATGCCCATACCAAGCTTTCACCCTCCGATTCATGATATTCATCGGACAATAACGGCATAGCAGCGGTGTCATCCCAAATGGTGGCATCGTTGAATGCCTGTTTGGCAATCTGTTGTGCCGATTCGGGACTATCCGTGGTGATGCCAACCGAAACCCGGTGCACATAGTCGATTTCGTAGGAGACTACGAAAAGCCGATTCACCACCGCCACCTTGACATTGGCTGAGGCGGGTTCGTCGACTGGCAATTCGGTTTTCGCCGATTCACCCTCGATCAATGCGCTTTCATAAGGCTCGATCTCTTTATTGCAACCCGGGTAGCGATCGTTACAGCCGCAATCCCATACATCCTCCCATTCGGTTTGACAGTAGGGACAGCGGTACTGATTTAGATAGCGAACCGTGCTGGCTTCGGTCTGCATTGCGGTAATGTTTGGTTGTTCGATTAATGTCATGGTCATTTCCTCCAAAAAAACGCAGGAACAACCACCCTGCAGGATGAGGTTCCTGCAGGGTTAAAAACGCTGAAAAAGCCTAAAACTGGCTTATGCAGCGGGGTTGAATTCACGTAAAAATCGGTATATGGTGACTAAAACTCATTAAAAAGTAGAGAAATAGCTATGTTTGACGATATTTTGCGCATTTTTGATTTCCTCAGTCCTAAGCAGACCAAGGAGCAGTATCCAAGTCGAAAACCGATGGCAATTCCACTCGATCCCAGACTGAATGCGTTAAATCTTTGCAAAACAATTTTGACCAAGTTGGATGCCGCGGAAGCCGATGTTTTGCAAAATATCGATGATCCGAAGCGAGCCTGGGAGTTGTTGAGCAATATCCGACAATTGCGACGGGAAACCTTTGAGGATCTACAATCGCTATTGCCGGAGGGCTTTCGTTTCAACGAACCCAAGATTGATTTGGCCAGGCCGGTACGCACCGTAATGACACAAACCGGCGCGACGCTTGCGGTATTCAATGGCCGACAGACTCACTAACCGGCACTGATAAACCGTTGCCTTTCAGCGCTGCCCGTAATTGGGATACCTGATGCGGAATTTTCTGGGCCGCTGAGTCAGCAACCGATTGCTTTTTCGAGCGCCGAGGTTTTTTGACTTCAGGCTCGGGACTATCAATCACAGGCTTAATTTTCAACAACTCCCGTTCCAGTTTGGCGATTTGAATATCCGCCTCGTAGATTTCGATCGTTTTTAACTTGGCCTGTAATTGTGCTTCCAGTCGGACAGCCTCACGATTAACACCGTGATTGCGGGTTTGAATTTCCTGACGCACCGAATCCGATATCGCCAACCAATCCATGTCCTCGCGGCTACGTGGCATGATGACCGGTAGCCGGTTTCTAACCGACAGCTTTCGCTGTGCTCGATAGCGCTTAAAAGCCAGTGTGCTTTGTTTCAACACGATCAGTAGTTGCAAAGTTGTCGCCCAAATCACTCGCAAGGCGAGGATGAACATCGCCAAAATAATGATGCCGAAAATAAAGTTCATTGAAGTTCTCCTTTATAAAATTTAAGAAAACACTTCGAATGAACAGCACCCGGCTGGGCGATGGTAGCCCGAAGCGGGTTTAGGATTTGCAGAGGGTAGTACCACTGCGTTTTACATCGGGCTTAACGCACCCAACACGATCAAGGAAACACCTTGCTCGCCGCCTAAAGACGGAACGCCGACCGGAGTCGGATTCAGCATTCTGGAAAGAACGCATGAAGTGTCTGTTTGTCGAATGGGCTCGTTATGTGGAGTACATTCGACAAACTGCAAGTGCAATCAGCTACCCATAGCCACAATCCAAGGCATTGGGCCAAGGATTGGGCTACGGATAACGGACTGAGGACAGATTACGCTGCCAACAACACCGATTTCGAGAGATCGAACAATTGTGCTCTCAGCTCTGAAAGGTCATTAATGGTGATGGCAATCGGGAATAGATGACTGACATCCAGTCCCAAACCCACACCGACCGTTTCAATACCGCTATCCCGACAGCGCTGCAAAAGTTCCAGCGTGCTCAGGGTGTCGTTGGGTTGACCATCGGTCATCACCATCAACACCTTGCGCGGTTCCCGGCAACGCAGTAGTGACGCCACCCCAAACCAAATCGCTTCGGTCATCGGCGTACTGCCAGTGGCGGCCAGCGAAAAGGCGCCGGTACGGGCATTCACGCGTTGACCATGTTCCAGTAATCGGAACACCGAATCATCCTGATGGCCTGGAAACGCTGTAACGCCAGGATTTACCCCCGGAATGCCTTCAAAGGCTAATGCCAGTGCCAAAGTCGCTTCCAACGCAATCGGCATACGCGATCCGATGGGTTGGCCTTGGCTATCGGTTACCTGATAACCCATGCTTTCGGATTTATCCAGTAACAGATGAATCGCCGTATTGGGTGCAGCTTTGGCCCGTTTGCGTTGAAACAGCTTAGTTTCGCCCAGTGGTAAGCGGTGTAAACGCTTGCCATCCAGCCGCCGTCCACGACACGCATGTTGCGACCGGTTTAAGGTTTGCGATTGCACCAGGCCTTGCAACGCGGCACGGATTTTTCCCGATTCGCCTTGCACCTTACGCAGCAAAAACGCACCGGCCCGATCGTCCATGGGTGGCTCGTGGCCACTGGGCATCAGCAATTCCGAACCATTTTCCGCAGCCAACGATAACGCCGATTTCAGCGATTCAAACACATCCTGCTCGATGTCACTGTCACCAGCGGACAAAAAGGTTTGCAAGACGCCCATCGGATCGGCAATCTCCGCAGTTTCTTCATATTCACCTTGCGGGGTGGATGTCGAACTGTCGGATGGCGTTGCCGGTTCATCGTCAGGATTTTTGGGAGCCGAATCGTCGTTACCGGCTGGTTCTGACGACGATTCGTCATCAGTGTCGTTGGATAACTGTTCATCGGGATTCATTTCATCCTGGGAATCCAAGCCGCTCGAATCGTCCGAATCGGTTGATTCAGCATCCTGATTCGTATCATCCGGTTCAGGCGTGGTTTCCTCATCCGCTGTT
This sequence comes from Methylomonas sp. LWB, assembly GCF_001856095.1. Classification (NCBI taxonomy): domain Bacteria; kingdom Pseudomonadati; phylum Pseudomonadota; class Gammaproteobacteria; order Methylococcales; family Methylococcaceae; genus Methylomonas; species Methylomonas sp. LWB. The sequence continues at coordinate 63,316 of NZ_MKMC01000012.1, forward strand.
GGTTGCGCTTGATTACGCTGCCGTTGTTGTTCGAATTCCTGCTCAATCATGGTCAGGATGCGATCAGTCAATTGCAGGCAATCGGACTCCGATTGCAAACCCAGCGGCACTTCGGATAGCAAGCCTTTCAGTCGGGTTACCGCACCTTTCGGAAACTTCGCTTTTAGTGCCAGTTCGGTTTGCTCAACCAAAGGTTGCAGGGCCGATTGACCTAATACCTTTGCCCGCAAACTTTTCAAGACAAAGCTGTACAGAATATTAGCCGGATGATCATCAATACTACTGGCGACAAAGTCGCCTTTGGCAATCATCTTTTCAATTACGGTGCGGATAGTTAGTCGCGTTCCCGGAAAGTCCTTGGCCAGTTCGTGCTCGATACGGACATCCTCGATTGCATTGCATAAGCGCCGGCGTAATACCGAACTGCCATAGCGCAGCGAAAAATCCGAATAACGAATATGCGCCGCTTCATGTGCTAACAGGCCCCATGCAACATCCTGATAATCCGGATCATCACCCTCATAGGCCGGCAGCCAAATGGTTTGCCCATCGGTTTCGGCTTTATCACCGCCGACACTGACTTTGACGCCGAAGCGATTGCCGATGGCGGCCGCGACGATGGGAAATGCGTTTTGTAAGGTTCTATTTTTCATGGTGTGCTCCTAAATAAAGGGCAAACCATGACCCCATTGGGACATGAATTTGCCCCAGTGGGTGAACAGTTAATTTAAGTCAGATCATTCAGAACCAGTAGTCCTGGTCGGAATCGTCCTCCTCGTCATCGTCTCCCGCAGTCACCGTTTCCGGTTCTGCTGAATGTGTAGACGGGTTGGATTCATCGTTATCTTTATCGATTTCCAATTCGGTCTGACGTTTATCCAGCAAGACCTCAATCGCCAAGTCATCCGCTGCAGAATCCGCTTCAAGTTCATCATCAAAGATGCCGTCAAACAGATCGGTAAAATCGGGACTGTCTGAAACGCTTTCAGCGATGAGTGGTGTTGGTTCGGCTGCGACTGTTGTTGCTGTTGGTACCGTTGGAGGCTCTAACTCCGCGTGTTCGACGATTTCATCAACATCCGTCTCTTCAACAATGGGTGTTTGATTAACCAATAAACCTTCACCGTGCCGCCGGGTTTTATCCGGATCGGACAACAGCATTGCCGTGGCTAAAATCTCCTGCAAAATACTGCCTTCAATGGCGCCTTTGGTGGGAATCCTAGCCAATAGATCGTCAATGGTGCTGACGACCGGCGCGACCCGATGATCCAGAAAACCTAACCCATCGAGCTTGTCCCTCATGCGGCGAATCGGCCGTAACGCATTACGCGTGACTTGCTCCTTGCCCAGCAATGATTGCTCGATGAGTTGATTGGCTTCCACGGAAATTTCGTAGAACATCTGCTCACTGAGTGAACCGATTTTGCTGTCCAGACGTGAGACATCCGCCGGCGGCAAGCTGTCGGGTAACCCAATGCTGACCACCAGAAAATCAAACGACAACCGCGTTGAGACAAACTCCACCGAATCCACTGCTTGTTCAATGATGCCGGCAAATTCCGGATGGCGAACCACCCAGTCCGTCACCGCCGCATCATAGCCGGCAATAAACTCGGTTTTAGCCACTGCAAAATCCAGCCCGATACGCTTAAGTTCCGCGGTAATACTGGCGGCCGATTCAACCGGCACGGCAAATCCACCCAGAAAGCGAGTGCCAACGCGTAAACAAATGCGTTCGGCTTCCTTCTTCAGGCGGTTGAATACCGTCAGCTTATCGGGATCGAGCAAACGTTTGGAACCTAAACTGGCTAAATCCTCCGGCGGCAATTTGCTACCGTCGGCAAGCACCAGGTCTTCTTTCTTCAGTTTCTTGCGTGCGCCGTAGATATTGGCATCCACTTTTACCAAGACCACGCGGTCTAATATCAATTGCGTTTCATGAGACATGGGAACCTCCTAAAGAATTGAGGCACACCCATCCCGCTGGGGCCGATGTGCCCCTTTCGGGTTAAATGAAAATAACAATACCCTTAAAACCAGCAGTCGTCCGTGTCGGACATGGCCGTTGCCAGATTTAATCGGGGTTTGAGTAAACCTAAGACTCCAGCGGTCTCACGAATGCTGTCGAGGTTGGTGCCAAAAAATGCCAGCACGTCCTGTTCAACTTTCAGATCGACCGAGAGGTCACGGGCGGTTTCGGTGGCAATATCGATATCCACGCCTTTGAAGCCTTGTGCTTTCAGCGCCAGTAAAAACAGCCAAGGCAAAACGCCGTGGGCTGATTTAATCTGGCCACTCAGTTCGAAGACTTCAGCATTAAGCGTGGCATCAATCCACTGTTGCCAGCCATTCCACGCCTGTTCAGGCGTAGCATGGCCATCAGACAAGGTTTGAATAACGCCAATCAGTCGTCTGACCTCGATACCCAAATCCACTCGGATGGGCTGTTTTGCATGGCAATCAATGGTCCAATACAGTGCTTCGACTGGCGGTGCTGGCACAGACACGAGATTTGCATCAGGTTCAGGCAATTGTGATGGTGTTGCCGAAGTCTTGCCCGGAAACACCACATTGCCGTTCACATCAATATCCACCTCGCCGACCAACACATAGCCCTTGGCCTGTTTTTGCCGTTCGATATCGAACTGCTTAACGCTGTATCGGTTACTAAAGCCCGGCAAACTATCTGCCGTTTTGCCCCAACGGGTGGTGATTGATCCATCCGAATTACTCCTGACCGCCCAGTCTTTGGAACTGCCGTCACTGTTACGGTGACGATATAAATTCCAGGCAGCCATGATTACACCTGCCAGTCATCGCCAAATACATCCTTGGCGATACGATGAATCGCTTCACGTTCGGCGGGTTCGGCCCGAAACGTCAAGGCCCGGTCCAAGGAATACGCCAAGGCATTAGGCGCACTTTTGAAGGTGGCCACCAATGATGCCCAACGTACTAATCCGCGCGTCGATAAGGTCACCGATAACATGCCGCCGCCATCTGCTCCGCCGATAAACACCTTGCGAATCTGGTTGGCGACCTTGATCATGCTTTCGCGCACCGTTTCCGGCATGCTCGGCACCACATCGGCCAACAGTTTCATTTCATCTTCCGGCTCGGGGTAACCGACTTCCATCAGGCGAAATCGATCCAGAAATGCCAGGTTTTGACGTAATACACCTTGATACAAGCCCGATTGATCACCAGATCCGGCACTATTGCCGGTGGCCACCAAACGAAACTTGGGATGCGGAGTGATCACATCGCCGGTTTGCGGAATCGTCAACGGTTTGCCTTCAACGATTTCATTCAGGCCGATCAACTCTGCGGGATCGATCGCGTCTATTTCGTTGATCAACAGTACATGGCCTAAGCGAACCGCCAAGGTCAAAGGTCCATCGATCCACTTCATCGCGCCGCCGTCGACCAGCATGTACTGACCTAGTAGATCGTTGAGTTCCAATCGACCATGGCCGGTGACCGAATGCACGCCCCAATTGAGACGCGCCGCGACTTGCTCCAACAACGAGGTTTTACCGGAACCGGTAGGACCGGTCAGGTATAAGCCGTCGCCATTGTGCGAGCCTAAAAACGCCAGAACATCGCGCAAGTGATCCTTGCGAAACACATACGGTTTTTGCGCTGGTACATAGGCATTTTGTCCAGGGATAAAGCCTTCCACTTTCATGGAGGCCGGTGCTGGTATGCCGAAGGTATCGGCGATGGAATAGGATTGATACATGGTGAACTCCTTATGCTTGGGTTAAACCCGCAACACGAGACACACCATTCCCCTGACGGGCAGTGTGTCCCCGTCGGGTTGAGATAAATTCCTGGCGAGCCAGGGGTTTAGTACGTTGAACGATAAAAGGTTAAAGCGGTGTCAAACTACCTTTGGCGAGGCATCGATACTGAAATGCGCATTACCTTCGCCAATTCCGCGCGGGCGAGGAGTTCCTCGTCCATAAAGCGCAAAATCCGGCGAATGTCGGTTTTGAAATCCAGATCTCGGGTTTGACCGAGCATCTGCCGCACCACGTCTTGCTTATGCCTAATCTCGTCAACACTGGCGGTTTCCAGCCAGCAAAACAGGCTTTTCCAAAAGTCTTTATTCATAGCGAACCTCCTTTGTTGATAAAAGGGGTCACCATGACCCGCTAGGGTGATGAACCCCGACGGGACTGCAAACCAGGCTTGACGCACCTGGCACATGAAAGTGTTTCACCTTCATGCCGCCTCAAAAGCGGAACGCCGGTTTACACCGGATTCAGCGTGTTTCGAATGAAACAGCCGAACTGTTTTCCAGCTAAATTTTCCTCACTGACGTCAAAACCCGAGATCAGAACCAGAAATCAGCACCGACCATCTCTTTCAACGCCTCAGCATCGAAAGGCACTTCCGCCAACCTGCCGGAGTCATCCCGACAAGTAATGCGAACGCGGTTAGCCGGTTGTTTTCGGTAGCTGTCGAGCATCGCTTCGGTGACATCCGGCAATAAGGCCTTCATCACCGCTTTGTAATCAACACTGCCTTGGGTCTGAAAGCGACTGACACGTAAACCCGAATGCTCGGCTGCCATGAAATCACCCATCAACAACACCAAGGTTTGCTCGATGTCGAATTGATTGGCTTCCAGGGTTTTGAGTTGGGCTTTCAGGTCATCGATCTTTACCGCCTGGCTGCGATAATTCGCCGCCAATTGCTGCCATTGCTGTTCGGCATGGCCTTTGGGTAGATAAATATCGCGGTCAGGATTTTTTTCGGGTTCCTGTCGCTGTTTGACGTTCGACCAGAATTCCATGGCGGTATCGACGAGCCGGTTTAAGAAGACTTCATCCCGCTCGATTTCAAACTCCACATCCTGGCCCTGGTGATAGAAGAACAAAAAGCCGCGTTGCGCATCCGCCACCAGCATTTGCTGTTGCACCTGGCACCAGTAAAGTTGATAGGCTTCAGACTGTTCGCGGTTTAGCACCACATCCAGAAAAGTAGTTTCATGCGGGCATTTGATTTCGACCGGTTCGTTGTTTTCCGACAAACCGTCGAAGGACGCCCGCATTAGCGAATACCAATCAGACTCGCCGCAGAGGGGCAGCAGCATGACATCGTGCTTTTCTTCAAAACGCTGTAAGGCTTCGGGTTCCTGTTCGATACCAATTCGGACCAAAGGGTTGTTGTCCAGGCTTTGTTCCAGCACGAGCCCCGTCTTTTCCGCCCATAACCGCCAAGGGCTTTTGTGCGGCGAACGATTCATAATGATCGCCGCCTCACTGGCACTAACTCCTTGTGAACGCCATAACTGCCATTCCGGTGATCGCTGAGAGACATTGATGACCTTCATCACCGATGCTCCAGTAATTGGATATGGCAGCCTAGCCGCAGTGTTGACACGCCGCGTTTAACAAGTTGGTTTTCACAACGCCGCGCCCAGTGATAGTCGGCAAAGAGCAGCAGGGTTTGATCGGCTGTGGGTAGATAGAGACCGCCATAGCTTTCGACCAGACTTTGCAGTTCTGGCTTGGTAGGCGCCTGGATTTCATGGACAGGATTGCCCGGACTCCAGTTACGTTCCAAGTAACCACGGCCATGCCGGCGAATCACCGTCGGTGAATCGTAGCGATGCCAGTCGGTATGACACGGTATGCGGTTGGATGATTGATCAATGGCATTCATGACATCTCCTCTTAAACAAAAAGGGCGTCATGAATTTCACCCCAAGGGCGATTCAGGACGCCCAGGTAGGGTTGAAAATAATCACCGGCAATTTACCGGCGGTTGATAGTTAAAACGACTATGGCTGATGTGCCGATCCCAAGGTCTCGCGAGCCTTGTTCAGAGCCTCTGAAGCCGGATCACTAGCGGCTGGCATACCAGAAGCGTCTATGGGCTGATGATTAACATCACCTTTAGTCGATGCCGCCTTGGCAGATGCTGATGCCTTGTCCAGTTCAGCAATGGCATAGGTCAAATCCAGGCCTTTGAACTTGTTATTGGCATAGTCGTAGGCGGCTTTCCAGGCGCCTGCAAGTGCTGTGCGTCTAACCAGTTCACTGACGGCTTTTTGCACCTTGGGCGGAATCATCGATAAATCGATCACTCGCGGTGGTTCGACGCTGCCGACAATCGCATCATCGATCACGTCCGCTTCGTCGAGTCGACTGGCAGTGCTGTTAATCACGCTGCCGTCATTCATGTCGTCGATGCTTTTGCCATCCATTTCCTCGGCGGCGTAACCGCATTCCTCCGGAAAGGCTGCCCTAAGCGACGCTGCTTTACCGCATTTGGATAATTGCCCCTTGGGGCGTTTGATCCACATCGCGGTGGGCACTTGCGAGTTTTTGCCGCCGGCGGTGCTATAGGCTTCTTGCCAATACACTTCCTCGGTAAATGCACAGCGCTTGCCACCCACAATCCGGTACACCGTGACCGCTACCCATTCGGGAAACGTTACGGTGACATTGGATTCCTGCCATTGGTCGTTGTCGTCCTTGTACCGTCCGGTGAAGGTTTTGGTCACATCGGGTCCCCATGCCGGTCTGTCCATGCCGGCCCAAACACCGGTACGCGACGCAGTAGTCTGGATTTCCATGATGGACGGCCAGACGGTTTCGACATTGCGGCCCAAGGCGGCACTCCACATCAGCACCACATGGACTGGTTTTTTGAAAATATCCAGTTTGCGGGCCTTGCAGTAGTCCAGGGCCATCATGATGGCTTCCGGGGTTCTAGCGGTTGGGAACGTCACGTCGGTGAGGACTTTCCAGGACTGCTCCGAAATGCCATAGACCTGATTTATATCGATGGGCATTGGCAGATTGCGGGTTTTTGCAGGATTATTGCGGGGTTGATTGCTCATGGCGTGTCTCCTTAAAAAATAGAGGACGCAATGCCCCATCTGGGGAGAGACGTCCCCATGGGGTGAAACACCTAAACAGCGGATGCTGCCAGGCGGGTAAATTAAAGATCAATCTGAATAGCGGATAACAAGGGCAAACAGCTACTCAGAAAAACGGAATGTCATCGAAGTCCTCATCCAAGCCGTCCTCATTTACCGCCGTCGGTGGGGTAGGGGACTGACTGGATTGACGAGAAGACCCATTTTCATCAGCACGGTCCAGCATCTGTAACTCACGGACAACCACTTCCGTGCGGTAGCGTTTTTCGCCGTTTTTATCCCACTGCTGGGTGCGAAGACTGCCTTCCACATAGATCTTGCTGCCTTTGCGCAGATACTGCTCGGCGGTATCAGCCTGTTTTTTGAAAAACACCAACCGATGCCACTCGGTGTGTTCCTGTTTGGCTTTGGCTTGGTCATTCCAGACTTCGCTAGTCGCCAAACGGATTGCCACCACCTTGCCGCCGTTATTGGGTAAATACCGGATATCAGGATCGGCGCCGAGTCGGCCTAATAAAATGACTTTATTCACACCACGACTTGCCATGATGAAATCCTCCAATCGGCCGCGCCCGACAAGTGAGAAGTAAACCCACCTGCGCGGTGATGGGTAGAGTCCCGCAGGCTCACCCCGACTGGGAATAAGCATTCCCAGGAACAGGGTTAAAAAAACGAAAACACATCAGGCTTGACGCACCTGACACGTCGATGAAAACCATCGACGCCGCTTAAAAACGGAACGCCGGTCGAAACCGGATCAAGCCATCTGGAAAGACAGCATGAAGAGTGGGAAAGTGTTGCTGGCAAAAAATGAATGCCCAGAAAGATCAGGTAGGCTGCAGCCAATAACACTTGGCGCCATTGAAGCAGAAATGTTTTGGCGTGAGCTTGCAGCTAATGTCGAATTCACCATTAGCTGCAAAAGGGATGAAAAAATCTTCGATTACTATCGTAGTCCATCCCACACTCATCAAGGAATGCAAATGGCTGAAACTTCCGCCCCAGTAAAACCGGCTCGACTTGAAATAAGCCGGCCCGTATTCGAGCGCACTTTCAAGATTAATAGCGAACAAGCGATTCGGGTCATACGCAAAAGTTATGACCGGCTGATCAAGTCGCTGTATGCGATCGATGTGATTTTGCGCATCGTCGGCCAGGAACAAGCCATTGATGAAATCGAGGCCATTGTCAGCACGATGATTGCCGATTGCGCCACGCAACTTCAGCAGGAAAAAGCCCGCCTGGAAAAACTCAAAGCCGACAACGGTATAACCGAAACGCCGACCTACACTCATCCGACCGAATTTGTCGCCAAGATCGCATCGCCGCAAATTGCTCAGTTCGTTGAACTGATTCGCTTACTGGACCAATTGATGATCGTCATGGATACCTTGTGGCTTTGCCAGGTCATCGACAATAAGCACTGCGTGGAAGCCCGCTACCATTGGCAGCAACGCTTACAGCGCTTGGCCAACCGGATTGTCACGATAGAGCGACAGGCGCATCGGGCGGCATATGCGCAGGGATATGGGGAAGATGTAAGATTGGCACGGCAAGAGTCCGGGCTACAAGATGAGCCGGAAACTGTTTCCGAAGACGAATCAGTTGTGGATGAAATTGACCCAACTAAACAAGTAGACGGCGTTAAGCTACCGTAGTAGCTGGATTTTGATAGCCGATTTCTACCCCTGAAGCTATCCTCCTTTTAGGAAGGGCGGATTCATCCTTCTCATATTGAAATCAGAAAAAAACTCCCCATCTAGGCGTTAGCTATTTATTCTTGTGATTTTTGTAAGGGAATGCCAATGCCTAAAACATCTTCAATTACCGCACAACCCATACCTGAAGAAAATCAGGCAATTGACGATGGGGAGCTAGCCACATGGTTAAAAACACAGCACGGTGCTGGGTTGACCATAGCCTATGCGCATGCAAAACATCGTTGCAAGGTATTTGAGGTCGGTACCTCGAATACTGCCACGATCATGGCGAATCCTGGCAAAACCTCCCTTGCAGAATTAAAGCGAATTGCGAAGTCTGGAAAATTAAAGCGCGTTGAATTGCTACTTACCGAATTTGATCAAAGCGTAACGATAAACCCTGCTTGGGTTTTATTTGATGCAACTGCGGATGAAGTTGGAAAATGGTACAAAACTCGGGAAGATCTATTTGACCAAGGACGTGGCAAAGCCATCTCGCCCGCAACGGCTGCTCTGGTTTGGCATGCTGCTGGCGGTCGATGCATGTATCGTGGATGTGGGCAGAATCTTGGGCAGACCCCATTGACCACAAAAGCCGCTCGTATTGCATATCTCGCTCACATTGTCGCATCTGACCCAGACGGCCCGCGAGGTAACCAGGAATCACATAAACTCTCTGATGATCCAGAAAACATCATGCTGATGTGTGATGCCCATCATCGCCTGATAGACCGAATCGACGAAGCCGGGCATACAATCGAACGGCTAAAAATGATGCGAGATGAACATGCCAGCCGAGTGAATTATCTATTGGACGGAATCGCCTACCCACGTACGCTACTAATTACCTTGCTTGCGGATCTCGCTCAGGTTCCAACCAATGTTTCTCATACCGAATTAAGAGAAAGTGTTCTTAGTCGCCAGCTTGGACCTTTGTGCAACCCAATCAACGCAATTCGAAGAACACAACGCGATGACCGTAGTCGTCAAGATTTCTGGTGGCATTTCCTAAAGGAACATGAGAACGATATTCGATCTTTCATTCTGCAAGTTAGTAATCAGCCCGCCCGCAGCAATGAGGCGGCTCCAGATGTGCTGGCTATTTTTCCGCTTCATCTGGTTCCGGTTCTATTCATTGCTGGTCGCATTGTAGGAGAGGCTCGTTCTGTTGAAGTGTTTCAGTATGATCGTGATCGGCGCACCTGGCGTTGGGATGAGACTGCCACACCGTCTGTCCGAGGAAACATTTCCATTTCAACATTACCTTCTGTCCCAGTTGACGAAGTTATTCTAACCATCGAATTAACCGCCGCGATTGATGAAAAAAATCTTCCCGATATGCTGATTACTGCAGTCCGCGACCAAGTGATACCATGGATTCGGATCACTCACTCGTCGCCACACTACAACTGCATTTGTACCTCTGAAGATCTTTGTCAATTCACTCAGGTAGCCCGCCAAGCTATTCGAGTCATCCAGGATCAGCTTCGGGCAAAACGCGTACATCTCATTGGCGTTTCGCCCGCAAGCACCTTATTCAGGTTCGGGCAATTACTGCAGGCTGGACATCATCCACTCTATCAATTCTATGACCGTCCCGACGGCGCTCATAAGTTTTTACCCGCGCTGACTATTAACGGTACCGAGATTATCGCGAATGCCAACAACGGCGCAGAACCTTGCAAAATTTCTCTACGATAAGGAGCTAATTTCATGACCAATACCAAGTATGCAACCCTAGTTGAGGTGGCAAAAGGACAACGTAAGGACCGACGCCTGAATTTGGCTCTGGAAGCGATAGCCTTTGATAGCTCGTCAGGAATACCGATTTCTTGGCAATCCTTGGCGGAAGAACTTGATGCTATCAACCGACATATTACGGTTAACGCAGACGATTTCGAGGAAGCGGCAAGCGACTACAACCATATTGCAGAACGATTAGTGGAAAAACTTCATTGGCCTAATGATGCCATTCGCATCATTCCACAAGGGTCGTCGAGCACTAAAACGCTAATCCGTATGCCCGGTCCCGGTAAATTCGATATCGACGCAGTTTGTGCTGTAGACATTTCCAAAATCGAAGCAAAAGACCCAATAGTGTTTTTCGAAAAGATCGGGGAAGCGCTCGAAGATTGGTTGCCTAGCGCCAAGAAGCGTTGCTGGTGTGTCGAGTTTACGAATCGACGCTATTACATTGAATTTACACCCTCTGTACCGTTAAACACGATTCCGGCACAAGCTGTAGCTAGCATCTGCTACCGTCCTAGTGATCGCTATAGCGATACCGCTCTCGCTGTTGTCGACACGCCAACTCGGCGATGGAAAACCTCTAATCCAGAAGGTTTTTCCAACTGGGTATCGGATCAGGCAAAGCGCATCATCCTTGTTTCTTTACTCCTAGAAAAGCGCGCAATGGAGGCGCTGGCTTCGGATAGCGTTGCTCCAGTTCCGGAACAGCAAGTTCCGCTGAGCGACACACTCCGAATCGCAATACGGCTTCTCAAACGTCATCGCGACATGTCGGTTCAACGGGGTTATTTCGAAGCCGAACTTAAACCGATTTCCGTCATCATCGTGACTCTGCTCACGCAGTGTTACGAAGGTTTGGCGGATCAAAATGCACGCTATTCGCACCCGATCGAGTTGCTGGCTGACCTCGCCCAATTAATGCCGGGGATGATTGAGATTCGTAATGGAGATTACTGGATTGAGAATCCAACGGTGGCCGAGGAAAACTTTGCAGAGAAGTGGAACACCAATCACACGCTTAAAGATGTTTTCGATAATTGGTGCGAGCTGCTAATCGATGATCTACAGAGTATTTTATCGTCGACTGACGAGCGTTCGCTTTGTGAGAATATACGAAGTGTGTTCGGCTGTACTGCGGTGACCGGCTCGGTTCCGCCATCAAGCAGCGGCCTGGCTTCTCGAGCGCCGAACCGTGTGCATAACGTACCTGCACGCGGACTAGCGTAGCGAGGTTTACGGATTTGGCGAACGCTCTTGAGGACTATCTGGCATCGCATGTAAACCTATTGTCTGAGCAATCTGGTGGAGAGGGACTTCGCCGGTTTTTATTACGTCTGCCAAATCTTCCAGAAGGAAGGTCATTCGGGCAGGCATGGCTTGAATTGCCGAGGACGTTTCCTGATAACGGTATCGCCAAAATTCGGCTGTTACCTGAAAATGCTCTGAAAGTGCCGCATATTGAGGCTGATGGCAAGCTCTGTATTGATGACGGCGACCCCGGCCCTTTGAGTGGTGCGTCGCCTATCAGCCGAGTTCAACAACTTATTGAAGCGTTTTACGAACTCTTTCTTAGACCATGGTGCGCTGGTGATCTTGATGGCGATTTCGCCGATGAGGCTCAAAACTATTGGACGATTCATTGTAACCGAAATTCTTCATTGCATGATGCAGTAACCAAGGTTTATACCATTGATAGACAGCCTGCATCCCCAAGTATATACAAAGCAAAACATCTTTCTGGAAAGCGTATCGTCGTTGCATGTAGCGATGACGCCTTATCCAATCGTTTTGTATCAGCCATGGGAGATGGACAACAATTGCGTCAAGTTCTCGTAGCAGATATCCCTGTCTCTTTTCCTCTGACGCCGGATACGTGGCCACAAGATCAGGCAAGCCTCGAACGCCTTCTTCGCATGCGGTTAGGAAGTGGGGTTGCTGGAAACTTTCTGTCTGCTAAAGGTCATCGGGGGCGACCGATCCATAGGATTGTGATTCTACGGGCGCCAGATTGCAGTTTTGGTTTTTTATTACCTGGAGGTCCTCCAGTCGTCATTCGTAAAGGATATTCGACTCGTGCCTATCCGACACCGAAGTTAATCCCTCTTCAGGTCGAGCGTCTTGATCCCAATTGGACATTTGGTCGAAACCAGCATCCGGAAATCCAGATCAGACAGCAAAAACATGTTCTAGTAATTGGAGTTGGGGCTCTAGGTAGTCCAGTCATTGAGCAATTGGCCAAAGCCGGAATTGGCCGCCTTACGATCATTGATGGAGACATCTTGTTGGCAGCCAACATTGGTCGCCATGTTTTGGGGGCAGATGCGATTGGCTTAGGGAAGGCAAAAACGCTTGCGGAGAAAATTTCTAGGAGTTGGCCAAGCTGTAATGTTTCGGCAAATTCGGGTTCCATAGAGTGTTGGTTGAGGCATCACGATCTTTCTGATGTGGATATGGTGATTGACTTAACCGGTGAGCCGGATGTGCGGCTATGCGTCGAAATTGCGCGGAAACGTCATAATTGCCCACTCTTAATTGGCTGGATGGAGCCTTACGTGGCCGCGGCACATGCTTGTTTGCTTCCTATAGGTCAGCCATGGATGATTGATCAGGTTGATCGTCTTGAGTCTCTTCAGGCAGTCACGTGGCCTGATGATGTCATGCAGCATGAACCATCCTGTAGCAGTATTTTCCAAAGCTATACTTCGGCAGCGGCTACCCACGCTGTGGCTCTGGTTGCTGAAGCTGCACTTAATTTACTAGATGGTAAAATTAAACGACCAAATGTCCAGCATTGGATTCGTGGCCAGGCTTTCTTGGATGCCCAACGTCCTGGATTGAACCTTAGGGAGTGGGCGATTGCAGCAGCTCCTTTTGATGGAATCTCATTTGAAACCGTTTATGAGTGAGCGTCGTTTTCAATTGCCAGAAAATAGGGGGATGGTAGTCTTCTCAAATGATGTTCTCCAACATATATACAGATACGCGCAGACCGCATTCTGGAACTGCGAAGCGGGAGGACAGTTATTTACTTTGACTCCAGAAAAACCCTTAGTGTCAATCTCTTTAGCAACTGGTCCGTATCGGCAAGACCGTCGGACACGTTGTAGTTTTCATCCAGATGTTCGCAAGGCAACAGAGGATCGATTTCAGTTATTTTCAAAGGGATTGCATGCTGTAGGACTTTGGCATACTCATCCAGAGGCGTGGCCAACGCCGTCGGATTGTGACCGAATTACCACAAAGGATTATCTCGAAGCCTTTCAGGGGGAGATGGAAGGGTTTCTATTGGCAATTCTTGGCAACCAAGGAAACCCTCGTAATTTATCGGTCTGGATGGCTTGGACAAATCAAAGCCTGCCGTGGTCAAAGCTTCCGGAAATTGCGTCCGTAGTCAGTGGTGGATAGCCGTCACAGAAAGAGCACGAATCAAATACAGGCTCCAGTTGCTAATTTATTTCGGACAATTGGTTTTTGCGATCAACTACCTTTCAACATGGTTAGGAATAGGCTGGTCAATCTAAAGGAGGTATATTCAAAGAATTGGCGACTATCCTATTGGAATCTGTATACGATAGCGGCGTGGATTTCAAAATAAATCGCTAAAACATTAATTTATTGCTATCTATACATGACAATAAACTGAGCAGGATGCTAAGATTGCTTCATGAAAGTCTCAAAAGAAGAACTAATTGCCGTACTGGCCCAATTCAATCCCTGGTGGCGAGGTGAGCCAATTGCGGACTTACCGGATTGGCAGCGGGCTGCTTCGCGCGAGTTAAATCGCTGGATTAATCATCCACCGGTCCATCGCGCCATTCTGCTGTCCGGCGCTCGTCAGGTCGGCAAGACGACACTTTTACAACAACAAATCGACGCATTATTAAAGCAAGGCGTCCCAGCAGCCAACATCCTCTACGCCACTTTTGACCATCCGGTGCTCAAACTGGCGGGCATCGAAGCCGTGTTGGAAGCGTGGCGCGAGCGTGAGCCGCGCGTCGATGGGCCTGAATACCTATTTCTCGATGAAGCCCAGTTTATTCGTGATTGGGGGACTTGGGTAAAACACCAGATCGATTTCAACAAACAGCGCCGTATTGTCTTTACCGGTTCGGCCATGCCCTTGGTGGAAGCGGACCAGGAGTCCGGCGTCGGTCGTTGGCATACCATTCGACTGACTACGCTATCGTTCTACGAGTACCTGCAAATCAAACAGGTGCAATTGCCGCCGTTGCCGCCATTAAAAAGTTTGGCCGAGCTGTTCGACTGGACACCACCGCAGTTTTATCGGGCCCAGGAAATTGCCGTGCCTTATGTCGGCCATTTTCACGAATATCTGATTCGCGGCGGCTTCCCGCAAACCGCTCAAGTGGAAAGCATCACCCAGGCTCAGCGCTTGTTGCGCGAAGACATCATAGACAAGGCGCTTAAGCGCGATATGACCGCACTGTTTGGCGTGCGTCGCATCCTGGATCTTGAACATACCTTCCTGTATCTGTGCATGCATGACGGCGGTTTGCTGAATATCACCGATTTGTCCAGCAACCTGGAGGTCAAACGTCCCACCGCCCAGCATTTCATCGAACTTCTGGAAGCCTGCCATTTGATCTATCGGCTGCCGCCGTTCGGTTATGGCAAAGACGTACTCAAGGGTCGCTTCAAAATTTACCTGGCCGATGCCGCCATCGCGCCCGCCGTATTGCTAAAGGGCAAAAGCATCATCGACGATCCCGCCGCCTTGGGCGTGGCCACCGAAACGGCGGTGTTTAAACACCTATTCGCGCGCTATTATTCCCAGAATGTGCGTTTTACTTACTGGCATGGGAAAAAAGACCGTGAGGTCGATTTGGTCGCGGAAATTGGCGGCCAATTGATCCCCTTCGAAGTGAAATACCGTGCTCAACATACCGGCGCACGGGAATTGAAAGGTTTGATTGAACTGTGCGAGCAAAAGAAAATCGCCCGAGGCTATGTTGTTACCAAATCGCTCGATGACTTCGGTTTAATGACCGGTCTGCCGCAAACTGGCGATACTGCCAGCCAGATCATGCGTCTGCCAGCACCGTTGCTGTGCTATTGGATGGGCGCTTCGGAATTGAATCAACCCGAATTTAACGATTAAGCCGGACAAACGGCGATAGGAAACCATGGATCAAAGCCAACTCAAATGGATTGCAGACTTCATCTGGAACATCGCCGATGACCGTCTGCGCGACGTGTATGTGCGCGGCAAATACCGCGATGTGATATTGCCGTTCACCGTACTGCGCCGTCTCGATGCGGTGCTGGAATCCACAAAAGATGTCGTATTAGAACGCAAAAAGTTCCTCGATCAACATGGCGTTGTCGATCAGGAAGGCGCCTTACGTATGGCCGCCGGCCAGGCTTTTTACAACACCTCGGAATTTACCCTGTCGCGCCTGGCAGCCAGTAACCACGGCCAAAGATTGCGCGATAACTTCATCGATTATCTCGATGGCTTCTCGCACAACGTCCAGGAAATCCTGGCCAAATTCAAATTTCGCGACCAGATCCAGACCCTGGTTGATGCCAATGTCCTGGGCTATCTGATCGAAGATTTTCTCAATCCCGATGTCAATCTATCGCCGCAACCGGTGCTAGATGGCGACAACCGCATCAAACTGCCGGGTTTGGACAATCACGGCATGGGCACGGCATTCGAGGAATTGATCCGCCGCTTCAACGAAGACAACAACGAAGAAGCCGGCGAACACTGGACGCCGCGCGACGTAGTCAAACTGATGGCCAAGTTGCTGTTCGTGCCGATCGCCGACCGGATTGAGTCCGGCACCTATACCTTGTATGACGGTGCCTGCGGTACCGGCGGCATGCTAACCGTGGCCGAAGAAACGCTGCTAGAACTGGCCGCCAGCCACGACAAGGAAGTCTCGATTCATTTGTTCGGGCAAGAGATCAACCCGGAAACCTACGCCATTTGCAAAGCCGATTTGCTGCTAAAGGGCGAAGGCGAAGAGGCCGAGAACATCGTCGGCGGCGCCGATAAATCCACCTTGTCGGCCGACCAATTTCCGGCGCGTGAATTCGACTTCATGCTGTCCAATCCGCCTTATGGCAAAAGCTGGAAAACAGACCTGGAACGCATGGGCGGCAAAGCCGGTTTTAGCGACCCGCGCTTCATGGTTACTCACGACGGCGACCCGGAATACAAACTCATCACCCGTTCTAGCGACGGCCAGCTGATGTTCCTGGTCAACAAGCTGCAGAAGATGAAACACAACACCCCGCTGGGCAGCCGTATTGCCTTGGTGCATAACGGCTCGGCGCTGTTCACCGGCGACGCCGGCCAGGGCGAAAGCAACATACGCCGCTGGGCCATCGAAAACGACTGGTTGGAAGCCATCATCGCCTTGCCGCTAAACATCTTTTACAACACCGGCATCGCTACCTACATTTGGGTGCTGACCGACCGCAAGGCCGAACACCGCAAAGGCAAAGTGCAACTGATCGACGCCAGCCAATGGTTCCAGCCCTTGCGCCGTAACATGGGCAAGAAAAATTGCGAGCTAAGCGAATCTGACATTGCACGCATTCTGGAACATTACCTGCAATCGCCGTCGGCCGATGACGATGCGGCAAAAACAATGCCGGAATCCAAATGGTTTAACAACGCCGATTTCGGCTATTGGAAAATCACCGTCGAACGGCCGTTACGCCTGAAGAGCCAGCTCAAACGCAGCGCCATCGAAACCCTGCGCTTTGCCTCCGGCGATGAAGCCTTGCGCAGCGAAATGTATGGCCGCTGGGGCGATGCACTGTACGATCAGTTCGCCAAATTGCGGCCCGAGATCGAAGCCTGGCTGAAAGGGGACGACAGCGACGAAGAGGCGGACGACAGCGACGAGGAAGACAGCAAGTCCGCCAAGAAAGCCGTACCCGAAAAACGCCGGAAAAAACTACTCGACCCAGCCACTTGGCTGCGCGACAACGCCCTGGTCGAACTGGCCCGTTTGGCGCAACAGGAATTGGGCGAGGGCGTATTCGACGACCACAACCAGTTCCGCGCTCGTTTCGATGCGGCCATGAAACAGCTCGATAAGAAACCCAGCGCTTCCGATAAAAAAATCATCTACAAAGCCGTGAGCTGGCGTGACGAAACCGCGCCGCCGGTGATCGCCAAACGCACAAAACTCAAAGCCAACGACTTCTTCGAGCCTGGCTACGACGGCGCTTATCTGGAGCAAGATGGCAAAGACCGCTACATGCTGGAATACGAAGCCGACAGCGATTTGCGCGACACCGAACAAGTGCCGTTGACCGAGCCCGGCGGCATTGAAGCCTTCTTCAAACGCGAAGTGCTGCCGCATGCGCCCGACGCCTGGATCGCGATGGACGCCACCAAAATCGGCTATGAAATTTCTTTTGCCCGTTACTTTTACCGGCCCGCGCCGCTCAGGACGCTGGAGCAAATCCGCGCCGATATTCTGGCCCTGGAACAGCAGACCGAAGGTTTGCTGCATAAAATCGTGGGGGCGGCATGAACGGTTTTGTCTACGCACTGAGTAGACAATTGGCTTATAGCCCTTGCAAAGCTGCGGGAGTTGCGTAATGGATACGGTTCGATATCCGTCTTATCGAGACTCCGGCTTGCCTTGGGTGCCTGAAATTCCGGCAGGTTGGCAGGTGCTGCGCAATAGCCGATTATTTGCCCATCGGGTGCAAACCGGCTTTCCGGACTTGCGGATTTTGGAAGTGTCATTGCGTACCGGTGTGCGGGTGCGCGACATGGAAAACTTGAAGCGCAAGCAAGTGATGAGCCAGAAGGAAAAATACAAACGCGCGGCCAAGGGCGACATTGCCTATAACATGATGCGGATGTGGCAAGGCGCGCTCGGTGCGGCCCCGGTCGATGGCTTGGTCAGCCCGGCCTATGTGGTGGCCAGTCCGTTTCCGGAAGCCAACAGCGCCTATTACAGCTATCTGTTCCGCACGGCAGCCTATATGCGCGAGGTGAATAAGTTCTCGCGCGGCATCGTCTCGGATCGTAACCGGCTGTATTGGGACGAGTTCAAACAAATGCCGTCGCTGTTGCCGCCGCGAGCCGAGCAGGATCAAATCGTAGCTTATCTGCGGGTGCAAGATGCTCACATTGCCCGCTTCATCAAGGCTAAGCGTGAGTTGATTAACTTGCTCAACGAGCAAAAGCTACGCATCATTGATCATGCCGTCACGCGCAGCATCGATGCATCGGCCAAGCTTCGGCCTTCTGGTGTTGATTGGTTGGGCGACGTGCCAGAGCATTGGGTGATCAAACCGCTCAAGCGATGGGTACACCTCAACGCCGGCACACTTGGAGAGAAGACCAGACCGGAATTCGAGTTTCGCTACGTCGATATAGGCTCGGTGAAGACTGGTCGATTAGCAAAGGAGCTTGAGCGGATGTGTTTTGCGGCGGCCCCGTCAAGAGCTCGCCGCATCCTGCGCCGGGGAGACACTATTATCTCGACTGTGCGGACGTACCTAAAGGCAATTTGGTATGTCAACGAAGAGGCTAATGATCTAATTGCATCTACTGGTTTTGCCGTGCTCACACCGGGAAGTGGCGTCGAGCCCGAGTACCTTAGCTATGTGATTCAAAGCACTCCCTTTGTGAACCGGGTTACGGCCAACTCGATTGGTATCGCTTATCCGGCTATTGCTGAGACCGTACTTGGACGATTCCCTGTTGCGCTTCCGTCAACGTTGGCCGAACAGCAAACAATCGTTGCTCATATTAAAGCCGAGGGTGAACCACTGGATCGAGCCATCGAACAGGCGATGGCAGAAATTAAGTTAATGCGCGAATACCGCGACCGCCTGATAGCCGACGTCGTCACCGGCCAAATCGATGTCCGCAATTGGCTGCCCGGCCTGGACGACGTGGTGGCCGAGGAAGACCTGGCGGCACTGGGCGGCGACGAAGACATCGAACCCAATGGGGAGGACGAGGATGGCGAAGAATAAACCCGCCGCACCCAAACCGGCCGACGCCTTACTGCTGGAGTTGCGCGGCCTGATCGACTCTGCCCGCCAGCACGTTGCGCAGACCGTCAATGCCACGCTGACGATGCTGTATTGGCATGTGGGCAAACGCATTCGCAGTGAAGTGCTGCGCGATGGCCGTGCGGAGTACGGCGAGCAGATTTTGTCGACGCTGTCGACACAATTGGTACGGGAGTATGGTCAGAGCTTCGGGTTGCGCAGCCTGCGCCGCATGATCCAGTTCGCCGAGGTGTTTCCGGACGAAGCAATTGTTGCGACGCTGTCGCAACAATTGAGCTGGAGTCACTTCATCGAAATCCTGCCACTCAAACAGCCGCTGGAACGCGAGTATTACGCCGAGCTGTGCCGCGTAGAACGCTGGAGCGTGCGAACCCTGCGCGAGCGCATCGCCAGCCAGTTGTACCTGCGCACGGCCATCGCCAAGCAGCCGGAATCCGTGGTAAAGGCGGAAATCGGCCACCTGCGCGCGGGTGGGCAAATGACGCCCGAACTGGTGTTCCGCGACCCGTACATGCTGGACTTTCTGGGCCTGCCGCACGACTACAGCGAACGCGACCTGGAAGACGCCATCCTGCGCGAAATGGAGCGCTTCCTGCTGGAACTGGGCGTGGGCTTCACCTTTGTGGCGCGGCAAAAGCGCATCAGCGTCGGTGCGGACGATTTCTACCTAGACCTGCTGTTCTACCACCGCCATCTGAAACGGCTGGTCGCGGTGGAACTGAAGCTGGAGAAGTTCCTGCCCGCGCACAAGGGCCAGATGGAGTTGTACCTGCGCTGGCTGAACCAGCACGACCGCGCCGTGGGCGAGGAACCACCCATCGGACTGATTCTGTGCGCCACCAAGGATGCGGAGCAGGTCAAGCTGATGGATATGGATGCCTCCAATATCCGCGTGGCCGAATATCTGGCGCACATCCCGGACATGAAAGTTTTGCAGGTACAGCTACACCGCGCCGTGGAACTGGCGCGCGAACGAGCCGCACAGGTCACTTTGCCGCAGCCGGCGACCATTGCCGAGGCGGCGAGCCAAGCGCCCAAACCCCAGAGCGGAAAGAAGGGAGACAATGCATGAAGCCCACCGACACCAGCGAAAAAGGCCTGGAAGTCCTAATTGTTAGCCATCTCACCGGTCAGCAGAACCCGGCCCCCGCAGCGGATAACTCAGTCCACTCAAGTGTGGGCTATTACAGCGTCGGCGGTTATCAGCCAGGCCAACCCAGCGATTACAACCGGGATGTGGCGCTGGATGTCGTCAAGTTGCTGGCCTTTTTGCAAATCACTCAGCCCAAGATCGTCGAAACCTTGGAGTTGGCGCGGGACGGTATCAAACGCAGCCAGTTTCTGCACCGCATCCAGGGCGAGATTGCCAAGCGCGGAGTGGTGGATGTGTTGCGTAAGGGTGTCAGCCACGGCCCGGCGCATGTCGATTTGTATAAATTCCTGCCGACGCCGGGCAATGCCAGCTCGACGGAGAATTTTGCCAAGAATATTTTCAGCGTCACCCGTCAATTGCGTTACAGCAACGACGAGACCACGCGTTCGCTGGATCTGGCGATTTTCATCAACGGCTTGCCAGTGGCGACTTTTGAATTGAAAAACTCGCTGACCAAGCAAACCGTGGCCGACGCCATCAGCCAATATCAAACCGACCGCGACCCGCGCGAATTGCTGTTTCAAATGGGCCGCTGCATCGTGCATTTTGCGGTGGACGACAGTGAGGTGGCCTTTTGCACGCATTTAACCGGCAAAACCTCGTGGTTTTTGCCCTTCAACCAGGGCTGGAACAGCGGCGCCGGCAATCCGCCCAATCCGGACGGTCTGAAAACCGATTACCTGTGGAAACAGGTGCTGGCCAAGGAATCGCTGGCCAACATCATCGAAAACTTTGCCCAGATCGTCGAGGAGGAAGACGAGCGCGGCAAGAAAAAGCGTAAACAGGTGTTTCCACGCTTCCATCAACTACGCACGGTGCGGGCCTTGTTGCGCCGCTGCGGAACCGAAGGCGTGGGCCGCCGTTACCTGATCCAGCATTCGGCCGGCAGCGGCAAAAGCAACACCATTGCCTGGTTGGCGCATCAGTTGGTGGAGTTGAAGCAAGCCAACGATGCCAATAGCGCCCAGTTCGATTCGGTGATCGTCATCACAGACCGGCGCGCGCTGGATACGCAAATTGCCAAGACCATCAAGGGCTATGACCATGTCGCCTCGATCTTTGGTCATTCCGATAGCGCCGAGGAGTTGCGCGGCTTTCTGCGCAAGGGCAAAAAAATCATCGTCACCACGGTGCAAAAGTTTCCGTTTATTCTGGATGAACTGGACGACCTGGGTTCCCGCCGTTTTGCCTTGCTGATAGACGAGGCGCATTCTAGCCAGGGCGGCAAAACCACCGCCAAGATGCACATCGCCTTGTCTGCCGCGCCCGGCGACGACGAGGACGACGAAGAGTCGGTCGAGGACGCGGTGAACAAACTGATCGAGTCACGAAAGATGCTGGCTAACGCCAGTTACTTTGCCTTTACCGCAACGCCGAAAAACAAAACCCTGGAGTTGTTCGGCGAGCGCTACCAGGAAGGCGACGAAGTGCATTTCCGCTCGCCGCCGGAGTTGACCTACACCACCAAGCAGGCGATTCAGGAAGGTTTTATCCTGGATGTCATCAAGAATTACACGCCGGTGGACAGCTTTTACCGCGTCGCCAAGACCGTGGAAGACGATCCGGATTTTGACAAGGTCAAGGCGCTGAAGAAAATCCGCCATTACGTTGAATCCCACGACAAGGCCATTCGCCGCAAGGCCGAAATCATGATCGACCATTTCACTGCGCAGGTGATCGGTAAACGCAAGATCGGCGGGCAGGCGCGGGCGATGGTGGTCTGCAACGGCATCGCGCGGGCCATCGATTATCATCGCGAGATCAGCGATTACCTGCGGGAAATCAAAAGCCCCTATAAAGCTATCGTGGCGTTTTCCGGCGAGCATGAGGTGGGCGGCAAGAATGTGACCGAAGCTGACATGAATGGTTTTCCCAGTAAGGACATTCCGGCCAAGCTGAAGCAGGATCCGTATCGGATTTTGATTGTCGCCAACAAATTCGTCACCGGCTTCGACGAGCCATTGCTGCATACCATGTATGTCGATAAAGCACTGGCTGGGGTGCAGGCCGTGCAGACTTTGTCACGACTGAATCGCGCCCATCCGCAAAAACACGATACCTTTGTGCTGGACTTTGCCGACAACGCCGAAGCGGTACAGGCGGCGTTTCAGGAATATTACCGAGCCACGGTGCAAGTCGGTGAAACCGACCCGAACAAGCTGCATGACCTGAAAAACGATCTGGACGGCCATCAGGTGTATGCCTGGCAGCAGCTGGAAGACTTGGTGGCGCTGTACATCAAAGGTGCGGAACGCGACAAGCTGGACCCGATTCTGGATGTTTGCGTCGAAGCGTACAAACAGCAATTGGATGAAAATGCCCAGGTCGAGTTTAAAGGCAAAGCCAAGGCCTTCGTGCGCAGCTATGGATTCCTTGGAGCTATATTGACCTATGGTCACCCGGCCTGGGAAAAACTGGCGATTTTCCTGAATTTCCTGATTCCGAAACTACCGGCGCCGAAAGAGGAAGACCTTTCCAAGGGCGTGCTCGATGCCATCGACATGGACAGCTATCGGCCGGAAGTGAAAGCCGCGTTGAGTATGGGCATGGAAGATGAGGATGGCAGTGTAGAGCCCGCACCGACCAGTGCTGGCGGCGGAGGCAAGATTACCGAAATCGACAAGCTATCCAACATCATCAAAGCCTTTAACGATTTGTTCGGCAATATCGAATGGAAGGATGGCGACAAAATTCGCAAGGTGATTACCGAGGAAATTCCAAATCGGGTTTCTCAGGATAAGGCTTATCAAAATGCCGTGCAGCACTCCGACAAGCAGAATGCCCGCCTAGAGCATGACAAGGCACTAAACCGAGTCATTCTCGAATTGCTGGCCGATCACACCGAACTCTTCAAGCAATTCAGTGATAATCCCAACTTTAAGCGCTGGTTGACCGATACTGTTTTTGATACGACTTATCAGCCTGGATTGATACCGCCCAATGTGCCGCCACAGTCTGGTGCTGGGTTGTGAAGCGTTGCAATCGTCAGGGATCGGTTTTACTTCGATAAAATTCGCCAGACAGTGTCGGGCAAATTCGCAGACGTGTCTGCGAAATTAAGACAATAGTGGCTTTTTGGCAGACTTGCACAATATCCCGTTAATGGAATTTATATTCGTTGGAGCATAGAAATGATTATTCAGGAAGCAATCGTCCATCGGTTTGATAAGGATAGACACAAACCGTCGGTAGCCAAAATGCGGGATGAGGTCTTGCCAAACGAAGATAATTTACAAAATTTGGTGGGTGGGATTCGTGATGTTTTTAATCGAACTATGACTCGTGGCTATGGGGCCTTTAAAAGTGAGGATGTTGCTTACCCCTTTTCAGATTTGCTCGACAAATACCTGAAAGACCAACAAGGACTTGGGGTATACACTCTGGGACTGAAAACCTGCTATCAGAAAGCTATCGACGGTGCGTCTCTCGCCACTGGGGGCTATTTGTTTTTTGCTCGTTACCAGGAAAATGGGCAGGATTTCATGTTTGTTGTATCGCTCAAATTAAAGGCTGGTACAGGCATCGACGACACCACGCTAACAATCAATAAAACGGTCAATTTCGATATTGATCACCTGCACGAAGCGGCCAGAATTAATCTGACAGCATGGAAGGCCGGAAACGATCGATACGTGACCTTTATTAAAAAGCGGCGTAGTGGTGAAGATAGTAAAAGTGCTACAGATTATTTTCGGGATTTTCTTGGTGTCACGGAATTAACCGAATCGGCAGAGCAAACCAAGCTTTTACTCCAGGTAGTCAGGGACTATTGTGAAGAAAAGCAATTTGAGGTCGACAAAGCGCGAGAAATACGCCAAAGAGTTCATGCCTACTGTGTCGAATGTACCAAGGAAAAGAAAGGCATTAGTCTGGATGCATTGTCTATGCGTCTTGACGATCAACAGCCTGCTAGCTTCTCTGAATTTGTCACGAGTAAAGATTATCCGCTTGGAGATGGCTTTGAGCCGAACAGTCGAATCTACCGCGGTTTGCGCCGCCATCGCATTAAGGATTCAAAGTTGACATTGGATTTCGAAGAGTCGATTCTAGGCTCACGTGTCATCTATGATGACCTTACCGAAACACTGATTATCAAAGACTTGCCTTTGGAATTTAAACAACGCTTGAAACCAACATCAACTGAAAGCGATGACCCAACTTGATTTGGTTGTAAGACTATGCCGAGAATTGACGGCTCCTTTTGTGGAGGACGCGTTACTTCATGGTTACATCGATAGTCTTACGGCCGAAACACTTACAGTTCTGAGGAAATTAGATGCTGACGGCCATTACATGCTGCCAACAGCGTTTGATGAACAGCGAGCGCTTGGTCAGCCATTTAAAGTTAGAGACGTTGCGATTCCACGTTTACCCGAGATGTTTTTTGCGAGTACTTGGGATGAGTTTTTACAACATCATAACTTTCGTTTTGCTAAACCGAGGTCATATTTTGTCATAGAAACAAATTTCTATTCTGCCGACGCTACTCAGGATCAATTTGCCGATCGATATTCCCAAGTTGTCGATTTAATAAAATTACTGGAAGAGATAGCCGATGTTTCTCAGCCTAGTGCAGGTCGTCTTGCGTTAGTTTTCATGGTCAAGGAGAAATTCGAGTTAACTATTGACTATGGGGCTGCCGACCTTAGAGCGCTTTCTGAGTTAAACAGCTTGCGTAACGAATTTATCGTTGACGATGCTCATACAGAGCAGCGTAAAAGCATTCTCAAATCTGCGCTGATGGAAATGCTAAAAAATGTACCCAGCGGTGAGAGATTTAAGCATCTACTTTCCGTGTTTGACGAACTCAAACGGCGGGCTCGCGACAATTATCAACTTTATGTTGCCGGGTTTTCTTTTGAGAAAGTGCGAGAGGAAGTTCAGGAAAACCGCTTGGAATACACCTTAAAATTGAACAAGGTGTTTGCGGAGCTTCAAAATCAGCTATTAGCCGTCCCTGCGGCGCTGTTGTTAGTTGGGTCTCAGATGGACGAGAAAGCGGGAGATTCTTTAAAAAACTGGGCTCTTTGGTTTGGAGCCTTAATATTCACGGGCTTCATGAATATGCTTTTAAGAAATCAGCGTCATAGCTTGAAAGCGATTAATGATGAAATAAGTGAGTTGAAAGAAAAATTGACCGTTGAACATGCCGCGTTAGCTACCAAATTGATGCCAATGTATGGCGAACTCGACAAACGCTATAAACAACAGAAAAATGCCTTGTTATTTGTAGAAGTTTTGATAGCGGGAGTTTTGCTCTTTTGCACTTTTTTGTTTGGTCGATACTGCAAATTTTGGTAAAAAAATTCCAATCAAATTAATGGCAGAACAAATCTATTTTTATACCCCTTAGGAAATTATTCAATGAACAAATCCGACCTCATCGACGCCATCGCCAGCCACGCCAACCTGACCAAAGCCGACGCCAGTCGCGCATTGGATGGCATTACTCAATCCATTCAAGCTGCATTGAAAGCAGGTGATTCGGTCGCTCTAGTGGGTTTTGGCACCTTTGAAGTGAAAGAGCGTGCGGAACGCGCCGGTCGTAATCCACAAACAGGCGAAGCGATAACGATTGCCGCCGCCAA
Source organism: Methylomonas sp. LWB (assembly GCF_001856095.1). NCBI lineage: Bacteria > Pseudomonadati > Pseudomonadota > Gammaproteobacteria > Methylococcales > Methylococcaceae > Methylomonas > Methylomonas sp. LWB. The sequence continues at coordinate 89,419 of NZ_MKMC01000012.1, forward strand.
ATTACCATCGTTCAAAGCCGGCAAAGGTCTGAAAGACGCCGTTCAGTAAGCCTCTGGCCGATCATTGCGGCCCCATACCCCAGCCTTCCAGTTCCGACTGCCGTTTGACCGTGGGGACGTCCAGATCGGTCATCCGGCCTTGAGTGCGGGTTAAGGTATCTTGCCGACCACTTGAGGCTGCACCGTATTTTTGCGGATTGAGTCGGCTGCCCGTTCCGGTGAGTTGATCGAGATTGAGCATGGATGCAGCATTTGCAGCAGTCGGTAAGTGTCCGGTCTGAGCCAGAATGCCTAGCCATTCGTCCAGATTAACTTGGGTCCAATCGACTCGATCCAAATCCGAGACTTTGATGCCCGTGCATACTGGGCTCTCTGGCGTCCCAAAATCCATCCCGAGTTGCGGTTTGATTTGTTCGTTGAGGATACGGGCTAGCGGTGAGTTGTAGCAGCAGTAACTTTCCTTGCGCACCCAACACACGTCAGCCACTTTGCTTTCGCAATAGGTGCCAAGGTCCGTGCAGACTTTCAGTTGCTTCTTGGCGGCAAGCTCGTATTCCGGTTCTTCGCAGGAATAGACGATCTGGATAATCATGATGATGATCATCACCACAGTATAAGCCGTCATCAAGGTGCTGAGCAGTTGCCCGGCTACTGCCGCGCCGCCGCCTAATTGCACACCACCGGATTGCGCGGCGGGTGTGAGATTGCCGGCTGCATCAAAGGCTGCCTTGCCGCCCGCACTGAACAAGGCATTACCTGCGGCTTGGCCAAAAGTCTGGCCGATCCATTCCGCCACCGACTTCATCAATTCGCCTTTGAGCGAGTCGAGTAGCCCTTTTGAGGCAATATCGCTGGTGCTCAGCATGTCTGTACCGACCAAGTTATTGACGCCAGAAGCAAAATCCGCCTGAAAACTGTTCCAGGCATCGCCGGCCAAGGTGAGCGGAGTACGCATGGTTTCCCAGGCGCCCCGGAAGGCGGAGGTGCTGTCCATGGCCATGACGGCGCTGTCCATCTGACTGGTGGCGATCAGCAGATCAATGTAACGGCCCAGCCCCATCGCACCCGAGGGTGTTTCGCAGCAATCGACCAGACTGAGCGCGCCACCGACCATTTTGCAACTGGCCGGTTTGCCTTGAAATACCTGGCAGGTGGTCGGATCCTTTTGCTGCAGATCGGCATTGGCGTAGTCACAATGTAAGTCCATTGCCATTTGCTGGGCGCTATTCAATAACGCGACCGCCTTACTGAAATCCTGGCTCTGCGTGCGATTCACGGTAATACAGTCTTCGCCCATACAGCGTATCGGCCCGGCACATTGCTGTTGGGTGTTGCTTTGAATGCCGGGAATGCCCACCGTTTGCCCGCAGTCATAAGTATCGACGCTGTCCCAGCAGGTGCCGGAGGCCAACACACTGGTACATTGGCTTTTGATGAATGAGCAGCCTTGCGTTTCCAACGACGCACAGGTCTTGCTGGGGCTTCCATTCGCCGGTGGCTCCAAGCAATGGGTGCCGGCGGTATCGGTCCAACATTGGCCATACTGATTCAAATCGCAGTGTCCAGAGGACTGGATATTCATGCAAGTATTACGAATCCCGGTCGAACTGGCCACCGGGGCTTGTGCCAAATCCGTGCCGCAAACCATCACCTGCGAAGTTGGGTCGACGTAACAACCCGAAGCATTGGCAGGATCGCTAGTACAACTCAATTGGCTGCCGGCGTGACAAATGCCGTCAGTAATCGCATTGGCTAAGTTTTGGCAATTAGGGCCACTCCAACTCCATTGATCCTGGGTGATCAGTTTCGACAAATCGTAGCGTAGTCGAATCCGGGAATAACCTTCACCATTACCACCAACCATGGTTTCCTGTTTGAAGACTTTGTTGCCTGTACTGTTGAAGGCATAGGTGACGTCGCGATTGGGATGGTCGACCCAGCTATTGCTGAGCTCACATGAGCCACCCCAGCCGGTGGAACCGGTATAGATCAGATTCCCGCCGTAATAGACGCGGGCATGGTCATCGAATTCGACGTCTTCCAGCGTGGCACTGATGATGGCTTCCGGATGCAGGACGTTGTATGTGACTTCCCAGCTGAATATGCCGCAGTCGGCTGACCAATAGTTATCGCCCACACGCCCGACGTACAAATCCATGCAGCCAGATCCACAGCTGGACATGCCTCCGTTACCGGAGACAAAGCTGAGTAGGGTCTCAACATTGACTTGATGCGTTGCAGTACAACTTTGCGGCACTGTCGGCTGGCGCAGACACAACTGATAATCCGGCACTTGCACCGAATGACTGGTCTCGGTTTGAGTCGTCACGGTGGTACAGTCTGAGAATGAATGTGCCCACGGGGTAAAATCGGCAAACACCTGATCGCCGGCATTCCAGACCGCATCGTTGCGTAAATCCGGGTGTGACTGGTGGGAGTTGTCGATCAAGGTGCGATAGGCTTCGCCGGTGAAACTGCTTTCGCCGTTCAAGGTGGTTTGGGCGTTTAGTCCCGCTGCGATGGTACCGGGATTGTTGCCGTAGAGATTGGCAAAATCGCTGGCCGATGTACTGGCGCTGTTCGTATCCGGAAATAGCGTACCAATCGATATCGCGCTTTCCTGGGAAGTGCCGGGGTTTAGCGTCAGCGAACCGCTGCCGGTATCGGTTGGAAATTCAAATCCGCCGACAATCTGTTGTCCGAGTTGTTGCCCGTCGCTACCGGCTGCCTGTATCGCGTCAGCCCAGGATAATCCAAACGGCGTCCAAGCCAGCGTCACGCATAAAACTGCGGACAGTGCTTGGGTAAACCAGCGATGCGGCTCGAATAATGTCCAGATGCCCATCACAACCCCACGCAACAATCCTGCCAGCGCCACAGCAGGTAGAGATGATCTTCGCCCGGTCCTGGGAAGGTACGTCCCGCACCCCATTTGAAGGTGGTCTCGCCGATGACATGATTGGATTCGGTTTCCGCTACCGGATAAAACATCGAAAGCCGGTATTGGGATTTGGGTATGAAGGGATATATTGTCCCGCCGCACAGGGCATCGTTACCGGAGGTTTTCCAGGCCAGGCCTCGACGATGTAAAGCGGCGGTGGCTCGCGTGGCCAACAAACTGGTAATCCGCAGATCGGTGCCGTAACTAGTCGGCGAAATGCCGGATAAGGGATACATATGGCCCCAAGCACCGGCACACCAGAACAAGGCATCCAGGGGATTACCTGTTGCAGCCGCTGCGGCATCGGCGACACAGGCCGATATCGCCACCGGGTTAGCAAACAACGCCGTTTCCGGGCTGGTGAAGAACGCCAACAAATCGCTATTCCAGGTCGGGTCAAGTTCCGAGACGTATAGCAAATCAAAGTCGCGATAGCCGTCGCTATTGCAACGCCCATCCCAGAACAGATCCAGCATGATGGTCAGCGGAAAGGCGAAGTAGTGGTAATTGAAAAACGACATCTCGCTGGCATCGAAATCCGCCTTGCCGGTGGTAGCGATCAAGCGCACATTCGAGGCACTGATTTTATGACCTCCCAGTGCCGGCGAACACCAGGGATTGCGCACGATTTCAATCAGCCGCGCCGGATTCCATAAACCCACCGTCATGCCCAATTGCGGTATGCCCATGGGATCGGTGCAGAAGCAAAACTTCTCATCGGTGGCGATACTGGGGACATTGCCGCCACCCAAGGACGCGCCGGCGGCGCGAATCGGAAACAGGCAACTCCAGCAAATATCGGTGACCAGTTTTCCTGACCACAGCTCGGCATCCGCACACAGCGGATCGGTGGCTCTGGTTGTCGTGTCGGCATGCAGGTTGCTCACCAGGGACATGAGCAGCCAAAAAGCCCAAGGGAAAATCAGGCAATTCATGACCGCTCTCCCGCCGAAGCCGGCAGTTTTCGTTCGCGAACCACTAGACGATTGCCAGTCTGCTCGACCAGACTCGGTACATGCTGTAATTGAAATCGGCTACGCACGTCTGGCGTCAACAAGTACACCGATGAATTCAGCGATGTTTCCAATGCTTTCAAACCGTTCCAACCGTACTGACGCGAAACCGACGTGGCCAGATACATCACGCGGGCTTTTTTGTCCTGACATGACAATTGGCGAACCCATTGGACTTGAGTGGTTTCTGTAGCGTCAAATACCACTAGGCATAAGCCAAACGGCATGTTGTCTAAGGGATTAACGGTTTGTCCGGCCCGGACAATGAGCTGACCATTCGGCGCAGTCAGATTGCGTGGCGCGGTGATCGTCATATCGATTACTCGCTCACGATCTTCCAATGCGACTGGCAACACTTCGAATCTTTGCTGATCCCAGAAACGAGCAATGGCCTGTTGCTGCTTTTGCCGCCAATCGATCGCAGCCATCCGTCGTTTGATTTCTTCGAGCAAATCGATTTCGGCGATGTCGTAGACATCGCCCAATCGGCCTAAATTGCCGGTAGCACTGGTTTTGAGCTTGTCGTTTAGCCAGCTCAAACTGCTGACGCCTTTCACCTGCAGCAATGCCTTGTCATCCGCTTCGACGACCATTGCCGGCACCGACGACACTGCCCATTTCTGAAAACGAGTCGGATCAATGACGATGTTGGGTACGGGATCAATATCTTTCAGAAGTCGTTTCAGGTCCGCGAACAAGGCGGGTAATTTTTGGCCCGCCTTGGGGCCTCGAAACACCAACAAGGCATCGTCCTGTCCCGATGCCTCTTCGAATATGCCTTTCAATGCCGTATCGCCGAGCGAAAACGAAACGAACACCACTTTGAGCGGTTTGCCAGGATGAGGTGTTACCGTTTTGTCGAGTGGGTTTGAGGATGCTGGAATGGATTGCATAGCCTTCGAGTTCTGCATCATCTCCATGGCTTGCCGGTTTGCTTCCAACTGATAGGCATTGCCTTCCAGCCAAGCAGGCTTAGCTTGGCCATCCAAGGCATTAAGAATCCGTTGCGATCTGGATAACCATTCCTCTTCCGCATTCACCGAAGCCACCAGTAATACGTTTGCCAAGCAAAGGAACACGACCTGACGCGGGCGATTGGACAGGGATTCAAAATAGCGCATAAGCTCGCCCAATTACTTGGTGGTCATAGACATAGCCCCAATACCGCGAGTCAAAACTCTTATCCGTTTTGCCGGTCAACCAATAGGCCGCCGGCGGAATGGTTTCGTCACGTTTGAAACTGGACGCGGGTTTCTTGAGTTTTTCCGCTAACGGCAAACCTTCGATAATCAAGGAACCGTTGACCGTGGTTTGATGACTGTCGACCTGAATATGATCGCCGGTCACACCTGCGGCAATTTTGACGATGATCTGGCCATCCTTGAAATATGGAGCCATGCGCTCGGCACGAAACGCCATCAGATCGCCGCGCCAAATGTCCTTGTTGTAGGTGTCGATCAGGTAAATCCATTTGTCGGGTAAACAACGATCAACCTGATCGTCGCCGCCGATTAGAAAGCGTTGGCCGATGTAATGCTCAACCACCAATACCAGAATCAAGATCGGCAAGGCCTTGAGCAGGAACTTGCCGATAGGCTTTCTGTGGGATGTTTGACGTATCGCCATGGGTTTGTCCATCGCATCACCTTTGGGTTTGACGGACATAAACATCGTCAGGTGCCGTAACCACCGCGGTGGAATCGATCACCAGATAGCCCGCGTCACTGAGTTTTTTGGCCTGGCTTTGCCAGTCATCGACGATCTTGGCCATTTGTTCCTGGCTGGCATTAGGCGGAATCGATTGAATCAGCTTGGCTCGATCCAGCACAAATACCGGTGTGACGAGATTCAACCGAGCAATCGGTTGCTGTAATTGCTGATGGGCAGCAAACCACCCACCGAGGCAGCCCAAACTGGAAGCGATCAAAATGATACTGAGCCATTGCGATTTAACGTCCATGGCTTATCTCCCGTGGTTTGGTTCTACGATTGTCGAGCAGTTGTTGGATGGCATCACCGAGAGATAGTCCTAGCCGGCGCAACTGCTTGAGTGCCTGCACATCTTCTGGTTTGGTGGAAAACAGAATGCGTTTGAACGGGTCGACGATCAGACGGCCAATCCCTGAGCCCATCTCGGTGATGAAGAAGATTTCAGAATACGCGCCCGGTAGGGTGTGGACGGTTTTTAGGAGTTCATAACCGCCATCGGATAACGGAAGACGACGATCTTGCTTCATGCCTTCGATGACTTCGGCTTTTTGACCGAGCAGATACATATTGGCCGAGTTCTCGACAATGGCGCGGCCGGCGGCATTACGGTACAAGTCGTTGACCGACTGGGTGATGGTCACTGCCGCACCGCCGTATTTACGAAACCGCCGGTAGCCGTGTTCCATGAACTTGGCCACATCGCCTTCAGTCAGCAAATCCCACGCTTCGTCGATAATGACGATCTTCGGCCGGTTGCGTTCACCGAGATACATTTCCTGCTGGATTTGGTAAATCAGCTGCAGCAACACCACCTGTTGTAGATGCTTGCGGCCTTTCAGTTCTTCCAGTTCCAGCACGGTAAAGTCATTGGTGAATTTGGCGTTGTTGCGGCCATTGAAGTAGCGACCGTATTCGCCTTTTGTGGTAAAGGGAAACAGCTGCTCGCCGACATCCTTCAAGCGTTGATCGGTTTCGGCGCAAAGTAACTTGGCAATATCGTCGACGGACATGGCCTGCGCTTTATCCGTCCACAAGTGCTTCAAAATTCGTTTCAGGCCAGCGGTTTGGAAATCGGTTAGTTTCTCGGTCGGTGCCGCCATCTGACTGACTAACCCCGCTAACATATCGGCTTCTTCCTCGAAGTTTTGCACGATCTCGAATGGGTTCATACAGATGTTCGAACCGTGGGTGAATTTAACGAAATCGCCTTCCAGCACCTCGCAGAGGTTTTCATAGGAGCGGCCAACATCGATCGCCCAGATTTGAGCACCTTCGGTCAGGTAGCTGACGATGATCTCGTTGGTCAGGAAAGACTTACCTTTACCGGATTCGGCAGCAATACACAGGTTGTAATTGCCGGTGGTATCGAATAAGGACACGGCCATGTGTTCGCCGTTGCGTGAGACGAAATTCAAGGTCGGTGTGCCAGTACCGGCCCAATCGCCGAACAAAGGCAATAATGGAATCGCATGCCGCGTGGCCAAGGTACGATACCGTTTCAGGTCGGCAATCGCCGACCGTTCAGGACCGAACGGCAAACAGTTGAGGAAAAACGGCAGGCAGAAATATTTGTCTTCCAGCAGCTGAAATCCTAGTTCCCGAAAATACACCCGAGCATTCGAGACAGCTGCCGCCTCATCAGATTCATCGCAGAACAACAGCACCCCAAAATAACTGCGAATCGGCCGGTCGCCGTCGCCATAGGCTTCGAACAGGACGTCGAAATTATGTTTACGCTGCACCAGTACCGGTAAGAAGCGGGCAATTGGTGTGTTAACCTGGTTGGTAATAAATTGGCGAACGCCTTCCTGTTTGCTGCGCGTCGATTCGGCATCGGGGTAATGCAAGGTCAGACTGATCAAGGCATTCTGGCGGATACCACGGGTACCGGACAAAATATCGCCCAGATAACTCTTGGCGCTACCGAAGTAAAAATGGTCGGGCGTGCGTTTGGCGGATAGGGTTTTTACCCGTTTTGATCCGAGCCAAATGCCTTTTTCGTCGGTCTGTAGGGCATTGTCAAAATCGAGTAATTGGTCGCGGATCAACTGGGTCGGATCGCATTCCGGAACTACTCTGTCTTTCCAACCGGCATCTGGGTGCCAGTTAAGGATGGTATTCAATACCCGCACATATTGGTCGGAGCCCAAAATCGATGGATATAAGCCAATCGTTGATAAAGATTGCTGAGTGGCGAGTTGTAATTCCGTTGCCCGGCGGATTTCCGCTTCATTGGGTCTGGGGTTGGTGATGGGTAATTTCACCGTGACGATGACATGGCTTCGTCTAAGTCGTGCGCCCGAAATCGCTTCGGGTGGTTTGGTGGTACCTTGACGTAGGAAGTCGATGCTGGCCCCGGTCATCGTTTTATAGGTCTGTTTTTGCTGCTTTAGGCGCCGGGTTTGCATGATGGCCAACGACTCTTCGATATCCTGTGAAGTCCACAGGCTGACTTGCAATAAAGTATCGGTCGGCCAGTCCTGATTCAGCAACACATTGACTCGAGCGGAAACGCTGGGATCGGCCCCAGTCAATGGCCGGCAGATAAAGCCAAAGCCCACGCTGGAATCCGCCAGCAAGAACAGGTGATGGTCGTTGTCATAAGCGAGGGTTGAAAAAAGCGTATCGGCGGTATGGATTCTGGACTGTTTCATGCCGATTCCTCCTCTGCGTATAACAAACGCATGGTTTCGGCCTGATTTTGCAGCAATAGTCTAATGGTGTAGGGATGCCGGCTGACGCGGACCGCGCGTTTCTTGCGCAATAGTTCCCGCGCTCGCGCCGGATGGCACGGATTGATTGGTTTACCATCGGCGGCCTGAACGCGAACCGTGCGATCAGTCGTGTGTTCTGGGTTACGGCGGTTGCCCGTCGTCATCTCGGTAACGGGGTGTGGTCCGGTAATGTTGCTCATAACAACCTTATAGTGTCGCGGTGACAATATTGGTGATGATGGTCGGCGCCGCAAATAGGCCCACGCCGCTGGCGATACCCAGCACGAAGCCCATGATGCTGCCGCGTACCACGCCAGCGACCAGACCGACAATCACGAACACGATGGCGATGATCCGACCCAACAAACCTTCGACCCAACCGGTCAGTAAGGTCCAGACGTTGTTGAACTCGGTACCACCGGCGCCGGCCAGTGCGTCGGGTGCCAGTAACACAAAAAACAAGGAAGCCAGGGTGACTTGAACCCCGGTTCGATAGGACACTTTCATACAAGACGACCTCATAGTTGAATGACGACGGTTACCCGTCCGATCTCGGAGTCAAACTCCGGCTCAACATCAGCGGTCGCCCACTAAGACTCGCCGATCCCGAAGGTAATGGCGGTGAAGAATTTAGTTTTTGGCGGCTGGGTTGTTTAGCGTGGATGGCAAACCACGCGATTCCAAATCATCGTTATCTAATGCCTGATGTTTTTCAGGTGGCCGTTGTTCGACTTGTAGCGGAATCAGCGATGGACTCAGAGTCGGGGCCGACTTACCGATCATCCAGCGCCGTGGCTCCAGTTCTGTGTATACATAGTTGGAAACCATCAAATCGCCTTCGGCATCTTCCCAAGGAGCGATCCAGATGCGCATGACTTGCGAGGGTGTACGAATTGGCGTGGGGTCTTCAATTTTGGGCACTGGTTGTTGCTGGGGGATGTTCGGATCGGATACGGTTCGATGAAGTTCTTCGTGATTGTCCTGTTCGACTGATGGTTCCACCAAGGCTGGATTAGTAGCTTGATAGGCTTGTGTGGTCGACAAACACTGTGGTTCGTCCGGCATGCCTTTACAGCCGTACTGAGTTGCGCAGCCAGTGACAAGTACCAACATCAAGCTGGAAAGGAGTAATGGAAACGGGCAATAACGTTTCATGGCTTTTTCTCCACTTTTGGGGAGTTGTCTGTGGCGGTTGAGATGACCTTGGGTTTATTTTCCAGCCAATCGGCCAATACGTCCGGTGCGCCACTATGCGTACGGCCATCCGGGGCAATCAGAAACGGCACCCCTTGCAAGTCAAACAGCTTGGCGGTAACGATGGCTTTCTGTAACGGCTCTTTGTTGCATTGCGTGGGTTGTTCGGTCGGTAACCCGGCGTAATCCTGTTTCAACAGTCGTTTGCGCACGGCGTCCTTAATTTTGGCATCCGCTGAACCCAACTGACACGCCAGTTGTACGACGATGGTTTGTGATTCGGCACCCAGGATCGGCACCATCACCAGCTTGAAGGTGTATTTGTCCTGCAAGGCTTGCAGGTCTTTCATAACCTTGCCGCAATACGGGCAACGTGGATCGATAAAGATCAATACCGATTCTTTACCATGCCCAATCGTTACCGGCCCCAAGTCATTGACGTTGAGTTTCATCCGCGACAGATCGATGCGATTGGCGATTTTGTCGATGTCAGGCAAATCCTTGATTTCCTGCTGGGTCCAGACATCCATCAGTTTACCGCCGTAAAACGCAAAGCGACCATTACTGGAAATGAACACCGTTTGTGCGCCGGTCTTGACCATCTTCAATCCGCTGATCGGCAAATCCTGCATGCCGTCGATTTTGATCGACAGTAAGCTGGCGGCAATGTCAGATGCATTAGGTTTGGGTGGGGTGGTAGCTAATACAGCTGAAGCCGATAAAAATAATGGAAGTAGTAAGCTGGTCTGGCGTAGGATCATAAAATCATTCCGGATCTTGGGTTGAGGAATCAGCTAGCGGTTTTCAATTTCAATACCGTGCCTTTCTGCACGATGAAATTGACTTGGCGGGTGGCGTCGACTTCGATGACCGGGTAAATCTCTTCGGCCATGTCCATGTAAAAATGCGACAGCCGCTCCATGGCATACCCGGCACCTTTCAGTGCACCGCCTTCCATCGACTGCGAGGAAAAGGCACTTTGGAACGGTGTACTGCCCGCCAGACTGCCTAGGCCGCCGGTCATCAACACCGGAATCTGATTGCGGCCAAAAGCATCGGAAAAGCCTCTCAGGAATCCGGCCATCATCGATTGCGCCAATAACGCGCCTTGTTTGGACACGACGCGACCGCGCACCCCGTTTTTGCCATCTTCGCCGGTGGCATAAGCATTCATCGGTACTTCGATCACGCCACCGTCTTGGCGCACACATGAAAAGGTCTCGCCACGAAAATAGGCGCGTTCGGCACTCAAGTCGCCGAAGCCGGCGGCCAATAGAAAGCACTCGCGGACATCGGCGTGAAAGCGGTTGGGCAGAATGGCTTCCTTCTTGATGCGGAACAGTACTGGCATTGGTTCTTTTTTTGCTTTTTTGCCGGTAGGTGCATCCAGGCCGTTCAATAACACGCCAGTCAGAATGCTTCCTGCAGGGATGAATACGTCGTTGTGGGTAGAATCAGTGGCACTACTCTCACCGGTTGCTTTGGCATCTGTGGGCGATTTAGACGATTTGTCTTCCTGGATCACACGAATCTGCATCGCTGCAGGCGCTTGTGCATTGGCACCGGTTCTTCCGCTCGAGACGCCGGCATTACCAGTCGTCGGTGACGGTATCGCCGCCTGTTCAAACACGCTGTTCAGATCTTCTTGACCGGTGTTGGGTCTAGTCGAGTTGTAACGGCGGTCAGCATAATTGGGCAGTGCTGTGTTGTTGCCAGGCAATGCATTAGGATCAACACTCTCTGTGGGCGGCGTTACTGTGGTTTTGTTTTTTAACGACTCGACTTCACCGCTAACCGCTTGGAGTTTGGCTTCATAGGCTTCACGTTCTGCACTGGTCCATTGCTTGAAACGCAGTTCGTCGGATTGCTGCTCGCGTTTTTGCTGTTCCTCAATCGCAGCTAACCGCCGTCCTTGCTCTTCGTTTTTTTGCAGCAGATCGCGAAGCTGGGAGGAAATGCCGTCAATGCCTAAAGAACGAGGATCACTGTCGGTCAGGATGTGCTGGATCGTCGCCTGTTTACTGGTAGGCTTGGCGAACTCCGGTGACACTGATGCTAGAGCAATAATGGTTGCCAATAGCACGGCGCCGATACTGCCTACCGCAACATTGCGCTTGGCGGTAGGACTCAAACGTGACCACCAGTTGTCCATGCCGGCCATCAGGGTTGACTCCCATTGAGCAATGACGGTCTGAGCGTCGATGATGCTTCTGGAGCATGTCTGACCGCAACATAGAGTTCGGTAGATTCGTTCTGTCCCAGTACGACTTTGGGCCAGCTGGCAACCGCTAACACCTCGTCCTGGGTCGTTGCACAAGATCGCTCGTCAAACTCAATAGGCTCCATGCCGGTATTACGAGCCAGACCGACCAATATCAACATGTCGTGACCTTCCAATACTTGACCGGTCTTAATCTGCACCCGATCTTGCAAGCACTGAATATGTTCGCTCTTACTCGGATCGCGTAGGGAAAAGCCAGGCGGTGTCTTTTGCAGACCCAGGTCGCGGAACAGCTTTTTAATTTGGGCGATGTAAGCTTGTTCCTGATCGCTGGTTTTGCCTGAAGACGTATTTGGCGATTGCAGTTTGCTGAGTAGCTTGTAGCTGTCCTTGTCCAGACTGAGATGGATTTCCCGTGCTGGAATGCGTTTGGGGATCAAGGTCAGCGATAAGGCGATGTCCTGATTGTCGCCGGGGGTGATGTATAAGGTCACCGGCGTTTCGTCGGCCGTGGCGACATAGACGATTTTGCCCTTGGTGCTGGTGGTTGCTTGGCTGGTGGTGGTGACCACGGGATGTTCGAACGGAGTGACCAATCGGTTCAAGTGGCCAACGGCAATCGGCATCAGTTCGTTGATGCTGGGTTTGACTTGGATATGTTGAGGAGCGACCGAAGTTGCCGATGTGGCTGCCGCCTGTTGCTTAGCTGTCTGCAATATACTAGCGTCTACGGGTGGCAACTCTATCCCTAAGTCCTGATTTTGACTGGCATCAGATGATGATCTCGGTGATCGATCGGCTACTGCGGTTACTGGCGGCAGCACGGTGATCGGTAATTCCTCGGCAGACAAGGGGGCGCTAATCGTCAGCAATAACGCAAAATGGCGACAAGTTTTGTTCATGGGTGAGTTTCTCTTGGTTGAGATTGCATCGCTTTCAATCGATCCAGGGTTCGGGGCGAATCTGGATAGACGTCGATAAATTCCAGACGTGGCCGGTAGTTTTTGATAGCGATGATGAATTCGTAGGTGCGCGGCTTGATGTCGGGTTTGGAACTGGGGCCTTGGCTTTTGAGTTCGCCGCTGACGAAGACTTTATTGGTCTCGGCTTCGTAATCGACATGACGCGGCGTAAAACTGATCGCAACGCGGTCCATCTTGATGGCCTTGATTTGATCGGTCATGGCATCCAGAACACTGCGATAAATGTCTGGCGCCAACAAGGGCTCGATGGCCACCTTTAGAAAATCGGCATTGGCTGGGGTGGTGTTGCCTAGTAATTCCGCCATGTACAAGCCCCAGGACTCTTTGAATTCACTAGAGGCGCTACTACGCGTTACTTCAACTTCCTGGGTTAACGTAGGGGGCACCAAAATGATGCTGCGTTCGGTACGCCAAGCTGCCAGTGAGGTAATGACACAAATCACCAGTAAGCCGATGATAATGACTCGACTGAAACGGTTTTCGGTCTCATGCCCGTCCCAGGTTTGCAAAAAATCCGACAATCTCATGGCAAAAACCGGCGGATGTAAGGGTTGGGAATGGTATGTGCGCGACTAGGCAAAAGGCCCAGCCAATACAGTGCATGCAAGGTGTAGCCGTCGGGGCGGTTATCGCGAAAGCGGCGATAAAACTTCACGGCGATCAGGCCAATGGCCAACGCTGGAATGAACTGGTCGATGAGCATGCCGGTCAGCATGCTGACCATGAACGGCACGATCTCGTCCGCACTCCACAATAAAATATGGATCGGATCGTCGATGGTTTGGGGAATGGCTACGGGTTCCATAATGACCTCCGGTTGGGATGGTCATTATTGTGAAACGGATTTTAAGGAGGTCGTTTGCAGCTGATGACGAATTCGCGATTAGCTGTAAAAATTGACGGTAGGTTGAGAGTTCTAAACTTTAACGACCCTTAGCTTGATCTCGGATGCAATCCTCTCCGAGGCTAATAGGGGCAAGATGTTTCCTCGAGATGGCTCAACCGCACCGTCAATCGGCCATTTACAACCCCAAATCGCTCAAACTGGCATGGTCGTCCGGACGGCGGCCCAGCGGCCAGTGGAACAAACGCTGCTCTTCCTTGATAGGCAAATCGTTGATGCTGGCAAAGCGCCGCTGCATGAAGCCTTGCGGGTTGAATTCCCAGTTCTCGTTGCCGTAGCTGCGGTACCACTGGCCCGAATCGTCGCGCCATTCGTAGGCAAAGCGCACGGCGATGCGGTGGTCGGTAAAGGCCTATAATTCCTTGATCAAGCGATAGTCCAGTTCCTTGGCCCATTTGCGTTGCAAAAATTGCTTTACTTGTTCGCGGCCTTGCGGAAACTCGGCGCGGTTACGCCAGAGCGTGTCTTCGGTATAGACCAAGGCGACGCGGTTCGGATCGCGGGAGTTCCAGGCGTCTTCGGCCATGCGCACTTTTTGCGCGGCGGTTTCAGCGGTAAAGGGCGGGACGGGGGCTTTGATTTCTTGGGTCATGATGTTTCTCCGTGATGAAAAGGAATTGATTTACTCTTGCCACATGCCAGGCATGGCCAAGTAACCGGGCAATGCGCGAATTCGTTGGAACCAGGCGATGATGCTGGGGAAGGCACCGATGTCCAAACCGCCTTCCGGAGCCAGCGCCAAGTAGGGATAGACAGCAATGTCGGCGATGGATACCGAATCGCCGACCAGCCAATCCTGGCTTTGCAAATGGCGGTCGATAATGCCCAGCACTTTGTTGGCGGTTTGCCCTGCCGCTGCCGTATCGATAGGACTACCGAATTTGTGGTGTACCCGCAGCTTGGCCGGGCCGTGGAAGATTTCATTGGCAGCAGTCGATAACCAGGCGGCGATCTGCGCGAGCTGATAGGCATCGTCCGGCCACCACGGTTCCCCGCCGTAACGCTTGGCCAGATAAACCAAAATAGCTTGGCTGTCGCGGATGATAAGGCCGTTGTCATCCAGCACCGGCACCTGGGCGAATGGGTTGCGTTGCAAATGTTCCGGGCCACGCTGCTCGCCGCCGCGTAAATCCACGGCTTGGATTTGATAGGGCAAAGCCAGCAAACTCAGTAGCAAGCGAACTTTGTGGCAGTTGCCGGATAGTGGCATGTCGTACAGGGTAATCATGCTGGACTCCTTCGGTTAATTAAAGCTCTCAAATTGCACTCTGTCGTCTGCAATGCCGAGTTGGCGAGCGGTTTGGCGCACACTGTCAATCAGACGGGTTGGGCCACAGACATAGAAGACGGTATCGGTGGATGCGTTAGCGAGCAACCCCGAAACGTCCAACCGGGTAGGGTTTTGCGCCTGGCTGAAATAAAACCGGCATCGATCAGAAAACTGCCGTTGCAAGTCTTTGATAAAAGCCATGTACTGCGGTGTGCGGCCAGTGTAATGCAGCTGAAATGCCGTACCCCGTGCGGCCAAGGTTTCGGTCATGGCTTTGATGGGGGTGATGCCGATACCGCCGGCGATCAATAATGCCGGACGGTCGTCGTCATGCAGGCTGAAATAATTGTCCGGCGCATCGACGTTGAGGCGGGCGCCAATTTGCCAGCCGTCGTGTAATGCCGACGAGCCGCCTTCACCCTCGTCTATTCGCAGCACCGCGATGTGGTAGCAATCCCGTTCATCCGGTGCATCGGTCAGCGAATAGGCCCGGCTCGTTATCGTACCGTCTGGTAGCGCGATCGGCACACGCAGATGCGCCCCGGCCCGGTAGCTCGGCAGCGGCTCGTCATCGGAATGGCGTAATTCGTAAGCGCGAATGCGCGGCGATAATTGGCGAATCCCGCTGATGGTCAACGGCAATGCACCGTTTCCCAGCACTGCTTGCACATGTGGCGTCGCGGTCGCCGGTTGTTGTTGGCGAGTCTGAACCAACAGCGCTTCGACTTCGCGTTGGCTGTAGCGTGGTGTGATGTATTTCGGGCAATTCCAGTCGAAGGCTTCGACGTGAATGACGATGCCGCGCTCGATCGGGGCGCGAAAGTCGGCCAGTTCCAGCTTGGCCAGTAATTCCGGCTCGCTACCTTCGTTGACCACCCGCGCCCGGCCCCAGATTTTGAGGCGTTGCCGCCCTGGATAGTCCATCAGCAGCAGGCTGACCCGGTCGTCGCCGCGCAAATTGCCGACCGAAAGATATTGGCGGTTGCCGCTGAAGTCGGCGTAACCTATGGTTTGTTCATCCAATATTTTCAGGAATCCTGCCGGGCCGCCGCGATGCTGGACATAAGGCCAACCGGATTGGCTCACGGTGGCTTGATAAAAGCTGTCGCGTTCGGTGATGAAGGCTTGTTCGAATTCGCTCAAAGCCACTGTTTCGGTGTCGCCCAGTTCGGCTGTCCGGTAGGCCGTGCGACTGCCCATTTCGGTTTGTACCGCTTGGACGTTGGGGGTGAAGCTGATCTTGGCAAACGCACGGGCCATGGTCTTTACTCCGGACGGGGTGAAATGTTGATGGCTACTCTGGCACAATCATCAGCTGTGCTGAATAGTCATAATTTGCAATACCTTATTCCAATCAGCGCAATAAACCGGGCCAAACGCCATCTCTGCGCTTCGCCCGGTTAGGCTTTAAGCGGCTTGTTTTAACTCGACTTTCGGGAAGTCAATGTCGACCCGGCTGGCTTTGCCCAAAATATTGGTGAGGATATTCATGCCGACATGGGTGATCACCTCGACGATGTCGGCCTCGCTGAAACCGGCATCGCGCATCGCTTGTAGTTCGGTATTGGTCACCTCGCCTTTATGCTCGACCAAGGCGCGGGCGAAATGGACCGCGACCGCCGCTTTGGCGTCCTGGCTGGTACCAGCCCGGTTGGCTTCGATTTCCGCGCCATTCAAACCGGTTTCGCGACCGATGGCTGTATGGGCGGATAAGCAGTATGCGCATTGGTTCTGCTGGGCGAGGGCCAGTGCAATACGTTCGCGGGTGGTGGCATCCAGTGAGCCGTGGTTGGCGATGTGGTGCAAGCCGAGGAAGGCTTTCAAGGCATCCGGAGAGTGGGCGAATACACGCAGAAAATTGGGCACCATACCCAATTGACCTTGGATGGCTTCAAACAGGGCACGTTGTTCGATATTGGCAGTTTCGTTACTAACGCTGGTAATACGGCTCATGAGTGTTCTCCAAAAAATGAAAGTGGTTGTCGTATGCCTGGGTTAAATTCAGCAGGCGGGTACAGTGTGTCTTATTGCATAAAAATAAAGAATATCTATAATTTCCAATTAACTATTCCGATAATTGGAATTATCAATGGATCGTCTGCATTTAATGAGCGTGTATGTCGCGGTGGTCGAGGCGGAAGGCTTTGCCGGCGGTGCGCGCAAGCTCCACATGTCACCGCCAGCTGTGACGCGAGCGGTGGCGGCGTTGGAAGAACGCTTGGGCGTTAAGTTGCTGAACCGCACCACCCGCTACGTGCGCATGACTGAGGCCGGGCAGAAGTATTACGAAGACGCCAAACGCATCATTGCCCTAGCCGATGAAGCCGACGACGCGGCACTGGGCATCAACGCCGAACCGCGCGGTCAACTCACGGTGACCGCCTCGGTATTGTTCGGACGTTTGTTCATCATGCCGGGTATTGTCGAGTATTTACGCCGGTATCCGGCGGTGGAAGTCAATGCTTTGTTTGTCGACCGGGTGGTCAATATGCTGGAAGAAGGTGTGGACGTGGCGATCAGGATCGGCGATTTGCCGGATTCCTCATACCGGGCATTGCGGGTCGGCTCGGTGCGGCGGGTATTGTGTGCCTCGCCGGAGTATCTGGCCGAACACGGCATACCGCAAACGCCGGACGAATTAACCGAACATCGCATCATTCTGGCACGCGGTCTAAATCCGCACAACGAGATGCGCTTTCAGTACGATGGACAGGCGCAGACGGTCAAATTGCAACCGATATTGAGCGTCAGCGACAACGACTCGGCGGCCAGCGCCGCCATGGCCGGACTGGGCATCACCCGCTTGCTGAATTATCAAATCGCCGAACCGCTACGGAACGGTCAACTAAAAATCGTGCTCGGCGAATACGAAAGTCCACCGGTTCCTGTGCATATTCTGCACCGCGAGGGCCGCCACTCGTCGGCAAAAATTCGATCCTTCGTGGATTTGATGGCTGAAAGGCTGCGGGCAGAACTGGCATTGAATTGACAGGTAAATTTAGCTGCGCCGGAACGTTCCGGGCGATACGCCAAAGTGACGCTTAAAGGCTTTGCTAAAGGCCGGCACCGATTCGTAACCGCTTCTTTCCGCCACGCGCTCCACGCTCATATTCGGTTCAATCAGCCAGTGAGCGGCAATTTGTAAGCGCCAGATCGTCAAATATTCAATCGGCGAATGGCCGATCAACGCGGCGAATTTTTCCGACAACACCGTCTTGGAAACGCCGGCCCGCGAGCAGAGTTCGGCTAGCGTCCAGGCATGCCAGGGCTGTTGATGAATCAAGGCCAACGCGGTGGCCAGCCGCTTGTCCTGCATCGCCGCAAACACCCCTTCGCGCACCAGACCTTCCTCGATACAGTAACGAATCACCAACACAAACAAGCTGTCGCACAGGCGTTCGACCACCGAATCGCTGCCGAATCGCTGCGCCGAGGCTTCGGTGATCGCCAGTTCGATTATCCGGGCCAGGACGTTGCCGGCCTGGTTCTGCCGAATTACGATTTCGGCGGGCAAGGCCTGCCACAACAAGGATTTTGGCGCGGCCAGCTCGATTTCGCCACAGACGAAGCCTGTTTCCCCATCCAGCCAAGGCGTCAATCGAGTGTCGTCGGCCGTTTCGGGCAAATGTTCGGCGCTATACGACAAGAAGTGCCTAGCGGCATGCGGCAAAAACAGAATCAAATCGCCGCTATCCAGCGCCAACGGCGTTGGCCAGCGCGGCGAATGCACAAAGCCTTGTCCCTTGCTGATCAGATGAAACCACACCGAGGTTTCGGAGTTGTGATCCATCAACCAGCGTCCGCACACGCCGCCGGAATACACCAGCTTGGCGTGCAGGTTCAGCGTATTAACTAGGGCAGTTAAGGCATCCATAACCCATTCCCGAAAGATCGGACAACAATGCCGGAATGGCGGGCATGGGATAGCCGGCCCGCTTTACTTAATCTGTCTTCGTCGCAACGAGAACCGGCGCAACCGGTATCGGCGGCAAACTGCTTGTTATTTTTCAATTTTCTCAAAGAGATACCATGCCCCAATTCAAAATTCATTCTATCCTCACGGCCCCTGTCTCGGCTCAACCGCTACTGGAAAGGGCTTTAAAAAAATACGGCTTCGTGCCCAACCTGCAAGGCGGCTTGGCCGAAGCTCCGCCGGCATTGCAGGCTTATATCGAGTTGACGGCGCTGTTCGACCAAACTTCGCTGAGCCCGACCGAAAGACAAGTCGTACTGCTGGTCGTCAGCGCCGAGAATCATTGCAGCTACTGCGTGGCGGCACATTCGATGATCGCCAAACACATGGTCAAGGCCGATCCTGCCATTATCGATGCGATCAGAAACTTGCAACCGTTGCCGGACCCTAAGTTGGATGCCTTGGCAAACCTTACTCGCGACGTGGTGAAAAATCGTGGCGTAGTTTGCGGTCAAACCTTCGACAAATTTATCACGGTCGGTTACAGCCGAGCACAGGTATTGGAAGTGGTATTGGGCGTGACGCTTAAAACCCTCAGTAACTACACCAACCACATTATCGATACGCCGTTGGATACCGCATTCCAGGCCGAAGCTTGGGACGAACCGGCGCATTGCAGCAGCCAGAAATGCGCTTAAAGGGTTGATTGTTTTCGCCATAGCTCAAATGCGCCAATTCCGTGCAATTGGTGCATTTCGGCTTTTTTGTATGCATAAACAGTTAAAGAAACCTTTGGGGGAATGCCATTTCGTCTCAGCGATTTGTTAACTCTAAATAACGTTGCCAGTCCTGATAGGTATCCACGTCCCACTGACTGTCCAGTTCGTAAACCTTCAAGCCGATGTCTTCTGACCGACGACGGGTGGAAGACATCACCTGGTCATGACCCCAGTTCATGTTGCTGAACAGTCTCGGTTGTGCCTCGTTTAAACCGATCATGACGTAACCGCCATCGTCGGCGGGTGCAATGACCGCATCGTGTCCTTGGTTTAACGCCGTCAGTGCACAACGCAGGTCGTCTGCGGAAAGACTAGGACAATCGCAACCCATCAGCAATGCATGCCGGTATCGGCCTAATGCATCTTCGAAGGCTTGTTGCATGCGTTCCCCTAAATCGGAGCCGTGTTGAGTCCGAAGTGTGACCGGATAACGGCGCGCGTAATCCTGAAAAAATTCATCACCGGTGTCCGGCGCGCAGTGCAGTTCAACAGCGCACAAAGGCTGCTGGAAGGCCCTATCCAGCGTCATACAGGTCAATTGCTTATGTGCTTGGGTAGCCTGTTCGGCGCTCAAGGCCGGTTGCAGCCGGGTTTTGACTTGGCCGGGAATTGGCGCTTTGCAAAAAATCAGCAGTACACTATCGGGGAAAAGCGTTTGCATCGCTTAAACCTTACGCCGCCAGGCATGATAACGGCCCAGCCATGCCAGCAAACCCTTGGGAGCGTGATTACGCTTCCAGACTCCTGCCACATATTTATTGGCTTCCGCCAGGGTTGGATAGATGTGAATGGTGCCTAAAATCTTATTCAAGCCGATGCCTTGTTTCATCGCCAGCACGAACTCGGCCAGCAAATCGCCCGCATGTTCGCCGACGATGGTCACGCCGAGAATCTTGTCCTTGCCCGGCACGGTCAGCACCTTAACAAAGCCATGGGCTTCGCCGTCGGCAATCGCCCTATCCAGGTCGTCGAGGCCGTAGGTTGAGACTTCATAAGCGATATTCTGCGCTTGCGCATCCTGTTCGTTCAATCCCACGCGCGCCACTTCCGGATCGGTAAAGGTCGACCAGGGAATCACCGAGTAATCGGTACGGAATTTCTTGAATTGGCCGAACAAGGCGTTGACCGCCGCATACCAGGCCTGATGCGCGGCGGTGTGGGTAAATTGATAGGGTCCCGCCACATCGCCGACAGCGAAAATATTCGGATAGTTGGTTTCCTGAAAGGCGTTGGTTTCCAGGGTTTTGCGCGGCGACAAGGCAATGCCCAGTTCCTCGACGCCATAACCTTGTACATTGGCGGCACGGCCGATGGCGATCAACACTTTATCGAAGGCGATTCTGACGATTTGGCCGTTAGCTTCCGCCAGCAAAATGTGTTCGCCGCTTTCGACGATGAATTCCTTGGCGGTGTGGTTGACTTTGACCGCCACGCCTTCCGCCTGAAATCGGGCCTGGACGATGTCCGATACATCCGGGTCTTCCCGCAGCATAAGGCGCGGCGCCATTTCCACTTGCGTGACCTGACTACCGAGGTGGGCGAAGGTTTGCGCCAATTCACAGCCTATCGGCCCGCCACCCAAGACCAATAGGCGCTTGGGTAATTCGCGCAAGTTCCAGACGTTATCCGAAGTCATATAATCGATGTTTTCCAGTCCGGGAATCGGCGGCACGAAAGGCCGGGCGCCGGCGGCGATGACAATAGCGCGGCTGGTGAGGGTTTTGAAACCGTCGGCTGTCGTGACTTCCACCGCCCAGGGCGAAACGATTTTGGCCGAGCCTTCGATGACCTCCACGCCCAGCTCGGTATAGCGTTCGACGGAATCGTGCGGGGCTACGGTTTTGATCACCTGTTGCACCCGCTCCATCACGGTGGCGAAATCAAATTCAACCTCGGCTTTGGCGATGCCGAACTCGGGCGCGCGTTTGATATGCGACAGCAACTTGGTCGAGCGAATCAGCGCCTTGGACGGCACGCAACCGGTGTTCAGGCAGTCACCGCCCATTTTGTGTTTTTCGATCAGCGTGACTTTGGCTTTAACGGCGGCGGCAATATAGGCCGAGACCAAACCGCCGGCACCGGCGCCGATTACTACCAGGTTGTTGTCGAAGCTGGCCGGCTTAGTCCAGTTCGCGTAAATTTTGCGTTGCTTGAAGAGTTCGAGCATTTTCTTGGTCACCAAAGGAAATAGACCGAGCAAGGCAAACGAACCGAGCAAGGCTGGAGACAGGATGCCAGAGAGCGAATCGATTTTCGCCAACTGGGTGCCGGCATTGACGTACACCAAGGTGCCAGCCAACATGCCGACCTGACTAACCCAGTAAAAGGTTCTGGTCTTGATGGGTGTCAAACCCATCGCCAGATTGATCATGAAAAACGGAAACAACGGCACCAGACGCAAGGTAAACAAATACAAAGCGCCGTCGCGACTCACGCCCTCATCAATGGCCTGCAAGCGGGCACTGAATTTGGTTTTGACCCAGTCGCGCAATAAAAACCGCGCAGCGAGAAACGCCAGAGTAGCGCCTATGCTGGAAGCAAACGAGACGATCAGCGTACCCCATAGCAAACCGAACACCGCGCCGCCAGCCAGCGTTAATATCGTCGCTCCCGGTAATGACAGCGCCGTGACCGCGATATACAACGCGGCATACAGTGCCATAGCCAGTAGTGGGTGAGCCTGATGGTAATCGGCGATACCGGTCTGCTGGGCTTTTAAATTATCCAGCGTCAGGTAGTGTTGCAAATCCAGCGCAAAAAATATCGCTATCAATGCGGCAATGCCCAGCAATAACAAAAGTCTGGAGGTTTTGATGCCGACCTACCGATGCTGAATGGGCTAGGCTTCGGAGGGTGTTTGCAAGTTGTTTGGGTAAACATCTAAATTCCTTAAATACTATTGGGCTCGCCAGTTAGTCGTATTTGCTGCTCATTCCTGACAACAATCTCAGCAAATTTAATTTCACTGCTTTAATAGACATCATCGCCACTTAGTAGATCAAGATTCTTGCAGGCATTGCTGGTAGGCAAAATTTGTGTTCGGTTAGTGCAATACCTACACTATGTGACGTCTACCTTATATTTTGTAACTCATTATGCGCCTGCCGCCTAAACACCAGCGCGATGTTCTTAAAATCGGTGAATTAGCCGATGAACTTGGCACCACGCCAAGAACCATTCGCCTGTACGAGGAACTTGGACTGATCGCTCCTGACCGCACCGAGGGCGGCACGCGTCTTTATGCCCGGAAAGATTTGAAGCGCATGGCTGTCGCCTTGCAACTTGGTCGAGTCGGCATCGAGCTGGAATCGGTGCAAAAGCTGGCCTGCACACGCGAGCAATATGATTCCGGCAAACAAGCATCAGCCGCGATGCAGCCGCTCCTGCAAGATTTACGTAAAAGAATACGGGGCTTGCTGGACGATTTGGAAGAACTGGATCGCGATCTGGAACGGGCGGATAGGCTGATCCGCCAATGCGGGAATTGTCACAATCGCCCCAATCGCCAGGATTGCCCAGACTGTCCGGTGAATAAAAACGTCGAATTGACCAACATCGGTCGCCTGGTTTGGGATCCGAGTTGTCCGTGAACGAGCGGTTGCAGTCTAATATGCTGTCCTTCAAAATGTTGGTTCGATTTACCCTAAAGGGCATAAAAGTTTGCGTAATCGCACATTTTGAGGTCATCATTCCTCCGATTACGCTATCGCTAATCGGAGCGGGCTGGTCAGCGGGTTTATTCAAATATCACGTGAATGGATATTATTGTTGCCACAAGACCTTAAGGTTTAGTCAGTAGAGAGACAACACGCGAAGCCTTATTGCGCCTTACCGGCTTAAAATTAATTTTCAACGTTAGTTCATCAGAGTGTCACCTGCTGGTTAGTCGAACATATCTATTAATGGCTAACATGCCTTCGTTTTTAAGATTTTTACTACGATTAAGAATATCTTTATCAGTGCCAATGTTGCGGCGGTTAAAGGTTTCTTTAATTTGCGTTTCATAACTATTAAACCTATCCTTCCATTCGGAAGAATCCCTGATGGCAACCTGACTTGAATACCTGCCATTATTTGGACAGGTAACCGAGTGAACGCACAAATTATTCAGTAAGTAACCTACAACTTCATCGCAAGTAACAATAGAATAAACACTGGGATAATTAGAATAACTATGGGTATAAAGCTCTCGACAATCTAAAAAAATTGAAATGTCGGTTGAGATGTTGTGCAAACTTTTCTTTTCGCTATCGTAATTTTCTTTTAGGCTCAGGAATGAATCGATTTTTTTTCGAATACTTATTTGGTTATGGATATTTTGTTTAACAAAAAAGAATATTAATCCCGCGTAGATAGGATAAATCAAGTATGGAAGATCTTTATCAAATATTTTTTTCAGAAATACATCAACCATATCATTTTCACTTAAATGGCTGTTGTATATTTCTTTGATAATGGCCATAAAGCATTCGATTTGATGAATGTTTTCGGTGAAAATTGGCTTATTCCTAAGAACCAAGCTTGTGTAGTTATTTAATATGTTATCAGTAATTTTAATATTAAAATTATTCTGCAAATGCTTTTGGTAGTACCTTAGATAACCGCCTGGATCTTTTGCTGTTCTGAATAATTCAGAAATGGCGAATGCTGGGTTTAACTCAAGACCAAATCGACTAGCGTATGAAATGAATTTAACGAAGGTGTCTGGGATTGAGTTCTTGCAAATAAAATTAAATATATTGTTGTCGATAAGGTAGGTGGCACCGACCTTCGTAACGTCGTCGCCACCGTGAATAGGTGTGCCAAAATACACAACAGGCCCTGCACCGCCATCTATTTTTCTGACAGGGGAGAGTTCTGTATCGCTTATTTTGATCATATTTATTTACATCCAAATTAAAGCTAAAAAATTACGCTAGGTAACCTCTGATTTATTCGTTGTTTCAAATTTAAATGTTATTGAAATCAATGATTTTCAGTCAAGGTTTTCTTGAAAAATTGATTTAATCAGAGGTTGCCTAGAGAGTTTATTATATTTTCTTAATATTACCAGCTGTCAACATCATATGACATGCAATAGATAATAGATAATAGATAAAAAATATCAAATTAAGGCGGTAAGTTTAGGTCCATATTGCGTCGCATGGAACCGTTTAAAATTCGACGCAATGCCCTTTAGTAGTTGTCTTGTTCTAACCGCAAATCGCACCGCATTCAGCTATTCAACGCCTTGGCAGCCATTTCCGTACCAACGACGCGGGCCTTGATTTTGGCGAATGCCGTGTCGCGCCCGGTTGAGGTGTCGTCTTCGAAAGGCGAAAAGCCGCAGTCGTCGGTGGTGCCGAGCTGATGCAGCGGGATGTACTCGGCGGCGCGCAATACGCGATCCCGCACCAATTCCGGTGCTTCCACGTCGGGATTCAGCACGTCGATCACGCCGACAAACACACGCTGGTTGGGGCGAAGATTGTCTTTGACGATAGCCAACACACGTTCGGGCTCTTTTTCGTTAGCCATCTGCATATAGAAATTACCGGCTTCGAGCTGGAAAAAACTCGGCAGCAGGTCGGCGTAATCGACATCGGCGCTGTGCGTGGAATCATGGTCGCCGCCGGGACAGGTATGTATGCCGATGCGTTGGCGTTGTTCCGGGCTAAAGTGCGCCAATACCCGGTTGTTCAGGTCGATAAAGTTCCGCAGCAATTGCTTGGATGGATCGAGTTTGACCGACAAGCGCCCTTCGGTGAAATCGATTTGCACATGGTGGGCGCCTTGGTCCAAACAACCGCGAATGTCCGCCACCGTTTCCTTGATCAAGTCATCGATGAAAGCGTCCCGCGAGTAGCCGTCTATGCCTTGTTGCGGATAAAGCAGGCTCAAGGCGGAAGCCGAAATCACCGCCTGCTTGAGTGGGCGCGTGGTGTAGCGTTTGGCGGCCTGCACAAATGCGCCGGCATAGACGCCGTAGCGAAACGGTCCTGCGGTTAATCGGGGTAGTTGCCGGGTGTGGCCGTCGGCAAAAGGAATCACGATGCCGTCGTCGGCGATGTTGTGCAAACCTTGTAATGGGTAGGTGGCGAAGCTGGACTTGGTCTGTTCGCCATCGGAGATCACCGGCGAACCGGTGTCCGCAAAACGTTGCAAAGTGTCGCGCACCGCTTCGTCGTAGCAGGCATCGAGCTGTTGTTGCGATAGTCGGCCCGCGCGAAATTCCCGGAGTGCTTCGAGCAATTGCGGCGGACGGGGAATACTGCCTATGGATTCGGTGGGTATGAACATGTCGCGTTCCTGTATGGCGTTAAGGGAATTTGATGCGGCGGTTTAGGTCAAGTGAATGGCTGGCTTTACGGGTCTGTCCGTTGATGAGCAATCGCGGTTAAGGCGCCGTAAGTGGCCACCAGAAAAGGCACGCTATAGGTTAAAAGCGCCTTGACCACATCGAGTCCTTGCATCGCCGGGTAATCCAAAGACAGCAGGCCGAACACTGCTTGCGGTTGGTTGATCAAATTCAACAGGGTGCCGACGACTAAGGCGACCTTGCCGGAGCGGCGGTATATGCCGAGCCGGATGGCGGTACGATGCAGATCGAGTAATTTTGCAAAGCAATTTCCTACTGCGCCTTTACATCCAATCCACTTAAACATCCAGGATCACCTCTAGCAAAAATGTAGATTTGGAGCGTGATGTACGGCAAAAGTCAATGCGCAAAGATCCATGCAATTAAGCGCTGACGATAAAAAGGATAAGTCACGCTCTTTGTTCAAAAGATACCATTAAGGTTAGATTATGTAAATTCTAGCGCGTTTAATTAATGCGCAGAATCTTCAAGCAAGCACTTTTACATTGCTTGTTTAAGCTCGGACAAGGCCAAACTCAGAGCAAAGCTCCGCCGCAGCTGCTGCCTTGGCCGGCGGTACAGCCGTAACAATGGGCGGCGGTGGATATCGATGCGTTTTGCAGTTGTTCCAGGTGCAATTCGCTGATGTGTAGTTTGGGCTTGGCTGTGGCACCCAACGGCAAATCCAGCATCTGATTGAAATCACAGTCGTAGACGTAGCCTTGCCAGTCGATACTGAGGGTATTTAGGCACATCAGATTTTCAAGGTTGTCGGCGCGAAAGCTGCTTTTCAGTAAAGTCAGATAAGATTCGAAGCGGCCATGGCTGACCAAGGTGCTGCCGAAACGCTGAATTGGCATGTTGGCGATGGCAAACAGGCGGTTGAAGACGATGCCGTAATGGTGTTGCAAGTGCTGTTTGTATGCTTGTTCCAGTTGCTGCTGGTCGGGCGGTAACACTGCGTCTTGCGGGTTGAAAACTAAATTCAACTCCAATCCGCTGTCCGGCTGGCCATAACCCAGCCGATTCAAGCGCTGCAAGGCTGCCAGACTGTCTTTGAACACGCCTTTGCCGCGTTGTTTGTCGACATTTTCTTCCAGATAACACGGCAGGGAGGCGACGATGTTGACCTGCTGCGCGGCCAGAAACTCCGCAAGATCGGCGTATGCCGGTTCTTCCAGAATAGTCAGATTGCAACGGTCAATTACCTCGATGCCACGATCACGCGCGGCTCGTACCAGATAGCGAAAATCGGCGTGCATTTCCGGTGCACCGCCGGTCAAATCCAGCGTGTGAATGTTTGCGGTTTCGGCCAACGCCAACACCTGATCAACGGTTTCCCGGCTCATCATCTCGGTGCGTTTGGGGCCGGCGTTGACATGACAATGCACGCAACTTAGATTGCACAAATAGCCCAGATTGATTTGCAACACTTGCAGAGGCTTGCGGAATAGAGCCGGAAAGTCACTATTAATCAACAGAGCTTTGGTATCGTGCATGCTTAGTCCTTGGAAAACCAGATGTCGCCGTAAACAGCAGACACCGAGCCATTGCTGTTGTCGGTATCTGTCATGATGGCGACGGCATCGATAGTGCTGATGTCTTCACCGAATAGTTGCTTGAAATCGGCCCGGACATTGCGTTTTTCATGTTGCCAAACGTTCAGCGATGTTTCCGGGCCGCGCAAGGCCAACATCATTGCATGATTCCCGGCAAAGGCATTCGGCCAGACGCTGTCCTGTTTAGTGTTACCGGCCCAGACATAATTGATGGCCTTGGTTTGCCAAAACGCCAGCCCGCCTTTGACCACCACATACACCCGCGCCGCGTAATCGTCGCCAGCCTTGCTTTGTTCATTCAATCCGGTCAAACGATTGCCGATGCGCCACGACCAGTTCAGGAACGGCGTTTGTTCCAGATCGATACGCTGTTCCTTGAACAAGCCGGAACCGGCGGCGCGGCTATCGGCACTCAGCACCGTCACGCCATCGATAGTTTGCAGACGGTATTGGGTTTCGCCTTTGAAGCTTTTATGTTCCCAACGCTCCAGGCGATTTTGGCTGAACTCGCCGATAGGCAGTTTGTTATCGGCAACCGCCGCGTGATTCATCGGTAGCATCGTTAAAAATATCCAGCAGAATTTTTTCATGTTTAAGCTGCTGTGCGTTGTTTCAACCAAGTATCAATAGCCAAGCCGCCACTGCCACTCAACAGCAGCGAACCGAGCATGAACAAATAAACCAACGGCAATTTGTAATTGCCATAACCTTGATCGGTGATGGCATAGCCTTTCCATAATTCGGCCAATGTGTGCCATTCGGCGGGCCAATGTACGACCGCGATGGCCACCACGGTCAACACCATTAGCGCCGCGCTAAAAAAGCGGGTCATAAATCCCAATATCAACGCAATCGGGGCGATGATCTCCAAGCCGGTGGCCAAGGTCCAGCTAAAATCCGTGGGCAATAAGCTGAACGGAAATGGGAAGCTCACATCGGCAAACCAGTTATCGCCATGGAGTTTTTCCAGGCCGGCTTCGCCGAACTCGTAAGCCAACAACAGACGTAGAAAAATTGGCGCCAAGCCCTGTAAGTTTCTGTCGAAACAGCGAGAAAGCAGGCTGGGCATAGTGCATAGCCGCTCGATGCAGGAAGGGGTCAGACAAGCTGTACAAGGATCTTGGGCGGATTTAGCGAGGTCGTTCATCAGTGAGGCTCCAAAGTTCAAACCGGGCGAATGTCGATAATCGCGCCCTGGCTATGTAGATCGGCCAGAATCTGTTGACCGAATTGGGTGAGTTCTAAAAATTGCGCGTCCTTGAGGTCGTCGCTTTTCATCGCCTGTAAGGCCTGTTGTCCGGTCAGGCCGTTATTTAACAGCAGGATCAGCTTGGCCGTAGCCAGATTCAGGTTTACAAACTGCACTTGATCCTCGCTATCGCGAAACCCAAGGACATGGGTAGCTGTTTCGGGCGGTTCACTCGGCAAAAAGTTTGGACCGATGTCCTGCACAGGCCAGTGGTAATGCTGCAATTGCATGACCGGTGCAAACACAGGCACATTGGCCAGTAAATCGGCATCAGACAACTGCTTTCGCGTTACCGGCTCGGCCTCGGCAATTGACAACTGTAATTCGATCCATTCGAAATGCGCCAGTTCGGCCAGAAACGGCCAATCATCGGGATGCTCACGTTCCTGTTGCAGATACTGCACAAACTCATCGGGAATCTGCCGGTAATACGGCGTCAGGCAGCGATGTTTTGCAATGAAATCCAGCAGCAACGCCCGCCAGTCATCATTGGATAAGATGCTGTGAATCACCGGAAAACAGGCCGTCAGGCTCTCGTCGAATTTGTTGTAGAGCAGATCGACATACACGGTCAGTCTCTCAGGGGCGAAGCCCGCAGGTAGCTGTGCTGTTTGCGGTTGTCGCAAGTAATTCAGAAACTGCCGTTGCTGTTGTTGAAATGCGGATGGCTGGCTCATGCCGCTACCTCGCTGATGCCTTGTGCGCTTCGGCCATGCCGATGGTTTTTTTGCAAGGCACGAATTCGTTCCACTTCGGTCAGTAACTCGGCCAATGGCGGAATGTTGCTGTCTCGTTCCACCAAGGTCGGAAATACGCCAAAGCTTCGATAGGCCTCGGCCAGCAAGTCCCATACCGGTTCGATGGTGTTCTGTCCGTGAGTATCGATGATCAAGCCCGAAGGTTCCAGGTCGTGGCCGGCAACGTGCCCATAAACGATGCGCTCGCCGGGCAGGCCGCGTAAAAACGCCACCGGGTCGTAGCCGTGATTGACGCTGTTGACATAGATGTTGTTGACATCCAGATGCAAATAACAGTCGGCTTCGCACAATACGGCATTGATAAAGCTTAGTTCGTCCATCTCCGCCTGCGGTGGCTGCACATAGTAGGAAGCGTTTTCCAAAGCAATCGGTCGTTCCAGAACGTCCTGAGTCTGACGAATACGACTGGCGACATGCTTGACCGCCTGCTCCGTAAAAGGGATCGGGTATAAGTCATAAAAATGTCCCTCATCGCTGCAAAAGCTCAAGTGCTCGGTGTACAGGGCAAAATCGTGATGATCGAGAAACTGTTTTAGATCGCCTAAAAACGCGGTATCGAGCGGCGCGGGGCCGCCCAACGACAAGGCCAAACCGTGCGCCACAAAACGATGGCGCTCGGTCAGGCTACGGAACTGCTTGCCGAGACGACCACCGACGCCTACCCAGTTTTCCGGCGAAACTTCGAAAAAGGCTATGCTGTCCGGTACGTAGGCTTGCAGGTCTGGCAACATCGCCCGACGCAAACCCAAGCCGGAACCCGCAAGACCGAAAGGATTGGCAGTAGTCATCAGCGGTCCCTCAGGCTTATTTCGTAGTTTTACCGCTGCAACCACCTTCAGGCATCTTGCCGCTACAGCCGGCTTCCGGCATTTTGGCACTGCATCCACCTTCGGCGCCTTTCATGTCTTTCATCTTGTTGGCACCGCATTTGCCTTCGCCGCATTTACCTTCCTTCATCTTGGCGCTGCAACCCGCTTCAGCGGATTTGCCGTCAGCGGCCGCCAATTGTTGAGAGAGGTTGATGCTGGACATCGCAAACGGATTTTCGCCGGCTTGAATGATGGGGGCCGCGCTCAGTAAAGTCGAAGCCAAAGCGCTGCTCAAAGTCAAAGATAAGGTTTTTTTGTTCATGATGTTCTCTCCGATAGATTATTAAATGATCAGGACAGGCAATATTGCCTTCCTGCCCCATCAGTCGGAGACGTTCGAAATTCCTTACAATTTTTTTGATGCGTAGACACGACACGTGAAGTCAGCGTTAAAAAATTTCTAAGCGTGCTGTAAGGAAAGGCGGCTATGTCGCGACTTAACAAATATTGAGAAATCCCCCGGCTCAGCCGGGGAGACAGCAACAGTTTGACATTTAGAGGAGTCCATCAAGAAACTCAAAAGCGTGAACCGCCAAGTACACGCTAGAGGAGTAACCTGATGGACGAAAAAGAAAGCTTAAGTCACTCGAAGTGGGAGTGCAAATATCATGTTGTGTTTATCCCGAAATGTCGGCGACGAACCTTGTATAAAGAGTTGCGTTCACATTTGGGAGAGGTTTTCCGAAGGCTAGCCAGCCAGAAGGAAAGTCGGATTTTAGAGGGGCATTTGATGCCTGATCATGTGCATATGTTGATTTCGATACCACCGAAGTATGCAGTGTCGCAGGTGATTGGCTACATCAAAGGCAAAAGCGCTATCCATATGGCGCGAGTTTATGGCGAGAAAAAGCGTAATTTTGTCGGGCAGCACTTTTGGGCACGAGGTTATTTTGTTTCGACGGTTGGTCGGGATGAGACGATGATTCGAGAATACATCCGCCACCAAGAGCAAGAAGACCAGCGAATTGAACAATTGAGTCTTTGGAACTGAACGCCACCTTTAGGTGGCTATTATATTGGGGCCGCGTTAGCGACCCCATTTACCGCTTTGAGCGGTTCACAACATAAAGCCCCCGGCTTTGCCGGGGGATATTTACTCAGCGGTCAGTCCCATCCATTCCCATTTATTTATCCCACAAGGAGCAAGTCATGAAAAATACCCATACTCAGGATTTATTACACACGCTTTACAGCATGGCGTTTTTGGTTGAAGCCCGCGATCCTTATACCGGTGGGCATTTATGGCGAGTGTCGCAGTATTCGACGCGATTGGCATTGGCGTGCGGGTTTTCAATGCAAGATGCTGTGGTTGCCGGGTTGGGTGGCTTTTTACATGATTTGGGCAAAGTCGGCGTGCCGGACAGCATTCTCAACAACCCCGGCAAACTCAGCGATGAGCAGTATGCAGTCATGAAAACCCATCCGGCATTGGGCGCGCAGGTGTTGGAAGGCCACCCCATGGCGCCATGGGCCACAGATGCGGTGCTAAGTCACCATGAGCGCATTGATGGCAAAGGTTACCCGAACGGCTTGGACGGTAGAAAAATCCCAGAAGCCGCGCGCATCGTGGGTATCGCCGATGCATTTGACGCGATGACCAGCACCCGGCCCTATCGCAAGGGCATGCCGGTGGCAGCGGCCATCGAACAAATCGAGATGAATCTGGACAGGCAATTCGATCTAAACTTCGGCCGCCGTTTCATCGAACTAGCCCACGCTAATGAGCTGGATGGCATTGTCGGACATAGCGATACCGGTATTCCTATGCGCGAATGTCCGATGTGCGGACCGGTTGTGGTCCTGCATAAACACCAGAAAGCCGGCGATAAGGTGTTTTGCCGGGTATGCGGCAACGGCTTTGCCCTGGAAGAACAGCAAAGCAAACTGGCACTGAAGCCAACGATGCAAAAAGGTAACGCGGCCGATTTACAAGCGCTGATCGATCATGATTTGCTGGAAAGATTGCTGGATGAGTCCTTGCCGTATTTACCGGTCGATAGTGGCAACGGCAAAAGCTAGCTGCCGCTGTTACGTGATCGGTTTTGAATGAGGTCAGGATTTGCCTGTTTGCCGTGCAACTGTATTGGCGGACAAGGGACACTGCCATATGAGCAGAACAGGCAACAATCACAGGGCTTGGAATTTAACAGGATATGGCAGCCCTGACATTCGTAAAACCACTGGCAGGTAGCGCGCAGCAGTGCATCGATAGTGGTTTTAGCCGCGTCAAAATGCACAGTGACCTGACGGCTATCGAGGTTAAACATCATGCCTTTGACGCCCGTGGTCGGATTCAGAGACATTTTTATCGTCAACGGACAGACTGCACAGCTCATGCCGGGTATGGTAATTACAGCGGTACGAGATTTGGCCGATGCCGGTTGAGCAACAGCGAAACTCATCATGAACAAAGCAAGGTATCGATTCATGATATTGACTTAATAAAACCAGGAAAGCAGATAAGGAAAAATCAGCGCCAACAGAAAAATCATCGATACCACCCAAAACCGAGTGACTCCCCGTTGACGTTATGGCGATGGTGAGTAGGATTCGCCGGGCTGGCAAGCGGGCACCGAACTCAAGATGTGTTGGGACTGCTCACTAATTCATTCGTTGGTTAAACTCTGGCAGCTCACTGGGCTGGAAATATTCGTCAAGCCTCCTGCTTTGCGAGGGTGTTCTGACCGATTGCCACTTGTCAAACGCCATCCCGAGGCCAATTATTCCGAATTCCAAAGGCCTAACCCACAATGGATGCTCATACGGGGCGAATACGAAATCTTGCAGGTTTAGGCCAGTCACATAAGACAAAAGTAGCGCAGCCGATGCAATCCAAACCCCTAAGCCTGAGTAAATACAGGCAAACGGCATTAGCCATAGCAAATACCAGGGATTAATAACCGGGGATATGATCAATAAGCCGCCAAATAACCAGTCTCCGCGAGGTAAACTTCGGCATCCACGCCGCCAATACCTGACAAAATAAACTGAGGTTATGCCGATAAAAGCCATGCCTAACAGCATTTTTGTCCAATGAACTGGTAACCCAAGTCTTATCAAGCCGTACAGCGCGGAATTGAATTCAAATTCCTGAGCAAAAACACGGAGTCCTGTCATGTCTGTGGCGCCTTGAACCCAAAAGGGTAGATAAAGCAGCAGATACCCGCCTATAAACGCACCTATGCCCAAGCACCCGATATTGATGGCAATAAAAGGTACGAATAGCCATGCAGAAGCCTTGGATGCTACAGCGGCGACCAGCAGTAGCCCAGCAATGATTGGTCTGCCTCGTGAGCTGAATAACCAACTACCGATAAGCAATGCCGGAATCAGGCCATCGGGATGAGCGGTAAAGGCAATTTCTTTAATTACCAGTGGATTCCAGGCATATAACAGCGTTTGCTTTGCGCCAGCGAAGCGAAATAGCCCCAGGATTAACAACAAGTCGGCGGCAATCAATAACAATTTTAAGGCCCACAATTGCCCAGGCGCTATCCAGTTGGCAATCAGAAAAAAATATTGGAAAGTGGGCGCATAGATAGTTGGAATATCCGGATGGTTAATCTGGCTCAGGATTGTCCGAAAAGCCTTAGGAACGCTGGGGTCGTTAAAAAATGATTCGGGAGGACGGCCAAAAGGTGTTCCGTCGCTGGCAAAGCGATAGCCATCCCACAAGTAACGGAAATAATCATCCTCAAATATGGGATCGCCCAACAAACCGGATAGGCGTAACAGCAGGGCCCAGAAAAATACTGTTCTTGCCATATGCGAACCAGATCGCTGAATCGTTCGGTATGAGAGAACATAAAAGGCAAACATTAGCCCCATAATTCCCGCAAATGTAGACAAATTCAAAAATTGCGGTGCACGCGATAACCACGCAAGAAAACCACAGCACCCTAAGAGACAAAAGCCGAAGCTATTTGGATGGATCAGGCGCGTCAATCGCATTGGACTTTCGGTGTTTAAAAGGCGGTAAATGGTTTTTTCCCTCAATCCGAAGGAAAGTATCCGTAATGGGTCATACATAATCCTTGAGGCGATGCGCCCAAGGCAGCATTGAATTTCGCAGACATGTTTTGGTGGGCGATGAGAGCGGTTAAGGCCACGATATCGTCATCATCGAAAGTGTGCCGCAGTTGTTCAATTAGGCTTGCATCAGCCACATTTCCAATGGTTGTGACAGTCTCCGCATAGGCTAAAGCTACTTTCTCGGCATCGCTATACAATGACGAGTCGGAAAACCAGGCGAGGGCTTCTAACTTTTCACGACTGAGACCGCAATCCAAGGCGTGGGCAGCGTTTAAATCGATGCAAAACCGGCAGCCATTGAGTTGAGAAACGCGCGTTCGGACTAAAGCGCGTAGCGTTTTGCTTAGTGACGGATTCCTATGATCCAATGCAAGGTTCATCAATAAAAATCCTAAAAATGCCATGGGCTGACGCGCCCACAAACGTACTGGCTCCGATAATCCGCTCCGGCGTCTGCTCATTAGGGCTAGTAACGGACGCATGTACCATGCATAGGAATAGCCGTTCGTGTCGATAATGCTCATGAATGCCCCGGTTGAGCTAACGCTTCTCGGATTTGTACCGGTGAGGCAGGTATCCGGTCAAGCATGATTCTGCCGTCGGACTGTAAACGGCCAAAACTCAATGTGCCGGTTGGACAACCACTCACACAGGCGGAACAGCGCACGCATTGCGGATCTGCCATCGGTAGGCCTTTATTGGCAAAATTCATTACATCGATGCCTTGGTGACATACCGAAGAACAGACATTGCAAGAAATGCATTTTTCTTTTTCGGCGAAGATCCTGAATTGGCTGAATCTGCCATAAATGTTCATCAAGGCCGCTAACGGACAAAAAAAGCGGCACCAGGTTCTGCCGCTAAAATGAAAATAAAGGCCAAGGCCAACTAGCCCAGACAAAAAATAATCCACCACAGCTGAATAATTCAGTGGAATACCAAGCAATGTATAGTCGAAAGTTAGTTGGGTGAACAATGCGCCGACAGCTTCACCTGTTGGTTGAGAGTGCAATAGCCAGGAAGCCACTCTAAGCCCCAGTAATACTAGCACTCCGCCTAAAATGACTTGCCCGGCCATATTTACTTTATTCCAAACCGGACCGTGAGGCATTTTAGCGCGCTGGGCGTCACCCAAGGTTTCCGCTAACGCTCCGCAGGAACAAATCCAGCCACAATAAACCCCTTTACCGTATCGGTGCACCAGCCAGGGAATTAACACAAAGGTTTGCAGAAAGGCAATCACCAGCCATAGCAGGTTGGGTTGCGGCGTAAATACATTCCAAATAAATAGCGGCCAGGCCAGAATAAAACCCACACTGCGCCAATATTCGCGGTCTCCACTGTCCCCGACAGGAAACAACTGGTCGGCTAACCATTCCCCAACGCCTGTTTCAAACAGCCCCAATTCACCGAATAATGGCAAAATAAAGTAAGGCAATATAAACAAGGGGATGGTTTGCACCAGAATCAAAGATGTAGTTTGCCAACGGACATAGGGTGTCGGTGTGCGGAGCATTCTTCGAATGCCAAAAACGATAATCACTAACGTGTAGAGCAGTTCGTAATAGAAACCTGGTGAGTTAACTTCATGTTGGAGGATTTTGACCAGCGGATTTTCGGTAGGCCCGATAGCCCCGTCAATGTTATTGGGGAACCAGTTTTTCTCCAGAAATAAATCGGCGACTGCGCTATTTTCAGTTTTCCAGCGGTAGATGAATACCACTGCTAATAGCGTGAAAGCAAAGCCTATTGTCTTCCGCAACGACCAATGGCCCCGGATACTGATGCCGGTACGATGAAAAAAATCCACCGGTGCTTCCCGGCCAATTAAGACAAAGACGGCATGATTTGGCAGTTCGATTTGGGTTTTTGCGGCGTCCTGTAAATAGACCTTGTCGGCTTCGATGCGGGTCACGCGGGTTTGGTACAGTATCCGGCTGCCCAGTAATGCTTGAGCGTGATCGATATTTTCCTGCTTGGGGCGAGTAAAGTTTGAGCCGCGATAACTCAATGTCACCTCTGCGCCGGCTTCACTTAGGCTGATAGCTGCTTCCAATGCAGAATCGCCACCGCCCACCACCATGACCTTTTTACCCGTATAGTCTTTGGGATCAAATAATCGATTGTGGACCTTGTCGAGATCTTCTCCGGAAACATCTAGCTTGTAGTGGTCACCGCTCCTGCCGGTGCAAATTAGGACTCTCCTTACGCGTATAGCGGTATGGGGCTCGGTGAACTGTACTTCCAACAGCTTGCCTTTACGAACAATACGGTCTACACGGCGAATTTCGAAAGGGACAGCGGCTTGTAGTGCCTGATTTTGCAATTCTGCCAGCAAGTCTTCTTTAACCGAAGCGGACAGCTTGACATCGCCTTGCGGCTGCATTTCTCGGGGATAGGTGAAAATCGGTTTGCCATTTGTAAAATTAGCAATGGTGGCAAATGGCTCGCTGGCTTCATAAACCACAAAGTTGAGTCCGGCTTTTTGAGCTTCCAAGGCGGCGGCAAGTCCGGCAACCCCGCCGCCAACTATGGCCAAATCTAAATTATCCGACGCTTGAGTTTTATCAATAAACGCGTTTTCCGCAATAAACGCCCGTACCGCTCTTGCCCCGGAGTCTGCGGCGAATTTTAGTAGCGGCACACCTAAAAGATCGCCGGCAATCCGAATACCCGGGATGGATGTCGCGCCATCCACACCTACCTCGGGTAGTGCTTCCGGTACTTCCGCCGGCCAGCGCAAATGCAGCCAGTTCGCATAGACAGTAAACGGGTTATTCAATTTATTGATGATATCCATGGTGATCCTTACTCGTTCAAAGATTGAATTAAATTGGCAATGTGGTTTTTTCCGCCTGTCTGCCTTGCCACCACAAACGTACTATCATGCCGAACATCCCAAATGCTGCGCCGACTACACCCCGCACGGTGCCGCTAACTTTCGAGCACCCGACTCTAACTAAACAATCGACTGGAATCTCGCGTACGGTTAAGCCTCGCTGCAGCGCCTTGACCTGCATTTCGACGGTCCAACCATAAGCACGATCTTGCATCGCCAGCTTTTGTAAGGCCGAGTAGCGAATTGCACGGAATGGTCCAATATCCGTTACCTGGACTTGCCAAAGTAAGGAAATAATCCTGGCAATCAATCCATTACCTATCAGTTGCGGTAAGCTCATCGAGCCGGGTTGGATGTAACCCAAGCAGCGCGAACCTATGGCTAGGTCGGCACCATCTGCCAAGGGCTCAAGCAAGAGGATTATCTGGGATGCTTGCACTGAACAATCGCCATCGACAAACAGCACCACATCGGTTTCAACCATGCTGTTAATAGCAGCTAAGCAAGCTGCGCCATAACCACGCTTTGGCTCGAAGACAACATTTGCGCCTGCAGCGTTAGCCTGTGTTGCCGTCAGGTCGATGGAGCCATTATCAGCGACAATGACTTGATCAATTATGGGCCGGCCATCATTGCTTTGCTGAGCAATCAAAGCACTAACAACTTGGCCAATTGCCTCTTGTTCATTCAATGCCGGGATAATAGCTGTGACATGTAGTTGGTTGTACATGGATCTGGCTTCCTAGAAAAAACTGTAGCCAAAATTGACCCCTACGATGTCCTGATTGCTTGTATTTCTTCCAGTGAGCGTGGTTCCATAATTGACCGATACAAACGCTTTCGGTGTTACTCGATAACTTAAATCAAGCCCAAATATCTGCGAGTCCTCGTTAAGCGCTGGAAAGCGGGCGAAGGTAAAGCCGGGGCCCCCTATATCGATGCCACCGAGAGACTCGGCAACTTGGTACGAAACACCAACACCCAGTTTGGAGGTAATTGCATACCCGCTCCGCAGGTTTGCAAAGAATTCATCCGGTACCGGTGAATTGCGTGTGCGATAACCTATTTCGGCTGAAAGCGAGAGACCATTTTCGAAATAACGGCCAATCAGTGTTGAAAACTCCCCCCCCGAAGCACCATCACCAATTGCATTGATGGCACCGGTCTTGTATGAGCCTTCTACAATCCCGGCGGCACGCAATGTAACTGTTGCCCAATCGCCGACCAGCTCATCCAATGCCCGCCACCGTATCCCTAAGTTGGTGTCGGTCAGGCCATCCAAACTATCTGCGAAAGGGCTGGGGCCATCAGCCCCTGTTTTAAGAAAATCGCTGGCTGCGTAACCTAGCCGTGCGTCAATGGCAATATTGTCGGTAAGCCCGTATTCCAGATATAAACTTGCCGTATGCTGATCAAGGTCTGTCGGCAGTTCGGCCTTCGTATTGCCAAAATAAAAGTCATCGGCGGTTTGGAACACATAAGAAAGAACAGTGTTTAGGGAACCTGGTTCAGGTAGCCAGGGGTTGCTTGCAGCATGAACAGAGCTGGACAACGTAAGAATAACGAGCTTAAGCGGGCGATGAATATTCATAGTTAACATTCCTTATTCCATTGGATTAGTCGAGTTCGTAACGACGTTTTAGATATACGGTCACCGCCTCGCGCTCGACTTCAGACAGCTTTTCAGCGAGTTCCGGATTATTAGCTAGGGATTGAATGATTTCTGTCGCTTTGGTGGCATCGATTTCCTGACCGGCCAAAGGGCAGCTTGAGCAGGCTAATTTTTTATAAACTGCTGACTTACCCAGGTTGTAAGCCTGGTTCGCATCACCGCCACCACCGCCGGTGCTATACGAGCCAGATGCAAATGCAAGATCATTGCTGACAACCAAAGTTATTAAGATAAAAATCGTGCGAAAAAAGAAGGATTGCATTTAATATCTCCCTATGTAGAACAATTACAGTGGATGAACGGTTAAATGGAGCGCGTACTTGCCGAATTGATACCAACCCTCGAAATGGACTTAGCGTGATTCGGAAATGCGGATATCAATACCTGCCAGACTCCGGAAGTTAGTCGCCGCAAATTTCTATTCCTTACAACAAAAATTAAATAATTTTTTCGATGCGACTTAAATCTGCGAAAGAGCAGATTTATTCAGATAAATGAATGGGTTGAAGTGGCAGAGTGATAGAGTTATCGAACCCTGCCATAGAGTAGTTGGCCTCGATTTATGATTTTTTTTCTGACTCGTCTTGGAGCCGTTCCAAGTAAGTATGAGCAGTTGTGCGGATGAAATGCGCTTGGCTTTGAAAGTTTCTGCAGCGAGAGCACATCATCACATGCACGCCAATCGCCAGGCGTTCTCCTAAACTGAGCTGCTTGTCCAAACCCTGTGACACCAGGGCGGTAATATCGCGACAACTACGCATGATTATTCTCCTTTTTTGCTTTCGATTGATTGAACCAACGGATTTCCAGGCATTCACGCAGTCTTAATCGGGCACGGTGCATGGTGACCCAATAATTGGCGTCGCTTAAATCGGTTTCCCTGCAGACTTCCTCTGCTTCCAGACCGACCAGTTCGCGCAGCATGAAGACCTTGGCCATTTTCGGCGGCAGGTTATTCTGGCAAATCTCGTAGATGGCCCAGAACTCCTGTTGCTTAAGGGCCGCTTCGGGATCGTTCCAGGAGGTTGGGCCGCCAATCCAATGCCCGTTGCTCGTGAAAAAATCGTCCTCTGATTCGTCCTCATCGTTATCGATTTGATCGAACTCATCGGTGACGACTTCACGCGTACTACGCCGCCAGTGGTCAGCGATCTTGTGTTTCAAAATACCGATGAGCCAGGTGCGTAAGCCGGCCTTGCCTTCAAAATTGGCGGACGCTTGCCACGCGGCCAGCAAGGTTTCTTGCACGGCGTCGTCAGCCAATTCAGTATCTTTTAGTTGCAGCAAGGCATAGCGAAATAGCACCGGCCGATGTTCGGCCAATAATGCTTCGCTCAATTGATGGGATGTGTTCATCGCGGGGTTCAGCAACATGCGCTATCAGCCTTAGCCGATTCGCTGCTTGGTCCTGGCGAGCAATCGAATAAACCGAAATGACGGGATTTATCGCCCAACACTTGGAAGTGATCGCCATAGCGGCTGCCTGCCAGCATGTCGGCGGTGTTGCCGCACACCCTTAGTGGCCGGCCGGTCTCGAAATGATGATGATCGTCCAGATCGAAGCTGTGCGGGTGTTGATCGATAGTGCCCAAATAGACGGCGACTTGACCGAAGTCCTCGCAACGATCCTCCAAAGGCATTTTGAAGGCGCGGACCGTGACCGAATCGAACTTGACCATGCCGATTTTGGCGAATACGTCGGGGTCGTCGATGCTGATGGGGTTTTGCTTGACCTTGCGGACATCTGGGCAGCCTAAGTCCTGCAAAATGCGCCGGAAGTCTTCCCAGTACAAGGCCCCGCCCAAACACTCGCCTAGCAATACCGGGTCTTGGCGCAATTCAATCGGGATGCGGCGGTCGGCGAATACGTCGGAAAAATACAGTTCGCCGCCCGGTTTCAACACTCGGAAGATTTCCGCCAGCACACGAGGTTTTTCCGGCGACAGGTTGATCACGCAATTGGAGACCACCACGTCGATGCTGTTATCGGCAATTGCTCCCTGCATTGCTCTACCTCTGTCCTTAGACCACCCTTTAGTGGTGGCATCCCTGCAGTCGTCGGCAATACCCACCGTGGCCAGATTTTCGATATGGCCATGCAGGAATTCAACATTAGAAAAAC
The DNA here is from genome assembly GCF_001856095.1 of Methylomonas sp. LWB. Taxonomy (NCBI): domain Bacteria; kingdom Pseudomonadati; phylum Pseudomonadota; class Gammaproteobacteria; order Methylococcales; family Methylococcaceae; genus Methylomonas; species Methylomonas sp. LWB. The sequence goes on from NZ_MKMC01000012.1 coordinate 130,498, forward strand.
CAAAGCGTTCAGCATGCCATTCGCGATGGCGCACGGCGACTTCCAATTGCTCGGGTGTCATATCCACGCCGATTACCCGGCCTGTCGGTCCAACCAGTTTCGACAACAGGTAACAGTCGCGACCGGTGCCACAACCCAAATCCAGCACGGTCTTACCTTCCAGGGCCGGCGGTAACGGTGAGCCGCAGCCGTAGAAACGTTCCAGCACTTCCGGATGCAACCCGGTCAGTAGCGCTTTTAAATAGCTAGGCATGGCGTCGATGCTGCAACATGCGCTGGTTTTCAGGTCATCGCTGGATTGTAAAACCTGGCCATAATAATGGCGAACCGATTCACTGATTTCGATACTGGTAGTCATGAGAGCTCTCGTATTTTTTATTATTGAAGATAGGCGCTTAAGTAGTATGAGATTGCGGCGGAACAGATAGCCGCACACGGCAAGGTCAACAGCCAGGATAAGGCAATCGAAGTGATCACTTCTGAATTGGCCTTGCCGCTGACCAAACCAATGCCGAATAATGAACCTACCGAAACATGGGTAGTGGAGACTGGCATGCCAAGCTTGCTGGCAAAAATGACTAACAGTGCGGTGACCAGATTAGCCGATAAACCCTGTTCATGCGTGATGGTGGTAATTTTATGACTCATGGTTTCCGCCACCCGCCGGGCATTCAATACGCCACCCAGCAGCATGGCCGTGGCGACCGAGATAATAATCCAGTGCAAATCAAAACCGGGAGCCAGCAATAACAAGGCGGCAATTTTCGGCGTGTCGTTCAGGCCGCGCGCAAAGCAAACCGCGCCGGCACTGCAAAAATGCAGTCCATCGCGCAGGCGTTCAAGATTAAAGCCCAAAACCAGGCTAGATTGTCGCTCGGCGCAAGCCTCTTGACGATCAAGGCTTAAAGACGGAACGATTGCCGAATCGATTGCCAGGGTCATATTGACGTTACTGGCCAGCGCCAGACTTTCCGGCTTTTCAACGCACAAACACAGATCGTTCGTTAGTGGCCTATGTTTACGCCACATGCTCAGACCTCGATACATCAAGCCGGCGGATAATAACGCCACAAACGGACTCAATAGCAATGGCAGCACGAAGTTGCTCAGCAACGGTGCCAGACTGATATTGCCGGATGTCGCTAATAAAGTGCTACCGGCCATGGCGCCTAATAAAGCATGGGTCGTGGAAATCGGAAAGCCGTAACGCGTCGCCAGAATCACCGTCATTCCAGCACCACCCGCGACGGCAATCATGAACGGTAACGAATGAATCAATGCGTCCGGCGCCAAGCCTTTGCCGGAAAACTTGACCAGCAAAGCCTGAGCTAAAAACAGCGCGGTAAGCGAACCGGCCAACGTCGTTAACGTCGCCCAGGTCAGCGCCTGCCGAAAGTTCGCTGTGCCGCTGCCAAACAAACTCGCCACACCCTTGAAGTTATCATTGGCACCGTTGGCATAGGCCAGAAAACAAACGCCGAGGAATAGCAAAACTGTCAACATGTGTAAGGCTCCTTTAATGAGATCGACTCTATGGGCATTAAGTCGTCTGGGGAGCTTGAAACCTTACAAAAAATTTCGAGCTAATCAGAAAGAATTATCATGCAGTATCACTCAAAGCCACGTCCTAACCCAAAAAAGAACGGTAGGTAAGCATAGCTAAACCCGCTTTTGCGTATTGGCCAACAGCACGTTGACGGCGTAGGCGACGACAAAGATGCCGACCGGGACGGCTTGTGGCGGAATCGGAAACGGTAAGGTCAAACTGACCAGTAACAGATACAGCGCGCCCAGAATCAGGTAGAGGCTGTAGCGATGCGCCATGGGGCTGGGATAATCGAAATTGGTCTGGCTGATTTTGCGACGCACCAGTCCGTCGACGACAAACGGCAACAAGGCGGCCGCCAAGTAAGGAAACCAAATACACGCCGTAGTCAGGCGTTTGATCATTTGGAAAATCGTGTCCCACAGCACGTTGAGCCGGCTTTCGATAAAGGGAAACAAATCGTTGCGCCCCACATCCTCGAAGCCTTTGGACATCTGGCGCTCACGCTCGGTCGGGATGAAGTAGCGGAACACGCTGTCGCGGATGCCGGTGGTGAGGAACAAGCGATCAAACCAGCGTTGCGCGGTTTTACTGATCTGTGATTCTTTATCGGCACCAAAATAACCGATCATCATTTGATCTTCGGCGCGTTGTAGTTCACGCGTCCATCGGTCCGACACGAAACTGGCCACCAGGATCACTTCCAGTAGCCAGAGCATCAGGCTGAACAACAGATTGCGGGTCATGAGCTCGCACCTTGGCGGTCCCGTTGTCGCTCCAATTCCGACTGCAAAATCGGCAGGCGGCCTTTGACGATCCGGCCGCCGGATAACTTGGCGATGTAATGTAAGTCAGGCAGTTGACCCAACAACTGGGGCGCAAACAAATCACCTTCTTCTTCCATCAGGCGTTCGCCGATATTGCCGGAAAACACCGTGGGATTGGTCGCACTGGTGGCCACGCCTTGGGTACGCATGATGTATTTCAATCGCGTCTTCGGCAGGTTGTCGGTGATGTACTGCTGGGTTTCGCTGTCCATGATCCTCAGCGCGATCAGGTTGTTGACGTTGCCTAGCACTTGCCGGGCTTTGTCCTGGGAACCCGTGCGAGCCGCAAAATCGGCAAAGGTTTGCGTGGCGATGAACAGGCGAATCTTGGCGCCGCGGCCTTTGTTCAAGACCTGAATGAAGGGATCGTTGATGACTTCCGCCGCCTCATCGACGAATACATTTACCGGTCGGTCCGAGACGCCGTAGTTGTAGCGATCGCCGGCGACGGCCGCCAAGTCGGCCAACAGAATCGAGCCAATGGCGCTGCCCACCATGCCATCCGATAACGAGTCCAGGCCAATGTAAGCGACCTGGGCTTTTTCGATGATTTGGCCGGTATTGGTAATCGGCCGCAAGTCATCCACGTCGTGCGGGTTCGGTGACAGCAAAGGGCCCAAGGAACCGGAGGTCAGCATGTTCATGATTGGAATCAAGGATGCGACCATCTTGCTGAAGTGCGCTCGGTCATGTTCGAACAAAGACAACAGGCCTTCCAAATCCAAATTGGGCAATTGGTACTGCACGACCTCCCTGTAAAATCGCACCAATCCCGCCGCTTTGGAATCGATGTCCTTGGCATTTTTCAGGTAAGGCCTCGCCTCTTGCCGCCAATGTCCCAGGTTGTTGTCGAAATAGCGTTCCAAGGCCTGAATCACCAGTGTCGAAGGACCGCCTTCCAGGTAACGCCTCAATTTCACTAGCGTTGGTCGTTCCTCAATTACCATCAAGCCCTGAATCACGTTGTCCAGTGATTTTTGACCGAACGCCTTGAACGGATCGTTACTGCTTTCGCTGGGCGAAATGGCGCTGATGCGGCTGGCGATTTCCGAAGGCCGGTTGAAATTGTGCAAGGGGTCGAGTCGCACGCTGTCTTCCGGAAACGCCGGATGGAAATACACGAAACGATCTGGGCGCTTGGCCAAGGTGCAGGCGCGCTTGGCGCAGGCCATCAAGTCCTTATCGCCTTTGGGATCGATGATGATCACGGCCTCGCCGCGCAAGACGGCCTGAGTGACCAACACGTCAAAGGCCCGCGTTTTACCAGCACCGGTGGTACCAACTAGCAGCGTATGGCCTGCGGTATGCTGCAAGGGCTGACGAATGTCGTTTTCGGATACTTCCAGGCCATGAATCCAGGCCGAGCCCATGCGTCGATGATCGCTCGGTATTAATGTCGAGACATCCCGTTTCAAAATCTCGTAGGCCAATTGCGCATGCTTTTGCACCCAATCGAATCCCCAGCCGAACCACAAGGCTTCAGGGTTACGATTCACCAGGGTGACAAGCTTCTCGGCATCCAGGTATTGGAAACGAAACTGCCGTAACCGGCGTTTGCGGTCCCAGAGACTCAACGCCGGCGACAGCCGCCAACACGCCATCACTCCACACGCCGTCATCAACCAGTCGAAAGGTTCGCGCGGCAAGCCCGACCAGCGACTGGTCCAATATGCCAATCCGGCACCGCCCAACCAACCAGAGATGGCATACACCTCGAAGATCGGCCGCCAGGGAAACTGGTAGTCGTAATCGGATTTCATGAGCGTAACCGAACCTGGATGCCTTCCGTGGCGCTGACCGAGCGGCAATCCGGATGGTTGGCGATATCGAGCATCAGGCGAGTGCGTTTGATTGTCGGATGTTGCGTCAGAAATTGTTCCAGCTCGGTATTGGACACTGTGTGCCAGTTACCGTCTGGCGATGATTCATCTGGCATAATGTTTTGTTGCCGCACATGCGTGATCAGCAAATCGATCGTTCCGGCTTTTGCCGGTGGGGTTGTTTCGGGATCACTTGCCTTATCAGGCTCGGAATTGACCGAACTGTCTGATGCCTTGCCGCTGATTGATTTTTGCTTGCCGGTCGCTTTTGATTTGGGCTGGACAGGCTTAGTCTCCAGAGGCGTTGCGTCTTGAGACTGAGAAGCCTTAAGTTGATCTCCGGTCTTGTCAGTATTGCTACTTGGAGATTGCGGAGATGACGCTGTAAGCGTGGCTTTGGCTTGGAATTTCAACAATGCCTTCAAAGCCAAACTCGGTTCCAATGCCAGCAGGATGCCGCGAATCGATTGGATGGTTTGTACCTTGCGCATCGGCGATAGGATGTCGGTTACCAACCAACCGCTGTCTTCCAGGGTTTTGATGAACTGGGGCGGATCGACGGTGAGTTTTTCAGCAGTCGCTGGAAACTGGAGCAAGTATTGGCCTTGGACTTCCAACAAATCGCTGCCTAACTGCCATTGGCCTTGATTGAGCATAGAGGCGATGTCTATTAACCATTGACCGGCATCGCCGTGCCTTTTTAACCAGCACTTGGCGCTGTCGGCCGGATTAGCGATGCTTTTCGTATCAGTAGAGGAAGAATCACTCTTTGCCGCTGAATCTGTTTTATCTGTGTTGGTCGGTTTGGCTGGCGTTTCGTTTTTCGGTTGTTTTGTCTGACACAACGAAGGGGCGCCATCGGTTGATGTGGATTCAGACAGACCTTGATCGGGATCTGGTGGAAAGGTATTCATATCCTTCGCGCCTTGCGAATTTGAAATGCCAGGTGCCGATTGAGTTAACAGCTGGTCGGGTAGGGCACTTGGGTCATGTGCCGGTTCTGGTGGGTTTGCTTCTGGCACAACTGACGCCGGATTATCTGCGCGTTGGGGTTGCTTCATAACCGCGACGTTCTTGGCTTTTGCCGGTTTGCTGATTTTCGGTGCCGGATTGGTAACGGGTTCTGGGTTTACCGCAGTTGCATCCTGTTCGCTAATTTCGCGCGCTTCAACCACGAGCGGCGGCTCACCGCTGAAAATGAGTTCCGCGGATTTCAGGCGTAACAGATACAGCGAATTGTCTAAGCCTTCAGGCTGCATCTGCCAATAACGGTATTGCCGATCATCCGGCCAAGACTTTGGGATTGCCAAGCCGCGTTCGATCAGGATGTCTGCCAAGGTGTCTTCGTCGCGCGGAATGCCGGGTACTTTGTCCTTGGCCAACAGGGAGACGATGTCTTGCGCACCAGCACGCCACACGATATGCAGGCCATCCTCAAAACGCCATAGTCGAGCGCCTTTTTCGTTGACGGTCCATTGTCCGGACTTGACCAAGCGGCGCATGGCGTCGAACAGGTACTTTTCCACCGGCATGCCCAAGGCCGAGTCGATGTTTTGGTAGTGCGCTTTTAAATCCCGTTCCACACTTTTGCAGTCGGCGGTTATCACCAGTGCGTAAACTTTGGAGCCGCGGTCCAAACCGTTAATGGTTTCCAGCATGGCCTGCATGATGTCGGGGCCGGACTCCAGAATGAATGTGCGGGCTTCTCGGGTGAGGACGCGTTCGATTACCAAGGCTGAAAACTGTTCATGGCGTTTATGGCGGTTATCCCTCCAACGTAGAAAGTATCGGTCGATCTCATTTCGTACAGCCCAGTCGGTGATGTTTTCATCGCAAGGGTTCCAGGTATGTTGCCCTTGCGCATCGACTACGGCGATATCGGCGACCGGTTTGCCGATGTCATGCAATAGCCCGGCAAAACAGACCGCCAGACGCCAGCGTAATTCTTGTGCTTTTCGTTCCTTGGGTGATGCTGACGTGGCAAACAAACTGCCTTGAGAAGCCAAAGTGGCCCAATGTGCGACTTCCAATCCGTGCCGAAATAAGCCACCGGCGCCGCGATGGTGATGAGATTCCGAAGCCGGCAATAAGTGGCTGAAGGCAGCATAGCGGCGTATGACCGGCGCAGCTATGGTTTGATAAAGACTATCCGGCATGGCCAGCGCCTGTTCAATGGCCGCAATCAACTCCGTTTGACTGGACAGGATGCGTTCCACAGGCGCAGCCGGTAGACCCTTCATGAAGGGCGGGTAACGCGGCACGTCCTCATCAATCGTTGTTGCAACCGGACCGACAGGCGCGGACTCGACGCCAAACAGACGTTGGCGGATGCGGGCAATGAAAGTCGAAGGCGTATTTTCCATAACGCCGCATCTTGCCGGGAATTTTTCAATCGTTGCTTGCAGCTGACGACGAATTCGACGTCAGCTGCAAGCAGGCTTCGCAAAAGAGTGTTTAGTGTAACGAGCTCCCTTTAATTACCCCTGGAGCTCCCATGAAATCCAAATCGCTCGCAATCCATTGTCTTTTGTCCGCAGTGTGCGGCACAGCCTGTACTTCGCTGAATCGTCCTGATGCCGCCGTGAGCGAGACCATCATCGAATCGATTGTGCCGATTCAACCCGAACAACCCTGGCGCCTGGATAATGCTTGGCAGACAGGAGGATTGGGCGGTTCGGTATTGCGGTCTGCATCGATTGAACACGTTGTTAGGCAAGTCGATCAGCCGCTTGGCGTTTACGTGGCAAGCGACGACTCATCGGATCGCGTTCTCGATGTCAGCGCGTCGCACATTCCCGATCGCCAGGATGACGATGCACAGGTCATCGAACGCTCCTGGCGTAAATATTGCCATCACCAACTCGATATGACACCGGAGGAGCAGGCGTTAGTCAAAACCATGCCAATTCCGCACAACGTGCTGAGCCATGGCTGCAATCCTGGCAGCTTGAAGAAGTGAGGTGGTCGTCATGGACAGAAATACCACCAACCATTCGCTCGATAATCTCACCGAACGTTTTCAGTCTCTGACGGAACGGAAAAAGGCCAAATTGCGGGTCGTCGAACCCCTGACTTCACTACCCAATTGGCCGTCGGCGATACGCGGTACGCCCAATGCTTGTTTACGGAGCGCATTGTTCGCCGGAATCCAGGGTAAGGAACGCATTGCCTACAAAAAACGAACACTGTTGGCTGCGGTCGACGGGATCGAGGTTCGTTACCTCGGCATACAACTCAATCAATCGGACCTCGATGTCTGGATGCAGATCGTGCATTTGTCCCGGCAACAATTACCGGGATTTAGCGTGACCTTCAGCGCCCATGCCCTGTTGACGGCATTGGGGCGCGGTAGCGGCAAAAGCCAACATGAATGGTTGAAAGAATCGATGGCCCGGTTGGGCGGCGCTTTTGTTGAAATCACCTTTCACGGACGGGATGCCTTCGGTGAAAAAGGCTTCTTGCGCTATTACCGTGATGAACGGACCCAGCGCTACGTGGTGGAATTGACCGAATCCATGTTGCGCCTGTTCGAGGAGGGCTACACCTATATCGAATTCGAACAGCGGCAGAAATTGCGCAAACAACCCTTGGCATTATGGTTACACGGTTTCCTGACGTCCCATGCCGCGCCGTTCCCTATGAAAATTACCACCATTCACCGACTCAGCGGCAGTGGCTCGAAAACCCTGCGCGATTTCAAATATCGGCTGGGTAAAGCCTTGGAGGCCTTGGTGAGTATTGGCGCTTTGGCTAGCTTTGAATTCGCTGATGATATCGTGAAGATCAAACGCCAGCCGACGCCCTGTCAACAGCGCTTTCTGGACGACCAGCAGCACTAAAAAAGCACGGCATTAGACCGACGCTATTTTGGGTCGGTCGAAGCCTCTCGATACGGCATTAGGCCGACGCGGATACGGCATTAGACCGACGGAGGCACGGCATTCGGCCGACAAGGTAACGGCATTAGGCCGACGGGCACGGCATTCGACCGACAAAAAGCACGGCATTAGGCCGACGTTTGACACGGCATTAGACCGACGCTTCGGGCAAATCGTGAAATCGCTGCAGGCTATGTTATTCGTGGGCTGTGGCGATTCTTTTGCTTTGAAAATTTAGGGTGCTAATCTATATATAATCTTTATTTAATCTATATATAGGGACTGGTGATGGCAAGGAATCGCTCATAGTCGTCGTAGGTCGACCCCGAGTTGACATTCGACGCTTTGAGCGCAATGTCGGCAAACATTCAAATTCTGTTGAAAAAGTCGGTATTTTGAGAAGAGCAAGAAAGGCGTTTTAATCAATTGCCGAAGCGTTTTAGACGTGTGCGAATGAGTATTTTGATTTTTGCGGTTTGAATACGGCTTATATTGCCGTTATGCAGGTATCAATTGGGCTTCTTTTTCATTTATTGCCCATATCTTCGCCATTCGCCTGAGATTTTGGGCGGTTGCTGCCAATAGAAACTCATCTCGGGCACCGTTAAACCCTCTTAACCTCAGTTTATCCAATCGCAAGATCCTCTTGAGATGAGCAAACAGCATTTCCACCTTTTTGCGCTCTTTGCTGGATTGCTTATACGCATCGGTTTTGCCAATAGCCCTTGCGACGTCTCGAGCCGATTCGTGAGGGCTGCGGTCGATATTGCGCTGAGTCATATTGGGACAGCATTGCTCCTTGAGTCGACAGGTTTGGCAATCCAATTGGCTGGCACGATAGCGATAGGGATTTTTCTGTTTGCTGCGCCAAGCAGTTTTCAGGAGTTTTCCGGCAGGACAGATATAACGATTGTTCTCGGCATCAAAGGTGAATTCGGCGCGATTGAAGGTGCCGTCTTTACGTTCGCTTTTGTCCCAGACGGGCACATGCGGCGCAATCTGTTTCTCATCGACCAACCAGCCTAATATAGTGGCTGTACCATAGTTGGTATCGCCTACCAACCGCTCTGGTTTGAGGCCGAATGTGTCTTCGACGCGTTCGATCATGGTTTGAGTCGCTTCGGTTTCGGCGGTTTTATTGACTGCCGAAGCGTCCACATCGACGATGATACCGGCTTGAAGATCCACCAGATAGTTGACTGAATAAGCGAAAAAGGGAAAACCACCCGCCGCCGCTGTCCAGCTAGCCGCTGGATCGGTCAAGGAAATCTCTTTGGTGGGCTGGGGATCATTGGTTTCTTCCAGAGCCGCCAGGTACTCGCGGATGGGCCGTGTGGCTTGGTCGGGATCACCCCAGTCAATATCGCTGTCGCTGGCCACCCGGCGTTGCTGCTTCACATCGGCTTTAATGATACTGGCGTCCGTCGCGAAGCCTTCGCCACCCACTAACCCCTCGGTCATGCAGCGTCGGAGTACGTGTTCAAACACTTTTCGGAAGGCTTGGCTTTCACGAAAACGGCCATGGCGATTCTTGGAGAACGTGGAATGATCGGGGATGGCATCCTCTAAATCCAACTTACAGAACCAACGATAAGCCAAATTCAGATGGACTTCTTCACACAGACGGCGCTCGGAGCGAATTCCGAAGCAGTAGCCGAGAATCAACATGCGAATCATCAGTTCGGGATCAATCGATGGGCGTCCAATAGGGCTGTAATACTCCGCCAATTGCTGACGAAAATCGCCCAAATCGAGAAAACGGTTAATTCCTCTGAGCAAATGATCTTTCGGCACATGGTTTTCGAGACTGAAGCAGAAAAACAACTGCTCTTGTATTCCGGATTGCTGACCCATCATAGCGTCACCCCGCGATCAAATTGATTTCGCGCCTATTTTACTACTCTGGGCGATAACTATCAGAGGACTTTTTCAACAGAATTATTCAAATAGCTGCCATTCAACGCCAAGCTAAGGGGCGGTGTGACTACCATGCCAGTCACACCACTAATCGGAGCGGGCTCAACTTCTAAGAAAAACGCTGAGACGCCTAGCTTCTTCCGCAGACATAGCATTCGCCATTCATTGTTTCGTTAATGCGCTCAATCGCGTGAAGACTGCCGTTATTGAAATCGCACTGCCATAAGTCCCACGAGCCAAGTCCAGATATACGTCGTTGCAATTCGAGAACAAGCGTACCGGCGACCATACTGTTGATCGACATCACCGAAGGCGCTGGCACATCAGGCACATAGCCGTTTTGCTGTGCATGATCCCAAACCTCGCCGCCTACATAGCGTCTGGCATCCAACGAAGCTTGCCCAGGATGCAAACGACCTACGCAGATCGGGCAGTAACGTCCAAGTTCGGCGCCAGAGATTTCGGCCAACAGACGCTTTGGCTGTTCATCGAGCAGAATTTCAACGCCGCCTTGCAAAAAGACCACACCACTCTCCAGTGCCAACTGAAGGCATTCAATCCTTGATAAGTGGTTGTCTGTCAGCGCCAAAATCACATCGCAGGCTTGCAAAGCTCTTTTACAGCGGCTCGATGCGGTGTAGACATCCTCCGTAAATACTTTTACTTTGGTTGTCGATCCGACACTTCTCCCTGCCTGGGCAATCAAACGAGACGCGACATTGACTTTGAATCTGCCTATGTCGCGCCGATGAGTCGAAGGCAACCGGTTCAAATTGGTTTCTTCCACACGATCAAAATCTACCAAGGTGAAATTTTGAAATCCTGCTCTGACCAGTGGCTCAATGACGGCCATACCCACGCCTCCCAGGCCGACAATACCAATGTGCAGCTCATTGGTTGCTTGCCTGAGACCATGGCCAAAAGCCGCCTGGCGCAACAACGCCGGGTTTTCATGGTCATTCGATGCCACACCCAACGGACGTAACCCAGCTTGGAGCGCGCATGGGTGCGTGGCATCGTCAGACCATAATCGTGCTTGCGGTTGACCGCCGCAGGGTAAAACAAGGCTCAGAAAGAGCGGCTGATCTTGGGTTCTGAGCCATCTGCTGGTCTCTGACTCATGCGCGTCATCGCAAGCGCTGAAATCATTCGCCCCTGGCGGGTGAGAATGAATATGCAGAGGAACCAAACCATCCTTTACCGCATCGGCCGAAATCCGATTGAAACGCGCCGCCGCCGCTTGGGATAATGCCAGGCCACCACTGCTTTGCCGCATATAATCAGTTGCATCGGCAAAAACGACATGTTCAACCATATAATCAATCCGTTGTCCGCCGCGTTTTTGCGGGCGAGCCAGCCCGAACGCAAAGCGCTCGGGGGGATGCGGAAGCAATTGGTTTTGTAATGATTGCCAATGGTGTTCCGTGAAAACCAACTTGCGCATACTCATTAACTTCCCCCTTCATTGAATAGCGTCATGACCACATTCACATAGGAGAGCAAGTTGTGGCGTCCTGGCCGCCATCCTTCAGCAATGCCACAGAACCACCGCCAGCCAGGTATCGCCTGTGCGCCATGGTATGCGCGGCCCTCAAATAGATGGGAGCGATCTAGCGAGCCGAGTGTGGCGTTCTCCTTCAAATAAAATCCAATCGGCGAACTCAGCGGGTAATTTTTGGGCAACAGCACAAGCGCATCAGTGCGAGTGCCATCGGGAAGGATTAACTCTTTTAGCCGAAGACACCATCCCCAGTCGGTTTGCTCGGGGGGACGAATCCCCCCGAAACCGGCTGACTTCAAAATCTCGACCTCGCGCTTCAATGCGGCGGGTAGCGATGTTGATGTCAACATACCCATTACCTCGTTACAAACAAAGAAGCCGCCTTCACAATTGCCGGTCCCAACGATAGCGTGTCACCCGGTTTGAGGTCTACGGATTCATCGTCGCGCAAAGGACGGGACTGCTTCGCACCACCCGATTTACTGGATGTGTGGTAGATTGCCTCCCCTCCCTCAGGCTGTAGGGAGGCCGCGATCTCCTTATACGAACGCCGTTCAAAACTTCTCGGCCTCAAAAAGCCATTCTCTGCCGGTTCAAGCGCGCTCATGCGGCCTCCTCGGCGATCTTTTCCAGCAATTGTTCGAGGTCGACCACGTGGTAGGCGGCTTCTCGCAACTCGCCAGCGACATTGCGTCCGACCACTTCGGTTCGTATCCCCCATTCCCTCAGTTCCCAAACCATTGGGGCATAGTCGCCGTCCGACGCGAACAAGGTTAAAAAATCGGGTTTTAGTCGCAAGCACGATGACAGCGTTTTTATCATCAATCGTTGATCGTCCGACTGTTTAAAGTCACCGCTCGGCGTGCGTTTGGCAGGGCAGATGAACACGCGCGCTGCTGTTTGCCGCTGCAGCGCAGCACTGAGATTGCGCGACTGTGAAGTCACCGTCGCTAGCGCTTCGGCACTGTCGTTCTCGGGAACGCGTCCGGCAGTGAATATCAGCTGTTCGAGGACGTCCACGCCGTCATCGTTAACCTGCTGGATGACATTTTCCCAACGCGGTAATGCGGTGCCCTGCAATATGTTCTGGCACCCGCGATTAAAGTTCTGCCAATCAACGGCAACGACTTTTTTTAGAATTTGATGCATAATAATCACTCACAAAATGTGTATCAAAAATGCAACGTCTTGAGCACCAAGACGAAGCACGGTAAAAGTTGACCGTGATCAGACGGTCAACTGGGTGCTCGGTGGCTGCAACCGCCGGGCGTCCTTCCTTGCATTACAGGCGTCCGAGCCATCCAATCCAAAATTTGGGAACTAGCCGTTTCGCGGCGGTTGACCAATGCCTGACCAGCGATCAGTTCGCACCCTCAATCATTTTTTCGTGAGAAAAGTTGGGCCATCCGGTTTTATTAAAGCTTCCTCGATCCAACTTGCGGCTGTGCCACGTTGGTATAACTTCGCCCAGCCGATAAATTCATCAAAAATCCCCTCAATTGGCGACCCATCCTTGCACAGTCCTAAAATCCAAATGAGCGCATCGATTTCGTCGGCATGTAACCTATCGAAATATTTGTACATTAACGCAGCCACAATCGCTTGCATCTGGTCTAGTGGTTGCGCCCCTTTGTTTATAAGAGGTTTACCGTCATCTGAAAGGAGGCGCCGAGCATCTTTGGTCAAAAACATTCCTGGAAAATTAAGGGAGAAATCAAATCGCTTAAACGCTTCAGGCCCCAATAGAATCGAAGCTTTTTCCAAGCCTATGCTCTTGATATCGTTCAACGCCGACTGGATGTTTTTAAAAAGCTTACGGTTCCCTCGAGAAGTTTCCAGCCATCTCGAGTGGGATTTCTCAACCTCAATGGGGCAGGCGAATTCAACATAGTAGGTACCTTCTGAAACAGGGCCTTCGACTATAGTCGCAGCCGTTATTGAGCCCGAAGAGCAATAAGCCGTTGCCAGTGATAAATCCATAAAAACCTCTAAATATGATAACTGGTAAACAAGATAGCATAAATAACAATAAAGTCAATATATGGCAAAACATGCTTATTGTGTAACAAAATATAAAAATTGAGCATAACGTAGCCGCTGAAGCTGCAACCAACTTCGAGAAATAATTAGTCCAGAAAACGGTGCTTGATGATGCGGCTGGCCGGCCCGATTTTGTGACAGCCCTAAACATAAAAATCGGGGTCAAGACGGGCGATCGTAAGGATTCGTGCGAAAAAGGACAATAGCCATAGTTTCTGTATGACACACCATACCGACACCGTTTTTTGTACATTGTTGAGCTCGATTTGAGCAGTAATAGTTGTATATCATTTGAAACTATATGTTACGGCAAGCCTCTTGACTAATGCGTCAGGACGCGTCAAAATGCATCAGAACGCGTTTAACTGGTAATTTGAATGGCTTTTGATTTTAGTTCTGATGATGTTTTGTTGGACATTGACACGGTGTGCAAAAAACTCAGTATTTCTCGCTCAACATTGGAGCGGTTACGCCGGACACGACCGACCTCTATTCCAAGCGTAATAGGTGCGCTTGGGTCTGATGACGATTTTTCGGGTATGCCCCAATTCCCGGAACCGACGGTAATGCTTGGACGTAGCCCACGCTGGAGTTCGAAAGTCTTAAACGCCTGGATCTTAGGGGGGCGTTCTCTTCGTTAACCAGAATTTGGAGTATTTTAAAATGAGTGATTCATGGTGTCGGCCTGTAAGAGCCAAAAATGGTTCAGTGGTGAGCGGCGGTGCAGCTCGAAATGTTCGTATTGCAGCTCTTGGGGGGATGGAACCTATTCTTGAAAGTGTTGCCATAAATGCAGCGCGTGAAGCATTGAAGCAAGCGGATGAAGCCGTTCGATCAGCGAGGGTTAAGCCACGTTTACGACTGGTGTCGTAGTAAACGGTTAACCACAGCGTACACGCGGCCCATCCATCATTTCACCGGTTTGCACGAAAAGCCGCGTAGGCCGGTTAATTCGATCGCTAGGATTACCGGTCTGAATCCGCCATATTTTCAGTTGCATTTAATTCCCGTCGAAAATTGCGCTGATTTCTGGTTTGTGGGTTTTCGATTGCAAGCGGCTACAGCTAATAGCGGGGGCATTACACGGCATGAATGACATTGGTCACCACGCCCCATACCACCATGTCTAGGTCATCGTGCAAATCGATGTCTTGGTAGGTTGGATTCTCGGCTTTTAGCTTCCATTGTTCGTTTTCGCGTTCCAGGCGTTTGACCGTCAGCTCGCCGTTCAAGGAGCGATTTCAGGGTCAGGTCTTTCAATCAAGCATCCTTTATTTAAGCTGGAAGATAGGTACATTTTCCACTGCGATCACTAACGATGATAACGCAGTCTTCAGCAATTGGCCGATCCGGACCAATGCTTGTCTTTTAGCCACATCAACCGATGAATTTGTTATTGGCTTCGGCTTCAATTACCTTGCAATAACGCTGCAGAGCATCCCGAATTTTTCCCAGCCGATCGAGTTGTTGCCGAATATGGGCAAACTCGGTTTCCAGTTCTTCGACTAATTCCGCCTCCCAGGCGGGTTCGGCCTTCAGCAGGTTGCCGAGCGGATAACGATAGCCACGGCCTTTCTTAACGTACTGCGCAATGGGCTTGGTTTGACCGTTTTGTCGCAACGTGGCCATTCGGTACCACTCAATGCTGAAAGCGCGTTGGTTTTCCCGGCAGCGGATGCGGACGCCGATTCGGCCCGATTCGCTTTTGCTGTGTTTCTGGCGCTGGCTTTTCAATTGGCGCCAATAATCATCGACCAATACTTTGGCTTGCGCCTGGAGATGATCGCACCGGGTTTCGATCCAATAAAGCAGGTCTTGTTCAGTAAGATTGAGCTGACTGTTGACAGGTTGTTCGCTGGACATGAATTTTCCTAATACTTAACTGTAGGGATAGACATGGACAATGCCTAACGGGATTTTCTGTTAATCGCGAGCCTTGGAAAGCGCCTTAGTGCATAGGTTTTGCACCTTAAATGCCTACCGCAGTAGGCATATCACTGTCATTTTCTCGATGGTTCATTTAGGCATTGCCTTCGCAAAGCGGCGTGACTCATGCCTACCTAGGAAATTACTTCGGATTTCGGGCCGATTACCGTTGCCACGTTTCCCTACTAGCGTAGGCAAATCGAAAGTCGACTTCCTATTGGGATTTACGGGTCATCGCCCGTTTGCAATACCGCCAGCATTTTAGGCAAACGATATGGGATGCCGATTGCAGTTGACGCCGAATTCGCGATCATCTGCCGTTACGGTCGCGATCTGCGATCGCTTTTCGAACCATCTTGCAGCTGATGGCGTTTTCGTCGTCAGCTGCAAAAGTCGCTGGGAAGATCTGACGGACAATGGCGCGATGAACCGAAATGCCATTTCTTTACCGATCATCTTGAGCTTGTGTCTCAGAGCCTCTCTGGCGATGGGTAAGGACGACACGTCCGAAGTTTCCTATTTCGTCGACAAGCAGCGCGGCTGGTTTTGGTATGAGGTGTTGCCTGAGCCGGTTAAAAATGCCCAACCCGAAATTCAAGACGATCAGCAAAAGCCCAAACCTGACATCAAACCGCCCAGTGACTTTCAGGCTGAAATTGAACCCAAAACACAAGCCAAGCCCTCTGCAGAGCCCCAACCACTGTCCTCGGCCTGGTTGAAGCAAAACCTGGAGCATTACCTGAACCAGGCGATCGACGATCCGAGTCCCGAGAATGTGGCGGTGTTTTACTACCTGCAGCGGGTGATGATGGACAAAGCCGAGCGTTTCACCAACGCCGCCCGCTACGTGGTGATGTCCGATCCACAACTCGACGAAACCGTGCGTCGACCGGTCGCCACTTATGCGGCCAATGAAGCGAATCATCAAGCCAGTGTGGTGGCTGAGCAGGCCTTGAAAGCAATTGCAGCGCAAGCCGGCATTTTGTTTTTCTTCCGATCCGATTGCCCTTATTGCCATGTGCAGGCGCCAATTCTGGCCATGCTGGAAAACGCCTACGGTTTCAAGATTTATCCCGTGTCGCTCGATGGATTGCCGATGCCGAACGGCTTTTTCAGTCAGTTCAAACGGGATAACGGTCAGGCGGCGATGTTGGGCGTCGAACAAACCCCGGCGCTGTTTTTGATGAAACCACCGAAGCAAATTGTGCCCTTGGCGCAAGGCGCCTTGTCGCTGGAAGAAATCACCGGTCGGATTCTGCTGGCGGCCAAGGAAGCCGGTTGGATCGATGCCTCGCAATATCAAACCACCCAGGGCATTCGTAACACGCCCATGTTGTTACCGGCCGCCGGTAGCATCAGCTCTGCGGTCACTCAAGATCCACTGTCACTGATCCGGGCATTGCAACGCAGTGCGCAAATGGGGAGTACACCATGATTTCGCTTTCATTGTCTCTGCGCTATCGCCAGGTGCTGGTGTTGATTCTGTTGGTCGAGAGCGCTGTTCCAGCCTATGCCGACCTGCAGCAGGAAATGGACAGCATGTTCGGCACCATGACCAACTTTACCGCACCGACCGCTCATCTGGGGCAACGCCGCGGCGTGATTACCGGCGGCAGCCTAGTGGCGCGCAATGGCATCACTAATACCAACCTAGTCTCGTTTGTACCACCGTCGTTCAGTGCCGGCTGCGGTGGTATCGATTTATTCGCCGGCAGTTTCAGTTTCATCAACTTCAACCAGTTTGTGCAATTGATGCGTAACGTGGCCGGCAATGCCGCAGGCTATGCGTTTCAGCTGGCGGTCGGCGCCATGTGCCCCTGGTGTGCCTCGGTGATGACGGACCTGCAAAAGAAAATCCAGGAGATGAACCAAATGTTCAGCAATTCCTGCAGGTTGGCTCAGGGTTTGGTCAACGACACGGTCAAAGCCTTCGATCTGCAGAGCAAAACCAATCTATCCAATGCCTCGTTTACCCATGGCATTTCGGATGTCTTTTCCAGTTGGACCAATACCAGCACGCTGGGCGATCCGGTACAGCAGATCAAACAGAACGACCCCGCCGACATGACCAAGATCATTCAAGGCAATTTGGTGTGGCGGGCCTTGGTCAATCAGAACGCTGGGGGATGGTTTCGCTTCGGCGGTAACAGTTTGCTGGAAGCGGCGATGAGTATATCCGGCACCGTAATCGTCGACGCCCCACAAGCGGCCCCCGACGGCAAGGGCGAGAATAATGCCATCAGCGCGCCGCCGCCGGTGTTGCGGATCAAGGATTTGATGTACGGAAATGACGCCGGCAACAGCTATCAAACCGTTCGAATGTATACCTGCAGTGACGGTCACGATGCCGATCAGTGTCTGAAACCCATTGTCCAAAACGTCAATCTGGTTGGCTTAAAACAGCGGGTGATGGAGATTTTGTTGGGTTCGGCCAATAGCGGCAACGGTTTGATTTACAAATTTTCCACCAACAATGGTCAAATCACCGACAGCGAAAAAGCCTTCATGCAAACGGTGCCGGATGCCATCGGCGGCATGATCCATAACCTGGCGCGGGAAGACGCCGGCATTGCCAAATTGTGGGCCGAAGAAGCGGCGCCGGTAATTGCCCTGGAACTGGCGCAATTGATTGTTAACGATTTGCTCGCCGCAGTACAAACCGCCGCGCACATGAACGACCATGCTTATGCCAAATTGCTGATGGATGCCTTGAAGGATGCTAGAGCGCAAATCCAGGACGAATACGTCACCATCGCCGGCCGTTACGGTAGTCCGCAAACCTTGATGGCGTTTTATCAGCAATTGATGAATACCGTAAAGCCAAAACATTACGGTACCGTGGCGCAATTGCCGGCTTCCGGTACCGCCTGGCCGACGCCTTAGTCCTTATCTTTTCTCTACAGGCCATCTCCTATGTTTGAAATCTTTTCCGTAGGCGATTCCGCCTATCTGCAAGCTGTACTGAATGCCGTGGCGATGATCTCTGGCACCGGCGATTACCGTACCGCGGCTGCCGTCGGCGGCTTGATCGGTGTCATCATCGTCATGCTTCGGGCTTTGTTGCAATGGGACGGCCGTGGCATTCGCTATCAGGATTTATTGTTGGCTTATGTGTTGTGGCTGATGCTGTATGCGCCGTCGGTGCGGGTGTCGATTGAGGATGCCTATACCGGTAGCGTGGTGGTAGTCGACAACGTACCACTGGGGCCAGCCGTGGTGGGTAGTGTGATGTCGAACATGGGCTATCGCACCACGCGCTTGTTCGAACAAGGCTTTGGCACACCGTCGATGACCGGCAACGGCTTTGCCGACAGTTTGCAGACCTTGATGGCGGTAAGGAAGAATTTGTTGTCGCGGGTGAGTTTAGGCGCTGCGAATGTGCCCAATGCCGGCAGCGATATGGAAACTTCGTTTGCCAATTACGTGCGGGAATGTACATTGACCGGTGTCGATTTGAATCAAAAATCGGTGGATGCCATCTTACGCGATGCCGATCCCTTGAATGCCATCCGCTTCGATTCCGACATCTACATGACCCAAATCTATGTCGGCGGTCAACCGCAAACCAAAACCTGCACGGATGCCTGGGCCGATTTGAGTGTGGTGGCCAATGGCAATTTTGCGACAGCGCTGGAAGGGTTGTTGCAGCCGACCTTAGGCGTACCGGCGGCGGGGGATACAGTGCCGAAAATCCAGGATGCCTTCGATGCGTTGGCCGGCCCCGGTGTGGTCGATGCCGCCGATTACATGCTGATGTCGGCGATCATGCCGATGTTCGAAAAAGGCGTGATCGGTCGGCATGAAGACGGCTTACATTGGAACAAAGCGGCTATGGTCGAGCAAGCCATCCAGCAACGCAATACCCAATGGGCCGCAGAGCAAACCCTGTTTGCCAAGATCGTCCGGCCGATGATGGCCTTCATTGAAGGCTTGAGTTACGCCATTGCGCCGATCATGGCCTTTGTGGTGATGCTGGGCAATGTCGGTATCCGGATGAATATCGGCTATTTCTCGATGTTGTTGTGGATCCAATTGTGGATGCCGATTCTGGCAGTGATCAATCTATTCATCCAGATGTCGGCCGCCGGCAAAATGGCGGCGCTGACCACGGCCACCTACAACCTACCGTCGATGATGGGTATCTACCAACTGGACATGGAGTTGCAGCAATGGCTGTCGATTGGCGGCATGTTGGCCGCATCGACGCCGGCCATTACCTTGATGCTGATTTATCGCGGGGCAGTGACTGCCACCCATTTCCTGGGACGAATGGATGGCGGCGACACCATTAGCGAAAAAATCGCCACGCCGGATGTGATCAGCCCGGCGCCAGTCTTGAATGCCCAGGCGCAACATCAATACAGTCCGTTGTCGGCGGTCACCCAAACTGGCGTCGACAAGGTGCTACCCACATTTACCGCCGGCAAGGACATGAGTTCGGCGGTATCGTCGGCTTACAGCGCTTCGGAACAGGCGACCAGCAGCTTCATGCACAGTGTGTCGTCTACGGCTTCGAAATCGGCCAGCATCACTAGCGATGCGTTTGATAGTCGTTCCTTGGGTAATCAGATTGCCAGCAGTTCCAGTTATACCGATGCCTACAACCGCCAGTTCGGTGAAGCCTTCGCCAAAAAACATGCCGATACCGGTATTTCCGCCGATCAGTTCTCGGCGTTGGTGGCCGGCAGTGCCAACGCCGGGGCCAAGCTCGGTAACGACCAACTCAGCGGTGCGATCTCCGGCCGCTTGCAGAACGACTTCAAAGTCAGTCAAGACAAATCCGATGCCATTGCCGCCGACATCAGTCAGACCGTCAATGACAGTCAGGGCTATCAGGCCGGTTTAGCTAAAAGCCTGGCACTGGATGCGCAAACCGGCACCCGAAACGTTGCCTCAATGGGACTGCAAAATCAATCGCTGTCTTCGTTGCAACACAGCGCAACCGATGCAGTATCCGCCAGTGAATCCTATCAACAATTTTTATCGGCTCAGCAACGCTTCGGGACACAAGCTAGCTTCGGTGCCGCAGAAACGGGTTACAAAATCGCCCATGACCCTGGCTTGATGGAACGCCTGGATCGCACGCTGGATCAATACGGCTTGCGCGGAGATACGCAACGGCTAGCCTCGCAATGGAAAGCAGCGGGTTGGATCAGCGATGCCGATCAGGCCTATGCCGCCGCTGGTATGTCGTTATTGACCGGCTTCTCGTCACCCAGTTACCGCACACTGGATGATCAACAATCGCACCAGGCGCAAATCTCGGGTTACCAACTGCTCGGCGATGCGTTTAATGCGCCGCAAGCGGATCAAACCTGGGATGCTAGCCGGAATGAATCCCTGAAAGCCCATGCACCGGAAGCTGGCAGGGTTCAAGCCGCCGTCGAACAGGCCAATCTCAAAGACCCACGCGCTGAAACCGAATCATTGGGTCAGCGTGCACAGGCAAAGATTCATTCAGCAACAGGAAAAATTGCCGGTGGCGAAGCCCGTGTCGAAGCACAGCACGATCGTAACTTAGCTGAGCGTGAACAAAATTCAAGAGAAGGCTTCGGTCAATTGGCGAATGTCAAAGCGGAGCACTTTAGGAAATCGATTGCAACTGCGGCCAATGACACGCCTTCTGCGGCAGAGGCAACATACGATTATCTGGGTGGGAGTATTTACAATACCGCCAAAAATATCGAAGCCGTGGGTTCTTCTGGTGCTGAAAGCATTAAAGAATTTACTTCAAATGCTACGGAAGCTTATTCGAACGGAGCAAGCTTTTGGGATTCAGTAAAATACGGTGCCTCTAAATCTTACTCCGGTTTTATTCAAACTACCCAGGCTTGGGCAGACCAAAGAATCAATGAAATCGGTGACAAATTAACGCCAAGTCAAAAAGCATATTACCGAGCAGCAATGTTTGAAGCTTTCGCTGGAATATCAGTTGGTGGAGGATATAGCGGAAATTTGGCCGCAGCAAAACAACAATTGATCAAAGATGAAGGAGATATTGATGGCAACAATATTTCAAAGTTATTGATGAGTGCAGCCGGCCAAAACCGCATGGATCTTATAGATCAGATTAGTAGTTTTAATCGAGCTAGAGGACTGATTAATTATTAAGAATCATGAATTATTTGTTGCTAATAATTTGTCCAAAACCAACAATAAGCCCTCGCAGAATAATGGCAAATGAGAGCATGATAATTGGTACGGTAAATTCATTGTTAATACTCCCTAGTACCCAAGCTACAAACACTAAGGTAGCCCAATAGTAATTACTTTCATGGGAAAGACGATTTGCCAATTGTTCAATACACTGAAAAACCAATTCTGCTAATGCTAGAGCAGTAAAAGTAACGAAACCAAATAGGGCAAATGTAGAAAGTGTTTCAGGCAGCATACCTTTTGAACTGCCCATGAATGTTAATCCAAAAAATCCAGCTGCCAAGCTAAAAAATCGAAAGTGTTTTATAGTTAATGTGCGGGTATGAAAACGCTGCAAAAACTTCTGCAATCCGCTCGGAAACCGCGTAAACGTTGCACCGCAGAAAGGGCAAACTGACTTGACTGGTCGGCCATAGTAAACGACCACTCTCGGCACCATGGATCGGTTGCATTCGTTGCAAATCACCGTAGCATGATGTCCAGCAAAGACTGAGGGTTTTCGGGTATCTTTTGGGCTTAATCGGGAAGAAAATGTCGCCATTGTTGGACTCCACTTCGAATATTCGGCTGATCCTATGTTCTAGTGGCTACTATCCCAAGATTTTTGGAAAGAATCAATTAGTCAATGATGTATCTGGATCTATGCATTTGGTTTAGCACGCACATTTGACAGACCTGTTGGTATTTACAGCCATGAATGACCAGATAGGGCGTATGGCAGGTCGTGCAGTAAGGTAGTTCAGCGAGTCCATCTTTCAAGGCTTCAGTGATAATCCAAGCTTCATCGAAATTTGCAGGCCGTATGCGGCCAAACGGTCGGCGTTCCTGAATATGGTTTGGATAGAGGGTACAAAAATAATCCCAAGCAAAGACAATGGCGTTCAGGTCTATTTCCGCTCTGATGTCGCCCCGACAAGCGCATCGATAGATCGAAGCAAATAGGGCCATATACAGAAACGATTCGCGTGCTTGCGGTATCGCCGTAATGCAGGGGACTAGACCCGATACCGGGCTTTCTCGGTGCAATGAAAAATAAAGGTTACACAATTCTTTAGGGCGAAGGGTTTTTATGACCCGGCATGCCAATACCGTACGAAGCTTTCGCTTCAGTAATTGATAGGCCCAATACTGATCTTTAAGCCGAGTAGCATAGGCGCAATGGTTGCTCATGACTCGGGAGGGTGGGTGGACAAAAGCATCAGGAGCTCAATGGCCCGTGCGTCGAGTACATTCGGGGCTTCGGGTTTTTGGATGTTTAGGAATTCGCTCCATTTGTGGGGATTGAATCGGGGAATAAAGGTCAGGCAATCGCTTCGAGCCAGGAGCTTCAACTGTTCGAGCGGCATCTTTCTGAGCAATGAAACCGCGTCTGCCGTTAAACCCAGGCAGAACATGGCTTTCTGTTCGCTTTCGGAAAAAATTAAGGATTGAGCGACGATGAGGTAGTCGATATTCAGTTTGTAGAGATTCTCATCCATTCTGGAATCCTCTATTGGCTAAAGAATCGCTCGGATTTGATCGGCCAAGGCAATCACTTTTTGCCCGTACTGGATGGCTGCCGGCTCGTTCTTCCAACTGTAATATCGCCCTATGCCATGAGCGAGATTGCCAGGTACCGATTGGATAGCCACTGAGAGTACACTCGCACCGATTTCGAGATTGGTGCTCGGGATCAAGAGTAGCTCGGGTTTCGCAACGCGGTGGCCATGCCATCGCAGATTCACTTGCATGATGCCGACGTCGATATTGCGTTTGCCTTGATCCAGCATTTGATTGAGCAAAGCTTCTGCCTCCTGCTGACTGTTAGGAATAAAGGAGTTGCCAGCGTTATTGATGGCCCAGGGCCAGGGCATGACACGATTCTGTTCACCGTTTTTTCGCGACTCCATGAGCGCAACGGCATACAGAATATAGGGATCAATGCGATATCTACGGGCAACTTGTCCCCACTGCGTGTTTTGTAATTTAGTGTTTGATGCCAGGGACTGTTGGCTGTTGCCATTCGCTTGAATGGAATCAGCAGCCATTGATTCCATGGGTTGGCTGATGATGCAAAGGCCACTGAACAATCCAATCCAGAGATGCTTAATAGGGTTTTGGATTGAAACCCCAGGGTGCTTAACCCTCTGTTTTTTTATATGAATAATTAACATCGCGAGCTCACCGTTATGGTCTTGAAGCGAGTTTACGACGTTGCCAGAAATTCTATATGTTCGAAAAACCTCTCTTTAAGCTGTTTTTCGCCGATCCTCTGAGTTTGGCCTTGCTTTTTTACTTGATCTTATGAACGGAAGGAATGTGACTTGGGTGTGCAGATGGTGGCTGAGGATTATGTGTACCACCAAGAGCATTTTTATGGCGCGACTTTTAGTTTAGTGACAAATTAAATGGCGCTATATAGTCAATAGCGACACAAAGCCTTGAATGGCTTCTAGGTCTTGACCAAAATCGACAATGAGGTGTTACTTCAATTTGATAAAACCGCTCGTTGGCTAGCTGAGCTATGTTGACTCGAAGGCTTGATTTTGGATGACTCAGGGCATTTGGGAATTACAATACGGACTATTTATCGCCGACCATTTGCCCCAACCTGACCAACGCTTGATTGACCCGCTCGTCCCAATCGACAGCACAGTTGAGACGGATGAAATTGCGGTATTTTTGCGTCGCCGAGAACATTGGGCCGGGCGCGATGCTGATGCCTTGCTGTAACGCTCGCCGGCTCAGCGCCGTCGCATCGACACTTTCCGGAAGTTCCACCCAGATCACGAAGCCGCCCTCCGGCTGGGTAACGCGGGTGCCCGGCGGAAAATAAGCGCCGATGGCCGCCGTCATTCTGTCCACAGCTTGCCGGTATTGATTGCGCGCCTGACGTAGATGGCGTTCGTAGCCGCCCTTGGTCAGCATTTCCGCGACTGTCAATTGCGCGTGGGTCGGCGTCGCCAGATTGCCGACGTATTTCAAATATTCGGTTTGTTCCAGGTATGGCCCCGCCACCAGCCAACCCACCCGTAAACCGGGACACAAGGATTTGGAAAACGACGAGCAATACAACACTCGTCCCTCGCTGTCCCAGCTTTTCGCCATCGACGGGCGCTGAACGCCGAACCCAAGATCGCCGTAAATGTCGTCCTCGATCAACGCGATCCGGTAGCGGTTGACCAACTCCACCAGCGCGCGTTTACGTTCGTCGCTCATGCAATAACCCAAGGGATTGCTGTAGTTGGGCACCGCGATGCAGGCCTTGATCGGCCATTGCTCGCAGGCCAGTTGCAGCGCGTCCAGCGCGATGCCGTCGCGTGGATGAGTCGGAATTTCGATCGCGCGTAGCGACAACGATTCGATGACTTGCAACAGTCCGTAAAAGGTCGGCGATTCGACGGCGACGATGTCGCCCGGCTTGGTAACCGTTCTCAAGGCCAGCGACATTGCTTCCTGGCAACCGTTGGTGATCAGGATGTCGTTGGGATCGACCGGGCAACCCTGTTCCGACATCCGTCGAGCGATTTGCCGGCGCAATTCCGGCGCACCCGGCGGGAATTCGTAATTGGCGATGCGTTGGCCGTATCGGCGGGCCACGCTGGCCGAGATTTGCGCCATTTTTTGCGTCGGCAGAAACGCCGCCGCCGGCACCGCCGCGCCCAATTGTACGATTCTCGGATCGTTGGCGGCCTTGACCAGACGCAATACCAGTTCCTGACCCGTCACCAGCGTCGGTTCCCGCGGCGGGGCGGAAATCGCCGGTTCCTGCAGCGAACAGCGCGGACGCGGCCTGACGTAATAACCCGAGCGCTGGCGGGCTTCGAGATGGCCCTGGTCCTCCAAAAGCCGCAATGCGCTGACCGCCGTTGCGGTGCTGACCTGATGTTGCTGACTGAGCTGACGAACGCTGGGCAGGCGTTCCCCTGGTCGGTACAGATTCTGCGCGATGGCGTTGAGCAAATGTTCGGCGAGGTTTTCGTAACGAAGATTCATGGCAGTTGCAATACAGTTCCGGCGTTTAGGTATCGATACAATTCATCATCAGTCAAAATTGTATCGATGTAATTTACAGAATTTGCATCTGTATCGATAGTCTGATCTTAGTCTAAAGTAGCCCCTCCAATCAAACAGGGCAAGACTATGAAATTCCGCTTGTTGAACCGCGCCAAGTTTGCCGTTGGCGGCCGAAACCCTACGACACTTCCCCAACCTTCCGAGCTGACGCGCGGTTATTGGTTCGGCTGCGCCGGCATTCTCGGGTTCAGCCTGACCTTGCCGGCGACCCGGCTGGCGGTGGCGGAACTCGATCCGGTATTCGTCGGCCTTGGCCGAGCGGTCGCCGCTTCATTGCTGGCGGCATTGGCGTTGTGGTGGTGGGGTGGCCGCTTGCCCAAAGGTAGTCAATGGCTGAGGTTGGCCGCAACCGCCGGCGGTGTGGTGATTGGCTTTCCGCTACTGTCGGCATTGGCCTTGCAACAAGTTTCGGCGGTGCATAGTGCCGTGGTGGTCGGCTTGACACCGTTGTTGACCGCCGGTTTCGGCGTGCTGTTATCGGGCGAGCGGCCGGCATGGCGATTCTGGCTGGCAACGGCATTGGGTAGTACGGCCATCCTGGTCTTCGTCTATCCGTCCGGTTCGGCAGGGCTGCAGCAAGCGGATCTGTATTTACTGGCGGCCATTGCCTGCGTCGCCTACGGTTATGCCGAAGGCGCGAGGCTGGCGAAACAGCTAGGCGCTTGGCAAACCATCAGCTGGGCCTTATTGATAAGTGCACCGCTGTTGCTGCCGTGGGTGGTGCAAACCGCGCCGCCACGCTTCGAGCTGGTCAGCTGGCCTAGCTTGTTAGGCTTTGCCTACGTCAGCGTGGTCAGCATGTATCTGGCTTTTTTTGCCTGGTATCGCGGTTTGGCGCTGGGTGGTACCGCGCGGATCGGCCAACTGCAATTGCTGCAGCCGTTTCTAAGCATGGCAGCCGGTTCGGGGTTGATCGGTGAAAGTGTCGAGATTGAACAATTGGCAACCGCGTTGGCGGTTCTGGCTTGTGTTGTGATCAGCCGAAAATCGTAAAAACAAAATCTATTTTTCAGGAGAAATCGATGAAATCCCTCTCAATGTGTTGGTTGAACGGTGAACTGAAGCCAGCCGAACAAGCTTTCATTCCGGTCAACGACCACGGACTGCTTTACGGCGACGGCGTGTTCGAAGGCATACGCTTTTACAAGCGCCGTGCCTTCCGTCTGCAACGGCATTTGCAGCGGCTACAGCTGTCGGCGCGGGCGATTGCGCTGGCAATACCACTCTCTGTCGAAGAATTGACGGCTGTCATCGAACGGCTGATCGAAGCGTTTGCCGACGACGACGGCTATATCCGCCTGATGGTTACGCGCGGCGCCGGAGCGCTGGGCTTGAATCCCAAAAGCTGTTCTCAGCCCAACGTCATCGCCATCTCCGACCAATTGACGATGATAGCCCTTGACGAACAACAGGCCGGTGCGAGGCTAATCGTGTCCTCGATACGCCGCTTGACGGCCGACGGCCTGGATCCGCGCATCAAAAGCCTGAATTATTTGAACCACATTCTCGCCAAAATCGAGGCCAATCATGCCGGCGCCGACGAGGCGATACTGCTCAACGCCCAAGGCCGGGTCGCGGAGGGCACCGCCGACAACGTATTCATCGTGCGCAATGGCCGCTTGCTGACGCCGCCTTGCAGCGAGGGCGCGTTGGAAGGCATCACCCGCGAATTGGTGCTACAGTTGGCGCTGGATCACGGCATCGAAATCAGGGAGCAGCCGTTGGGCGTGTACGACCTGTACGCCGCCGACGAATGTTTCTTGACCGGCACCGGCGCGGAACTGATTCCGGTCGCCAGTATCGACTGCCGATCATTGCCTAGCTGCCCAGGACCTGTATTCCAAAGCTTGCAACAGGCATTTCGGCGGACCATAGACCAAGAGTGCGGAGGCATCTTATGAATTTGTTGGAAAATTTGCAGTTGCAGGCGCGTTACAGCCAATGGGTGAATCAACGTCTGTACGACGCTTGTGCCAACTTGACAGACGACGAGCGCAAACAGGATAGGGGCGTATTTTTTCATTCCATCCACGGCACCTGGAACCATTTGCTGCTGGGCGATCGCGTCTGGCTGGCTCGCTTACAAGATCAACCGGTGCCATACCAACGCCTGGACTTGGAGCTTTACGCCGATTTCGACGAACTGCGGGCAGCGCAAGCCGATTGCGACCAAGTTTTGCTGGATTGGATTCAAGGT
This sequence comes from Methylomonas sp. LWB, assembly GCF_001856095.1. Classification (NCBI taxonomy): domain Bacteria; kingdom Pseudomonadati; phylum Pseudomonadota; class Gammaproteobacteria; order Methylococcales; family Methylococcaceae; genus Methylomonas; species Methylomonas sp. LWB. The sequence continues at coordinate 158,362 of NZ_MKMC01000012.1, forward strand.
TTGCAAACCGACGATTTACAAAGGCGCATCGCCTTCCGCAGTCTGTCCACCGGGCAAGATAAAGTGTTGGCCGTGGCCACTATGCTGACTACCTTGTTAATCCACAAGACCCACCATCGTGGCCAAATCACCGCGCTGTTGAGCCAGTGCGGTTGCGACTACGGCGCCATCGATTTTATCTGTGCGCCGTTTGTCGACTAATCTTGCACTTTTAAATCTTAGGATCATTCCCAATGACTGAATCAGCGTTCCCAATTGCTGCCGTGGCGGATCAAGTGACGCCGCGCGCAAGAAAATCGTTGTATCCGCAAGCCATTTTGGACGTGCATGGCGCCCGGCTGGAAGGTCGGGAAAAGCGGGCGTTAGGCGATTTGTTCGGCCTGCAAAACTTCGGTGTCAATCTGACCAAGTTGGAACCCGGCGCGATTTCCGCGTTGCGCCATGCCCATGCCAAACAGGACGAGTTCATCTACATCTTGCAAGGTTGCCCTACCTTGTACACCGACGCAGGCCCGACACCGTTGTCACCCGGCATGTGCGCCGGCTTCAAAGCCGGCAGCGGAGATGCCCACCGGTTGGTCAACGAAACAGAGAGCGACGTCGTCTATCTGGAAATCGGCGACCGCACTGCGGGAGATCAAGTCGTCTACCCCGATGACGATTTGCAGGCGGCGTTTGTCGATAATACCTTTCGGTTTGCCCATAAGGATGGGACGCAGTATTGAGTGCTTTGAAATTTTCCGCCGCCAGTACGGACTGCGTGAGTAGGTAAAACGCTAATCGCGTAGAATGGCCTAATTTCACAATGGTGGTGATTGAGTAAAACCGACCCACAAGCGACATTCACTCTAGTTTTGGAAGTGTCTGCAAATTGATAATAAGCGGAAGTTGGGTTTGCAGTAATAGGCTAAGTTGAATGATAATGAAACCCAGCCTACAAAGCATCTGCTGGGTTTCGCGTTGCCCCACCTAGCCTATGGCCCTTTTTATGTGATTGCAAGACCTGCTCCTGAGTGTTCGTTAAAAAAGTTAGTGGCGATTATCCCGAAAGGAGGTTGCATGTTTAAAAAAGCGTACCAGTTTCTGATGGCTACTATTCTGGTCAGCCTTAAGAAGAATGCTGCATCAGTATTGTTCTGGTTGGGGATCGTTTTGATTCTCACAGGCTCTTTATTTGGAGACATCATCGACAGTTGGCACTATGCCCCTAAGGGCACAGGAGAAGCTATCTTGAAAATTGGCGCTGCAGTTTTGGGAGCAGGGGTTTTTGCCGTCATAATGAAGTCAGCACAATTCACTGACTTATTTCAACAGCATGTATTTGATGTATTTTATCGCCCCGAAAATCTTCCGCATGAAAAAATAACCGACCGTTGGGAGTTACTGGCAGACTCGCTGTTAAAGGAAGTACTATTTTCAAACCACTACCAAGCAGCCATCACGATAAAAAACCAGTTCTTTAGTAATGAATTACAGTACCATTTTGAAGATCTTTCGATAACTTACGATATTGAAGTTGTCGATAACACTGCTTCTTGCACAAACTCTTTAACTGCAAAACTCGCATTATCACCGTGTCATGAAAATCCAATTTTTACGCAAGCTCTTGAAGTTGGTGGCAGTTGCGACTTGGTTAGCTTATTTATCAATGATGAAATGCAAGATGTCAGCCAGTTATTGAGCGCCGATTCCTTAAATCCAAAATTACGAAAGATAGATATTGAACTCAAGAATTTTGCCAAAAGTTTGAATCAGACTGATAGTAGGACTGTCAAACTTGAAAGAGTGCTTAAATTCACTCAAAGCTTGGACGAAGAACCGTATATTGTTGCAACAATAAGTAGATATATTTCAGGGGGAGCCGTCATAAAGGCGCAAATTTCCCCTGGATATCGTATGTATTTTAAGAAGACAGGATTTGGCGTTTCTCCTCCCAATGTCTATTCAAATGATGGCCACGGCTATACCCGTTGGCAATTAGCGAGAGCAAATGACTTGCTACTTCCAGGACAGGGATATATGATAATGATCATTCCTAGCAAAAACATTAGCGGAACAAATCAATCATGAAACAATCATCGACAGAAACTATATAAATTTCAATTGGTTACTACCATTAACCCTAGTCAAGAGGTTTTTGGGTAAGCGAGTGCCGGCTTCCGGCCGTAAAGATCGTCGCGCATCCTTGGGCTCCGATCGCGCCTCCACCGTCACTGTGATGGCCTTCGGCGGCCCAGCCGTCCTCACTCGCGCGCCGGCGAAGCGGCTAACTCACAAATGACTCGCGGCTTCCGTTCCTGCTCCCGCCAAGTACTTACATCTCTGCAGGTAACTCCCGGTCGGGGAGCATTGCAGTTTCTCTGTTCGAGAAACCGCCCGGCCCAGGGGCTTCCGGGGCTACTCGGCCAACGCTCGCTAGCGCATCACTCTCAAGGCCTCGCAGCGTATGCCTGAAAAACCGCCAAGGGGGTAGTGTTATGCCAACAAGTGACGTAAACATCCCCCAGCAAAGCCGAGAGTCTATATTGTGAACAGTTCAAAGCGGCAATTGGGATCGCTAACGCAGCAGGTGAATGCTTGCGGCAAATAGGCAACAACTTATTACCAAAAGTTATTTGTTCAATTCGCTGATTTTCCTTCTTAATGTCGGATGTAGTCTCGAACCATTGTTTCATCCCACCCCACGGTCGGCACAAAACAGCTGAGCGCCCTTAAAAAATACTGATCGATAAAGCTCGTTTCTTTTCACCATAAACCGAGGCTAATTGAATCGCACACAGTCCCTTTAACGCACTCAATAACCTGAAACACTGCATATTTGGGAAGGATCGAAATCAGGACATAGATATGGCCGACATCAAATGACCTTCCAATATCCAGCTTTCCTTTTGGCCTGCAAGCCTTCGAACAACCTTGAGTAAATACTTACGCAACGCTTTAACAAGGGAGGGCAGCGGAGCCTCTTGTAGACTCTGGATGCATTACGTTATCGCTTGTATCCGTCAATTGGGGGCAGATCATATGACAGCAAACGAATAGTTAGCGGTAATTGAGTTTGCTTAGTCATAAGACCGTTTTTGGCCGTACTGACACAATCAGGTAAGCACTTGAGTATGAAGGCCGCGCGAATTGCGAAGTGCATTCGCAAAAATGAAAGTCTTCCATTCGCCCGAATGCGTTTCGCTATTCCCTACTACGCGGGCTTCAGATTAGCCGATTTCACCGCCTCAACCTCCAACAAGACCATCGCCACATGGGCTTTGCCATCCACGCTCAAAGGCACTTGATCCAGATAACTCGAACAAACCGCTTCGATAAACGATTCTCTAAGGTCTACCGGAAGCCGTTGCGTGTAAGGCAGCCAGGTGGTTCGAATCCAGCTCGCTAGACCCTCCAGGCCGTCGTGGGTCATATCCTTGGCGACGAGTTCGAGCCGTTTGACGGTAAATCCGGCGACTTCCAGCATCACCCGGTATTCATCGACCCCTGGAAAGGTATACGGAAACTCGAAGCCGATAAAATACTGCGACCATGGAGCGGTATCCTTGACCCGGTCAATCGTCGCCCGCATGCCGGCTGCATCGCCTCTTCCGCCCATGCGCAGCAGGATTTTGCCGCCGCTTTTCAGGCTTCGGTATAAGCCGTCAATCACCGGTTGATGCTGCTTGACCCAGTGCAGCACCGCGTTGGAGAAAACCACGTCAAAACACTCGGTAAAGCTCAAACTCCCGGCATCCATGACCCGGAACGACAGGTTGGGATGTTGCTGTTCCGGGTATTGGCGTTTGGCCAGCGCTATCATAGCTGCCGAGTTATCGATGCCGACCACCGCGCCGCGATCGACGATTCCGGCGATCTCCGCCGTGACTTTGCCGTCGCCGCAACCCAAGTCCAGTACGGTTTCGTGGCCGCTTAGCTGCAACAGTGCTATCAGTTCTTTAGCCCATTGCTGTTGGGCTTGCGAGTTTTGGGCATAATCCTGGGCATTCCAGCGGTAAGCATTCAATGTTGTCTCCTGTTTCACGTTATAAGGTTTGCGGCTGGCGCGTTGTCTGACTTAAACCCGCCGTTTTCAATGGCGCGGTGTTGCAGAATGCCGGTATCGTTGGCCAGACGATTGCAGCCGCTGAGCATTGCCTTGATCGATGCGCTGACGATGTTGCCGTCCATGCCGACGCCATAAGCGGTTTGGCCGTTCGAAGCCGCCAGTTCGACAAAGGCGCAGGCCTGGGCATCGCCGCCGCTGCCGGTCGAGCGTTCCTCGTAGCTGCACACTGTGACTGTGCCGAGCGAGCTCAAAGCCTGGACGGCCGCGGCTATCGGCCCGTTACCCACGCCGGTTAAATCGCGCGGTTCACCGTCCCATTCGATTTGCAGTTGTATGCCTTGTCCTTGCGCATGCTCGTACAATTTATGGCCGAGGTAACGCAACGGCCCTGCCACATCGAGATAAGTCTGGGCAAATAGCTGCCACAGCCGTACCGCGCCGATTTCGCCGCCTTGGCGGTCGGCATGGCGTTGCACCACTTGCGAAAACTCCACCTGCAAACGGCGCGGCAGTACCAGACCATAATGGCTTTCCAGCAAATGGGTGATGCCGCCCTTGCCGGACTGGCTGTTGATGCGGATCACCGCGTCGTAACCGCGGCCGACATCAGCCGGATCGAACGGCAGATAGGGCACATTCCAGACAGTATCAGGCTGCCGCGCGGCAAAGCCTTTCTTGATCGCATCCTGGTGCGAGCCGGAAAACGCGGTGAACACCAACTCGCCGGCATAGGGTTGGCGCGGCGGCACGGCCAAACCGGTGCAAGCTTCGAAATCGCCTACTACTGCATTGATGTCGGAAAAATCCAAGCCCGGCGCTACGCCCTGGGTATACAGATTCAACGCCAGCGTTACCAAATCCACGTTGCCGGTGCGTTCGCCGTTGCCGAACAAACAACCCTCGACGCGCTCGGCGCCGGCCATCAACGCCAGTTCGGCGGCGGCTACCGCCGTGCCGCGGTCGTTGTGCGGATGCACGCTGAGAATGACGCTGTCGCGGCGGGCGATATGACTATGCATCCATTCGATCTGGTCGGCGTAGACGTTCGGCGTCGCCGTTTCCACCGACGACGGCAAATTCAGGATGATCTTGTTGTCCGGCGTCGCGCCCCAGGCGTCGCTGACCGCATCGCAAACCTCGACGGCAAAATCCGGCTCGGTGGCGGTGAAGGTTTCCAGGCTGTATTGCAAGCGCCATCGGGTTTCCGGCTGGTCGGCGGTCAATTGTTTGACCAGCCGTACCGCATCGACAGCCATCGCCAATACATCGGTCCGGCTCATGCCCAATACCAGTTCGCGAAACGCTGGGGAGGTCGCGTTGACGATATGGACGATGGCCGAGCGCGCACCGTGCAAGGCTTCTACAGTGCGGCGCAACAGCGGCTCGCGGGCGTGGCTGAGCACTTCGATGGTCACGTCGCTGGGTATCAACGCGCCGTCTATCAAGCGGCGCACGAAATCGAAGTCGGTTTGCGAGGCCGACGGAAACGCCACTTCGATTTCCTTGAAACCGATGCCGCATAAGGTTTGGAACAGGCGCAGTTTGCGTTCGGCGTTCATCGGTTCGAACAAGGCCTGGTTGCCGTCGCGTAAATCGGTGCTCATCCAGATAGGTGCTTGAGTAATCGTGCGGTTTGGCCATTGTCGGTTGGCAAGCGCCACCGGTGGGAATGGGCGGTATTTGCGGGAAGGATCGGTCAACATGGCTGCTTACTCTCGGTAAATGGGATGCCGATAAGATAAGCCAAACCGTCCGCTAGGCGATTGCGTTTATGCCCTCTAAAATACTAATTATTGATAGAACATTGCCGTATTATTGGAATATATTTTATTTAATTGTTTTAATGAGTGGATAACAGGCATTTTATGGAACTGGATCGATACGACAGTCAAATCTTGACCATCCTGCAAGCCGACGGCCGCATCAGCAATCAGGAACTGGCCGATCGCATCGGCCTGTCGCCGTCGCCTTGCCTGCGGCGGGTGAGAGCGTTGGAGGAGGGCGGCTTGATCGTCGGCTATCGGGCGCTGCTGGATGCTAAAGCCTTGGGATTGACGCTGATGGCCTTGATCCACATTTCGATGGACCAACACACGCCGGAACGTTTCAGCACCTTCGAAGCGGCGATTGCCGGCATTCCGGAAGTGATGGAATGCCTGTTGATCACCGGCCAGACCGCCGATTATCAGCTCAAAGTTATGGTCAAGGACTTGGACGCCTACCAGGAATTGCTGTTGAAACGCATCACCGGCATTCCCGGCGTCAGCGGGGTACATACCAGCTTCGTGTTGCGGCGAGTGATCGATAAGACGGCGTTTCCGGTAGGGGCATGATCGTTCCGAACTCATTACTGGCAGAGTCTGCCTTCGCGCAGACCAAAAGCCGCACTGTTAAAACGTTTGACTGTAATTGGCTCGCCTAATACTATCCATCCACCCAAAACCGCCATGATTAAAGCCCAAAAAGCCTCTACCGCTTGGGTTTGAAATCTTGCCGGCCAACAACTCGATGATTACCCCTTCAAGGAACAGATGAAAAGCTATTTTATTTATCTAAGCGCGATATTGCTTTTGCTCAGCGGTTGCGCGGGTTCGCCGCCGCTAAAAGCGGATGCCGTGCAACGCGGCGATTACAGTTACCTCAAGGCCCATCTTTCCTGGCTGATCGAGCAGGAAATGTCCGAACAGGATGTGGAAGGCTTGAGCATCGCCGTGGTGGATGATCAGCAGATCGTCTGGTCGCAAGGTTTCGGCTATGCCGATCAAGCCAGGCAGATTGCCGCGACACCGGAAACGGTTTATCGAACCGGCTCCATCTCCAAGCTCTTTACCGATACTTTAGTGATGCAACTGGCGGAGCAAAGCAAACTGGATATCGATCGGCCGTTGCAAACTTATCTGCCGAATTTCGCCATCAAAAGCCGTTTTCCTGATGCCGGACCGATAACTCCGCGTAACATCATGACCCATCATTCCGGTTTGCCGGGCGATAGAGGCAATGGCATGTGGACTAAGAATCCCGTACCGTTCAGTCAGCTTGTCGACCCGCTGAAAGACGAGTACGCCGCCTATCCTCCCAATCGCATCTTTGCCTATTCGAATCTGGGCATTACCTTATTAGGGACGATGCTGGAACGGCTTACCGGCCAGGATTTCAGCAGTTATGCCGACCGGCAGCTGTTAAAACCGCTCGGTATGACGAATGCGGCATTTTCGCTCGGCATCGAGGGAAAACTGGCCTCGAAAGCCTATAAGAATGATCAGGAAAAGACCGAAGTGGCCCTGCGCGATATGCCGGCCGGCGGATTGAACGCCAATGTATTGGATTTGAGTCGTTTTATCGCCATGGTCTTGGCGGACGGCAATGCGAATGGCCGGCAAATCCTCAAGCCAGAAACCCTGCATGAAATGCTGCGCCAGCAAAACCAGGACGTGGCGCTGGATGTAGGCACCAAAACCGGTTTGGGCTGGTTCTTGACCAACAAGCCAGATATCGGCGAAGTGGCCGCACACGGCGGAGCCACGCTGTTTCACCGTAGCCTGCTGACCGTGGCGCCGGAACACAAGCTGGGCGTGGTCGTGCTGGCTAACTCCCCGCCCACCGGCGACTTGATCGACAAAGTCACCGATAAGGCGCTAAAACTGGCGATTGCGATAAAAACCGGCCAGCCGCTGCCGGAGGACGCCGAAACACCCGTGATAGACACCCGTGGCTTAACTCTGCAAGAACAGCAATTGGCAGCCGGACAATACGCAACCGCGCTCGGCTACATCAAGCTAACCGCGGACGGCGACACCCTGGCCACCGAACTGAACGGCAGCAGCATGGATTTGGTCGGCAGGGACGACGGCAAATTCGGTATCCGCTACAAGCTGTTGGGCTTGATACCGCTACAACCCAAGAAACTGTCCGAAGCCGGCGTTTCTGTGCGCCAGGTCGACGGACATGATCTGGCGCTGGCCCATTGGCAAGGCCAAACCTTTGTGTTGGGCGAAAAAATTCAACCCGTAGCGATTCCTCCCTCCATGCGTAACCGTCTGGGCGAATACGAGATTGTGAATCTTGCCGAAGGCGAGGCGATGGTCCCGGAAAAATGCGCGCTACGCGAACGGGACGGTTTTTTGATGCTGGAGTATTCCATTCCCACATTCGACATGAATAATCTGACTTTCCCCATTGCACCGGTATCGGAAAATGCCGCCGTTATTCTCGGGCTGGGGCGCGGCATGCAGGAAACCGTTCGGCTGGAGACGATCAATGGACAAGAGTTTGTCGCCTATTCCGGGTATTTATTGCGGAAGAAATGAGCAAAACCTTTAGGTCTCCCAAGCATTTGGCATTCTTCAACACTTTCACACGCATGGACGTTTTATCATCGCGTAAGCTTTGCCATTACCGGCGACTGCCAGTCAAAACGAGTTTTATCAGTGTTCCCAATCTTGCAATCATTTATCAAGAGGCCTTCCGGTGAGTGAATTTATCGCCTATCTGCCTGAAGTGTTCGAACTGTTCGGCAGCATTCAGATCCGCAAGATGTTCGGGGGCTATGGCGTCTACCACGATGGCTTGATGTTTGCCCTGGTGGCCGACGAGACCCTTTATCTCAAGGCGGATGCTGAAAATGTCAGGTTTTTCGAGGAACAGGGGCTTGCGCCATTCGAATATCAGCGGGAAGGTAAGATGGCGAAAATGTCCTATTACCAAGCGCCGGCCGAGTTTATGGAAGACCGCGAGCAGGCCGAACTCTGGGCGCGGCGCTCGTACGATGCCGCGCGGCGAGCCCAACCTAAAAAACGCAAAATCAAAACGGACACGGCAGTGATACATCATTTAGACTGATTCAGAACACCTAATATCGAATAATGTTGAAACCCTCTTCCTGCTGAGGGGCTACGAAGTAACTCGTGATTAGGTCAAATTCGGTATCAGTCACTACAAAAGCGTGAGTGTCAGACCTGTTTCTCGCACGTAAACGTGTCAAGCATTTGTCGTCCGACACATCAAGAAAATGCAGTACATGCGCCGATTCGACTCTGTCGATAAGATATCTCATCCATTTTCGGTTTGCGATGGTGTTGGCTGGAAAATCCAATACCACAGATACACCTATACGAAGTAAATCGGTCACATGCGGCCCGATCGCGCCACGTAAATTCGAAGCACACCGAACATAGTCCGTCACAGTCTTGATGCCTTCTGGATAAAGATGTGCAAGCCAAGTGTCCTCGCTGAGGATCACCGTGTCCGGAGTCTTGGCCAGTTCCCTAGCCAATGTCGATTTGCCAGAGGCGATTTTTCCGCAGAGCAAATGCAGTGTTGGCAGTAATTTTGACATTTTACATGGCTCCTAGTAAGTCAGTGCCATAGGAATTATCGATAACACAAAGCCACATGCCGGCAGGGTCCTCCCGGAATATATAGGTGGCGCGTCGTGAGATGCAACTCGTCACACCGCTGTTATCTGTCGTTTCCAGAACGGTTTCCATAATCACTAGAGCCGTATTCCCACCCTGAATGACGTGCATCGCGCCTTGTTTGACCACAAGGCTATGATTGAAATATTCGGCAATTGCGAGGAACGCCTTATGGATTTGTTCCTTGCCTGTTGCAACCAAGCCTGGCTTGATGACAAGCGTTGCATCGTCTGCGTAGAAAGCCATCAATGAATCGAAGTCCTCTTCAGTGATTGCTTTGTCAGCAGCTTCGATTATTTGTTTGAGCGGATGGTATGCCATATCGATCTCCTTGGTGGGGTAAGTTCCCAAGAGACAGGCAATAAAAAACCCGCCTCAGGGCGGGTTGCAGTAGAAAGTAAACGTGCTAACCCACCATTGGTTTAATGGTGGTAATAATAGCCAGTAGGGTTGGGAGCACGTTAATCATAGGGAGTATCATAACAGAGGTCATAGTGCCGATCAAAGGATAAACTGGCAGTGCTTGATTTTTTTGAAACTCAACACCGGACCCCTAAAGCTGCCGATCAATAAAATCCGTGCGGGTAGATTCGCCGCGGCGAATCCCGCCCTTTGCATGCCAGCTTGGTTCGGCTGTTGATAGCGGCGTTTCAATTCCTCGCCAAATGTGCCATTCACGCCGCCCGCGCTATCAGCACAATAGCCCCAAGAAAACCGATCGTGGTCAACGAAAAACTCAGTGCCGCCTGGAGCGGAAAGTGCGGTTCGACCGGGACTGTCGCACCGGCCTTGGGTGTCAGGCCTCTTAGCAAAAACGCCAGCGGATTGAAAAATGCGCCAAAGCAACAGGCCGCGATCAACCAATACGGAGGATCGATGGCATATTGGCGGAAGCCCAGGAAAAAGATCAACAGAAACTGCGCCATCATCAGATAATCGACATGGGCGCGGATGACGTCGTCGCGTTCCACCAATTGGCCGGCCAAGGCGCCGTCCGGGAAAAACAGGGTGACGCCCAGCACCCAGGCGATGACCAATGCTGTAAGCAGATATAGTCCGCCAAAGCTCACCAAAATTAGATTGGCGGTGGAGACAGGGTTTTGTGCGGTCATGGTTTTCCTTGTCGGATTGTTTATGGATAAGCGCTGGCGGAACGCAGATTGTCCGCGCTACCGGCTTTGGGCTAGACTGCGCCTAAAAACGGTGACTGACAGCGACCAGGAGTGTAAACAATGAAGGAAACACCTCGCTCGTACAAACGTGCTGCACTCTGCGATAACCCGTTCGACGCACTATGGGATATTCGCGACGGCCGTACGTATTTCACCGGTCCTTTGTACTACAACGCCAGCCACCAGCACGGCGCGCCGGTATTTCTGGCTAGCCTCTACGGCAAGTTCCGCTTGCGTCTCCACTGCGGCGATTGGCTGTGGTGCCGCACTGCCGTAATTCCGGCCGGAGTGTTGCATGAACTGGATGTCGGCGGCGAGCCGATTACCGTACTATATATCGAGCCTACCGTCGCCGGCGCTGATGCTTTCAAGCCGCTGATCAACAATAGCCGGGCGCTCGACGGCGCTTTAATCGGCAACGGCGGCGAAATTCATTTCATGCGCGACTTGTACGAAGACCGCTACAAGCCGGACTGGACGACGGAACCGCTGCTGGATTTATTGGGCTACGCCAAGCGGCGCGCGCACTCCGCCGTCATCGATCCGCGCCTGACCCGCGTCGTCGATTATTTATCCGAACACGCCGACGACCTGACGCCGGTGGCAACCTGGGCCAGGCAAGCCGGTCTGTCGCCGTCGCGTTTTCAGCACTTGTTTACCGAACAAATCGGCGTGCCGTTCCGGCGTTATCGTGCCTGGAACCGGATGCGCCAGGCGATTCGTAAAATCATACGCGGCCAAAACTTTACCACAGCGGCACACGCCTCCGGCTTTACCGACTCCGCGCATTTCAGCCACGAATTTCGCAAAACCTTCGGCGCACCGGCTACGATAGGCCTGCACCGATTGGCGAGGTTGCAGCTTTAAGTCTTGCAAAGCCTGTTGCGGCAAGGAGCGGTTTGTCTGACGATTTGTTATGACGAATGCGCGGTATAGTTGCGGCCCAACGCCCGGTTTTGCTGAAAAGTGCAGTAGTCAGCAACTAATTTCATAGCAAAGCTTCGATAACGTTTGACCAGTTTTCCACCTATTAGGATGTCCATGGCGCTAACCTTAATCATCGGCAACAAAAATTATTCGCCCTGGCCCTTACGCCCTTGGCTAGCAGAGGCGCAAGTAGAAACTGAAATTAGTCAGGCGTTCGAAGAATGAATGCGAAGATTTGGGCCGCGTTGTTGGCCGTTTATCTGGTGTGGGGATCGACTTATTTGATGATCCGCTTCGTGGTCGAGACGCTGCCGCCATTTTTGTCGGCCGGATTGCGTTTTGTCGTTTCCGGCGTCATTTTGCTGGCTTGGCGGCGTCTGGCCGGTGATGCCGCACCGACTTTGCGGCAATGGCGTTCGGCCGCCATTGTCGGCACTTTGTTATTGCTCGGCGGCAACGGTTTGGTCTGTTGGGCCGAACAAACCGTTCCGTCCGGCGTCGCCGCGCTGATCATCGGTGCTGTGCCTATGTTTCTGGTGATTGCCGACGCACTCAGACCTAACGGCGCCAGACCGACGCTACGCGTATTGATCGGCCTGGTCATCGGTTTTATCGGAATTTACCTGCTGGTCGGTCCGTCGGTGTTTTCGGACGATATGCCGTTAAACATGTCCGGTGTGGCGGCGCTATTGCTCGCCAGTTTGCTTTGGGCCGTTGGTTCTATCTATAGCAAGACCGCGGATTTGCCGAAGACGGCGCTGATGACAACCGGCGCGGAAATGCTGGCCGGGGGATTTGCGTTGTTGGTTGTCAGTGTTCTAAGCGAACAATGGAGCATCTTCAGTCTTACCCAGGTATCGACCGACTCATGGCTGGCCTTGGTGTATCTGATAGTGTTTGGCTCGATGATCGGTTTCGCATCTTATGCTTGGTTGCTGCAGAATGCGCCGATTTCGCTGGTTGCGACCTATGCCTATGTTAATCCGCTGGTGGCGGTGTTTTTAGGTAACTGGTTCGCGCAAGAACCGCTCACGCCGCGCATTCTGAGTGCATCGACTGTCATCATCGGGGCTATCATATTCATGAACAGCTCTCAAGCTTCCAGGGCCAAGCTGGTAGCGGAACGTGGAGCGAGCAAATGATGCACCTCGACACAAGTGAACCCACTTGAGTCTCGGCGCTGAATGCAAAAGACGAAATACCATGAGGTTGTGTGCCCATAATCGAACGGTCGATGTGGCAGGTTTTAACGGCATGAAGAGTCGAATTGACGTGCTGTTCCGGCTGTTGCCGGTCTTGTTGATGACTGGTATCTGCGATCAGTCCAAAATTTCCGGGGGATGGGCGTTGTAAAAATGCCTTACAAAATTTTGATCTGGCAAAGGAGTAGAAAGCCACATCCAAATTTTCGTTTTTGTTGCAAACACGATCAGGTTTGCCGGACCCGTGCCGCTTCCTGCAAATCTGCTATTAGCTGCTGCGGCTCTTCTTGATAGCGGCGCATGAGTTCCGGTGGTGCTGCCGTATGTTTGTCGTAAATCACGCTCCAGCGGCTAATTTCGAGTAGCACAGGGACCAGATCTAGTGCTTTGTCCGTTAGTTCATAAAACACTTGGCGTTTGTCTTCGGGCTTGTGTCTGCGGATAACGAGTCCGTCCGCTTCCATTTTCTTCAATCGCGAAGCCAGAATGTTAGTTGCGATTCCTTCTTTCGACGTCATCAGCTCTCGGTAGTGCCGTTTGCCACTTAGCATCAGATCGCGGAGTACGAGCAGCGTCCATCGGTCTCCGAACACTTCGAGGGCATAATCAATTGGGCATCTATTTTCGAGCTTCAAGTCGGACATCTGGCTTATTTACTTGCGTTTTGCAATTGAAATGGGATAATTAGTTGCATATTGCAAGTATATCAACCAGGGCTTATTCCGCAAACCACGTTCATAAGGAAATCGTATATGTCGCCAATAAATTCTACTGCCACCAATATCTCGTTGCTGCGGATTTACACAGCTCCTTGCATCATTGTCGGCTCGGTCGTAGCTTGGTTATTCTGGCTATTAGCCGGTGAACATCACTCTGTACGACCGGAGTTGCTTGTTTCTCCCATGGCTGCGCTCTTTACGCTGACGGCTTTGGTATGGCTGATTATGGTCGTCGCACGCAATGTTGCCGTTATTCGTGGATATGCATCTCTCGGATATTTTGCGGATTACAAGTCGGACATCCCAGCTGATGATCGATTCGAGCGTCCCGCTCGAACTTTCAATAATCTAATGCAAGTACCGCCGCTATTTTATGTTATTTGTCTATTGATACTTGTTGTGAAAAATGCTGACAATGTTCAAATCGCTCTTGCGTGGGCTTTTGTTGTACTCAGGTATGCCCATGCATTTATTTATATGGCGGTAAACAGGGTGCCGTATCGCTTCGCGACTTGGGCGTCAAGCTGCATCATTCTAGGTACTCTTTGGTTTCGCTTTGTGACGGTGGTTGGATTTGGCTAAGCGTGGATGGAATCCGGGCGGATTGACGACCGTTAGAAATTAGTCCAGTGCTCCTGTATTGCTTGCGAAAATCAGTGTCATTTTCCAGCTGGACCGCGCCGTCTATTTGCTCAGGGGTTCCCGATCGCTGAAAGACGCTTTACAGGTCCGAAGTTCCTTTCCGCAGCGATCACAGAAATTCGGTAATCAGATTCGACCGCGTGGCTTTTATAAAAAACCGAGCATCGCCGCTTTGACGGCTGCCGAGGTTTTGTTGGTCGCATTCAATTTCGTCGCGGCATTGCTAATATGAAAATTGACGGTCCGCTCGGTGATTTTCATGATGCTGGCGATTTCGCCGGCGGTTTTACCGTCGGCAGTCCAGCGTAGTACCGCAATCTCGCGGTTCGATAATTTCGTATCCGCTTCCGGCAACAATTTTGGCAGCAAGTTGCGCGACAAGGCAATATGGGCGTTTTGGGTCAACCAGGCCATTTTGAAAGCCTTGGCCGCAAGCTCGGTTTCGCTTAAGCGGCTCATCGGATCGCGCTAAAGTGAGCATGCCGGTTGCGCCATGGACATCTCGCATGGATTGCGCCCAACCATAACGCAAACCGAACGAACGCGCTTCCTCCCAAAACGCCGCCGTCGAAGCGAACAAACCGTCTGTCCACAGGATAGGCAGAGGCGAACGCAGAGCGTGTTTGACGGTAGGATCGACCGCACAATAGTTTTTAGCCTGATACTGCGTTTGCCAAGCCGATGGATAATTACTCTTTTTCACGATCTTCGGATTGCTCAGCGGCAGCGCCAACCTGAGTCCGTAGGCACAGTAGTCAAAACCCAACTCCGCACCCAACGAAACAATGGTTTGAAAAAGCTGATGCTCACTATCGCTAGTCTCCAGCGCTTGAAGTTGAATTTCTTGCCAGGCTTTCATGGGTTTACCGTCATTAGAACTGTTCGAAAGCTTATGATAAAGGGTGAGAATACCGAAACTCTATCTGTCTTGAAGCTTTACCAGCAATAAAAGCTGACAATATTGACAGTTGTTAGGCGATTGCAAATAGCGTCTAATCTAACAAAGTTGGTAGATGTTTCGGCTATACCCTGTATTTTGTCTTTAAGCCATTATCCTCTTTTTGACCGTTAAGCCACACCCGATGACTCTCGATATTTTCATTGCCGATACCGACGCCGGCATTCAAGCCTGTTTTCCGGTGTTCAGCGAGTTGCGCCCGCATCTCGAGCAGGACAGGTTTCTGGCCCAGGTTCGCCGCCAGCAAGCGCAGTCCTACCAAATTCTGGCTGTTAGACAGCAAGGCGCCGTTAAAAGCGTGGCGGGGTTTCGTTTCGCCGAATTTTTGGCCTGGGGCAAAATACTGTATGTCGACGATTTGGCCACGCTAAGCGGCGAGACTTCACAAGGATTTGCCGGCGCCTTGCTCGATTGGCTGATCGAGCATGCGCAAGCGCATGGTTGCCGGGGCGTGCATTTGGATTCCGGCTATCATCGCCATCATGCTCATCGATTGTATCTTAACAAGGGCTTTCAACTCAGCAGCCATCACTTTTCCCTGACATTCAACGCCTAGCTTTGCAATGAAAATATTGGCTTTATCGGGCAGTTTGCGGGCGGCCTCCATCAATTCCGCCGTGCTGCGCGCCCTAAGAGTTCTGGCGCCGGCCTCGATCGAAGTTTATTTGTTTACCGGGCTTGGCGACTTGCCTTTATACAATCCGGATTTAGAGAGCTCGCCTCCGTCCGTCGCGGCGCAATTACGCCGCGAAGTGGCCTCGGCGGATACCTTGCTGATTGCCAGCCCGGAATACGCCCACGGCGTCACCGGCACCATCAAAAACGCGTTGGATTGGTTAGTAGCATTCGAGGGCTTTGCTTACAAACCGGTAGCGGTATTGAACGCTTCGCCACGCGCCCACCTCGCCGACGCCGCACTCCGGGAAACCTTGATCACCATGTCGGCCAAACTGATCGAAGCGGCATCCATCACATTGCCTTTGCCAAGCGCTAATATCGGCGACGCAGATCTGCTGGCTATGCCGGAAATAGCCTCTTTACTCACCGGCGTGTTAGTGGAAATCGAACGCGCGGCGATGAAGCCCTACCTCGACAACAGCCCTTATATCGACAGCCAACATCCTGCGATCGTCGTGCAAGCCGCAAAGTTGGCGGACGGTTGCGCCGATGAGGAAGAAATCGCCAAACGCTGTTTCGAATTCGTCCGCGACGAGATCAAACATAGCTGGGACTACCGGCTGAACCCCGTGACCTGTAAAGCCTCCCAGGTGTTAATCCACGACACCGGCGACTGTTACGCCAAAAGCCATTTGCTGGCCGCGCTGTTGCGCGCCAATGGCATTCCGGCCGGGCTTTGTTACCAGCGGTTGACGATAGACGGTGACCAGCCGCCTTATTGCCTGCACGGTTTGAACGCGGTTTACCTGCAACAATACGGCTGGTACCGGATCGATGCGCGCGGCAACAAGCCCGGCGTGGAAGCGGACTTTTGCCCGCCGCTGGAGAAATTGGCGTTTCCGATCGTTAATCCTTTGGAACAAGATTTACCAGGCATCCGGGCTGAGCCCCCGCCGGTCGTCGTCAAAGTCCTAACCGAACACCAAACTATCGAGCAGGTTTATAACAACTTGCCGGACGTTGACCTTCAAAATCATACGGTCTAACAGAAGCGAATATGGCCAGAAATATTGAAATCAAAGCGCGAATCGACAGCATCCAATCATTATGGCCGCTGGTGGTCAATATTGCCGATGAAGGGCCCATCGAAATCATCCAAGACGATACCTTTTTTCCTTGCGCTAATGGCAGACTGAAACTTCGTGCCTTCTCCGATCATGATGGACAGCTGATTTTCTATCAGCGCCCCGACAGCGCAGGTCCCAAACAGTCTTTTTATGTGATTTCGCCCACCGCATCGCCAGATACACTCCGGCAAAGCTTGACGCTTGCTTATGGTGAAAGCGGTAGGGTGCAAAAACACCGCGCATTGTTTATGGTCGGCAGAACCCGAGTGCACTTGGATAAAGTGGAAGGGCTGGGTGATTTTCTGGAATTGGAAGTGGTGCTGGCTGAAGACGAATCTAGCGAAACCGGCGTGTCCATTGCTCATGAATTACTGGAAAAACTGGGCATCAGCCATCAATGGCTGATAGAGGAAGCGTATGTGGATCTATTGGCAAGATTGCCTGGCAAGGTAATCCACCAGCCTGACAATCAGTAAATCAGTACACGCTTGAAATGAATAGCAAGAATCAGAGAGGAATTTCCATGGACGTCTCGCAATTACCCTTCAATCGGCTTATCGGACTGGAGCTCGCCCATCCGGATAGCGGCTTTTTAGTTTGCTTGCCCGATAAACTGCAATACACCAATCATCTCGGCACCGTTCATGGCAGTGCCTTATTAGCGGTTGCCGAGGCGGGTTCCGGTACATTCCTTTCGCAACACTTTGCTAACGAAACCGGAGTGATTCCGGTCGTGAGAAAGCTCGAAGCCAAGTTTCGTAAACCAGCGTCTGGTCAGGTATCCGCCCGATGCGAAGTAGCCTCTGACGAACTTGTCCGCTGGTCGACCGAGTTCGCCTCTCGCGGGCGGGTATCGGCGGCTATTCCGGTAGAGGTTGTCGATGGAGCCGGCGTTGTAGTCCTGTCTGCAATAGTCGAGTGGTTTATTGTCCGCGATACCCCCAATTTACCTTAGGCCTTTTATGCAAGCAATCGACCGATCATCCGCCGAGCACTACCATTGGGGCGATGCCTGCGACGGCTGGCATCTGGTGAAACGAGTCGACATGTCGGTTATCTCCGAACGCGTGCCGCCGGGCGCATGCGAAGTACGTCACTATCATGTAAGTGCTCGCCAGTTTTTCTACATTTTGCGAGGGGATGCCATCATGGAAATAAACGGCAAACGCATCCAGCTATCCGAAGGGCAAGGCATTGAGGTGGCTCCCGGTACGCCACACCAATTCAGGAATGAATCGAGTGCTGACGTCCAGTTCCTGGTGATCTCTCATCCGGCTACACTGAGTGACCGTGTAGAGGTTTAACATGATGCTCAAATGTAACGCCAGCGCCTTAGTTCCAGGTTATATTGCAAGTTAAGTAATGGAAATTACATTAATCAGGCATGGTAAGCCCACGTTCGAGCTAAAAGGCAAGGCCAAGGCGCGGGACGTTGGCCAGATTATCAGCCGTTATGATTTATCCGGTATAGCGGACGAACCGCCGGAAAACGCAAAGCAGCTCGCATCGGCATGCCATGTCGCCGTTTGTAGCGATTTTACTCGTTCTTTGGAATCGGCCAAGGCACTGGGATTTGGCGATATTTTGCTGAGCGATCCCATGTTTCGGGAAATTGCTATTCCTCATTTCAAAAAGGGTTCGTTGACGATGTCGGTTGGTGCCTGGGGTGTGCTACTGCGATGTCTGTCTGCCGTTGGTTTCTCGCGAAACGGTGAGTCGTTGTTAATGGCAAAAAAGAGGGCGCAAGTTGCGGCGTCGACATTAATAGACGTGGCGCATGAGCATAAAAATGTCTTGCTGGTGGGCCATGGTTTCGTTAATTACTTCATAGCCCAGGAGTTGTTAGCCAGAAACTGGGTTGGTCCCTCAAAGCCGGGCGGCGGCTATTGGGAATATGGGGTATATCACTATCGTGCAACATGACATTCAAAGGGACAACGCCTCACTTTTATGCAGAATCCAAAAAACATGCTTGCATCCATTACCGGCAACACCAAAATACTCGGCGTAATAGCCGACCCAGTCAGCCAGGCCAGAACGCCGGTCATGGCAAACACATTACTGGATGAACGGGGACTCTTGGGGGCCTTTGTAATGCTCCCCATGCAAGTATCGGCCGAAGGCTTTCCCGCATTTATTGCGGACCTGCGCGCTTTGAAAAACTTCGGGGGCGCAGTCGTCTCCATGCCTCATAAAATCGTTACCGCCAGTTTAGTCGATGAACTTACCCCAGAGGCACGCCTGGTCGGCGCCGTGAATGTGGTTCGCCGAAACCGAGACGGCCGCCTCATCGGCACCATGCTGGACGGCGAGGGTTTTATTGCCGGACTAGCCGGCGCCGGATACAGTGTGAAAGGTGCACGCGTCCTTCTTGTTGGGGCCGGAGGTGCGGCATCGGCTATTGCTTTTGCCCTTGCAAAGCACGGCTGCGCTACGCTCTGCATACAGAATCGAACACCGCAAAGAGCCGGCGCTCTGGTGGAGCGAGTTACCCATGTTTATCCTCAAGTTGAGGTCACAACAGCAATCCATGCAACATCGCTCTACGACATCGCTATTAACGGCACTTCTCTCGGCATGAAGCCAAGTGATGAGCTACCGATCGCCAAGGGATTGATACGGCATTGCGGCTTGGTAGCCGAATGCGTAATCGCACCGGAAATGACGCCGCTACTCCAGGAAGCATCCGGTCAAGGGAAAGTCATCCACACCGGTGTTCCCATGCTGGCTGCACAAATGAATCTGATGTTGGCGTTTATGGGAGCCGAGTGAGATGCAATATGCCCAGAGAGCTTGTCGATACATAGCAAATCCTGGATTGTGGTTGCAGTTATAGCCGGATAATAAACGAGCTGCACGCCGGAAATTACAAGTTTCAAACCATACCCTGTCAACACTGACAGTTGTCGAAAGACATCAACCCGGGTTGTAATGAACCCAAAACAATCAGTTTCTATGCAGGAATTGCTGGAGTCAAAATGCTAGGTGAAACAACAGGTGCCGTTCGTGTTTTATTGCGGCTGGAGGGATTTTGCATGCTGATTGCGGCCTGCATCGCTTACGCAAAACTCGATCTGGACTGGAGCACTTTCGCAATCTACTTCCTGGTACCCGATATTTCTTTGCTCGGTTATTTCGCGGGCGCCAAGGTTGGCGCCATTAGCTATAACACTGCGCACTCATACCTCGGAGCCATTGCCAGCCTGGTGATCGGCGTTACGGTTCCGTCTCCGGCACTGCAATGTGCCGGTTTAATCTGGTGTGCCCACATCGGCTTTGATAGGGCGCTGGGTTACGGACTCAAATACCCGGAGGGATTCGGTTTTACCCATCTTGGCCGCATCGGGCGATTGGCTGTCAAACATTCAGACGTGCAATAACCGGGTTTTCCGGAACATTTAGGGAACATTGGATGGCTTTTACACTCGACAAAGTCGTACCTTGGGGACGTTCATACACCGAATATGTCGACATGTTTGGTCTGACCGAGGCCGATCTTGGCAGACATATTCTGGGCTGTGGTGACGGGCCTGCAGGCTTTAACGCTGAA
Source organism: Methylomonas sp. LWB (assembly GCF_001856095.1). Lineage (NCBI taxonomy): Bacteria > Pseudomonadati > Pseudomonadota > Gammaproteobacteria > Methylococcales > Methylococcaceae > Methylomonas > Methylomonas sp. LWB. The sequence goes on from NZ_MKMC01000012.1 coordinate 178,739, forward strand.
CTGACCAAACGCGGCGGTGCAGTGGTTTCTGTTGATCCTGTCTATATCTTTGATGTCGAGCAGATTAAAAGCCGCATAGCGGAGACCTATGAAACTGTCATGGCTCAAATGCGTTACAACCAAACCGACTACGTATGGGATGTCATTCCATCAATAGAAGCGCTCGGAGAAATCCGAATGTCGGCCATGGACACTTTCCTCTCCGATTTCGAGTTGGGCAAGCAACAAGGCCGATATGTAGCAGGAGAGTTACCTTCGCTGCCTTTCGAAAACGGAAAATTCGATATTGCCTTGTCGTCGCATTTTCTGTTTTTGTACAGCGCACACTTGTCGGCAGAATTTCATCTTCAAGCGTTACGGGAAATGTTACGCGTCGCTAGGGAGGTGCGGGTATTTCCGCTGCTTGCGCTGGATGGATCAATTTCGCCTTATCTTTCCCTCGTTAACGAAGAATTTGCCAGCCGAGGATTTGACGTACAAATCGTTAGGGTTGATTACGAATTTCAACGCGGCGGTAATCGAATGCTGGTCATTAAGCCGAAACAATGAACATGGATCAAGTTCATAAAGGGCACAATTTTTCGCGCTAATCGCATATTTATTAAGACTATTTACATGGCAGAATTCAACCACGTTGCTAAGGACCTTCAACAAGACAAAAAAGTTGTGTTTACGGCTCAATCGTGCAAAAACTTTCACCAGCGCATGCTGATATGCAAACACGCTTTTGAGCAGGGAGCGGTTCCAGTAAATCCCTTCAATTTGTTTGGCTATTTTCTCTACGAACTCGTCGACAGAGATTTGGTTAGAAGCGGGAATAACAACCTCATGAAGAGGTGTGATGAGCTATGGGTTTATGGCGAAATTAGCGATGGCGTCCTAGCTGAAATTCAGATGTTCAAAGAGTCCGGGAAACCATTGAGATTCTTTGATATATCTAATCTCCCTGCGGAGGTAAAGGAAATTTCCAAGAAAAATCTTGTTTTTGAAGACAATATCAAACAGTACAAGGGCTCTATATAGCAATCGGTAAACAGATACCAGATGAAATCTGCGCTTTACCGAAACGTATGCGTTATATGCCATGAGAAAGCTTGATGAAATACATTAAATGGTTGGTCGTGATTCTCCTGCTGTTGCCGATTTCCGCGTTTGCTTTTTTCAAACCGGTGCGGGTGTTGATTCCGGAAGCATTTGGCGTCCGTTGCAACGAACAAAACCTATGCATAGACGATTTTTCTCGGCTTACGGCCGCGGAATCTCTACTCTATGACTCGAAAAGTTATCTTGCTACGCAATGGGGCTTGGCTATCGGCGAGCCGAAGATCATCTTCTGTAGCACGGAGCAATGCCGGTCTGTATTCGGGCTATCGAACAAGGCTGGATTCACCTTGGGCAGTTTCGCTATCGTCATCGCGCCGCGAGCTTGGCAGCCACACTACGTTGCGCATGAGCTCATCCATCATTGGCAGGCCGATCAATTCGGCAGCCTGACGCTGCTAAGCGGTGAGCAGTGGCTAATCGAAGGCATGGCCTACGCCCTGAGCAACGATCCGCGTATGGAACTGCATCAGCCATTTGAATCCTATCGTCAGCGGTTCAATGACTGGTACAGACTCAATGCCGATATCCCGCTCAAGGAATCGCTGGGTGAGGTACTTTAGAAATGGCGTCGAGGCTATGACATCCTCGGTTTCAATCCGCCCAAGCCCGCCAGCATCGGTCGTATCGTCGGTCTTGGTCCGCTTGAGACGCGTACCCCGCTTCTCACTATGAACACTATTTGTGTCATCTTCGACTTGGACGGCACGCTGGTTGACAGCGAGGGACTGTGCAATCAAGCCTTTCTCGATCTGCTTCCGCAATTGAATGATTCACTGCAGACCTTGACCGAACGCTATCGCGGCCAAAAACTAAGCTCGATTCTGAATGACCTTGAAAACCGTCTTGGCCTGAATCTGCCTAATTTGTTTGAACAGCGCTATCGCCAGCGTGTTGCGGAACTCTTCGCGTGTGATTTGAAACCCATGCCAGGCGTTTTGGAAATGATCGCAACCCTGAACTCGCCGAAATGCATTGCCTCCAGTGGACCGCTTCCGAAAATCCGTCAGGCCTTGGATGTCAGCGGCCTTGCTGCTTATTTTGGCGACAATCTGTTCAGTTCGTATGAGATCGGTTCATGGAAACCCGATCCGGGTGTATTCCAATATGCCGCCCGTGAGATGGGCTTTACGCCTAATCAGTGTGCGGTGATCGAAGATAGTGAAGTAGGGGTAGCGGCTGCCATAGCAGCAGGCATGACGCCGCTTTACTATGTACAAACCGGCGTGGCCCCTTCGTATCAGACCGCGGGCCATGTTGTATTCGATGATATGTCGCAGCTGCCGCAACTGCTCAAGCAATTTGCTCACATGACCCAACTAAACCGTCCCGATTTACACGCTGCCCCATCGCCGGCACTTCACGACGTATAAAGCATTGAATTATTGAATAACGACAGGAAAATAACATGACCGCAAAAGCACACTACGACCAGCATCTTGGCAATATTTATTCTTGGATGGTTGGAGACTTCGATGCTAGGCAAAAAGAACATCAACAATTTTTGGTAGCTAACGGCCTATCTCCACATAGCACTTCAATCGCCTTAGATCTGGGGGCAGGGCATGGTATACAAAGTGTTTCCTTGGCCAAATTGGGATATACGGTAAAAGCGATTGATTTTAACCAACGGCTTTTATCCGAGTTAATCGACAATACGCAGACACTTTCCGTTACCGGCTGTAATGACGATATTCGTCAGGTAAAAAAATATGCCGATCCCAAACCCGAGCTCATTATTTGCTGGGGCGACACGCTGACACATCTTGAAAGTTTGGATGACGTCAGACAATTGATTTCCGATTGCTGCGAATCGTTAACTGACGGCGGAAAACTGGTCTTGTCCTTTCGAGATTATTCGACGGCACTCTCGGGCGATCAGCGCTTTATTCCGGTAAAGAGCGACGACACAAAGATACTAACGTGCTGTTTGGATTACGAGGTGGGCAGGGTGCGGGTAACCGATTTGCTGCAGGTTAAAACGGAAGACGGCTGGCAGCAAAAAGTGAGTTCGTACTATAAAGTCCGTGTTTCGCCAGGCGATGTTGTGAAAATTCTTACCGACTGCGGCTTGAGGATGGCGTTTAACGAAGTCGTTAACCGAATGACTGCCATCATAGCGGTTAAACCATCGCAAGGAGAAATTGCATGAGCGAATTTAAAGGCGGCTGCATGTGCGGAGCAATTCGTTACGAATTACAAACCGAACCGCGTTTGTCCTTTTTATGCCAATGCAGGCAATGTCAAAGAATCACCGGAACAGGTCATTCGGCCGAGTTTGTAGCATCGGAAGCAGACACGATGATTTCGGGAGCGTTGAAATTTTACGAACTGACTGCCGATAGCGGCAATATCGTCACTAGTGGGTTTTGTCCGACTTGCGGCAATCCGGTTTTAAAGAAATCATCGGGTTATCCGGGCATGCTGTTTTTTCATGCCGCAACCTTGGATAACCCGACTGTGTTTAAGCCGCAGACGGTGTTTTGGGCTGCCAGCCATCAACCTTGGGATTATGTCAATCCCGATCTCGAACTGAAACAATATACCTGAGGAAGTAGCGAATGAAGCTATCCAAACGCATTGTCTTGACCGTTATCGTGCTGATTTCTTGTGTCGGCTGCGATCAGGTCACCAAGTCCGTAGCCCAATCGTTTTTATCTGAGACCGAAGTCTGGTCGTTTTGTGGTGATGTTGTACGCTTGCAGGTGGCCCATAACCATGGCGCATTTTTGGGTCTGGGATCGTCGTTTCCGGAAAATTTGCGCGACGGCTTATTCTCGCTTGGCGTAGCCGGAATGTTAGTTTTTTTGCTGGGTTACATCCTGTTTTCCAAATCAGCCTCGCCGTCCTCGATACTGGCATACACGCTGTTGTTGGCGGGTGGCTTGGGCAATCTGATCGATAGATTGATATACGGCGGCTATGTGGTGGATTTTATCAATATCGGCATCGGGCCAATCCGCACCGGCGTGTTCAACCTGGCCGATGTGGTCGTAGTCGTAGGTGCGTTGCTGTTAATTACTGGCATGCCTCGCGCTAACAAACGGCTGTCTGAGCGATGAATCCATTCAGCGAATATCCGCAATACGATGCCTTGGGGCTGGCACAGCTGGTGCAATCCGGCGAAGTTTCGGCAGGGGAATTGCTGAAGGCCGCTCAGACGCGACTGGCCGCCTTCAATCCGTTACTGAATGCCGTCGTCACGCCGATGGACGATCTGGCGGAATCGTTGGTTAAAAACCTGGGCAAGCGAGGACCGTTTACCGGTGTGCCGTTTCTGGTCAAGGACCTGATGCTGCGTTTCGCAGGTGTGCCGATGTCGAACGCCAGCGTGGCGATGAAGGATTACCGTCCCGCCGCCGATAGCGAGATGGCCGTCCGGCTCAATGCATCCGGTTTGATTACCTTCGGCAAGACCAACACCTCCGAGCTCGGCGCATCGGCACTGGCCAACAACGCCGTGTTCGGAAGCACCCTCAACCCCTGGAATCTAAGCCTCAATTCCGGTGGCTCCAGCGGCGGCAGTGCCGCAGCCGTAGCGGCCCGCATCGTGACTATGGCCTATGCCAGCGACGGCGGCGGCTCAATCAGATTGCCGGCGTCCTATTGCGGCATCTTTGGTTTCAAACCGTCCCGAGGCTTGAACCGTTTTGAGGATTTATCGAAGGTTTGGGGTGGGGCGGTGGTCAGCCATGTCTGCACGATCAGCGTGCGCGACAGCGCCGCCTATCTGGATTTAGTGGCCGGCAACACCGATCAGGCTGCTACCAGCACGGCAGCCACGTCTTATCTGCACGCCACCACGCAGCCACCGAAACGGCTGAAAATTGCGCTGATTAACCAGGCGCCTGTCGAGACATTGATACACCGCGACTGTCTTGCTGCCGCGGCCAAAGCCGCCAAACACTGCGAGGCGCTCGGCCACGTTGTGGAGGAAGCAGCATGGAATTTCGACGGCCGCGAATTGATGCGCGCCTTTCTGACCGTGATTTTTTACTATACCGCGCGGGATGTCGCCAATATGGCGCAGTGGTTGGAGGTGACCGAGCCTCAGCTGGCCATCGAATTGAATACCCGGCTGATGGCCGGCATCGGCAAAGGCGTGAGCGACGAACAGGTACAGCAGGCGCTGGCTGTCTGGCAAGGGATTGCCGAGCGCTTGGCGGATTTTCATCGTCGCTACGACGTGGTTCTGACGCCGACGGTCGCCACGCCGCCGTTGGCGTCCGATGCGCTCGATCCCAATATCTTGGAACAATGGCTGATGCGCGGATTGCTGGCGAGCGGCTTGGCCGACAAGCTCTTCTGCAACCGCTTGCTGGATGCGATCATCGGCAAAGCCGTGCAGCAAACGCCGTTCACTCCGCTTGCCAACATCACCGGCCAACCGGCCATGTCGGTGCCGCTGTATTGGAGCGACGACGGCTTGCCTCATGGCGCGCAGTTCATGGCCGCAATCGGTAACGACCGGCTATTGTTGCAACTGGCCGCCCAGTTTGAACAGGCCGAGCCTTGGAAACACAGGATGCCGCCGCTATGTCATCAATAGCATTTAGCCAATTCGGTGCCGCCGACGGCCAACCGGTGATCTATTTTCACGGCACGCCGGGTTCGCCTGACGAATGCGAAATTTTTGACCTTCATGGCAAACAACATCAGCTGACCATCATTTGTTACGACCGCTCGACCATAGCCCCTAGGTTGCAAGGCGACGCTTATTACCAATGCATAGCCGAAGAGATTGCCAACAAGGTTGGCGCTAACCCCGTCGATTTTATCGGCTTTTCGATTGGCGCCTTCATTGCCTTGCAAGTATGCCGAGCGATGAACGGTCAAGTTCGCAGCTTGCATTTGGTTTCCGCGGCCGCGCCGATGGATGCCGGCAACTTCATCGACGCGGCGGCGGGAAAAGCCGTTTTCCGGCTGGCTCAAAATCATCCGTCGGCATTTCTGCGGCTGGCTCGCGTGCAAGGATGGCTGGCGCGTAGGTTTCCCGGCCTGTTGTTGCGGATATTATTTTCCAGCGCGACCGGTGAAGAAAATACTTTAGCAGAGGACAAGACGTTTCGGACCGCCATGACCAAAACGCTCAAAACCAGTTTTAAGCGCGATTCGCTAGGCTATGCTCGCGACATCATCGCCTACGTGCAGCCTTGGAAAGCGACGCTGGCCGATATAAGCGTCGATACTCATATTTGGCACGGCGCAGCGGACAACTGGTCGCCGGTTGCGATGGCGGATTATTTGGCATCGGCGCTACCTGGCTGTTCGAACATCACGATACTGGATGGGCTTTCCAATTATTCCTGCCTGTATCGAACTGCGCCGGCGATCTGTCAGTCGATCAAGGCCTTAAACTAGCCGAGAAACCCATGACCAAATCAATCGCATTGCTCGGCGAATACACCCCGGCATTTCCGCCGCATCTGGCGACCAACGCTGCCATCGAACATGCCAAGACGGCTTTGGGGTTAGAGATTAACGCCGACTGGATTTCAACCGAGGACATCGACCAAACCCTGTTCGAGCGCTACTCCGGAATCTGGGTGGCACCCGGCAGCCCGTACAAAGACATGGACAAGACATTGGCGGCGATTCGCCATGCCCGAGAAAACAATATCCCATGCTTTGGCACCTGCGGCGGTTTTCAGCATATGATTATCGAATATGCCCGCAACGTGTTGGGATTTAAAGACGCACAACATGCCGAGTACGATCCGTACGCCTCGACGCTTTTCATTTCGCAACTCGCATGCTCGCTGGCCGGGAGGGCGCTGCCGCTGACTTTGGAAGCGGATTCGCGCGTTGCGGAAATCTACGGTGCCTTGACGGCAACCGAACAGTATTACTGCAACTTCGGCATCAACCCGGACTATGTCGATACCCTGAAACAAGGCCCCATGCGAATTACCGGCGCCAATGACGAAGGCGAGATTCGGGTGATCGAGTGGCCTGGACATCCATTTTTCATCGGTACGCTGTTCGTACCGCAAGCCCGATCCACGCCGGAACGACCGCATCTTTTGGTTTCGGCTTTTTAAAAGGCGGTGGCAAACCTATGAATACTTATCTCATTTTGGATCTAACGATCCATGATTTTGATCGATTCCGAGAATACATCTCGAAAATACCGGCATTCATAGAAAAGCATTCCGGAAGGTATGTGGTCCGGGGCGAACAGCCTACCGTTATAGAGGGTGATTGGAGGCCTGAAAGGGTCGTTGTCATCGAGTTTCCATCACGAGAACAAGCTAACGGCTTTCTTCAAGACTCCGAAGCGCAAGCGCTTTTTTCATTACGCCATCAAACGACTACCAGTAAACTCGTTTTAGTGGATGGGTGTTTGTAACGCAACAGTAAAGTCCAACATATCAACGGGTAGAGTATCAAAATGGCACAAATCAAAATATACGGCATCAAAGATCATCTCAATCCCATCAAGCGGCAACTATCAGACGTGATTCATGACTGCGTGGTTGACGCGCTGCAGTTTCCGCAAGATAAGAGAGCTCATCGATTCTTTCCGATGGAAAAGGAGGATCTTTTCGCGCCCAGCGGCAGGACAGACGCCTATACGATTATCGAGATCAGCATGATTAGCGGCCGGGAAACGGAGACCAAGAAAAAACTCATTCGTTTACTGTTCGACCGCATCCAAGAAAAGATCGGTATTACTCACCAGGATATAGAAATTTGCATAGTTGAAAGTCCCGCCTGCAATTGGGGATTCCGCGGCATGCACGGCGACGAGGTGGTCTTGAATTACAAAATAAATGTCTAGCGGCATCGACATTTTAACGGTAAGCATCAATGTATATCCCTAAGCATTTCGACGAACCGCGAACCGAGGTCATGCAGGCCTTGATGCGCGATTATCCGCTGGCGACGCTGGTTACCTTAGCCGCCGACGGTCTGAACGCTAACCACATTCCACTGCAGTTGACAGACGATGGTTCGGCCTACGGTAAACTGAGCGGCCACATTGCCCGCTCGAATCCACTTTGGACCGATTTCGATCAACAGACGGAGGTGTTGGCGGTGTTTCAATCTGAAAATTCCTACATCTCGCCGTCCTGGTATGCCAGCAAACCGCAAACCGGTAAAGTGGTGCCGACCTGGAACTACGCCACCGTGCATGCTTACGGCAAACTAAGGATCATCGACGACCCAGCCTGGATTCGCCGGCAATTGGAGGATATGACGGCGGCATTCGAAGCCGGTTTTCCCGAGCCTTGGTCGGTAGCGGACGCGCCTGCCGATTTTACCGAACGCTTGATCACACAGATTGTTGGTATCGAAATCAGCGTGACGCGGTTGCAAGGCAAGTGGAAAATCAGCCAAAACCAGCCGCCGGAAAACCAAAGCAGCGTGATCACAGCTTTGCACGAGTCCGGCCAGCCGGCCATGGCGAATTTAGTCGCCGATGCAGCCAAGCCTTGAGTCCGACCATTGAGAGAAGTCGTCATGAAGCCATTTGCTGTTCGCCAAGCCACGCTGTCCGACCTGGATGTACTCATTCCGTTATTCGACGGTTACCGCCAGTTTTACGGTAAACCTAGCGATCCGAATGCGGCGAAATCGTTTTTGCGGGATCGATTCGAACACGGCGAATCGGTACTGTTCCTGGCTGAGCAGGACAATAGAGCCACCGGCTTTGTTCAGCTTTACCCCAGCTTTTCGTCAGTCTCGCTGGCTCGAACATACATTCTCAACGATCTATTCGTCGATGCCGGATTTCGTAGGCAAGGCGTTGCCGGCCGGCTAATAGCCGCAGCAGTCGAATATGCGGCTGCCTTAGACGCTGTTCGCCTGACCTTGTCAACGGCAGTAATCAACACCGAAGCGCAGGGTCTTTATCGAACAACCGGTTGGACGCGCGACGAACAGTTTTATGTCTATCATTTTCCGATCCCGGCAATTGAACCTTTAAACTATTATTGCTCGTTTGATGCTGTTATAAACCATTGATATACACGCATAATTGCAGTCTCGTCCTGGCGTCTAGCCAATATACACAAGTCAAAAGTAGTCCCCGTCGATAGAAATCCCAGTGGAGCAACGAGCCGCCCCCTTTCTAATTCCCGTTCAACTAACAATGCTGGCGCAATTGCTATACCCAGTCCGGTTGCGGCCGCCTCAAGCATCAATGAGAGATGATCGAACTGCCGGCCAGACACTAGAAAAGTCGAAGGCTTGCCGAGAGCTGTTGCCCAGTTAGACCAGGCCTGCTGATGCGAAGCGGTATGGAGTAAAGTCAGGCTTGTAAGATCTTCTGGGGTTTGAAGTTGCGACGCTAATCTAGGCGAGCAAACAGGGCCGATAGTCTCCTTCAGCAGTGGAGTCACGTTTATGTTGCGCGGCATTAAAGGATTGCCGCTCACTATCAGGGCATCAACCTGTCGATTAACCAGTTCTGCTATATCGGAACAGGTCTGCAGACGCAATCGGATGCCTGGATTAAGCGCATCAAAACTGTCAAGACGGGGGATCAGCCAGTTAGCCAAAAAGCTCCCGGGGGCACCGACCACGATTTCTTCCGGTTGTGTCTGCCGTAGGATATCCGAACAACTCGCTTCCAGCAGACTCAGGGCATGGTTGGCAGCTTGCTGGAGGCTGGCGCCAACCGTAGTCAAATGCACCCCGCCGGAGTGACGCCGGAAAACGGATTGCCCCAGCCAATCTTCCAACAGGCGAATCTGGTGACTAACGGCGCTGTGAGTTACACACAACTCTTCCGCAGCTGCAGAGAAATTTAAGTGCCGGGCAGCGGCTTCGAATACGCGCAAGGCATTGAGAGGAGGCAGGCGACGCATATTCTATGTGAGAAATATTAACAGCATGAAGTAAGAATATCTCGCTATTGACAAGGACTTAAAGTGGATATGATGCAACATATTCTAAACTCTAACGATATTAGTGATGAACTCTATTCCTGGTTATATTGGCGACGGGCCGGATGCAGATGGACAATTTGGCCGTTTTGGCGGCTGCTATATGCCGGAAACATTAATGCCGGCTTTACATGAGCTGTCACGCGTTTTCGAAGAAGCCAGCAACGATGCCCAGTTCTGGCAGCGTTACAGAGAAATTCTGGCAAACTTCGTAGGTCGTCCCAGCCCACTGTTTTTTACAGAAAATCTCACGGCCGATTTGGGCGGCGCCCGAATTTATCTGAAGCGCGAGGATCTTAACCATACAGGCGCTCACAAGATCAATAATTGCGTAGGCCAGATTCTGTTAGCTCAGCGCATGGGCAAGCGAAGAATAATTGCCGAAACAGGTGCGGGCCAGCATGGTGTGGCAACCGCTACAGTTTGCGCGCTGTTTCATCTGCAATGCGTGATCTTTATGGGAGCCGAAGACATGGCTCGGCAATCGGCTAATGTGCAACGCATGCGACTGCTGGGCGCTGAAGTCAGGCCAGTCACAACAGGCACCGCTACGCTCAAGGATGCGATGAACGAAGCGCTGCGCGATTGGCTCACGCATGTCAATAGCACCTATTACTTGCTGGGCACCGGTGCAGGACCGCATCCTTACCCGCGCATGGTCAGGGATTTTCAGCGCGTTATAGGATTAGAAACACGGGAACAAATAATTGCACAAACAGGGCGATTACCTGATGCCATGGTTGCATGTATAGGCGGAGGCTCGAATGCGATCGGTTTGTTCCATACTTTTCTGGCGGAACCGGATATTCAATTGTTTGGTGTGGAAGCCGGCGGACTAGGACTTTCCACAGGCAAGCATGCCGCTTGCCTGGGCAGAGGTCATCCTGGCGTATTACACGGCAATTTGACCTATTTGTTGCAGGATACTGATGGACAAATCCTGAACGCCCATTCGATTTCTGCCGGGCTGGATTATCCCGGCGTCGGGCCGGAGCATGCCTTGTTACATGAGTGTGGTCGAGTATGCTATGAGTCGGCCACAGATTCTGAGGCTTTGGATGCATTTCATTGGCTCTGCCGTAATGAAGGTATCTTGCCGGCGCTGGAAAGTGCCCATGCACTGGCCTTTGCCCGCAAGCTTGCGCCGACAATGTCCCCGGATGAATCTTTGGTGATTTGTCTCAGTGGGCGAGGTGACAAGGATGTGGATACTGTCTTGCGATACACAGGAGAAACCGTATGAATCGCCTTGACCTCACACTCAATCGCTTGCGTCAGCAGAAGCGTAGCGGACTGGTAACTTATTTCGCAGCCAGCGATCCAGATTTCGACACCAGTCTGAATTTGCTGAAATCTTTGGCTACTGCAGGCGCCGATATAATCGAACTAGGCCTACCGTTCAGTGATCCGGTAGCCGATGGGCCGGTGATCCAAGCCGCGCACATTCGTGCATTAGCTGCTGGACAGACGACTCAGCGCACGTTAGAACTGGTTACAAAATTGCGCGAGTGGGATAATCAGACACCTGTGGTGTTGATGGGCTACCTTAATCCGGTACTGCAGTATGGCAAAGACAACCTGATGCAGGATGCCGTCAAATCCGGTGTGGATGGTCTTATTTTAGTTGATCTACCCTTAGAATATTCAGGACCCTATCATGAAGCCGCCAGAAAAGCGGGCTTACACTTAATACGGATGACTGCACCATCAAGTGATGACGAGCGCTTGGCAAAGCTGCTACCCGAGGCAAGTGGATTTGTTTATCACGTGAATCTGAACGGTGTTACAGGCGCAGTTACAGGACCTTGTATTATCAAGTCGTGCTTTTCAAAGGATAATAGACCGTGAAAACACACCTGAGGGGCACCTCAGGTTTGGGTCGCTGGATGCCGTATCGGACCTGGAACTATTGAAGTTCGAGACGTAGATCATTGCAGCAGCGACCCGCCCTCGATCAACGATCGAACAGTCTCTTCGGCCCGGTTTCCGGCAGCCTGCATTCACAAGGTAGATCATTTGAGGTTTTCATGTCCCGCTTTTATCTCGGTATCGATGTCGCCAAAGCCAAGTTGGACTGCGCATTACGCCTGCCCAACGGTAAATTTCGCGCCAAAGTCATCCCCAATTCGCTGGAAGGCTTTACAGCCTTCTCGACGTGGCTTGCGGCACAAAAGGCCGACTCCGTGCATGTCTGCATGGAAGCCACGGGTACTTATTGGGAAGACATAGCCCAATATTTGGCGACCGCCGGCTTAACCGTCAGCGTTGTCAATCCCGCTCAAATCAAGGCCTATTCGGCTTCGCGTCTGACGCGCAGCAAAACCGACACGGTCGATGCCAAGCTAATTGCCGATTTCTGCGCCGAACGCCAACCTCTGGCTTGGCAAGCCCACAGTGAAGCGGAAGTCGCATTACGTGCGTTGGTACTGCGACTGGACGCCTTGCAAACCATGCGCACCCAGGAAAGCAACCGCTTACTGGTGGCGCGGGAGGCCGTGCGCAAGGACATTCAGCAACATCTGGATTGGCTGGATACCGCTATTAACCAACTGATCGAAGCCATCAATGACCATATCGATCACCATCCCGATCTCAAGCAACAACGCGAATTGCTCGACAGCATTCCCGGTATTGGCGAGCGTACCAGTGCCATTATCCTGGCGTTTTATGCCGATACTTCGCGCTTCGCTAATAGCCGCCAGGCCGCAGCATTTGCCGGGCTCGATCCCCGACAATACGAGTCGGGCAGTAGTATCAAAGGCAAACCCAGGCTCTCCAAGGTCGGCCACGCCTTCCTGCGCAAAGCGCTCTACATGCCTGCCATGGTGACGCTTTATAAAACAGCCTGGGGCAAACAATTTCGAAGCCGTTTAGCCGGGGCCGGCAAGCCCAATAAGCTCATTATCGGTGCCATGATGCGTAAATTGATCCATGTCGCGTTCGGCGTATTAAAATCCGCCAAACCCTTCAATTCGGCTATGCATTTGGCTTGACTTGGATAACAGTATCTACAGCCATTAGCTCTGATATGGTGACTAAGCTACGCGAATATACCGATCTGCCGATTGCAGTGGGTTTCGGAATTCGGGATAGCGCGCAGATTCAGGCTTTGGCCAAGAAAGTGGAATTGATTGTCGTCGGAACAAAACTGGTCGAGACGCTTCATCTATATGGTGTATCGGCCACAATAAATCAGATTAAGGAATACGCTGAAATTCTCGAAAACAGGAGATCCCAATAGTGCCGGCTTTTTAAGAGATGCCTACATGATTGTCGAAATCGGCATGATTACGGCCGGGAAATTGCCACTAGGAAAAAACTGATCCTCATGCTTTTCGGTCGCATTCGGAAAAAGATTGGCATTACCTACCACGATATTGCAATTTGTATCGTCGAAAGTCCAGCCTGAAATTGGGGATTTCGCGGCATGCACGGTGACAATCAACGTTTAAGTAACAAGGAGATATATCGCTCATGCTAGAACTCTACATTGCCAATAAAAACTACTCCTCATGGTCGCTAAGGCCCTGGATACTGATGCGTGAACTCGACATTCCGTTTATTGAAAAACTCGTGCCTTTTGCCGGTACGGATGAAACCAACCCATTCCATAGTTTTTCGCCGACCGGAAAAGTACCCTGTTTGATCGACGGCGAAATAGTCGTTTGGGATTCGCTGGCGATTACCGAATACTTGGCTGAGCGGACCCCGGCGGTTTGGCCAGCTGATGTCGCAGCGCGAACTTGGGCGCGTTGCGCCGTAGCGGAAATGCACTCCGGGTTTCAGGCGTTGCGGGAGTGTTGCACGATGAATTGCGGATTACGGATTCGTATTGCATCGCGTCCGCCGGCGTTAGAAAAGGATATGGCTCGACTGAATGAATTATGGCTGGAGGGCCTTACCCTCTTTGGCGGACCCTATCTGGTTGGGCCGGCATTTACCGCCGTGGACGCTTTCTTTGCGCCCGTCGCGTTTCGCGTACAAACCTATGGATTGGAGATGGCCCCGGCTTGCCGAACCTACGTCGATCGTTTGCTAGCCTTGCCGGCCATGCGTGACTGGTATGCCACTGCACTGAGCGAGACATGGCGGGATGAAAAACACGAGCAGATGGCGCGAAACGCCGGAACTTGGCTGAACGACTTTCGCGCCGCTGGTCAGTAAGCTCGGCTGCACGATTTTAGCCGAGTCATGAAATACGCTAATCGGTCCAGCCGCGTAGGGCGCATTAGCTTTATGCGTAATGCGCCGAAACATTAAAGACCAACATACGGCGCAATACGGCTACGCCTATTGATGCCCTACGGATTGCGCCTTACGGCCTTAAAACCCAAGCGACGACAACAATATGATCAAAAAAGTAGGCAACACAGCCATCAACGCCAAACACCGCGCGACATGCCATTGCGGTGCGGTGGAACTCGAACTCGATCTCCCCGACGGCATCGTCGATCCGCGCCGCTGCGATTGTTCGCTATGCCGGCGCAAAGGCGCCATTATGGCATCGGTTCCGCTATCGGGAATCAGGGTCGTCAAAGGCCAAGAGGTCTTGAAGCTTTATCAATTCAACACCATGAGCGCCAAGCATTATTTCTGTTCCAATTGCGGCATCTATACCCACCACCAGCGCCGTTCGGCGCCGGAACAATACGGCTACAATGTCGCTTGTTTGGAAGGTGTCAACCCGTTCGATTTGGGGGAAGTGCGGACCGGTGACGGTATCAATCATCCGGCGGATCGGCAGCCGCGTTGATCAGCGAGCTATCGGTCAAGATTTTTTATGTCTAATTTCCAAGACGCTCCGCTGCAGTCGAAACACCATGGCATGGAAGCTGAAAACGTATATCAGGTGTTCGATTGGCTTTGGTGTTCCGCGCAACTGACTGAGAAGGACATCGCCAAACTTCCGGCGCTTGGCATAGAGGCGGTGATTAACTTGGCGCCGCCAACGGCTAGTAACGCATTGCCAGGCGAAGCAGAATTGGTTGCGGCCCAAGGCATTGCATATATGCAAATTCCCGTGGCTTGGGAACACCCCAGACTTAATCAGTTGGAACAGTTCTTGGGTGTTATCAAGGTATTCGAAGGACATAAAGTCTGGGTGCATTGCGCAAAAAATATGCGAGCATCCTCGTTCATTTATCTCTATCGCAGGCTGTACTTGGCGGAAGAGGAGGTGATCGCATCGTATCCGATGAGCGAAATCTGGGCGCCGAATCCCATCTGGCAAACGTTTATTCGTAATGTACTGAGTACAGCGCTCTAGCTCATTCACTGGGCTGGTTGTTTCTGCAAAGCGCCAACCTGATGGGGTTTGAATGGCATATCGTTTTAAATGTACTAAGGAATCATCACGACATGATTAAAATTTGGGGAAGGCGTAGCGCATACAATGTGCAGAAGGTGTTATGGACTATTGGTGAGTTGGGTTTGGCATATCAGCATATTGATGCCGGCGGCAGTGCGGGCGGTCTCGATCAGCCCGATTTTCTAGCCATGAATCCGCATGGCCGTATACCGGTGTTGGTCGATGACGACCTGACAGTTTGGGAGTCCAACAGCATCGTCCGCTATTTGTGCGCCAATTACAGTCGAGATCATTTATGGGCCGAAGCGCCGGCAAAACGCTCGTTGGCGGCGCGCTGGATGGACTGGGAGCTGGCAACACTGCAACCAGATTTTCTGGATTTGTTTTGGGGATTTTACCGCACGCCAGAGGCACTACGGGATCAGCAGAAAATTCAGCATGCCGCTATGCGCTGCCAAAAACATTTTGCCATATTGGATGCGCATCTTGCCGAACAGGCTTTTTTGGCGGGCGATGCGTTCAGTATGGGCGATATTCCCGTCGCCACCTCACTTTATCGATATTTTGAAATGGGCATTCCCACTCCGAAAATACCTAATGTTCGCAGATGGTACGCTGCGCTTTGCGAACGTAAAGCTTACCGCGAACATATCATGACCACCTTTGATGAGTTGTACGCTCGACAAACGTTTTAATGCCGCTGGCAAGTAGAGAAAAAATGATTTTGGAAATTGCAATACTCAACGTCATTGCCGGACGGGAGCTGGAGTTTGAGACTGCCTTTCGTAAGGCGTCATGCATTATCGCCTCAATGAACGGCTATATTTCGCATCAATTACAGCGCTGCATAGAAAACCCCAACCAATATGTATTGTTGGTCAATTGGGATTCGCTGGAGGATCATACCGAAGGCTTTCGCGGCTCCGCCCAATATGATGAATGGCGTGCATTACTGCATCATTTCTATGAGCCGTTTCCGACGGTAGAACATTACTCGCTGGTGATGGCAAATCACTTCTAACACTTCTTCCTGTGTTACTGAGGAAAACGGTACTCCTAATAACAATGGCTATGGTCTTTATCGACTTCGACCAACGCCTCAATATTTAAGCAAACACAACATGCACATTTTCGAAAAACTCGGCGGCTTCGCCATCATCGTGGGAGCATTGCTGCTCAGCGCCTACGCGGTCTTATTCCCGATCTTGTTACCGTTAGGGACGGGAACCTTCGACTATGCAGAGGTCGTGCGCAGCCCAGGCTGGGTGCCTTTAGCCCTGGTGGCCTTCGCAGGCGTTTTAGCGTTGCTGGTTGGGTTCTACGCCGTTTATGCAAAAATGCGTGCCACGGCCGGTTTGCAGGGCGCCGTCGGCTTTTTATTCATCGAGGCGGCTTATTTGCTTCAGGCATGCAAAGTGACTTGGGAACTGTTTCTTTATCCCGTCATCGCCCGCTATCCGGAAACAGCCTTCCTGTTACGAGACGCCATCATAAGAAACGATCCGGCGGTCTTGGCGTTTAGAATTTCGGCCTCCGCGACGATATTGATCGGCATCGTATTGTTTTGTCTGTCGCTGTATCGTTCCACTATCTATCCCAAACCCGCGGCGGTATTGATCTTCGTAGGTGCGCTGGTTTATGCGCTGGGGCCTGCGATTTCGGTGTTCGTGTCTATCGCCGGGATTTTTACGTTTGCCATAGGCTGTATGTTGCTTGGGGTTCGCTTGCTACGTTAACAGCCGTAGCCGTTCAATCAAACCCGGTATCTTGATTGGCGAAAGCGCTAGGGCGTCTGCGCCGCCGGTGCTAACCTGCCGCCATCATGGTTTGCAGGAATTTTTACAATGAACGATATTAGCGACCCGGTTTACGCGCGGCTGCTGAAGGCGGCGCTGGAGTGTTTCCTCGCCGACGAATACCACAAGGTCACCACGCGCATGATCGCCGAAAAGGCCGGCGCCAACGTTTCGATGATTCGTTATTACTTCGGCAACAAGGAAGGACTGTACGAAGAGATGATACGCGAGACGCTGAAGCCCATCCTGGACATGCTCGACAGCGATACGCTGTCCGAGGTTGGCGGCTTCGCCGAATACCTGCGCCTGTATTACCACACCATGCGCAAGCATCCTGAATTTCCCAAGCTCATTCTCAAAGTGCTCGCCCTCAACCACGGGCCGGGCCGGCGTTTCATCCTGCAATTGCTGGAGCGCGGCCGTACCGGCGGCGCGCGGCGACTGGAACAGCTGAAGGCAAGCGGGCAGGTCGATCAGGCGATCAATCCTGATGTAGCGCGCATGGCTTTCGTCAGCCTTGCCATGATGCCGATGCTGCTCAAAGATATTTTCGAGGAACAGATGGGTGGGCAGATGGACGAAGCTTTCCTCAACGAGCTCGCCGCGCTGAACGGCAAACTATTGGCGGCTGGCATGGCCGTCACACAGCCGGGAGCATGACATGACTCTGCAAAAGAACGCCGGCGCGGTGCGCCGCTTTGCCAAACTCGCCCGGTTCGGCGCCTGGCTGCAAAACCTGCCCAACAAACTCGTGCCGGCGCCGTTCCGCTTGATCCAGATCGGTTCGGCCTTCTGGCAATCGCGGGCGCTGTATGTCGCCGCGCGGCTGGACATCGCCGGCGCACTGGCCGACGGCGAAGTTAGCGTCGAAACCTTGGCCGAACGCGTTGACGCTGATGCCGATGCGCTTTACCGCTTGCTGCGCATGCTGGCGGCGATGGGCGTGTTCGAAGAAGTCTCGCCGCGTCGCTTCCGCAACAACAAGCTTTCCTCCTGCCTGCGCCCGGGCCATCCTCACAGCGTTCGGGCGATGGTGCTGATGCACAACTCGCCGGAAATGAGCCGACCGTGGTTCGAGCAATTGGAGCAGGGCGTACGCAACGGCGGTGTACCGTTCGAACGGGCGCACGAGCAGGCGCTTTACGCCTATATGGACGGCCACCCGGAATTCGACAAACTGTTCGCGCAGGCGATGGATAGCGTGGAAGCTTTGACCGGCGACAGCTTCGCTACCGATTTCGATTGGTTGCGCTTCGAGCGCATCATCGACCTCGGTGGCTCCAAGGGCGCAAAATCGCTCGCCATACTCAAACGCCATCTGCATCTCAAGGCGCTGGTAGCCGACCGCGAACAGGTCATTCGCGGCGCGGAGCAGTTCTGGAAAGACCAGGGCGAGGGTGTCGCACTGCAACGCATGAGCTTCGAAGCCTGCGACCTGCTGCAATCCGTGCCCAAGGCGCAAAGCGGCAAGGACATCTACCTGCTGAGCGCCGTGCTGCACTGTTTCGACGACGGCGCCTGCATCGCCGCTTTATCCAAGGTGGCGAGCGCCGCTGCAGGCTTTGATGCGACTATCGCCGTGATGGAAATGGTGATGCCGGACAGCCGGACCGACATCGCCACGGCCGCGTTCGACATGCAAATGTTCGTCAACACGCGCGGTCGGGAACGGACGCTGGCGGAATGGCGGCGCCTGTTCGATCAGAGCGGATTGGTGCTTCAGGAGATGGTGGGCTTGCAGACGTTTGGGAAAATACTGGTGCTGCGGGCGGCTCAATCTACCGGTCGAGGGGGGCGAAAGCCTTTTCAGGATCGGATGGCTTAGGGAGTGATCCGAATGAACGCATGCGCCATTAAGAGTTGACGGTAACTTGATCGTCAACCGTGGTTGACGTGCGCGTCATTCCTCGGCGGGTATGTTTAAGCACAGCGGTCGGACCAATGCGCAAGCCATTTGTTCTATGCATCCCTCATGTCAACTTAGCACGCTCAGTCAGGCGGTATTAATTGAAGCTTGTTACAGTGCATCTCGATTGAGGAGGTATAGAGGTGAACAACAAAACGGCCAGCGCGGCCTATGCGACGCGCTTCGATCGGGTTTTCGATTACATAGACAAGCATCTGTTCGAGCCGCTGTCGATAAACGAACTGAGCAAACAAGCAAATTTTTCCCGATTTCACTTTCAACGGCAATTTTCCGCTTACACCGGATTGAGTACGACGCGTTACATTCAGTTATTGCGACTACGCAAGGCTTCGTACCAACTGGTATTTCAGGAGAGGCGCCGCATTACCGACATTGCGTTGGAAACTGGTTTTGGCAATGCGGAATCGTTCTCCCGCGCGTTCAAAAACTGCTTCGGACAAACGCCTACTCAATTCAGAACGCAGCCTGCATGGCAGCCTTGGAACGAGCGCATGCAATTACCCAAACGAATCAGGAGTCCCCAGATGAATGTAACAACCGTCGATTTTTCAGAAACCATGATCGCAGTCTTGGAGCACCGTGGATCACATACCCTTGTGATGGATTCGGTCAGGAAATTCATCGACTGGCGCAAGCAAAGCGGATTGTCACCGGTCGCCAGCAGCCGTACGTTTGGTATCGCGTATGACGATCCGGTGGTCACGCCCGCAGAATCATTCCGATTCGATGTTTGCGGCGAGGTCAAGCACCCCGTGCCGGCAAATCCGCAAGGGGTGGTTAACAAACGGATTCCGGAAGGACGTTGCGCGGTGGTGCGTCATATCGGCTCGACCGACCGCATTAGCGACAGTGTTTATTATCTCTACCGGGAGTGGTTGCCGGAAAGCGGTGAGGAACTGCGCGATTTTCCGCTGTTTTTCCACTACATCAAACGGGTGCCTGAAACGCCCGAACACGAACAGGTTACGGATGTTTATCTGCCTTTGGTGTAAGCGGAAAGCGGTCGAACTGTCGAGCTAGGGTTAAACTCGGCTTGCGTGGAGAGCAGGGCGGGGGGCGATAACCTTTGCCACCTGGGAAATGGCGGAAGACTAGGATTTGGCTTTTACGATGGCCTATAGGGAGAAGAGTGAATAAGCAGGCGCGTCATTGGTGCCAAAAAATCAGAACTGCGACGGCCTTGGTAAACACCTGCGCTTAGTCGACCTGCGTCGATTTCTTCCGCAACAAGTAGCCGGAATAGGCCACGTGTTCCCGGCCGTCGACATTGACTAGGATTGAAGTAGCGGAAAACACTTTCTCGAATGCCGGTAGTAACGAACAATCGATCAAACCAGCGTTGCGCGGTGTGGCGGATCTGAGATTCCTTATCTGCACCAAAAAGCCAATCATCACTATCCAATAACCAGAGAATCAAGTTAAACAACTGGTTTCCGTGGCGATGAACGGGTGAATCTTGGCGCCTCGGCCTTTGTTCAAGACCTGAATGAAGAGATCATTGATGAGACTTACGTCGCCTCGTGGACAAAGACATCCACGGGCCATTCCGAGACGCCATAGTTGTAGCGATTGCCAACGCCGGCGGCCAGATCCGTCAACAGAATCGAATCAATGGTGCTGCCAACCATGCCATCCGACAATGAGTCAAAGCCAATGTGAGCGACTTGGACTTTAGTGGCGAGCCGCAGGGATGCGGAGTCACCAGAAAAACATCATAATTTCAGTGTGAAATTTTCTGATAATAAAGAGTGTGTTGTGAAGATCTGGCACCTAAAACCAAGGAATGGAGACGATGAGGCGTTTCATTAGTGACAGTATAGGTTTTAGTATAGTAAATTATTTTTAGTAAAAAAAATCCTTATATTACATAGGTAATACACTGCTGCATCATCGGCGTGTGTTGGATTTCGCTGCCTTGCTTGCTGTCTTGTTTTATTTGGAGATTCATTCGTAAATTAATGAAATAACAGATAATTGTTCTATGCTATGCGTCGGTTTTCGCCAACTACACTTTTCAAAACTTCCCGGCACGTTGCTGTTTAGCATAGGTTTTTTCGGGCTATATTCGATCATCGATCAACATAAAAAACGATATTAAAAACAATTCGATACCTGCGCCGCTATAGCTTTTCAGTCAGGACGCCAGATGACTTTTGCCGATTATCCAGGGCTGTATTTGCCCGTCACGGGGCTGTGTCGCATAAATCGCCGACGGTCTCCATAATACAAGGGAAGTCATTGAACACAAGCCGAAACGCCCAAGCCAGAACCCTTGAAATTCCTAACCACTACCTGGCGAGACTATAACCAATCCCTGTGAAGCCGTGGCTTTATGCAGCTATGGATTGGCTGGCACCTGCCCGTGGTCGGCGAGGCCCGGCCGAGAAATTTTAGGATGCGGCGATCCGGTTTTGTTTGATGATCAAAAACTTGTTCGGTTTGGCGCAGCGGCAAGCCAGCCGGATGGTCGCCAGTATATTGAAATTGTTTGGCCTTGATTGGGTTAAGCCCTATTACCCGACGCTTTGCCGTTGCCAGCAACATGTGCCGGTGTGTATTTCCTATCGCGCCCATCCCAATGGCTTGCATCTACTTGTCGATCGCTCCGCGGTAAAGATGTTGGGCGAAGGCAAGTGTCCAAAGCATAAATGCAAAACCAAGAAACACGGCGTGGAGTATCGCCGCCAATCGCGCAAGGTTCAGCTGGGAGTCGACGCCGAAACTCCGGAATTCGGGCCATAGAGGTGAGCTCGAATTGGGTCGGTCGGCCAATCGCGGTAGCTAACTCCTAAAACCGTCCGGCGGGTTTGGGGTAAGGGGAGTTTGCTTGATCAGGGATTTGTGCAACAAAGCGGTCACGAACGACCGGTCCAGGAACGTATTCAACTCGTAGCATTGATTTTGGCCGGTGTCGCGGCGGTTCCGGAGGCTCTGATGGATTTACCGGTGGTGAAGCCTGAACGGGAAAGCCGATTGCAAGAATTCGAGAACATTAGGAGTAAGGCCATTTCTGGGATCAAGTCAAAGCGCGTATAAAACACGGGTCATGGCGCACCGTCAAAGTTTACCGGGCGAGCCTTACGTGAAATTGTTGCGGTGCGAGAGTGGCGCGAGTCGCGGATTGCCGGACTTGGGGCGGGTATTCGTCGCCGCGCTTTCCGTAAAGCCTCTTGTTTAGCGAAAGCGGTAAACTGATTCAGTGGTTGTCGGTGTCGCAAAACCGATCCGATGGGGTAATGCCGAGATGATCGACTTGACGCCGGTTGCGTTTAAGCGGTCGCGGCAGCCGCTCAGTTTTGGAAACCGGTCGCAACCAGAGTATAGGGGGATGCTCGGGAAGGGCGCGGGGATCTTGCCCTCCGCTTCGTTACTGGTTCGGGATTAACTCGATACTCAATTGGCTGGCTTTGATGCAGTCGGCATAAGTTTCGTCGGCGTTGTCGGCATTCCTGGCCCGGTTTAGGCATATGGTTGATACCTTGAGATACTGCGCCGTGTCCGCGCGCGCTACCGGCCATTTGGCGTAATCCATGCAGGCGGTGAAGCGTCCGGCGTCCGGGACGGTCGGTATTTCGACGACACTGAGCGCATGCGGCGTGGGCACTTTGATGGCTTCCATGCGCATCGATGCTTGGCTGCAACGCATCGCGTCGGCCGCGTAACCGCGATGGTCGTTCGGGTCGCGGTGGGCGACCGGGCCGGACGAGGCGCAAGCGGCCAGCAAGCCGGCGCAGAGAATGAATGCTGTGATGTTTGTCATGAGCTATCTCCCATATCAGAAGCCGTTGACAGTGCGAGCGGCCGATGGAATGCCGCGACGGCTCGGCAGAAGTGACGGCGGAACATCCGCCGGGTTTGGCGTCTAGCGACGAGCGCGTGGAAAGTACCTTTTAGTATAGCCCGGACTGGGCGCTTGGCTAGAGCAAAACCTTGGTTGACCGTGTTCGAGATTAAGCGGCGCCCGCTTGGCATTCGAAGGCTTACCCTGGCTTGGCCCGGCAGCCGCGATGAAAATCCGCCGCCGGATTTCAGCCGAGCCGCATTCCGGCTACACTAGCGGACTGATAGCGCTACGTTTGCCGCCTTGCAAACGAGACGAGCTAATTATGATTCGGCCTGTTGATGATTGAATCTACCGCCGCGCTCCCTTCGGCTCCGCTCAGGGGGCGGCGGCTCCGCTCAGGGGGAGGCGGCTACGCTCAGGGGGAGGCGGCTACGGGAACGCGCGCAGTCGTTCGCTTCGACTCCGTGTTGGGAGCGGCGGTCGTTCCCAGAGTGAAGTCGTCCTTCTCTGAACGGAGCCGTCGTTCCCACAGTGAAGCCGTCCTTCTTTGAGCGGAGCTGTCGCTCCCTGAGCGGACGGTCGTTCCCAGAGTGAGGCCGTCGTTCCTTGGGCGGAGCTGTCGCTCCCTGAGCGGGCGGTCGTTCCCAGAGTGAGGCCGTCGTTCCTTGGGCGGAGCTGTCACTCCCTGAGCGGGCGGTCATACCCTTAGTGAAGCCGTCCTTCTCTGAGCGGAGCCGTCGTTCCCTGAGCGGAGCCGAAGGGAACCTCTCAAAAGCTCAACCAAACGATAAACCTGAACCCCGGTAACGCCGGTAAACCAACAGCACACATATAGACTTCACCATGCGCCGTTTCCGTATCGCATTTTCCTTCGCCGGCGAAAAGCGCCAATTCGTCGAACAGATGGCCGACTTATTGGCCGAACATTTCAGTAAAGCCGAGATTCTTTATGATCGTTATCACCGGGCCGAATTTTCCCGTAGCGATCTGGCATTTTATTTGCCGGATCTGTACGAGCAGGAAGCGGATTTGGTGGTCGCGGTGTTTTGCCCGGATTACGAAACCAAGGAATGGTGCGGCTTGGAATGGAACGCGATTTATGGCTTGCTGAAAGCCCGCAAAGTCGGCGAAGTCATGTTGACCCGCTTCAATAAAGTCGAAGGCAAGGGTTTGCGAGGTTTAGCCGGTTATACCGATCTCGACGACATCAGCCCCGCCGAAACCGCCGATTTGATTCTGGAGCGCTTGGCGCTGAACGCCGATAAGCCGGCGGATTATTACCTCAGCGGCCGGCACAAAACCACGCCAATCAAGCTGCAAGCCGCGATTCCCAACAATCTGCCGCGCCTGCAATATTTCTTCGGCCGCGACGGCGAGCTGCAAAAAATCGCGGAGTCCCTGGCCGAAGACGCGCGCGGCTGGGGCGCGCTGATCGACGGGCCGGGTGGCATCGGCAAGACCGCGTTGGCGGTACGCGCGGCGGAATCCGTGCCCGCCGGCCGCTTCGAACGCATCGTGTTTCTGTCGGCCAAGGAGCGAGAACTGACCGCCGACGGCCAACGCGCGTTGGGCCATTTCGTGTTACCCGGCTACCTGGAAATGTTGAACGCGATCGCCCGAGAATTGGCGCAGCCCGAATTGACCAAACTGGCCGATCTGGAACGCACCGAGGCGATGTTGCGCGTGTTGCGGGGCGTAAACGTGTTGCTGGTATTGGACAATCTGGAAACCTTGCCGGAAACCGACCGGGACCAATTGTTTGCGTTTTTGAACCGCTTGCCGCGCAGTTGTAGCGCCTTGGTCACCAGCCGGCGCCGCGCCGACGCCAGTGCGGTAACGGTGCGTCTGGATAAACTGGATTGGCCGGCCGCCGAACAACTGTTGACGGAAATGGCGCGCGACAATCGCTTGTTGAATGAAGCTGGCGGCGCGGAACGGCGCAGCCTGTACGACGAGACCGGCGGCAATCCCTTATTGATGCGTTGGCTGGCCGGCCAACTGGGCTTGGGCCGCTGCAAAACCGTGGCGGCGGCGCTGGCGTTTTTACGCGCCGCGCCGGCCAATAACAACCCGTTGGAATTCGTGTTCGGCGACTTGCTGGACAGCTTTACCGCCGCCGAAACCCAAGTGCTGGCGGCGCTGGCGCATTTCACGCTGCCGACGACGCTCAAACTCATTGCCGAATTGGCCGAGATTAACGAGCTGGCCGCCGAACATGCCCTTGGCGGACTCGCGGCCCGCGCGCTGGTGGTACCGGACACCGAAGAGCGCCGTTTTGTGTTGGTGCCCTTGGTCGCCGATTTTTTGCGCCGCCGCCGGCCGGAAACAGTCGCGGCCGCCGGCGGCCGGCTGGAGCAGCGCGCCTATGCGCTGATCGTCGAAAACGGTTATCAAAACTATGATCGTTTTGCGGTACTTGATATGGAATGGCCTAGCTTGGCATCGGCCTTGCCGATTTTGCTGGCAGGTTCCAATGAGCGCATGCAAACGGTTTGCTATGCATTACGAGATTTTTTGGATTTCACCGGCCGCTGGGACGAATGGCTGGCGCTGGAAACCGATGCGGAAGCCAAGGCGCTGGCCGCGTGGGATGATTTGAGCGCCGGTTGGCGAGCTTATCAAGCCGGTTTTGTGTACTATTTACGCGGTCAAGCCGAGTCGGTGCTGGTTAGCGCCGAACGGGCCGAACGGCATTGGCAGGAAGCGGAACAGGCCGGTCAATGGGTAACTCGAGAAAAGGCGGCCGCCATTCGCCTGAAAGGTTCGGGATATGAATTGCGAGAAGATTACCCTTCAGCGATCGAAGCTTTTCGTCGAGCTCTCGAATTACTTCGCAGCCTGAATTCGGAGAGCGACGATGTGGCAATAGTATTATTCGATCTTGCTGATGTTGAGAGGTCGTCAGGCGATCTGGAGGCTGCCGAGCGCGATTACCGCGAGGCCTTTCGGATTGCAAAAAAACTATCTCACCCGGAAGGGATTGCCTGCGGCACCGGCAGTTTGGCTGGATTAGCGCTCGACCGGAACGACTGGCCGACCGCCGAATCCTTGGCCCGCGAAGCCTTGAGCTTATCCGAAGCCTTAGGTCGCCGAGCGTTGGTAGCAGCAAATCAACTGCGTATTGCCCATGCCTTGATTCGGCAGGGCAAGGGTGAGAAAGCCTTGCCGTATGCCGAAAAGGCGGTGGAAATTTATACCCCGCTCGGTTCCAAGGACCTTAAACATGCGCTGGAAACTCTGGCCGAATGCCGCCAGCCGGCCCGCGAAGGCTGATTTCTCTGTTTCGTCATCGACGCCCAGGCTTTGGACCGGAACCTTCCGCCTCCAAGCCTCGGCCGTGTCGTTCGAAACCGCAGGCTTCAACAATCGAACCCCGGCGTTGATATTCCAAAACGCAACTGTCGGTGAATTAAGTACAGCCTTCCATCCCGAACACTCAAGCGCATCGGATGAATCAGCGGCATTGTCCGATTAACACCGGGCCGTTTCTGTTGAACAGCGAAGTCTCTCCGATTAACACTGGGCCGTCTCTGTTGAACATCGGCAGTCCTCCGAATGACATCGGACGGTCTCCGCCGAACACCGGGACTTGCTCGTCCAACACGCAAGCTTCTCCGGCAAACAGCGGCCCGGCTCCAATCGACACGCAACGGTGCTATTTCATCGTAAACGCGTGACTGTTCATCGCAAATGCGCCGGTGTTTATCGTAGAACGTTGCCTGTCGCGCGATGAGGCTTGGGTATTTATCGAGAAAGGCCGAGTGTTCATCCAGGACGCGCGCGCGTTGATCGGGCGAGGTTGCGTGTTCAACACAGACTCTTCGCTGTGCGGAACGGAACGCTCGCTGTCGAACATGGGCTGTTGCGGGTTCGGCACGGCATGCCGAGCGATGTTTCCGCGCCGGCCGGCATCGGCGCTCACGCGTCGCGTTGGTCAACGCAAGGCGGCGATCCGATTCGATCGGGTTCTCGCCCGTAACCTTGCTATGAAAGTCGCCGGACACGGTCGCCCAATTCGGTGTCGGAGCACTGTCAATCGCGACTAAAGCCGTTCCCACGCCATGGACTTTCATTTGCCGGGGCGACGCGGCGGTTTCATCAGCGTTAGTTGGAAGGCCGCGCGAGCGGTTGTGCTTTTGCTCGATCGGTCTGTTCGTTCGTCGTGGCGGTGACGGCGGTCAGGTTCCGATGTCCCGCGCGAGCGCCGCATTCCGGCGGTTTATTCGACCAGCGGCAAAATTAAATAATCGGTCCATTTACGTTCTCCGGCGGCTTCGTTCTCGCCGGGCAGCAGGGTTTCGTTCCAGCCGCCGCCGACGGCTTTGACCAACTGTACCGAAGCGGACAAGCGCTGGCCGAGCAGTTGTACCGCGGTTTGTTGGTTGGACAACGCGGCCGTTTGGGCGGTCATGACGTTCAAATAGCTGACCGTGCCGGCCTGGTATTGGTTGTTGGTCAGGGCCAGCGCGTGTTTGGCGGCGGCGACCGCCTTGTCCTGGACTTGGGTTTCTTCGTCCAAAATCCTTAACGTGGCCAGATTGTCCTCGACTTCTTGAAAGCCGGTCAGCACGGTTTGCCGATAGCCGGCGACACTGGCGTCGTAGGCATCGATCGCTTGTTTGTATTGCGCATTCTTGGCGCCGCCGTCGAACAAGGTCAGGGCCAACCCGGCCGGACCCAGCGCCCAATAGCGGCGGGCCATTGTGAACAGGTTGTCGGCGGTCGGGGATTGAAAGCCGTTGGTGGTGGCCAGATTCAAGGTTGGATAGTAGGCCGCCTTGGCGACGCCGATCTGGGCGTTGGCGGCGGCGATTTTGCGTTCGGCGGCGGCGATATCCGGGCGTCGCTCCAGTAATTCCGAGGGTAGACTGACCGGAATGCCCGGCGGTTGCAAATTTAGCGGTGCCGGCGCCAGCGCCAGTTCCGCCGGAGTTTTGCCGATTAGTACCGCGATCGCGTGTTCCAGCTTGGCGCGCTGCACGCCCAGATCGATGGATTGGGCACGGGCGGTTTCCAGTTGGGTTTCGGCCTGGACCACGTCGGCTTTGGCGACGACGCCGACCGCGTAACGGTTTTGGGTGATTTCCAGGGTTTTACTGTAGGCGGCGACGGTTTCGTCGAGCAGGGCTTTCTGGGCATCCAGCGTCCGCAATTGAAAGTAATTGTCGGCCAAGCTGGCTTGGCTAGACAAAATCAGCGCGTGCAAGGTGGCCGCGCTGGCCTGGGCGTTGCCGGTATTGGCTTCGATCTGGCGCCGTACCGTGCCCCACAAATCCGGTTCCCAAGCCACGCCGACCGCTTGGCCGAACAGGTTGCGCACGCCGGACACCGCGACGCTTTGGCCGGTAGCGGCCTTGAAGCGGTTGAAAGTGCCGGTCAACGTGGCGACCGGCAGTAGCGAGGATTGCGCCGATTGTACTAAGTGCTGGGCTTGCCGGTATTGGGCTTCGGCCTGCACGATGGATTGGTTGGCGCCGAGCACTTGTTCTTCCAGTCCGTTCAGTATCGGATCGTTGAATATCTCCCACCATTTGCCGGGCAAGGCAGTGTCGCGCGGTTGAGCGGGTTTCCAGCCTTGGGCTTCCTTGAACTCGTTGTAGATGTTGGCTTGCGGGCGGACGTAGTCGGGACCGACCGTGCAGGCGGTTAAAGGCAGCGTTAACAGCAAAACGGAATGCGCGAGTCTGGGGTTACGAAACATGACGGTCGAGATTCGGTAAAAGTCGGAAGAATGGGCGGAATCGGGCGCTGAGCGGTTGATCGGGCGGTTGGGTTCAAGCAAGGTCAGTTTATCGTGTTTTAGTCTGCGGCAAACGGGCGAGTCCGCGCCGACGTCAATGACCCGGTTTTAGGTGTATCGTTCCCGCCGGCGTTGAGCTAGCAAGCCGCATACCGGTTTATCGCGGCAGAGGTTCCGGAGCGGCACTTAGCATGCCGGCATTTGGCGCGACGGCTAATTCTACTTTGTCGGATTAGAAGAAAGACCGTCACATGCCCGCCGGGAAGCGCCACGGATGGCGAGCTTCGAACCCTCCATGGCGGCTAGATCCGCTCCGCGCTCTAACGGGTCCGGCAATCCATGCCGGAATGACAGCCTTCGGTAAGTGGGAGCCTGAAATCTGACAAGGTAGAACTAAGCGCTTGATCAATATGGATGGCCGGTGCGCGCGGCGCGGTTTGCGGGGTGCCGTACTCGGATGCACGGCGCTTGTTGGTGTTTCTTCAGCAAAGTCTGGTGCTGGCCTGTTGGTGTGCAAGCAGTGAGTGACGATGCGATCGCGGCCGTCGGCGGCGCAATGTGCTCACGGATTCAAACCGCCAAGTACCAATAGGCGATCAGCGCGGCGCTACCGACGCCGACGATTTTGCACTTATCCACCGGGCTTTGCTGTCCCCAAAAATACAGGAGGCTGGACTTTTTGCGCGAAACATACAGTAGCATGGCCCTAGATGCGCTTCGGTACCAAGCCGGGATGTTTCGGCCGAGCAAATACAGCGCCAATACCGCGAAGCTAACCAGAATATAAAAGACGATGACCTGGGTTTCGTGGGTGTCGGTGTGAAAAGCGTGTTCTATGACGTGATCCAGACCCATTTCCAGGTATTCGAACAGCAGATGGGCGACGTGCAATACCACTTCGAGCAGATGATGGAACAAGCCGACCAGCAAGCCCCAAACCAGATCGGGCGCCGTCAACGCGGTCAGCAAGCCTGCCGCGCCGATCAGATTGACCGCGATGCGCCGCCGATTGCCGCGTTCTATATGTTGCCGCAGCAAATCGCTATCGGCGTAGCTCAGGTTGACGAAGCGAGCCCCGACCGTGAACGGATAGCGGTCGTCTTCGTAAGGGTTGCTGGGCTTGCAATAGGCCACTTCGCCGCAGACGTTGATCGTCGTCAGGCTGGATAGCAGCAAGATTCGCAGCATTAAACGGTCGCCGGCCAGTAGCGCTTCGTCGGTGGTGAAGGCGATCCCTCCGGTGCTGAGGTTGGCTTGCAAGGTATCGTTTTCGACGCTTTCCGAAACCGGCAAGCTTGTCGCCGGATTTGGGTCGGTATCGAGCAGATCGTCGAAGTCGGGCGGGTTTTGCGGTCGGCCGTCGGGTATTTTTCGGTAAAACAAGTTGACCGATTCGTAGATGCGCAACGCGGTCCTGCGGTTGATCTTGTTCTGGTTGCCGGTGTTTGCGCTCATGGAGTTTCTCGGTGGAGGTTGCCTGCTACAGCATAGCGAAACGCGCCGAATTGACAAATTCTTCCCGCTCCGGCGCTGGTCGAGAGCGGGTGGGAGGCGGGCGTAAAGCCGTCAGCGCAAAACCGGCCGCTCTCCGGTAAAATCGGCAGGTTTTCCATTACCGAAATCTTTATGTCCGATTCCGCATACTTTAATCAGGATTGCCGCCTCTGCCCGCGTTTGGCCGCTTTTCTCGACGACGTCAAATGTCAACATCCCGATTACCACGCGCGGCCGGTGGCGCCGTTCGGCGATCCGCAAGCGCGTTTGCTGGTGGTGGGGCTGGCGCCGGGCATGCACGGCGCCAATGCCAGCGGCAGGCCGTTTACCGGCGATTATGCCGGCTTGCTGCTCTACCGGGCCTTGCACGATTTCGGTTTCAGCAACCAAGCGGAGTCGGTAAACCTGGCGGACGGCTTGGTGTTGAAGAACTGTCGGATCACTAACGCGGTCAAGTGCTTACCGCCGCAAAACAAGCCGACCGGCGACGAAATCAAACAATGCAATCCGTATCTTGCCGAGGAAGTGAAAACGCTGTCGGCGCATTCGGTCATCCTGGCGCTGGGCAATATCGCTCATCAGGCGGTTTTGCGCGCTTACGGCTTGAAGGCCAATACCGTCAAATTCGCGCATCACGTGTGTTTTGAGTTGCCGGACGGGAATACCTTGGTCAGCTCTTACCATTGCAGCCGTTACAACGTGCAAACCAATCGCTTGAGCGTGGCGATGTTCGCCGAGGTCTTTCAAACCGTCAAACGCTTGTTAGCCGAAGCGCCGTGACCGAAAGCGCCGACCGGTCCGGTTTCGACGTCAAGGCCTTCTTAAAGACCTTGACGCAACGGCCGGGCATTTATCGCATGCTCGACGCCAATGCCGAGATTATTTACATCGGCAAGGCCAAAAACCTGAAAAACCGGGTGTCGAGCTATTTTCGCGGCAACGCGGTGTCGCCCAAGCAACAGGCGATGGTTGCCAGGATCTCCGCGATCGAAGTCACCGTGACGCATACCGAGGGCGAGGCCTTGTTGCTGGAAAGCCAGCTGATCAAGCGCCACAAGCCGCGCTACAACATCAGTCTGCGCGACGATAAATCCTATCCCTATGTGTTTATCTCCAGTTTTCACGACTTCCCGCAACTGAGCTTTCATCGGGGTGCCAAGAAGCGGCGCGGCCGCTATTTCGGTCCTTACCCCAGCGCCAGCGCGGTCAAGGAAACTTTGAAGTTGTTGCAAAAGATTTTTCCGGTACGTCAGTGCGAGGACGCGTATTACAACGCCAGGTCACGGCCGTGTTTGCAGTATCAGATCGAACGTTGTACCGCGCCGTGCGTGGGCTTGGTCGGCAAGGAGGCCTATGCCGCCGACGTTGAAAACACGATTTTGTTCTTGGAAGGCAAGGGCGGATTGTTGATCGACAATCTGGTCGCCAAGATGGAGGCGGCATCGGCCGAGTTGGAATTCGAAGCGGCGGCGTTTTATCGCGATCAGATTGGGCGCTTGCGCGCGGTGCTGGAAAAACAATGCGTCGAAGGCGAGAAGGGTGACGTGGACATCGTGGCCTGCGCCGCCAAGGCCGGTGCGGCCTGCGTGCAAGTGTTCTTCATCCGTGCCGGCCAGAATTTGGGCAATCGCCAATTCTTTCCGAAAATTAGCGACGACGACGGGCCCGCGGAGATTTTGCAAGCCTTCATCGCTCAGTTTTATCTGGACAAGACCGTGCCGGCGGAATTGATTGTTAGCCATCAGCCGCCGGAAGCCGAACTGCTGGCCGAGGTACTTGGCGAACAGGCTAAGCGCGCGGTGGCGATTTCGGCGAGCGTGCGCGGCGAGCGTGCCAAATGGCTGCAAATGGCGACGACCAACGCCGAATCGGCGTTGAACGTGAAACTGGCCGATCAACAAGGTCTGTTCGGCCGGTTTTTGAGTTTGCAACAGGAATTGCATTGCCCGGAAACCCCGTCCCGGCTGGAGTGCTTCGACATCAGCCATACCTTGGGCGAGCAGACCGTGGCGTCCTGCGTGGTGTTCGATCGCAACGGACCGGTCAAATCCGATTACCGCCGCTTCAATATCGAAGGCGTGACCGGCGGCGACGATTACGCGGCGATTCATCAAGCGGTGTTCCGGCGCTTTAAGCGCCAAAAGCAGGGCGAACATCCGGCGCCGGACATTTTATTCATCGACGGCGGCAAGGGGCAGGTCGGCGAGGCGGAAAAGGCTTTGGCCGAATTGCAGATAAACAATGTTATGATAGTTGGGGTAGCCAAAGGTCCGGATCGGAAAGCCGGCATGGAAAAAATCATTCTGGCGGGTCGTGATCAGCCGCTGGATGTCACGCCGGGCGCGGCGGCTTTGTTGTTGATACAACAGATTCGCGACGAGGCGCACCGGTTTGCCATCACCGGCCACCGGCAACGCCGGAGCAAGGCCAGAAACCGCTCGAGGCTCGAAGATATTGCCGGTCTGGGGCCTAAGCGCCGTCAGAGTTTATTGAAACAATTCGGCGGTTTGCAGGGCGTGGTCAAGGCCAGCGTCGATGCGTTAACCAGCATAGAAGGCATTAGTCGGCACTTAGCACAGCGGATTTACGATACATTTCATCAACAAGATGACCATTAGATTCACGATACCGACTTATTTGACCTTGTTGCGGATCGCTTTGATTCCGCTGTTGGCGATCGTGTTTTATCTGCCGTGGGACTATTCCAAACTGGCGTGTACGTCAATCTTTCTGGTCGCCGGTCTGACCGATTGGCTGGATGGCTATCTGGCTAGGAAAATGGATATGCAGACCGCGTTCGGTGCCTTTTTGGACCCGGTCGCCGATAAACTGATGGTCGCATTCGTGTTGGTGTTGTTGGTACAGGCGGAGGCCAATCCGTATTTGGCGATACCGGCGGCCGTCATCATTGGCCGCGAGATCGCGATCGCTTCGCTCAGGGAATGGATGGCCGAAATCGGCCAGCGCGCCAAGGTCAAGGTGTCGCAACTCGGAAAATGGAAAACCACCGCGCAAATGGCCGCCATCAGTTTGCTGTTGTATCGCGACGACTTGTTCGGTCTGCCGATCAATAGTATGGGTTATTGGTTGCTATACTTGTCAGCCGTGTTGACATTGTGGTCGATGGTTAATTATCTGGTCGCGGCTTTCTCAACCATTAAAGAATAATGATAAACGCGGTCCCGCGACCGCGTACACCAGAGGGTAAACGGCAGGTAAAGCTGTATATAAATAAAGCATGGAACAAGAACAAGAAGAATTAGAACAAACTCCCCAAAAGCACAACGTTACGCAGGAAGAAGTATTACAAGCGGCGTTGAAATTGTTTGCCAAGAACGGGTATTTCAATACGTCGCTGACCGACTTGAAGGACGCGCTCGGCTTGAAAACCAATACCGGCATCAACCAGCATTTCAAGACCAAGCAAGCTATTGCCCAAGCCTTGCACGAGCAAATCTTCGACAGCTTGAGCATTTCGGTGGACGATATCCGTCGGCGCAACCGCAAGGCCGCCGAACAATTGCGCGAGGTCGTCGATCTGTTGTTTAAACTGACCGACGATGCGCCGGAGATCGTCCAATTCCTGTTGTTCGTCAAGAGCGAGGAGTTTTTGGCCGAGCCCAAGCCGCTGCTGGATACCGCCGCGTTCAACAAGATCAAGCGTATCTTTCAAAACGGTGTGCGCGACGGCGAAATCCGCGCCATCGATCCTTTATTGGCCTACACTTATTTCTTCGGCATCATCAACCAAATGCTGGCCATGGTGCTGAACGGCAGTCTGCCCAAATCGGCCGAGAGTTATCTGGCGCAAGCCTGGATAACCGCGTGGGGCGCTATCGTCAAAAAATAATTTTGGTGCTATCGGCCGCGATTAGGCGGCGGAACAGGAGTCAGTGTATATGCTAAAAAACGTCAAAATCGGCATGATTGGTTTGGGTTATGTGGGATTGCCGCTGGCTGTGGAGTTTGGCCATAAATACCCGACCGTCGGTTTCGATATCAATCGCAACCGGGTCGAGGAACTGAGGTCCGGCCACGATCACACGCTGGAAGTCAGTGAAGAGGAACTGGCGCAAGCCGTTCATTTGAGTTATACCGCCGATTTGTCGGACATCGCCGACTGCAATTTTTACATCGTCACGGTGCCGACGCCGATCAACGAGCATAAGCAGCCCGATTTCACGCCGCTGCAAAAAGCCAGCGAAACATTGGGCAAAGTGATCAAGTCCGGCGACATCGTCATCTACGAGTCCACCGTCTATCCCGGCGCGACCGAGGAAGTTTGCGTGCCGATTCTTGAGCGCGGTTCCGGTTTGACATTCAATAAGGATTTTTTTGTCGGCTACAGTCCCGAGCGGATCAACCCCGGCGACAAGCAGCACCGGGTTACCAATATCCTGAAAGTGACTTCCGGTTCGACGCCGGAAGTCGCCGAAAAAGTCGATCAACTCTATAAAAGCATCATTACCGCCGGCACCCACAAAGCCAGCTGTATCAAGGTGGCCGAGGCGGCGAAAGTCATCGAGAACACCCAGCGCGACGTCAACATCGCGTTGATCAACGAGTTGGCGCTGATTTTCAACCGTTTAGGCATCGACACCGAGGAAGTTCTGATCGCGGCCGGCACCAAATGGAATTTTCTGCCGTTCCGGCCCGGCTTGGTCGGCGGGCATTGCATCGGAGTCGATCCTTATTATCTGACCCATAAGGCGCAGGCGATCGGTTACAACCCGGAAGTGATTCTGTCCGGTCGGCGCATCAACGACGGCATGGGCGTTTACGTGGTGTCGCAACTGGTTAAGCTGATGCTGAAAAAACGTTTCCACGTGCAGCAAGCCAATGTGTTGATACTCGGCTTGACTTTCAAGGAAAACTGCCCGGACATCCGCAACACCCGCGTCGTTGACATCGTCGCCGAACTGGACACCTACGGCGTCAACGTCGATATCTATGATCCATGGGTGAACCCCGACGAAGCCGTCCACGAATACGGCATTCGGCCAATAGCCCAGCCGGAAGCCGGCAAATACGAAGCCATCATCCTGGCGGTGGCCCACGACGAATTCAGAAACATGGCTATCGCCGACATCCGGGCCTTGGGCAAGCCGGACGCGGTGGTTTACGATTTGAAATATCTGTTCCCGGCCGATCAGACCGACGCGAGACTGTAAGCGATGAAAATCATGGTGACCGGCACCGCCGGGTTTATCGGTAACCATTTGGCGTTGCGATTGTTGGAGCGCGGCGACGAAGTCATCGGCGTAGACAATCTCAACGACTATTACGACGTCAATCTGAAAATCAACCGATTGGCGCGTTTGCAGGCATTTCCGGGATTTACCGATGTGCGCTTGGATATTGCCGACCGTGGCGGTATGGGGGCATTGTTCAAACAGCATCGGCCGCAAAAAGTGGTCAATCTGGCCGCGCAAGCCGGCGTTCGCTACTCGATCGAAAATCCCTATGCGTATATCGACAGCAATATCGTCGGCTTCATCAACATCCTGGAAGGCTGCCGTCATCATGGCGTCGAGCATTTGGTCTATGCATCCAGCAGTTCGGTGTACGGCGCCAACGAAGCCATGCCGTTTTCGGTACACGACAACGTGGATCATCCGCTTAGCTTGTACGCGGCTTCCAAGAAGGCCAACGAGCTGATGGCGCATACCTACAGCAATCTGT
This sequence comes from Methylomonas sp. LWB, assembly GCF_001856095.1. Taxonomy (NCBI): domain Bacteria; kingdom Pseudomonadati; phylum Pseudomonadota; class Gammaproteobacteria; order Methylococcales; family Methylococcaceae; genus Methylomonas; species Methylomonas sp. LWB. Next base: position 214,462 of record NZ_MKMC01000012.1, read on the forward strand.
ATAACCTGCCGACCACCGGACTGCGCTTTTTTACCGTCTACGGCCCGTGGGGCCGTCCGGACATGGCCTTGTTTTTGTTTACCAAGGCGATTTTAGCTGGGGAAAAAATCGACGTGTTCAACTACGGCAAGCACCGCCGCGATTTTACCTACATCGACGACATCGTCGAAGGCGTGATTCGGACGTTGGATCATACCGCCGAGCCCAATCCGGACTGGAGCGGCGCCAAACCCGATCCCGGCACGAGCCGCGCGCCGTGGCGGGTCTACAATATCGGCAATCAAAGCCCGGTGGAATTGATGGCCTACATCGAAACCCTGGAGCGTTTTCTCGGTAAAACCGCCGAGAAAAACCTGTTGCCGCTGCAACCCGGCGACGTACCGGATACCTATGCGGATGTCGAAGCCTTGGTCGAGGATGTTGGCTATAAGCCCAGTACCACGATACAAGAGGGCATAGAGCGTTTCGTGACCTGGTATCGCGAGTATTACCGGGTTTAAGTCTGTCATCGGCGATTGCTAAATTTGCCAGGAGCGGCTTCTGCCGCCAATGGCGTCCCGCTCGGTGCGATGGCTTTCGTACTGAGGCGTTCATCGCACATTCAACAACTCCGATTGCCGAAATTAGTGATTCAGCCGGTTAACGCTGAATCATTGGCCCGTTCCCTTCGACTCCGCTCAGGGAGCGGGTGGATGGTCCTTTTGCTCCGCTTAGGGAACAGGTACACGGTACATTTGCTTTGTTCAGGGAGCGGGTGGGCGGTACTTTTGCTTTGCTCAGGGAACGGGTCGGCGGTACTTTTGCTTTGCTCAGGGAACGGGTGGGCGGTACTTTTGCTTTGCTCAGGGAACGGGTGGGCGGTACTTTTGCTTTGCTCAGGGAACGGGTGGGCGGTACTTTTGCTTTGCTCAGGGAGCGGGAGGGCGGTACTTTGCTCCGTTCAGGGAACGGGTGAGTGCTACTCTTGCTCCGCTTAGGGAAGGTGCTGGACGATGGGTTGGTTCCGCTCAGCGAACCTGTTTGAGGCTTTTCGGCTCCGCTCCCGAGGCGTGCAGGGCGTTCCCTGAGCGGAGTCGAAGGGAACGTTTTCCGGCGGAGGAATCCATTTAAACCGCATCGTTCCGGAAAAATCAGCAACATCGTCCGTTTCCTCCCCATCTTGCTTAGCCCTTCCAAAATAAGCCCGGCAAGAAGAATTCCGCCACTACCAGAGGTTGCTGATGGATCGCGTAGACGGTGCGGCGGCCCCAAACCGGCTCGCGCAATTCTACGGCCTCGGCCAAGGCCGGCGACCAGTTCGACGCCGGCGCGCGGCTGAATTGGCGTTGCCGCCGCTCCAGATCCGGATAGGCAAAAATCACTTCTCCCAGAGGCCGGTTACCCAAGTGGGATAAATTCCGATGGGCGATTTCGATCGTCCGTTCCGGCAAAATCGTCCGCGCCAATACCAACGGTCGGCCGGCGGCATGCAGCATCACCTCTCTGACCAATTGATAACGTGCGGTCGGCAGACCGAGCAAACGGCATTCGTCAATGAAGGCCGGCCGCCAGCGGTTGAACAACACCGAAACCCCAAAATCCTGCCCGTAAATCCCGCGCAGACGTTTGGTCAACGAGCCGGTTTCGTCGAGCCAGGATTGCAAATCGATAGGGAGACGGTGTTGATCGGCGGATTTCCGCGCTAGCCACAGCGGTGCTTTGACGAACAAACGACTGTTATTGGCCAACGGTGGCCTCTTGAACTAATGCGATGCGGGCAATCATGCGGATGGAAAGTGCGACGGTGGTCGAAAAGCGTATTTTAACACCGCCGACGCGGCGTTCTCGGTTGAATCCGGAATGATAGGTTCTTCATGTGTCATATGCCTCGGGCTGCGGCATATGACACAGTTTTGAGCCGGCCGACCTTGCCGCTGGCCGAAGATTCGTGGTGTGTACAGGCGGCCCGCGAATTGCTTGCCCTCTAGTCCAATCCCGTTTGCGGTCAATTCCAAGTTCAGATTATGAGCAGCATAGCGGTCGATGTCGGCGATTTGTTTCGCGATCATCGGCAATCCTTGATTCACTCAATCTTCACGATCGTCGGATGCCCGCAGACCGCCGAGGACTTGGCGCAGGAAGCGTATTTGAAATTGCTCCAGACCGCGCAATCCCAGGATATTCATTTTCCCAGGCCGTTTTTGTACCAGATCGGCCGTAATCTGGCCTTGGACCATCTGCGTAAGCAGCAGGTGCGCCAAGCCCGTGTCGAGCGCGACCGCGATGACGATGGCGAGGACGACCTGCTGGCGCGATTGCCGGCCGGCGAGCCAACGCCGGACCGGCAAGTCGAAGACCAGCAACAGGTCGCGTTATTGATGAAAGCGCTGGAGGGCCTGTCGGAACGGCGCCGGCAAATTCTGGTGATGCACAAGTTCCACCACTGGCCCTACGAACGCATTGCCCGGCATTTCGGTATTTCCCGCAGCGCGGTCGAGAAAAACGTCCAGGTTGCGTTAGCGCATTTGCTGGCCGCGCAAATGAACGGTACCGACTGAGCCGTGCATGCATGCCGACCCGCTAAGCTGATACTATCCGTCGTCACTTCCGCCCAATCGTCGATGTCCACCGCAACCGATTCTTCATTTCCACCCGAGCTGTCCGCCGTTGACCGCGAGGCCTTGGCCTGGCTGACCCGCCTGAGCGGCGAACCGGCCGACGCCAGCGCGCGCCGGGAGTTCGCCGATTGGTTGCAACAATCGCCGGAACACCGGCAGGCTTACGAACGCGCCGAAGCGCTGTGGCACTCGTCGGCCTTGACCGTCGCGCTAGGGCAGTACGCGGCTATTCCGTTGCCGGTGCCGGTCCGCCGCTTTACGGCCGGTTGGGCGGCAGCGGCTGGCGTGATGCTGGTTTGCGGCTGGCTGGCGTTCGCCGCCGGCTGGATAGACGTACTGCGCGCGGATTTTGCGACCGCGGCCGGCAAACAGCGCCGGGAAATACTCTCCGACGGTTCCGCGCTGATTTTAAATACCGACAGCGCGGTGACGCTCGACTACACCGACGGCCGGCGCGGCGTGATTTTGTTGAAAGGGGAAGCATATTTCGAAGTGCAACCGGACAAAGCCCGGCCCTTCGTGGTGCGCGCCGCGCACGGCACGGTCAGCGTGGTCGGAACCCGTTTCAACGTGCGCGACGGCGCGGCCACGTCGGTCGACGTCGAAAGCGGCGTGGTCGTTTGCAGCGCCGAACGCGGTGAAAGCCGGACCGTACGGGCCGGTCAGCACAGCGACATTTCGGCGGCCGGCGTATCGGAACCGGCGGCCGGCGATGCGGAGCAACGCTTTGCCTGGCTGAAGGGGCGCTTGATTTTCAAGGATAAATCGCTCGCCGATGTCATCGCCGAACTGGACCGCTACCATCCCGGTGCCATCGTCGTTGCCGACGCCGACCTTGGGCAAATCCGGATCACCGGCAACTACAAATTACAGGACACCGCCGCGCTGGTCCGCACGCTGGCCGACATCGCCGGCGCCAAAGTCTACGGCTTGGACGGGTATCTGACGGTGTTAAAACGCTAAGGCATAGGCCGTCCCGCCAAAAATCGTATTTGCCCGGAGCATGCGTCTTCGCATGGTCATTCGCCTCGGTCCTCGGCATTTGGGCCTCTCCCGACCGAGCCGAACTGTGCCTTCGGCAAAAGCGGCAAAAATATTTTATCTGGCAAGTGTGTGATCCGCTTTCCGGTACGTCTCGGTAACCATGCGCCGAATTGGCGCTGTCTACGTTACCAACGATACCGGAGAGATCATGATCGAAAAGTCCAATGAAATCCGCCATTCTCAAGGTTCGCGCGGCTTGAGCGCGGCCATCGCGCTGACCCTCGGCGGCCTGTTGACGCTATCGCCGTTCCAATCCGGCCATACCGAACCGGCCAGCCAAACCGACGCCGTCCGCCATTTCCAGATCCCCGCGCAAGCGCTGGAAGACGCGCTGAACGCATTCATCGAGGCCAGCGACTGGCAAGTGGGTTTTCCGGCAGGTTTGGCGAAAAACGCGCGCTCCAATGTAGTCAATGGCGACTACTTGCCGCAACAGGCGTTGGAGATATTGTTGAGAGGGACTGGACTGAGCTATCGCTTAACCGGCCGAAATAGCGTGACCTTACAAACAGCGCCAAGCTCACGCTCCACGGATTTAACGACCATGTCCGCCGTGATGGTGTCCGGCAAAAGACAATACGACGCCACCGACCCATTCAACAAGGATTACTCGGTACCCAACACCTCATTCGCGACCAAAACCGACACGCCGATCATGGAAACCCCGCTCAACGTCCAAGTGATTCCGAAAGCGGTGTTGGATGACAATCAAGCGATAAAAATCGATCAGGCCGTCAAATACGTTAGCGGCGTGACCACCGGTCAGGCGGCGGGCGGTTTGACGGATCAAGTGACCATACGCGGCTTCTATAACTACAACTTGTTTCGCAACGGCTTTCGTATCGACGCATCCGGCCCGGAAGGCACGCGAAACATGGCGAACGTGCAAAGTCTGGAAGTACTGAAAGGCCCCGCCGCGATGTTGTACGGCCGCGTCGAGCCCGGCGGCATGCTCAATATCGTCACAAAAAAACCGCTGGATACCGCGTATTACGCGTTCCAGCAGCAATTCGGTTCGTTTGATTTGTTCCGCTCCAGCCTCGACGCCACCGGGCCGGTGACCGACAATAAAGATTTGCTGTACCGAATGAACCTCGCCTTCGAAAAAAGCGGTTCGTTTCGGGAAAACGTCGATTACGACAAACTGTTCGTTGCACCGGTACTGCAATGGAACATCAGTCCCGCCACCACCGCGCTGTTAGAGCTGGAGTACCGTAAGGAAAACAATGTGTACGATCTGCATGCCCGACCGTTAATTATCGACGGCACCAGGGCGGACGGCTCCTGGATCAATCCGCGTTTGGCGGACATTCCGCGCGAACGGAATTTGATGGAGGACAACCGCAACCATGTCGAAGACAAGCTGATCGGCTTGAATCTTACTCATAAATTTAACGACGATTGGGTATTGACCGAGCAGTTGAATATCCAGTTGTTGGATCGAGACCGCGTGGTGATGTTACCCGGCACGCTGCAAGCCGACCAGCGCACGCTGAACAGACGCTTACTCACCAGCGACTTTTTCACAAACGACAGCTATTTCACGACCACCAATTTGACCGGCCATTTCGATACCGGATTTCTAAAACACACCTTGTTGATTGGCGGCGATTATTATTTGCAAGACATCAATTCCGTCGGTTACAGCAGTACGGCCGCGAGCACCATCGACATTTACAACCCCGTCCATACCGGCAATCCGCCCATCGACCCAACGACGCGCGCCAGCCAGTCGTTTCATACCCAAACCGACTTTTACGGGATTTATCTGCAAGATCAAATCAAACTGCCTTATAACGTCCACGTCATGGGCGGATTCCGCTATCAGAATGTGGAGCAGTATGACGTGCTCGCCGGAACCGTCGGCCAGAAAGCCGATGCGGTGACGCCGCAGGTGGGGGTTCTTTGGCAACCTATTAACTGGCTGAGCCTCTATGGAAACTACGTCGAAAACTTTGGCGTCACCAATGGCAATTTAACCAGCGACAAATCGTTTTTGCCGCCGGAAACCGCGGAACAGTGGGAGGTCGGCTTTAAAACCGCATTTTTCGAAGATCGGTTGACGAGTACGGTCGCCTATTATCAATTGACCAAGCGGAACATCGCGACCACCGATTTGCTCAATCCGAGCTTCGCGGTTGCGACTGGCGAAGCGCAAAGCCGAGGCGTTGAGGTGGATGTTAAAGGCGAAATTTTGCCGGGATGGAACGCTATCGCCACTTATGCATACACCGAAACCGAAGTTCTTAAAGAAAACAACCCGAATAACATCAGAGTTGGCGGCGGTTTTCGCGGCATTCCCAAACACACTTCCACGCTGTGGACGACATACGATTTCCAGCAGGAGTCTCTGCGCGGATTCAAGGTTGGGGCGGGTTTGGAGTTGGTCAGCGACAAGAAAGCCACTTTCGACAATCACGACTTTAGTTTTGCCGGTTACGGCGTCATCGATCTATTGGCGGCCTACACGCGGACGGTGGCGAAAACCAATGTCACGTTACAGCTCAACGTGACCAATTTGCTGGATAAGGAGTATGTCCACGACGGATTTGCGATGCCTTTTCAAACCCGTGCAACCTGGGGCACGCCTCGATCTTTCATGGGTTCGGTTAAGGTCGAGTTCTAATCGGGAACCGGTATAGGAGGGTGCGCGAAGCGCATGTCCGCCGTGTCGTATTTTTCAGTCATTGACGTTTATGAAAATCGCCATGAAACCAGCATCCGAGAATTACTCGCGAATGGCTGAGCTTGCTTCGTCGGCAGTTTCCGCCCGCCGTTTAAACGCGCTCAAAGCCCGTCGGAAACGCTGGCTGGCGTTTCATCTTTATCTCGGCTTGAGCGCGGGATTGTTGCTGGCCGTTGTCGGTCTGACCGGCGGCATCCTGGTGTTCTACCAGGAACTGCAGGAGATTTTGAACCCGGAGTTGTCGGTCGTATCCTTACCGGCCGAGGGGCGGCGCGATTTACGCCCATTGGATGACATAGTCGCGGCGGCCGAAAACGCTAAACCGGCGGGCAGCCACTTTTTTAAAGTGTACTACCCACGCAAAGCCGATATTGCCTATAAATTTTTATATTTTGTCCGGGAACAAACCCCGTCAGGCAAGGGCGACGGCTATTACATTTTCGTCGATCCTTACACCGCGCGAGTTCAAGGCTTACAACTCTGGCATCCGAAAGATCGATACTGGGGTCGGCCCTTGGTCAGTTTCATCATGCAACTGCATTGGTGTTTGCTGATGGGCAAAAGCGGCGGCACTATCGTCGCGATTCTCGGCGCATTTTCGATTATTTCGGTATTGACCGGCTTGATCGTCTGGTGGCCGCTTACCGGCAAATTCAAACAAGCACTGACATTTAAAGCCAATGCGGGCTCGGTCAGGTTAAACTTCGATCTACATAAAACCGCCGGCTTCTATTTCAGCATCGTGTTATTGCCGGTGCTGTTTTCCGGTATTTACATGACGCTGCCTGAGCGAGTAGACGTAGTAGTCAAGCCGTTCTCGACGATGACCCGGCCCAATGCCTACAGCGGTATTCCGGAAACCATCGATAGCGCCCCTTCGGCGGCGGGACAAGCGGCGATAAGCTCGTCGCGGGTGGAAGCGATCGTGCAGAAAAATTACCCCGGCGGCAGACTCTGGATGCTGAATGCACCGAAGGACAGAACCGACGTGTTCCGGGTCATGAAGCGCGACATCGAAGAATTAAGCCGCTTCGTCGGCTATCGGGAGATTGCCGTCGATCAATACAGCGGCGAAATTCTGAAAGTCTATGATTCCGGCACCGGCTCCAACGCCGACGTTTTCTACGATTGGCAATGGCCGTTGCATTCGGGGCATGCCTTCGGCTGGCCGGGCAGGATTTTGGTTTTGTTGAGCGGCTTGGCTTGCCCGGTGCTATTCGTCACCGGCGTGCTACGCTGGCGCCAAAAACGGCGGGCCAAGCGAACTTCGCGCGCGATGGGTTCGGTAACGTCGGGCCGATGAATGCGGTTTTGATTGGTCCGAGCATCGAAACGATTTAGCGTGTGGCCAGTCTTCCGTCGCTTGCGTAACTCGTCGACCGCCACCAAAACCGACACGCCGGTCATGGAAACGCCGTTTTCGATACAAGTCGTCCCTAAGCAGGTGTTGGAAGACCGGCAGTCGGTTAGGTTGGATAAGGCATTGGAGAACGTCAGCGGCGTGATTCCAGCCGGCGGTGCCAGCTCGGCTTACGGCCAGCAAAACGGTCGGGTGATTCGCAGCTTCGTGACCCAGGATTATTATCGGGACAGCATGCGGGTGCCCAGCATCCGTATCGCCGACGGGTTCCGGGAATTGGCGAATATCCAGAAAGTGGAAGTGTTGAATGGCCCGGCGTCGATTCTGTACGGGCGGATGGAGTCGGGCGGCGCGTCAACCTGGTCACCAAAAAACCGTTGGATGAAGCGTATACCGCCGTCGCGCGGCAGTTTGGTTCCTACGACTTTTATCGCACCATCGTGGACAGCACTGGACCGATCACCGACGACAAGTCGCTGTTATACCGGGTCAATCTGGCCTACGAGAACAGCGGTTCGTATCGCGATTTTGTCGAACACGAGCGGGTGTTTCTGGCGCCGAATCTGCGTTGGAATATTTCCGATCGAACCAGCTTGGATCTACATCTGGAATACCAGCGCAGCAACAATGCCACCGACTACGGATTTCTGGCGCCGAATAACAGCAATCGACCGTTTGCGTTGCGAAATTCCTTGAACTTGTCCGGACCCAATAACAATCTGGATTCGGAACGCATCAGTTTTGGGTTCGACCGGTCGCACGCTTTTAACGACCATTGGAAAATCAATCACCGTTTCGACATCTCGTATTTGCCGCTCAGCGATTTGAATCCGCACGTGCCGATCGGCAGCCGCCAAGGACGTACACTTTGCCGATCCTAATCGGCCGTTACAGTCGTATACGCCGGTGTCCAACGCCGAAACCGCCGTCAAACCCTGCTTCGGCATTGTCTGGCAACCGTTCAACGAGTTGAGCGTCTACGGCAATTACGTCGAGAACTTCGGTTTGAGCCAAGGCCACAATGCCAATCAGCAACCCTTGCCGGCCTTGACCGCGCAACAATACGAAGCCGGCATCAAAACCGAATGGTTCGACGGCAAACTGACCGGTTCGTTGGCCTGGTTCGAGATTACCAAGCAAAATCTGCCGATACCGGATACCAGTCCGCTGGGCTTGTTGAACGGCGCGATGGTGGCAATCGGCGAAGTCCGCAGTCGCGGCGTGGAAATGGATGTGGCCGGTGAGATATTGCCGGGTTGGCGGGTGATCGGCAATTACGCTTACGTCGATGCCCGAGTCATCAACGACAGCGACAGCTCAGGCGGTACCAGCAACGTAGGCCACCGCTTACCCAACGTGCCGCGCAACGCCGCCTCGCTTTGGAATACCTACGAATTGCAGGACACGGCTCTGCGCGGCTTGAAATTCGGCGCTGGCGTGGTGATGCGGGATCAGCGCGAAGGCGATCTTAACAACGGTATTCAATTGCCGGGTTACGCGACCGTGGATTTGATGGCCAGCTACGGCTTCAAAGTGGGAAAAACCAAACTCACCACCCAAATCAATGCTTACAACATTCTGGACAAGGGCTATTACGAAAGTACCAACGGCGCGTTATCGCTGGTGCCTATTGGTTACGGCATCATGCCAGGCGCGCCGACGACGGTGATGGGCATGGTCAAGGTGGAGTTTTAAACCACCACCCCGCCGGTCTGATACGTTTGTGTTTGGTGCAAGGAGCAAGCTATATAGTGTCGAAGTCGCTCTTTTATTCAGATTTAAGCAACGCCGTCATGCCCGCCGGGATGCGGGCATCCAGTGCCATGGATGGCAAGCTTCGATCCGTCCGTGGGGTCTGGATTTTTCGGCAATCCCTGCCGAAATGACGAGCACTACCGAGAATCTGACAAGCTAGAATTAACCACTACCGGTTTCTCCTCTAGGCGCAAAGCAGTTCTTTCCCATAGAATACGCGTGGTAATTTAACCGAGGGGGCAACGGCCCTCCGTAACGCGTGCCGGGAGGCGGGATGAACGAAGACGATTGCTTGGGTTTTTTCGCCGCGCAGAGCGAGGCGTTTGCCGATACATTGGCGGCGCGGCGCGGCCGCCCGGATTTGATCGACGGCCTATTGTCCCAGGCCTTCAGTAGCTTTGAAGGTAATGTCGCCGAAGAAACCGAAAGCCATCCGCCCATCGCTTGCGACAAGGGCTGCGCCACTTGTTGCACGTTACGGGTTACCGCGACCGCGCCGGAGGTGTTGTTGATCGCTCGCTACATTCGCTGGACCGCGAGCCAGAACAGCGAATTAGGTTTGGCCGATCTGCTCGCCAAGGCCGATCGTCAAACCGCCGGATTGGACGAAGCGGCGCGGGTTAAGTTGCGGCGGGCTTGCCCGTTCATTCGGCGCGGTGCTTGCGCGATTTATCAAGTGCGGCCATTGGCCTGTCGCGGACACGCTTCCTACGACCGGCAAGCTTGCGTCGATGCATTCGCCGGTCGCGCCGATCGGGTGCCGATTTCCGAGCCGCACCGTACTTTCCGCGGTTTGATTCAGAACGCGATGCAATCGGCGTTGCGCGATGCCGGTTACGCCTGGGAGTTATACGAGTTGAACCGCGCGGTGATGATGGCGCTGGGCGATGCGGATAGCCAAGCGGCGTGGCTGGTGGGTGAAGACGTATTTTTTCCGGCCGCGACTGGCGACGTGGGGCGAGAGGAAATGGCGCGCACTTTCGATACGCTGAAGTTGCTGGCCTGAGTCTGGCCTGTTGGGCGCTAGTTACGATCGCTCGGCGCCGGCCGATGCCGGCGGCAGCGGGTTTAAAGCGGCGTGGGAGTTGGCGACTATACCTTTTGTATTTCAGATTGAGGCGCATCCGCTCCGTCAACCTCGGGGTGCGGGAAAAGACTCTGAAACTTGAAGTGCGATGACGACAGTACGGTGTTACTTACGAATACAACGAGATTCCCTAATGAATGCCCTTGATGAATCCTTAACTGAAGCGCACATCGCCGATTTGGTGCGGCGCTTTTACGGAAAGGCCGCCGCCGACCCGGAACTGCAGGCGATATTCGACGCCGCCATCGACGACTGGGACACGCACCATCGCATCGTCGAAAACTTTTGGTCGCATGCCTTGTTGCAGACCGATCGTTACCACGGTACGCCTTACCCGGTGCATGCCCGTTTACGCTTGAAGCTGGAACACTTCGATCGCTGGCTGGCGCTGTTCAGGGAAACCGCTGTCGAAGCGTTGCCGGCTGAAGCGGCCGGCCGGGCCATCGCCAAAGCGGAACAGATGGCGGAAGGTTTTAAACACGGCATGTTTTTCGATTACAACCCAGTCAAGTCGTGCTAGCCTGGGTTCTTCGCCCAGAAATCACCCCTTTCCACCCTTTAAAACCGATCAGCGGAGACCGCTTTAGGTCTCCGAGTATAAAACCTTTGCATTACAGTGCTTAAGTTTTCTATAATCGGCGGCTTTTTAGGGCATTTTGTCCTATCCCTTGCTTCATCGCCATCCACGGCGGGAGGCTGTTTAAACCGTAAGGAGAAATCATGCGTCATTACGAAATTGTCTTCTTAGTCCATCCTGATCAAAGTGCTCAGGTGCCGGCTATGGTAGAGCGTTACAAATCCACCGTCGAAGAGGCGGGCGGAAAAGTCCACCGTCTGGAAGATTGGGGCCGTAGACATTTGGCCTACCCGATCAAAAAAATCCACAAAGCCCATTACGTGCTGATGAATATCGAATGCGGCCAAGCCACGCTCGAAGAACTGGAAGCCGGTTTCCGTTTTAACGATGCCATCCTGCGCAGCCAGACCCTGGCGCAAAAAGAAGCCGTGACCGCGCCTTCCGCGATTGCCACCAGCGGCGGCGACGGCCAAAAATCCGGCGGCCGCGGCAAGGACGAAGTCGAGGAAGAGCAGGAAGAGCCAGAAGCACCCGCTGTGGAAGAAACCGAAGCGGCAGCGACCGATTCCGAATAATTTATCGAGAGTAATAACATGGCACGTAACAATATCAGACGTAAAAAGGGTTGCCGTTTCAGCGGCGAAGACGCAATCGTCATCGATTACAAAGATCTCGATCTGCTCAGCGAATACATTACCGAGACCGGCAAGATTATCCCAAGCCGCATCACCGGTACCAGCGCGAAATATCAACGGCAACTGACCTCGGCGATCAAACAGGCTCGCTTCCTGGCGTTGCTGCCGTTCTGCGACGCGCATAAATAATTGACGCCGGGGAGGGCGGCGTGCGGTTTTTAGCGACTTTCATCATGAAAGGACGGATGTCGGCAATGACGGTGGCATCCACAGCCGCGTTGCTATCGCTGCCTTTTCCTCCGGCAAGTATTGTAAGTTCGGCCTCGGTGGCCTTGGTCACGTTGCGGCGAGGCGCCAGTGAAGGCTTGTACGTGCTGATCTGCGCCTGTTTGGCGGCGGCCTTATTGAGCTTGGTGTTGCTGGGCGGTTACCAATTCGCACTGTTGTACGGCTTAGTGTTGTGGCTGCCGGTCTGGCTGATTGCCATTGTGCTGCGGGAAGGCCGGTTACTCAGCGTGGCGGTTGAAACGGCGGTGGGTCTGGGTATTTTGGCGGTAATTGCCGTGTATTTGTTTTTGAGCGAGCCCGCCGGTTTATGGCGCGGCGTGCTCGAATTGCTGATACAACCCATGTTGGCCGCCAAACCGGATATCCCGGCGGTTAATGTAAAAGAGGCGGCGGATAAGTTTGCGCATTATATGACAGGCGTCATCGCGGCCGGCAGCATCTACGGTCTGTTGCTGGGCTTGTTTTTGGCGCGCTGGTGGCAAGCCTTGTTGTATAACCCCGGCGGCTTTCGTAACGAGTTCATCGCTCTTGCCGGACACCGACCGCTGGCTTTCGCAACCTTGGCCCTGCTGGGTTTCGCCTCGGCCACGTCCGGGCCTGCCTCCGAGCTGAGCTGGAACGTATTGCTGGTGCTGTTCGCGCTGTACACGACGATAGGCACGGCCTTGCTGCATGCGGTGTTCGCCGCCGGTAACTGGGCGCGTTTCATGGTGCCGCTGTTATATATCACGCTGGTTGCCGTTCCGCATGTCATGGCGTTAATCGCGCTTTGCGGCGTCGTCGATCCTTGGCTGGACTTACGAAACAAATTCAAATCCAACGGGGCCTGAGGCTCCTAATTTTCGACCGATGGTCGATACGAGGTAATTAAGATGGAAGTCATTCTTCTGGAAAAAACCGCCAACTTGGGCAACCTGGGCGACAAAGTCAGCATCAAGGCCGGTTACGGCAGAAATTATTTGATTCCGCAAGGCAAGGCCGTATTGGCCACGCCCGCGAAAATCAAGGAATTCGAAGAACGCCGCGCCGAACTGGAAAAACAAGCCGCCGACAAGTTGGCCGCTGCTACCGCTCGCGGCGAAGCCTTGAGCAAATTGAGCATTGTCATCGCTCACAAAACCGGCGACGAAGGCCGTCTGTTCGGTTCCGTCGGCACCCACAACATTGCCGATGCGGTGACCGCCGCCGGCGTTAAAGTCGAGAAACACGAAGTTCGTTTGCCGAACGGCGTGATTCGCAATATCGGCGAGTATGGCATCGCATTCAATCTGCATGCCGACGTAGTCGTGACCTTGCCGATCAAAGTCGTCGCCGAGTAATCCGGTATGATCGTCGTAACCGGCGGAGCGGGCTTCATCGGCAGCAATCTGGTGCTGGGGCTGAATGCTCGCGGTTACGACGATATTTTGGTGGTCGATCATTTGACCAACGGGGTCAAATATAAAAATCTGGTCGAGTGCCGGATCGCCGACTACCTGGATAGAAGTACTTTTCTGGAACGTCTCCAACAAGGCGCGTTCCGGGCCGAAGCGATAGAGGCGATTTTCCATCAGGGAGCTTGTTCGGCGACGACCGAATGGGACGGCCGTTACATGATGGACAATAACTACGAATACACGAAGACGCTGTTTCATTATTGCCAGAGCCATAAAATCCCGTTCATTTATGCGTCCAGCGCCGCGACCTATGGCGCCGATCCGACGTTCAAGGAAGAATTGGCTTACGAAGGTCCGCTGAACGTCTACGGTTATTCCAAGTTTCAATTCGACCAATACCTGCGCCGGCAAACACAGTTGACCGCCCAGGTCGTCGGGTTGCGTTATTTCAACGTCTACGGTCCGCGCGAAGCCCACAAAGGCAGCATGGCCAGCGTTGCGTTTCATCTGAACAACCAAATCAAACAAGCCGACGCGATCAAGCTATTCGAAGGTTGCGACGGTTACGGTAACGGCGAGCAACGCCGCGACTTCGTTTACGTCGGCGACGTGGTCGACGTCAATTTGTGGTTCCTCGATCATCCGGCGGTTTCCGGTATTTTCAATTGCGGTACCGGCCGCAGCCAGACCTTTAACGATGTCGCCAACGCCGTCATCGCCTATCACGGTCGCGGTCGTATCGAATACATTCCCTTCCCCGAGCACCTGAAAGGTTGCTATCAGAGCTTTACCGAAGCCAATCTCGATAAATTGCGCGCCAGCGGTTGCGACCTGCGGTTTAAAACCGTCGAAGAAGGCGTGCGTTTATATATGCAATGGCTGAACAGCTAAGATAAAAACGCTGCAACAACCTCTGCGAAAACCCCATACACCCCTTCGTAACAGGACGCCGCAACTGGTTGTTCTGCGACACGGTGGCCGGTGCTCAGGCCAGCGCCAATCTCTATTCGCTCATCGAAACCTGCAAAGCCAACCGCATCGATCCCTACAGCTATTTGGTGGAATTGTTCCGTCTGTTGCCGCAGGCCAAAACCGTCGAAGACTTCGACGCACTGCTACCTTGCAACAGGGCAAGTGTTCGCTGCCAGCTTATTCGATTTCGCTTCCAATTCGGTGGCGTTGAATCGTAAGGCGCCACCTTCTCCGGCGGCGTTGGTAAGGTAATTCCGATTGTCCCAAATGTGCATGCCGGGTCATGCTGTCGGCTAGCGCTTGCGTCGCGATAGGTTTAATCCGCCCCACGCCGTTTGTGCGGGATCGTGTTAACCTGAGATTTTATCCAAACCTAACGGTATGCCACGCATTATCCTGATTCGCCATGGTCGGCCGGCCGTGGCGCTGACCGGCAGGGCCAGGGCTCGCGAGCTGGCCGGCATTGCTCGCGCCTACCAAAACGCCGACATCGTCGATACGCCGCCGCCGGCAACGTTGGCGATCGCCGCCGGCGCGAAGCGGGTAGTTTGCAGCGATTTGCCGCGCGCCCGGCAGTCGGCGCGGGCCTTGGGATTCGACGATCGGCAAGCGGCGGAGGCGGTGTTTCGCGAAGCGGCGTTGCCGCATTTCAGTAGCGGTGCTTTAAAGTTGCCGATCTCGGTTTGGTTGACCTTGTTGCGCTTGGCATGGTTGGCGGGATACGCCCGAAATGGCGAATCCTATCGCAACGCCAGGCGCCGCGCGCGGACGGCGGCGCAGCGCTTGATCGGCCTGGCCGCCGAACTTGAGCCGGTCGTCTTGGTGGGGCATGGCGTTATCAACTATTTGATCGCGCGGGAATTACGGGCCCAGGGCTGGAGCGGTCCCGCGAAACCGGACCATGACTTTTGGGCATTCGCGGTATATCAGCGGCCCGGCACCGCTTCGGTCGGCGATTAAGCGGCGTCGGCCAGTTCCGGTATCAGGCGGCGCAGCCGAAAGTAGGTCGCCAGATAGGTCAGCCAGGCCAGTAACGCGAACAGCGCGCACACCCCAAAAACTGCCGCATAATCGGCGCCGCCGGCCAACAGCGATGCGGCGAGGTTGGGGCCGAAGATTTGGCCTAAGCCTTGCGCGGCGGGAATCAGCGACGAATAGCGGCCGGAGTGATCGGCGTTGGCGATAAAGCCCATTTGATACACGTCGATGAATATCCACAGCCAATTGAACGCCAACAGGCTCAGTGTCACGCTCGCGGTATTCATCCCCAAGCCGAGCAAGCCGACCGCCGCCGCCATCATCATCAACGCCGCCAATAGCGGCCTGGCCAAGCCGAAGCGGTTGCTGATCCGGGTCGCCAGCAAGCAACCCAAAATCCCGGCCAGCGAACCCCACACCAGCAAGCGGCTGATCCAATCCGGCGCGACGCCGGCCGAGCGGGCCGCGAGTTCGATATAGGTCCAATAACCGCCGATGTTGGTATAGGTCAGCAAGATCGCCAGCAGGCACAGCCAAACCAGGTAGGCCGGCACGCGGCGATGTTCGACGCGGTGGCCTTCGCCATTCTCGACATCGACAGCCACCTCCAACTGGCGGTCCTCGGCGTGGGCGGGCATCCAGTTCAGCCCCGCCAGACCGAGGGCGTAGGCCGCGATGAAACCGGCGTAAATGCCGTTCATCGACAAGTGCGGCAATACCTGTAATTCCAGCGCCTGGGAAAACGCGAACGCGAACAGCATGCGGTTATAGGCCCGGGCCGGCCGCGCGGTGGCGCCCAGATTGGCCACCGCCACCGACGTGTACAGACCGCTGCCCAAGCCGGCCAGCAGCCGCAGCAGCAGCGTGATCGGGTATTGTTGATAACGTAGGCACAAGGCATTGGCGACGATGACGGTCAGCGCGCCCAGCCATACCAGGTGCCGCCGGTTGCCCTTGGCAATCATGGTCGCGCCCAGCGCCGCGCCGGCGGCCAGACCGCCCAAGTCGGCGCTGGACAGCCGGCCGACCTGTTCTTCGGAAAACCCCAGCAAGGCCACGCGCGCGGCACTGATCGCCGGCAAGGCCACCAACACACCGTAGCCGACCAATGTCATGTACAGCGAAATCGCGATGGATCGCCGATCGTCGAAGGGCGTGCGGAAATGGTGGAGACGACTGGCGGCGGCGGTCACGGGGCTGGGCGAAGCAGACAACAAAACCGCGATTTTACAGGCATCCGGACGCGGGGTGGGCCGGCTGCCGCCAATCTGCCGCAACCCCGCGCCGCCGCGGCCTTGGATTGCCGACTCGGCCAGCGATGGGTTGAGCTTTGCGTGGATCGTTGACCTCGCCGAAGCGAAAGCCTTTGTGGACGTCGCGCCGCTGGTCTTGCCGATCGATCGACAACGATAACGGCACGGCTTCCACCGCAAAATTCATCCCGCATTGCCGGCGCGGATCGGACCGCCACCGCGAAACCGGAGCGGACTTTGGTCAAAGGAGTCAGGGCGGCGGCGGTCTCCGCGCCCGGATTGACCGCGACCGCTTGCAACAGATCGCAGCGTGGACGGCTTAGCCGATCCAGCGATGGCGCGATAGCGCTCCGTTGAATTTTGCGCCGCCGATGTCGTTGATACCCGGCGTCGAGATTTTTTGCCCGGCGTCGACCCGGCGATACTCGAAGCCGAGTGTTTTTTGCCCGACGTCGAGCCGGCGATACCCGCTTAGTGCAGAATCAATCCGGTTGCTTCCGCTCATCGGCAGCCGGCGAATCGGACCCACGCGACAGTTTGGCTTCGCGTGTAGGCTAGAGCTAAGGCAAAGACGGTTTCCTCAGCGACGTCTAAGGCGCTCACTGAGTTGAGGTTAGGGCGTTCCCTGAGCGGAGTCGAAGGGAACGAAGGGTTTGGTTTCATTGCGCTTGCCTTATAAATGGTCGGGCCGACCGCGTAGTTCAAGCACCAGCGCGTATTTGACCGGGCCCAGGCGAATGGCCTTTTAACGGTCCCGAGGCTGGATCAATAATCATGTTACCGGCCCAATCTAGCGTTGGTTCGCCAAGCGATGGGCCCGGCGTTTTTGCCGCCAACGGATGAAACCGGTGACGTACAGTATCGCCGGCACCGGGCCGCAGGCCATGACCAATAGTTGCCCGGCCGGCCCGAGCGCCTGGCCGCTGTGCAAGCCGAATTGCCAGGCGTGAAAGCGGTCGCCGGCGCTGAGGTGGGCCGGGTCGGTTCGGTGCAATAGGGCGCCGGAATATTGATCGATGGTCAGGCGATGGCCGGCCAGCGTCGGCGTCACTTCGTCGCCGCCGAACAACTCGACGACGTAGACGCCGTCCGGCATGGTCGGCAAGGCCAGCGTCGCCGGTTTGCCGCCGGGAAAATAGCGCCGCGCCGCCGCGACGGCGACATCCACCGACAGCGCGGGGCCGGCGCCGGGCGTCGAGTGCAAGTCGTCCGGAGCGGCCGTCAGCGGCGAAAAGCGATCGACGATGGCCCGGCTTTGCGCTGGAAAGTTCATGTAGGCGCCGGTGAACAACAACGCGGCGAACACGACAAACCCATAGCTCCCCGCCAATTTATGTAGATCGAACACCCGTCGCTGGCGGCTGGCGCCGGCCTTGGCCGTCAACGCCGCGCGCCATTTGCCGGGCTTCGGCCACCACAACGCGATACCGCTCAGGACCGAAACCAAACCGATCAAGCCGATGCCGCCCACCAGGGTTTGGCCGGTTTCGCCCAGCCAAAACGAGTCGTGAAATCGGTAAATCACGGTCATGATCGGTCCGTGCCAACTGCAACAGGCGGCGAAGTCGCCCCACAAGCGCTGGCCGACTACGCTAGCGGTGTAGGGATCGACGAACATCTCGTAGCTGTTGGGCGACGCCGGCCAGCGGTAACTGAAGCGAAAGGCTCGATCGGCTTGTTCGGGAAAAACCAGCCAGTCCAGCGGCGCGGCATCGGCAGGAAGGCGGGCTTGCGCCGCCGCGATGATTTCGGCCAAGGGCCGTGCCACCGCATCGGGCGGAACCGCTACCCGCGTCAGCTCACGATTCAACCAGGCGTCCAGCGGCCAGCCGAACACGATCAGACTGCCGCTCAAGCCGATCAGCGCCAGCGGCAAGCCCAGGAGCAGGCCCAGATAACGATGCAGCCTCAGCCACAGGCCGCGCAGGCGCCGGCGGCTCATTTAATACTCGATGCGCAACGAGCCCATGAAGGTGCGCGGCATGCCGTAATGGATGACCTGGCCGCCGTTGCTGCCGGAGTAATAGGTTTTATCCAACAGATTATCGACGTTCAATTGCACGCTGGCCCGGCTGCCGCCGAGCTTGAGTTTATAGCCCGCCATCAGGTTGAAGACGGCGTAGCCGGGTAGGGTGTAGCTGTTGTCGAAGTCGCCCTTGCGGTTGCCGATCGCGGTCGCGCCGCCACCCAGCGTCAGACCGTTCAGGTCGCCGGACTGGAATTCGTAGGTGGTCCACAAGCTGCCGTTGTGGCGGGCGACGTTGGGGTTGCGCTTGCCGGTTTTGCCGGGCGTCACGTTGCCGGTGCCGTCGTCGGCATAATCCTTGGTGACTTCGACGAAGGGGGTGTAGGCGTAGGCGCCGATGATCTGCCAGCCGGGCAGGAGCTTGCCGGCCAAATCGACTTCCAGGCCGCGGCTTGCCACTTCGCCGATGGCCACCGAGCGGTTGGGATGCAGCGGATCGACGGTCGGCATGTTTTGCTTGGTCAAGTCGAAGTAGGCCAGCGTGCCGGTGAAGCGTTCGTCCCACAGCTCGGTCTTGACGCCGACTTCCCATTGCCGCGCGGTTTGCGGCCTGAGCGGTTTGTTATCCTGATCGAAGGCATTGGTCGCGCCGAAGTTTTCGGTGTAGCTGCCGTAGACCGACAATTGCGGAATCGGCCGCCATAACAGACCGCCGCGCGGGCTGACCCGGTCGTCGACATAGCTGCTGAACGGCGCGAAATTGTCGGTGGTGGTGGCGTTGTCGTAACGCAAACCACCCAGCGCGTGCAGGTTGAAGGGCAGTTTGATCTGGTCTTGCAGATAAACGCCGTACCACTCGGTCAGGCTACCGTATTGGCCGACGTCGCCGCCGGCCAGCGACGGCCGGTTGGCCAAATGGCTGGGGTTGTAAACGTTGATCGGCAAGTCGCCGATGTAGTCGGCGTAATCGGCCATTTCGTCCTGCTGGTAATAATCGCCGCCGAGCAACAGCGTGTGCTTGGCGCCCCAGGTGTCGAACTTGCCGGTCAGGTCGACGTTGGTGAAATAAGTGTTCATCGTGTCGGTTTGCTGACCGTAATAGCGGCTGTCCACGCCGTCGCCAATCCAGCCGTTGCGGCCCACATACACTTCGTCCTCGGTGACCAGCTGCGTGTTGAAGCGTTGCTTGATGTTCCAATCGTCGTTGAAGTCGTGCGACCAATTCAGCCCCACCAAGATCTGTTCGTTATTGCGCTTGGCCCAGGATTCGCCGAGATTGCGTTCGCGCGGCAGTAGAATCGGCTTGCCGTTCAGCGGCGGAATGCCGATGTCCACCGGCGAGCGGATGTTGGCGTATTCCAGTTCCAGGCCAACGCGGGTGCGCGGGCTGATTTCCCAGACCAGGACCGGCGCGACGAAGATGTTTTCGTTCTTGTTGAATTCCTTGAACGAGTGGGCGTCTTCGTAGGACAAGTTCACCCGGTAGCGCAGCGATTTGTCGGCCGTTAACGGACCGGTCGCGTCGATCGCGGTGCGGTAAAAATCGTAAGAGCCGAATTGCTGTTGCAACGAATAATACGGATCGGCCAACGGTTGCTTGGTAACGATGTTGATGACGCCGCCGGGGTCGGCGCGGCCGTACAGAATAGAGCCGGGGCCTTTCAGCACTTCCACTCGCTCCACGTTGGCCATTTCCCTGGGTGAAAACAACCCCATCCGCAGGCCGTCGCGGTAGGTGTAAAAACTTTGAAAGCCGCGCACGTTAAAGCTTTCCACGGTCAAGTTGCCGGCCGGCTCGCGGGTCACGCCGCTGACGTTTTGCAGCGCCCGCTCCAAACGCACGCCTTGCTGATCCTCGATGACTTGTTGCGGAATCACCTTGACCGAAAACGGGGTTTCGATCAGCGCGGTATCGGTTTTGGTGGCGGTCGCGGCGGTAGGGCGGGTGTAGTCCGGATTATAGGGGTTGGTGCTGTCGTAAATGGCATTCGCGGTGACGGTCACCGCGCCCAGCGTCGAAGCGCCGTCGTTGCCGGCCGGCTTGAGGGTGACGGTACCGTCGGCGCCGATATGGAATGTCAGGCCGCTACCGGTCAGTAGGCGGCGCACGGCTTCCGTCAGCGTGAAATCGCCTTGCAGCGCCGGGCTGGTCTTGCCGGCTGCCGATTGTTCGGCATACAGCATCGCCGCGCCGGATTGGGCCGATAGCTGTTGCAAGGCCGAGACCAGGCTTTGCGCCGGAATGTTAAATCGGTGGATGCCTTCCTCGGCGTAGGCTTGCGCGGACATCAGCGCAATGCCGGCCGCCAGGCGTTTGATTGTCGGTGTCATATTCCTGTTCTCCATGTTTGGGGGTTACACAGGCATAGACGCAGCGGATTGAAAATCCCGCCAGCCAAGACGATTTGTGTCGCTTCGAGCTGGTTCGGAAGACTTGGGGGCATGTTCCCAGGCCGCGCCGCAACCCTTGTTGATTTGGCATCCCGTCCAGCCTTCCAGCCAACCCGCGAATGCCGAAAATCGAAGTGGCCCGCATCTTGAATACTTTTTAAGTCAAGTCGCGATAAGATGGCCGGCTTGCTTGGTCCGCGTCGGCCGGCCGGCGGGATCGGCGGCTGTCGTCGCGTCGTTGCCGGGTCCGAATTCGGGCAGGCAGGCGATCGGCGCGCCCGCCGAGATTGTGTGGAATCCGACAAAGTCGAATTCAGTTGAAGATTAATCAAACGAGGAGATGAAACAGTGCCTGGATTATTAGCCCATGTCGATCCGGATGGCTTGTTGGAATATTCGGTGGTCTACACCGACCGCGCGACCAATCATATGTCGGTAGTGTTTCAGGAAACCCTGCGCGACATCTCGCGCATTCTGAAAACCGTTTACAACGCCGAAGCGGCGATCGTCGTGCCGGGTTCCGGGACTTTCGGCATGGAAGCGGTGGCGCGCCAATTCGCCACCGGCAAAAAATGTCTGGTGATACGCAACGGCTGGTTCAGCTATCGCTGGACCCAGATTTTCGAGATGGGTGAGATTCCATCCGAAGCCATCGTGTTACAGGCCCGGCCCAACGAGGAGGGGCCGCAACCTGCCTATACGCCGGTGCCCATAGCCGAAGCGGTGGCGGCCATCGCCCGCGAGAAACCGGATTTTGTGTTTGCGCCGCACGTGGAAACCTCGGCCGGCATGATGTTGCCTGACGATTATTTGCGGGCGCTGGCCGACGCGGTGCACGCGGTCGGCGGGCTGTTTGTGCTGGATTGCATCGCGTCCGGCACGGTCTGGGTAGACATGAAGCAGCTTGGCGTGGACATCTTGATCAGCGCGCCGCAGAAAGACTGGAGCGCGTCGCCGTGTTGCGGTCTGGTGATGCTGGGTACGGCGGCGCGCGAGCGCATCGACGCGACGACCAGCACCAGTTTTGCCGCCGACCTGAAGAAATGGCTGCAAATCATGGAAACCTACGAGCAGGGCGGCCATGCCTACCACGCAACGATGCCGACCGACGGATTGCGCGGGTTGCGCGCGGTGATGCTGGAAACCGAAGCCTACGGTTTCGACAAGGTTAAGGACGAGCAGCTGGAATTGGGAAGTCGCGTGCGCGACTTGCTGGCCGAACGCGGCTTTAAATCGGTCGCCGCGACCGGTTTTGGTGCGCCGGGCGTGGTGGTGTGCTACACCAGCGACGACGACCTCAAGACCGGCAAGAAATTCGTCGATCTGGGTTTGCAGATCGCCGCCGGCGTGCCGTTGCAGTGCGGCGAAGGCGCGGATTTCAAAACCTTCCGGCTCGGTTTGTTCGGCTTGGACAAGCTGCAAAACCTCGACCGCACCGTGGCGACGCTGGCGGCGGCTTTGGACCAGTTGTAAGACTCGCCGCCGAGCGGTGTCGCGACGGCGCCTGGCCGAAGCCGGGTTGCGGTGTTGCCGGCGGCGGGGCGCGGCAACTCTGTTAAAATGCCGCCTCCTACTTTTTTAGGGCCGGGCTAGTTCTACTTTGTGAGATTGGTTGAAGATCGTCATGCCCGCCGGGAAGCGGGCATCCGGTGCCGTGGATGGTCTGCTAAATCCGTCCATGGCGTTTGGATTCGCTCCACGCTCTAACGGGTCCGGCCTCCATGCCGGAATGACGATGCTTATTGAGTCATCTGACAAAGTACAACTAGGCCCAGCCTCTCTATCTAACGGATATTTTCTTGATCTCTACAGCTAACATCACGATGCAATTCGGGGCTAAGCCCCTGTTCGAAAACATTTCGGTTAAATTCGGCAACGGCCATCGCTTTGGTCTGATCGGTGCGAACGGTTGCGGCAAATCGACCTTTATGAAAATCCTCAGCGGTGATTTGGAGCCGTCGGCCGGCAATGTCAGCATCGCGCCCAACGATCGCATCGGCGTGTTGCGTCAGGATCAATTCGCCTACGAAGACCGCCGCGTATTGGACGTGGTGATGATGGGCCACGCCGAAATGTGGGCGGCGATGTCGGAACGCGACGCCATTTATGCCAATCTGGACGCGACCGAAGACGACTACATGCGCGCCGCCGAGTTGGAAGCCGTATTCGCCGAATACAACGGTTACACCGCCGAATCCCGAGCCGGCGAACTGTTGCTGGGGCTGGATATTCCGCTGGAGCAGCATAACGGTCCGATGAGCGCGGTCGCCCCCGGCTGGAAACTGCGGGTGTTGCTGGCCCAGGCCTTGTTCGCCGATCCCGACATCATGTTGCTCGACGAGCCGACCAACAACCTGGATATCAACACGATACGCTGGCTGGAAAACGTGCTGAACGAGCGCGAATCGACGATGGTGATCATTTCCCACGATCGGCATTTCTTGAACAGCGTCTGCACCCACATGGCCGATCTGGATTACGGCGAGCTGCGGGTGTATCCGGGCAACTACGACGATTACATGACCGCCGTGACCCAGGTCAGGGAGCAGTTGCTGGCCAGCAATGCCAAGAAAAAAGCCCAGATCGCCGAATTGCAGACCTTCGTCAGCCGCTTTTCCGCCAATGCGTCCAAGGCCAAGCAAGCCACGTCGCGGGCGCGCCAGTTGGAAAAGATCAAGCTCGATGAAGTCAAGCCGTCCAGCCGGGTCAACCCCTTTATTCGTTTCGACCAAGCCAAAAAACTGCATCGCTTGGCCGTGGAAGTGGAAAACCTCGGCAAAGGCTATGGCGAGCGGCCTTTGTTCGAAAATCTCAATTTGATGATCGCCGCCGGCGAGCGGGTGGCGGTGATCGGCCCCAACGGCATCGGTAAGTCCACCTTGTTGAAAACCCTGGTCGGCGAATTGGCGCCGGATCACGGCGAGGTCAAGTGGGCCGAAAACGCCGATGTCGGCTATTTCGCGCAAGACCACGCCGAGGATTTTGCCGAAGATCTGACCTTGATAAATTGGATGGGCCAGTGGCGGAAGGAAAGCGACGACGATCAAGTGATACGCGGCACGCTGGGCCGTTTGTTGTTTTCGCAGGACGAGATCAATAAATCGGTGAAGGTGCTGTCCGGCGGCGAACAAGGCCGGATGCTGTTCGGCAAGCTAATCCTGCAAAAAAACAACGTGCTGGTGTTGGACGAGCCGACCAACCACTTGGACATGGAATCGATCGAATCGCTGAACATCGCGTTGGAAAACTACCCCGGCACATTGATTTTCGTCAGCCACGACCGCGAGTTCGTCTCGTCCTTGGCCACCCGCGTTATCGAACTCACCCCGAACGGCGTTGTCGATTACCAAGGCGAATACGAAGAGTATTTGCGCAGCCAGGATATTGCGTAGTCCCGTCCGCTTACTTAAAACGGCTCGGCACGATGCCATATTTTTTCAGCTTGGCGTAAACCGCTCTCGGCGTTAGCCCCATCGCGTCGGCGACCGGTTTGACGTTGCCGCGATGGTTTTGCAATGCCTGCCGCAGGAAGGCCGATTCGGCGTCATCGACCAAGCTTTGCTTGTGCGTTCGCCAGTCGTGGCCGACGGCGACAGGTTGTCTGTCCAGCTCAAGACGGGTCAATTCGCTGCCCTTGCAGAACAACACGCTGCGTTCCAACGTGTTTTCCAGCTCGCGCACGTTTCCGGGCCAATGGTAGGCGCGGATTTGTCCCATCACGTCGCGGCTGACCGACTGAACGTTTTTCGCGTAGGCTTGGTTCAGGCGTTTCAAGATCAATTGCACCAGATGTGGCAAGTCTTCCGGTCGTTGAGCCAACGGCGGTATCCATAGGCGCACCACATTCAAGCGATAGAATAAGTCCTGTCGAAATAAGCCTTGTTCGACGTGTTGCGTCAAGGATCGGTTGCTGGCCGAAACGATCCGCACGTCGACGTGCAAGGTGTGCTTGCCGCCGACCCGCTCCATCTCGCCCTCCTGAATCACGCGCAATAAGCGGGTTTGCGCGGCCGGGGACAAGGCATCGACTTCGTCGAGAAACAGTGTTCCGCCCTCGGCGCGTTCGAAAAAACCTTGATGAACCTCGATGGCGCCGGTAAACGCGCCTTTTTCGTGGCCGAACAACGCGCTTTCGATCAGACTTTCCGGTATAGCTCCGCAATTGATCGCCACGAACGGTTTGTGACCTCGGTCGCTCATCGCGTGTATCGCTCGCGCTATCAACTCCTTACCCACGCCGGTTTCGCCGTTAATCAGTACCGTGGCCTTAGTCGGCGCCACGACTTCAACTTGTTGCAAGACGCTTTGCATCGCCGCCGATTTGGCGACGATGGCCGGCGCTGGTTTGGTGGGATGACGCTTGGGTAGGCTCCACCAGACGTTACGCATCCGCTCTTCAATCCGCGAATGCAGCGCGGCCATTTCCAGCTTATCTTCCGGCTGATCCTCGCGGCGATATTCCAGACCGGGTTTGCCGACGGCGCCATCGCGCCGAGTGTGAATGCACACTTCGCAACCCCCGTTTTGCCGAGCGATGCTCTGGCGGATTTCGACTTTGGCGTAGCCGAAATTCCGGGCGGCGATTCCGCCAAACACGCTTGAGGTCATTCGACATAGTTCCGGAAAATTGCTTACGCCGTCCCCGAACGGACAACGGGTGTTTACGACGGTAATGGTGCCTGCCTCCACGGAAGCCAGCGAAAAATTGCCGCCGATATGATTTTTTAGAGCCAGAATCAAGTCGATGTAGGCGTCCTGGTCCAGTTCGCCGGACCGTCGGTATTCGGCCCGGTAAGTTTGCTCGAAGTACAGACCGGCACTCTTGGCGATGCGTTCGATCAAGGATTCGCAGTAGTCGCCGCCTTCCTGTTCGCAGGCGTGCATCAATTCCAGGATGAAGGTTTGCAGAAAAAACGCCGGGGAAATCTGGGAAAAATCGTGTTCGTTCATCGATCGCTAACAATTGAAATTAAATTTCACTTATTGAAGCACGGATTCGCGATTTGGCCGAATGGCTTGTGATAGGTCTTTGATTTTACGCCGATCAGGCATGTTTTGAGGCTTGGCCCGCGTATTGCTGTACTCGATGCGCCAGCCGGGTAAATTGCCGATTTCATTAAATCCGCGGGCTGGATTTAACAACAACGATAACGATCTTTCGAGGACAACAACATGAGTGACAACAAACCGCCATTGAACCCGCATCCATTGAGCGAATACGTGGCCTGGGCCGGTAATCGCAATCGCGAACCGATTTTAGGCGTATTAAAAGAGAAACTCCCCAAAGATAAAGGTCGGGTTTTGGAAATGGCCAGCGGCAGCGGCATGCATATCAATTTTTTCGCGCCGCATTTCGACCACTTGCACTTCCATCCGACTGATAAGGATCGGGAGGTCTTCGATAACATCAAGCAATTGACGGTGGATCACGGTAACGACAATATTGCCGACCCGGTCCATTTGGATTTGACCGATCCCGACACCTGGTTCAATCCCGGCGCGAAAGGCAGCTTCGACGCCATCTTTTGTATCAACATTTTTCAGGTTGCGCCGATCTCCATCGCCGACGGCATGATGGAGTGCGCCTCGCACTTGCTCGACAATCAGGGTATTTTGCTGATTTACGGCCCGTTCCGCGTGGAAGGCACTTTTACGACCGATTCGAACAAGGTGTTTCACGAAACTCTCAGTTCGGCGGGCGTTTCCGAGTGGGGCTTGAAAGATGTCGCCGATTTACGCGCCGCGGCCGAGCGGCACGGCATGGAATTGAAGGAGCAAATCGACATGCCGGCGAATAATTTCTCGCTGATTTTCGGCCGAAAATCCTAAGGAGGAGCGATGAGCGGATTCGGGTCGGCGGTTGTCATCGGGGTAGGGCCGGAGCGGGGATTGGGCGCCGCGTTGGCCAAACATTTCGCCGCGCAAGGGTTGCACGTATTCATTGCCGGACGTAGCGCCGGCAAACTGGAGCTGGTCGCCGAAAAAATCGCCCAGGCGGGCGGTCGGAGTAGCGCGGTAGTGGCCGATGCCACGTGCGAAACGGATGTCGAGCGTCTGTTCGACGCGATTCGCGAAAGCGGCTTGCCATTGGCGATCGCGGTGTATAACGTCGACAGCAACAACTGCGCGCCGTTGCTGGAAACCGACAGCGATATGTTTAGCCGCCTGTGGCGGCAAAACTGTCTCGGCGGGTTTTTATTCGGGAAACAGGCTGCCGCGATCATGCAATCCCAGGGACGTGGCACGTTGATTTTTACCGGCGCGACGGCCTCAACCCGCGCCAGACCGCCGTTTACCGCGTTCGCCACCGCCAAGGCTGGCTTGCGGGCCTTAGCGCAGGGCATGGCGCGGGAGTTCGGGCCCAAGGGTGTCCACGTCGTTCATACCATTATCGATGGCGTTATCGACGGCGACAGGGCAAGAGGCCAGTTTTCCCGATACGTCTCGACCAAGGGCGACGACGGCTTGTTAAAGCTGGAGGCGTTGGCCGAAAGCTACTGGGCGCTGCACCGGCAGCATCCCAGCGCCTGGACGCAGGAGCTGGATTTTCGACCCTTTAAGGAGCCGTTTTGAACAGATTGGCCGATCGGTCGGCGAGAGCCAAGAGTCGTCGGCGCCAACCGATCAGTTAACGATCGTCAAACGGTTTTCGTGCCCGAGAAATGCAGGGTCGGTTTGTGAGCGGCGATTGGGAGTATTCCTAGACCCTTATGTCGGTAAGCCTTCCAACGCCTTTCAGAGTCAAAACACTAATTCAAACGAGGTAGACGGATGAAAATATTTTTATATGCGGAGTTCCAAGTGGCGATTCCGTTCGAGCAAATTGATTGGAGACCGATCAATGTCGAGATGAAAACATATTCGGGTTTAAAGTCCAAAACTTGGTTGAGCGGTATCAACAATCACACGGTAGGCGGTTTTTACGAATTCGATTCGATAGAAAATGCCCAACGTTATATCGACGGCTTGTTACTGCCGTTTACCCAACAAGTGAAGGGCAATTTGTCGGTAAAACTGTTCGATGGCGACGTCACCCAAGACGCCAATATCGGCATGGACTCCCCGTTTTATACGGGTGGATAGCTTGGATGACGATGACGTTGCCCGTCGCGTTCAATACCGGAAGCCACGCACTTGAAATTCGTTAGAAGACGTCACGTTTACGCCAATATCGGCACGTTACCCTGGCGTTTCCAGGCGATCGGTCGCAAAGTCCGGCGCAGGGACGCCTAATGCGCGAGGGATGATCGTAACCGTACGCGGGGCGATGAAATCCACGTTGATGTTCTCGGTACTGCCGGCGCTATCGACGATGATGGAGTTTTCCTTCGAGACCTGGACTTTCTTTGCGCTGCCCAGTTGTTCCACCAGGCGGAAGCCCAGCTCTTCGGGAATCACCGTGCCGCCGGTCAGAATCGCCATGTCTTCCAGCATGGCTTTGCGGCGGTCGCCGAAGCCGGGCGCCTTGACCGCGCAGACTTTCAATATGCCGCGCAAGGTGTTGACCACCAGGGTCGCCAGCGCTTCGCCTTCTACGTCTTCGGCGACGATCGGTAGCGAACGGCCGGCTATGGAGACTTTTTCTAACGGCGGGATCAGATCGCGGATGTTCGATATTTTCTTGTCGTGCAACAGGATATAAGGATTTTCCAGTTCGGCGGTCATGCCTTCTTTTTGGTTGGCGAACTACGGCGAAATGTAGCCACGGTCGAACTGCATGCCTTCCACCACCTCCAGTTCATTCTGCATGCCGGAGCCCCCTTCGACGGTAATCACGCCTTCCTTGCCGACCTTGTCCATCGCATCGGCGATGATTTGACCTACAGCGTCGTCGGAGTTGGCCTAAATGCTACCGACTTGGGCGATGGCTTTGCTGTCGGTGCGGGGCTTGGAGAGTTTTTTCAATTCCTCGGCCGCGACGCTAACGGCTTGGTCGATGCCGCGCTTGATGCCCATCGGATTGGCGCCGGCCGAGACCGATTTCAAACCTTCGCGGACGATGGCTTGCGCAAGACCCGTCGCGGTGTTAGTGCCGTCGCCGGCCACGTCGGAAGTTTTGGACGACACTTCCTTGACCATTTGCGCGCCCATGTTCTCGAACTTGCGTTTCAGCTCGATTTCTTTTGCTACGGAGACGCCGTCCTTGGTCACGGTCGGCGCGCCGAAACTGCGCTCCAATACTACATTGCGGCCTTTCGGGCTCAGAGTTTGTTTGACGGTATCGGCCAGAACATTCACCCCGCCAGCATGCGTTGGCTGGCTTCGCCGGCAAATAACACTTGTTTGGCAGCCATAAATGCTTTTCCTCCAAAAACACTTAAATCGGAATGTTAAAAATGAATCGTCTTGGAAATTCAGGCTTCTAAGACGCCGAGGATTTCGTCCTCGCGCACCACGACATGCTCGACGCCGCCGACCTTGACTTCGTCCCCAAGCGAAATTACATCTGCGATTGCAGATAATTTTCCAGGCCGACTATTTGGATCAGACCCAATTGCTGTTCCAGCCAATGGGCGTGGTCTTCTTCAGTGTCGTCCAGCATCACTTCCAGGATTTCGCGGGTTTGGTAATCTCGCACGCTTTCGCAGTAGGCGATGACTTTGCGCAACGCGCCGACTACCGAGATTTCCACCGCCAGATCGTTTTTCAGCATCTCCGGCACCGTCGCGCCGACCAACAGCGGGTCGCGTTTGGACAGATTCGGCGTCCCTTCCAGGAACAGAATCCGCTTGATTAGCGCGTCGGCATGGTTGGTTTCGTCCTGTACTTCGTGGGCGATGCGCTCGTACAGTTTGTGTAATCCCCAGTTCTGATACATTCGGGAATGCACGAAGTATTGGTCTATCGCCGTTAGCTCGCCCGCCAGCAGTTCGTTGAGGTAGTCGATGACTTGTTTGTCGCCTTGCATATCCGCTCTCCCGTGTTGAATTGTCTGGGGACTATGGTAATACAAAACCCTTTGGTCCGGTGGTGTTCCGGGCGGTGGCTCGGGCTTTTCCGGCTTTCTGACTATACTCAGGATGTCCACCGCATTCGCGGTAGCGATTCCTGTTAATGAAGGTTCTCACCTTGGCCCCACGGATTGGCGATTGGCGCCGTTCACGGTAAGCTTGGGCTGGCTTC
Organism: Methylomonas sp. LWB; assembly: GCF_001856095.1. NCBI lineage: Bacteria > Pseudomonadati > Pseudomonadota > Gammaproteobacteria > Methylococcales > Methylococcaceae > Methylomonas > Methylomonas sp. LWB. Next base: position 244,550 of record NZ_MKMC01000012.1, read on the forward strand.
GATCGGCGTCGTCCAGGAGGGGAGATATGTCCGAGTTAAAGACCACACCACTTTACGATTTGCATGGCCGGCTAGGCGCGAAAATGACCGCCTTTGCCGGTTATCGGATGCCGGTGCAATACCGAAACGGCATTCTGCGCGAGCATCGGCATTGTCGAGAGCAGGCCGGATTGTTCGATATTTCGCACATGGGTCAGTGTCTGGTGCTGGGCAAGCATGCCGCCGAAGCACTGGACCAATTGACGCCGGGCGGCATGACCGAACTTACGATCGGCGCGCAGAAATACTCGGTGTTAACCCACCCCGACGGCGGCGTGATCGACGACATCATCGTCACCCGGATTCCGTCCGGGGTATCGATTGTGGTCAACGCCGGCTGCAAAGCCGGCGATTTTGCCTATCTGCAATCCGTTTTGCCCGCCTCTTGCGAATTCGTCGAACAGTCCGAGTTGGCGCTGTTGGCATTACAAGGACCGTCGGCCGCGACTATTCTCGAAAAGCTTTCGCCAAGTGCCTCGGCCTTGAAATTCATGCAGGTTTGCGACGACGACATCGCCGGGATCGCTTGCCACATTAGTCGTAGCGGTTACACCGGCGAGGATGGATTCGAGCTGTCGGTGCATGTTGACGATGTCGAGCGGCTAGCGGTTTTGTTGCTGGAACAGGATGGCGTAGCGCCGATAGGCTTGGGTGCCCGCGATACCCTGCGTTTGGAAGCCGGTTTATGTCTGTACGGCCACGAGCTGAGTGCCGATATTAGCCCGGTCGATGCCGGGTTGTCGTGGGTATTTAAACAAGGTCATCAAGATTTTCCAGGCAGTTCGATCATTCTGCCGCAGTTGCAACATGGACCGCGCCGGCGAAGGGTCGGATTGAGCATAACCGGCAAAATGCCGGTGCGCGATGGTGCCAAGCTGTTTGCCGGCGAGCGGCCGGTCGGCGTTGTCACCAGCGGCGGCTATTCGCCAACGCTAGGCCGGCCGATCGCGATGGCCTTGGTCGAAGCGGCCTGCAGCCAAGTCGGTACCGAATTGCTTGCCCAAGTCCGGGACCAAACCGTACAGGCCAGCGTCTGTCGGTTGCCCTTTGTTCCTCACCGTTATCGGAGATAGGCTATGTCGGAACGTCTACGTCTCGATCAATTGGAAATGCGCGGCAATTTCATCCAGCGCCATATTGGCCCGGACAGCCGGCAGACTCAGGCCATGCTGGCCGAGTTGGGCCTGGAAAATCTGGAAGAGCTGATCGACAAGATCGTGCCGACCGATATTCTGAACCGCGAACCGCTCAAGCTGACCGACACCATCAGCGAACGGGCGGTCATCAAATATTTGCGGCGAATGCGCGAGCGCAATCAAGTGCTGACTTCGATGATCGGCATGGGCTATTACGACACTATCCTGCCGTCGGTCATCAAGCGCAATGTGTTGGAGAACCCCGGTTGGTACACGGCCTATACGCCTTACCAGGCCGAAGTGAGCCAGGGACGCTTGGAGGCGCTGTTGAATTTCCAGCAGATGATCATCGATCTGACCGGCATGGAACTGGCGAACGCTTCGCTGCTGGACGAAGCCACTGCGGTCGCCGAAGCGATGACGATGTCGCGGCGGCTGGCGAAGAGCTCGTCGAATCTGGTGGTCGTGGACCGCGATTGCCATCCGCAAACGATCGCCGTCGTGCAAACTAGGGCCAGTTCGTTGGGTTATCGCGTGCTGGTGACCGACCCGTTCGACGCTTTGGAACAACATGAGTTTTTCGCGCTGATTCTGCAATATCCGGGCTGTAGCGGCGAGATTCATGATTTGACTGCCCCCATTGCCATCGCCCACCAAAAGCAAGCGCTGGCGACGGTGGCCGCCGACTTGCTGAGCTTGGTGTTGCTGAAGCCGCCGGCGGCGTTCGATGCCGATATCGCGGTCGGCAGCGCGCAGCGCTTCGGCTTGCCTATGGGTTACGGCGGTCCGCACGCGGCTTATTTCGCCACCCGCGACGAGTTCAAGCGTTCGGTGCCGGGCCGGATCATCGGCGTGTCCAGGGACGTGCACGGCCAGATGGCCCTGCGCATGGCCTTGCAGACTCGCGAGCAGCACATTCGCCGGGATAAGGCGACCAGCAACATTTGTACTTCCCAAGTATTGCTGGCTGTGATCGCCGGTTTTTACGCGGTTTACCACGGTGCGGCTGGCTTGCGTTTGATTGCCGGTCGGGTGCATCGCTACGCGCAAATTCTGGCCGCCGGCATCGTCGAAAGCGGGCATCAGGTGGTTAGCCTTTGTTATTTCGATACGATTGTCGTCCGCTTGCCCAACCGAGCCAAACGCATTGCCGCCCAAGCCGAGGAAGCCGGCATCAATCTGCGGGTGATCGACGCCGATCACGTCGGAATTTCGCTGGACGAAACCACGACTCGGGATCATCTGCGGGCGCTGTGGCAGGTGTTCGTGTCGCCGGTCGCCGATTTGCCGGACATTAACGGCCTGGATGGTCGATTGAGCGAATGTATTCCGGAAAAGCTGTTGCGCGGCGACGCGATTTTGCGGCATCCGGTGTTCAGCCTGTACCACTCCGAAACCGAGATGATGCGCTACATGCGCCGGCTGGCGCGGCGCGACATCGCGTTGGATAGGTCTATGATTCCGCTCGGTTCGTGTACGATGAAGTTGAACGCGGCGACCGAGATGCAGGCGATCTCGTTTTACGAATTCAACGCGATGCACCCCTTCGTACCGCTCTACCAAGCCCAGGGCTATCAGCAATTGTTCGCCGAGCTGGAAGACATGCTGTGCGACCTGACCGGCTTCCAGGCCTTTTCGTTTCAACCCAACGCCGGTTCGCAGGGCGAATATACCGGCTTGCTGGTGATTCGCAAATTCCACGACGTCAACGGCCAAAGCCAGCGTACGGTGTGCTTGATTCCGGCGTCCGCGCACGGCACCAACCCGGCGAGTGCGGCGCTGGCCGGGTTGCAAGTCGTCGTCGTGGCTTGCGACGACCACGGCAACGTCAGCGTCGACGATTTGCGCGCGAAATTGGCCGAACATGGCGATCGCGTCGCGGCCTTGATGATTACCTATCCCTCGACCCACGGCGTTTACGAACAGGCGTTCCGGCAAATCTGCGAACTGGTTCATCAAGCCGGCGGCCAGGTGTATATGGACGGCGCCAACTTCAACGCGTTGGTTGGATTGTGCCGGCCGGGCGCGATCGGTGCCGACGTAATGCATTTGAATCTGCACAAGACCTTCTGCATTCCGCACGGTGGCGGCGGTCCGGGCGTCGGGCCTATCGGCGTGCGCGAGCATCTGGCGCCATTTCTGCCGGATCATCCGGTAGTGGAAGGCGTCAATCCGCTGAAGGGCGAACATGGCACCGTCGGCACGGTGTCGGCGGCGCCGTGGGGCTCGGCTAGCATATTGACCATCTCCTGGGCTTACATTGCGATGATGGGCGCGGCCGGTCTGAAACGGGCCACGCTGACCGCGCTATTGAACGCCAATTACGTCGCGCGCCGGTTGGCGCCGCACTATCCGATTCTGTACACCGATGCGAACGGCTGGGTGGCTCACGAGTGCATCATCGATTGCCACGAGTTCAAGAAGACCGCCAACGTCAGCGTCGAGGATATCGCCAAGCGTTTGATCGACTACGGCTTTCACGCGCCGACCGTGGCGTTCCCGGTCGCCGATACTTTAATGATCGAGCCGACCGAAAGCGAAAATCAGGCCGAAATCGACCGCTTTTGCGATGCGATGATTGCGATTCGGCACGAAATCCGCGAGATCGAAGCGGGGCGCGCGGCTATCGACAACAATCTTTTGCATAACGCGCCACATACGCATAGGCTGTTGCTGCAGGAATGGAACTTGCCGTATTCGCGGCAACAAGCACTGTTTCCGGATAGCCACCAGCATGACGACAAGTATTGGCCGCCGGTCGGCCGCATCGACAATGTCTACGGTGATCGCCACGTGTTCTGTAGCTGTCCTTTGGATTGGACGGAAGCGGATTCAGGCGCGGTTTGATGCTTGCAGCGACTCGGTATTTTTAGCTTCGGCGCGCCAATTCTCTTCGAAAACTGCGCAAGTGAGCGGAGCGCGACAGGGAAGTCAGTGGAAAAAGCTTGCAACAAAAAAAAACATCGTTATAATGCCCGAATCGAATGACAGACTTTAGGCGCGTAGCTCAGTTTGGTTAGAGCACCACCTTGACATGGTGGGGGTCGGTGGTTCGAGTCCACTCGCGCCTACCAAATATAAAGCACCGCATGACGGTGCTTTTTTTATTGTGGGATCGAAAAATGCCGGTAATTACACTTCCAGACGGTTCTCAACGCCAATTCGACCAAGCGGTTACCGTAATGGATGTCGCCACGTCCATCGGCGCGGGTTTGGCAAAAGCCACCCTGGCGGGCAAGGTCAATGGCCGATTAGTCGATGCGTCCACGCTTATTGAAACCGATGCCACTCTGCAAATTGTTACCGCCAAGGACGATGAAGGCGTTGAAGTGATTCGCCATTCGACCGCGCATTTGCTGGCTCAAGCCGTTAAGCAGTTATTTCCTTCAGCGCAAGTCACGATCGGTCCGGTCGTCGAAAACGGCTTTTACTACGATTTTGCTTTCGAACGCTCGTTTACGCCCGACGATTTGGCGGCTATCGAGAAGCGCATGCAAGAACTGGCTTCGCAAGATATATCGGTTAGCCGGTCGGTGTTGTCGCGCGACGAGGCGGTTAGCTTTTTCGAGGGTCTGGGCGAAAAATACAAGGCGGAAATCATTGCTTCGATTCCGGCCAACGAAGATCTGTCGCTTTATAAGCAAGGCGATTTCACCGATTTGTGCCGCGGCCCGCATGTGCCGAGCACCGGCAAGCTAAAGGCGTTCAAATTAATGAAGATCGCTGGCGCCTATTGGCGCGGCGACTCCAAAAACGAAATGCTGCAACGCATCTACGGTACCGCCTGGGGCGATGCCAAGGAATTGGCGGCGTATCTGCATCGGCTGGAAGAGGCCGAAAAGCGCGACCACCGTAAAATCGGCAAGGTCCTGGATTTGTTTCATACCCAGGAAGAAGCGCCGGGCATGGTATTCTGGCACGACAAAGGCTGGACCATTTATCAACAGATCGAGCAATACATTCGCGAAAAATTGCGAGTGAACGGCTACGGCGAAGTCAAGACTCCGCAGATCGTCGATCGCAGCTTGTGGGAAAGGTCGGGTCACTGGGATAAATTCAGTGCGATGATGTTTACGACCAATTCGGAAAATCGCGATTACGCGGTCAAGCCGATGAACTGTCCGTGCCACATCCAGATTTACAACCAAGGCATCAAGAGCTATCGCGATTTGCCGGTCCGCTTGGCCGAATTCGGTTCCTGTCATCGCAACGAACCTTCTGGCACGCTGCACGGCTTGATGCGGGTGCGCAATTTCGTTCAGGACGACGCGCACATCTTCTGTACCGAAGACCAGATTCAATCCGAAGTTTCCACTTTTATCGACCTGTTGTTTGAGGTTTATCAGGACTTTGGCTTCGACGAGGTGATCATCAAATTATCCACCCGTCCCGAAAATCGCGTCGGCGATGACGCGGTTTGGGATAAGGCGGAAGGCGCTCTTGAGTTGGCCTTGAACAACAAAGGCCTGGACTGGCAATTGCAACCTGGGGAAGGGGCTTTTTACGGTCCGAAGATCGAATTTTCATTAAAAGATTGCATTGGCCGGGTTTGGCAGTGCGGCACGATACAGGTGGATTTTTCGATGCCGGCCCGCTTGGATGCCAGTTATATCGGCGAAGACAGCGCTCGCCATGTGCCGGTGATGCTGCACAGAGCGGTGTTGGGCTCGCTTGAGCGTTTCATCGGTATTCTGATCGAGCAATACGCCGGAAATTTTCCGTTGTGGCTGGCGCCCGTCCAGGTCGTCGTGATGAATATTACCGACAAACAGGCCGATTACGCCGAACAGGTGCGTCTGGAGCTGGAAAAACAAGGTCTTAGAGTTAAAATTGACTTGAGAAACGAGAAGATAGGCTTTAAAATCCGCGAGCATTCCATGCAGCGTGTACCGTATTTACTGGTAATCGGTGACAAAGAGATGGAGAATAGGACCGTCGCGGTGCGTACGCAGCAAGGTGACGATCTGGGAAGTCTGGCGGTTTCGGAGTTGGTTGAACGCTTGAAACATGAGATTGCCGACAGGAAATAATAACAACGTGGAGGATTAGGGTATCAGCTCTAAAAAAGATGCAACACGCTTAAACACCGATATAACCGCTAGACGGGTTCGGGTGATAGGCGCAGAAGGTGAACAAGTCGGTGTAGTCTCAATAAACGAAGCTTTACAGCTTGCTTACGACGCAAATCTGGATTTGGTCGAGATTTCGCCGAATGCCGATCCTCCCGTTTGTAAAATCATGGATTTTGGCAAGTATCAGTTTGAGCAGAACAAAAAACTGCAAGCTGCCAAGAAGAAACAAAAGCAAATCCAGATTAAGGAAATCAAGTTCCGACCGGGCACCGAAGAAGGTGATTATCAGGTCAAGATTCGGAGTTTGGTCAAATTCCTCAACGAGGGCGATAAAACCAAGATTACCGTGCGTTTTAAAGGTCGCGAACTGACTCACCGTGAGTTGGGTATGGACTTGCTGAAGCGTATCGAAACCGATCTGGAAGAGCTGGCCTCCGTCGAGCAATTCCCCAAGTTGGAAGGTCGGCAGATGGTCATGGTTATGGCCCCGAAAAGAAAGAAATAATTAAGATTTCGCCGTTTCGATAAACGGTAGTCCGCGCGGGATGGTGCGGTCTTAAGGGCGTTTTGCCCAAAAATTCAATGGGGCCAAGCATTTTGCCTCACTGGGTTTTTTCTCAGGGATTATTACTTTGACTCATTGGAGAAAACAAATGCCAAAACTGAAAAGCCACAGTGGCGCAGGTAAGCGCTTCAAGAAAACCGGCACCGGCGGTTTCAAATGCAAGCAATCGCATAAGCGTCATATCCTGACCAAAAAAACCACCAAACGTAAAAGACAATTGCGTAAAACAGCCATCCTGCATCCATCGGATACGCCATTGGTAGCACGCATGCTGCCTTATAGTTGATCGATTCGTTATTTGCAGAGAGAGTTAAAACATGGCTAGAGTTAAACGCGGTGTCACCGCTAGAGCAAGACACAAAAAAATCCTGAAATTGGCTAAAGGCTATTATGGCGCCCGCAGCCGAGTCTATCGCGTCGCCAAGCAAGCGGTCATTAAGGCCGGCCAGTACGCTTACCGCGACCGTAAGGCTAAAAAACGCCAATTCCGCGCTCTGTGGATCGTGCGTATCAACGCTGCCGCGCGTCAGTTCGGCATATCCTACAGTCGCATGATCAACGGTTTGAACAAAGCCAATGTCGCGATTGATCGCAAAGTCCTGGCCGATTTGGCCGTGCGCGACATCGAAGCGTTTGGCGAGATAGCCAAAGTCGCTATCGCCAACCAAAGCAAACCGTAACAAAATCCGAGTCGTCCGCGCGGACGACTCGCGGTCGCTACCTCTCCGCCAAGGCGGGGAGGGCTCCCCGGGAATCCGCTAAAGGGAGCGGTTACCCCCTCAATGTCAGACTATAGTGAGCTGAGTCGTGTCGGCTGGTATCGAAGATATTATTACGCAGGCATTGCAAGCGCTTGCCAATGCACAAGATCTGGAACAGCTGGATCAGATCAGGGTTCATTATTTGGGCAAAAAAGGCCTGTTTACGGAGCGCATGAAGGCCCTGGGCGGTTTGGACCCCGAGCAGAGACGGAGTGTCGGTCAAGTTATCAATAATGCCAAAACCGCCTTTCAGGACGCGCTCGAAACGCGTAGGCAGTTGCTGGAGAATGCCGAACTCGAGGCTCGTTTGTCTGCGGGGCGAATCGACGTCACGTTGCCCGGTAGAGGGCAATCCAGCGCCGGACTGCATCCGGTAACCGTCACCCAGCGACGCATCGCCAAGATCTTCGCGGACGCCGGTTTTACGATCGCCGAAGGTCCGGAAATCGAAGACGATTACCATAATTTCGGCGCGCTCAACATACCCGAGCATCACCCGGCCAGGGCGATGCACGATACCTTTTATTTCGATGCGCATACCGTGCTGCGCACCCATACGTCGCCGGTACAAATTCGGGTCATGGAATCGGAGAAGCCGCCGCTGAAAGTCATCGCGCCCGGCCGCGTCTACCGTTGCGATTCCGATATGACCCATTCGCCGATGTTTCATCAGGTTGAGGGCTTTCTGGTCGATACCGACGTCAGCTTCGGCGACCTGAAGGGCGTCATATTCGAATTCCTGCGGGCTTTTTTTGAGAAGGAAGTCGACGTCAGGTTTCGGCCGTCTTATTTCCCGTTCACCGAGCCGTCGGCTGAGTTCGACGTTTCATGCGTCATGTGCGACGGCCAGGGCTGTCGCGTCTGTAAACAGACAGGTTGGCTGGAAGTGGGCGGATGCGGGATGATCCATCCGGAAGTCTTCAAGTCGGTCGGTATCGATCCCGAGCAATACTCGGGTTTCGCCTTCGGAACCGGTGTTGAGCGCTTGGCAATGATGCGTTACGGTATCAACGACCTGCGGATGTTCTTCGAAAACGACTTGAAATTTTTGCAACAGTTTAGGTAACGGTGGATTGAATCATGCAAGTTAGCGAAGCCTGGTTGAGGGAGCTGGTTAACCCGCCGATCGATACCGCCGCCTTGGTTGCTCAACTGACGATGGCCGGCTTGGAAGTCGATGCGGTCACGCCGGTCGCGGCGGAATTCAGCGGCGTCGTCGTCGCGGAAGTGCTGTCGACCGAGCAGCACCCCAACGCCGATAAGTTAAGAGTCTGTCGAGTCAATGTCGGCCAAGCCGAGCCTCTGCAAATCGTTTGCGGTGCCAGCAATGTCCGGCCTGGTTTGAAGGTGCCGGCCGCTCTGATTGGCGCGATCTTGCCCGGCGACTTCAAAATCAAGGAATCCAAGTTACGCGGTGAATTATCGTTCGGTATGCTGTGTTCGGAAAAAGAACTCGGCCTTGCGGCGACTTCAGACGGTTTGATGGAGCTGCAAAGCGACGCGCCGGTAGGCGTCGATATTCGCGAATATCTGTTGTTGAACGACAATATTATCGAGTTGGGATTGACGCCTAATCGAGCCGATTGCCTCAGTGCGGTTGGCGTTGCCAGGGAAATGGCGGTATTGAACAAGCAGGCGTTTACGCCAACCGAACCCGCCGCCGCCGAAATCGGTCATTCGGACGTGCTGGAAGTTCAGGTTGAAGCACCGGAAGCGTGCCCGGTTTATTTGGGGCGCTTGATTAAAGGGATCGCTCGGGGTGCCAAAACCCCGCTCTGGATGCTGGAACGCTTGCGTCGTAGCGGCGTCCGCGGCTTGAGTGCGGTCGTCGATGTCACCAATTACGTGCTTCTGGAATTGGGTCAGCCCTTGCATGCGTTCGATGCGGCTAAGCTGGCCGCGCCCGTTGTCGTTCGGCGCGCTAACGCGGGCGAATCGCTAGCGCTGTTAAACGACCAAACCATCGTGTTGGACGACGGCAGTCTGGTTATTGCTGATCAACGCCAATCCCTGGCGTTGGCCGGTGTGATGGGCGGCAAGGACAGCGCGGTATCGGACCAAACTTGCGATATTTTCTTGGAATGCGCATTCTTCACGCCGATTAGCGTAGCCGGCAAGGCTCGGCAATATGGCTTGCATACCGATTCGTCCCACCGTTTCGAACGCGGCGTCGATTTCAGATTGCAACATCGGGCCCTCGAGCGCGCGACGCAATTGATACTTGAGATTGCGGGTGGTAGCGCTGGTCCGATCACGGAAGCGGTCGACGAAGATGCGCTGCCGGCCCGTAGTCCGGTCAAGTTGCGTAGCGACCGAATTGCGAAGATACTCGGAATCGAGTTGTCCAACGAAGCGGTCGCAACCTTATTCCAGGGCTTGGGAATGACGGTTGCGCAAGTCGCGGATGGTTGGGAAATCACCCCGCCAGGATTTCGTTTCGATATAGCCATCGAAGCGGATCTATTGGAAGAAATCGGCCGCATCCATGGTTATAACAACCTGCCCAGCAGCAATTTGCGCATGCGCGCCGAACTGGGCAAAGCGCCGGAAAATCGCTTGACGCTCGAGCGGTTGCAAGACGCATTGGTGGATAGAGGCTATCAGGAAGTTATCACGTACAGCTTTGTCGATGAGGCGATGCAAAAGGCCGTCGCACCCGGTGCCGAATTTATAAGGATTCAAAACCCGATTTCGTCGGAACTGGCGGTCATGCGTACCACGCTCTGGTGCGGTCTGTTGAACGCCGCGCTTTACAACACTCATCGCCAACAAAGTCGAGTTCGCTTGTTCGAGTCCGGCCTGCGTTTCGTATATCGCGATGGTCAGATCCAGCAGCAAAAAATGCTCGCCGGGCTGGCCCTGGGTAGCGTTCATGCGGAACAATGGGCAGAGAAGGCCTGTAGGGTCGATTTCTTCGATGTGAAGGCTGATGTCGAAGCTCTACTCGCGTTAGGTGCGTCAGCCGCCGGTTTCCGCAGTGCTCAACATTCGGCCCTGCATCCTGGTCAGTCGGCTGAAATCGTTGGTTTAGAGGGCGACAGTATCGGTTGGCTGGGAATGTTGCATCCTTTGTTGGAAAAGCAGTTGGGTTTCGATAGTCCGGTATTTTTATTTGAATTGGCTCTCGATGCTTTAACGATTCGGCAAGTGCCCAGTTTCAGCCCGCTGTCTAAATTCCCGTCGGTACGTCGGGATTTAGCATTGGTGGTCGATCAGGCCGTTGCCGCCGGCGATATCGTCCGTTGTGTCCTAGACTGTCGGGAACCGGCTATTCGGGAAGCGGCGATTTTCGACGTCTACCAAGGGCAAGGCGTCAGTGAAGGTCACAAAAGCGTGGCCTTGAGCGTGGTATTACAGGATTTCGAGCAAACTCTGACCGACACTGAAATTGATGCTATATTTCGCAGGGTGCTCGATACTTTGGCGACCAATCTGAATGCAAAATTGAGGGAGTGATTGTGGCATTAACCAAAGCAGACATTGCGGAAAGACTCTTCGAAGACCTAGGCTTGAACAAACGAGAAGCCAAGGAAATTGTCGAATTGTTTTTCGAAGAAATTAAACGTTGCCTGGAGACAGGGGAGCAAGTGAAAATTTCCGGATTCGGCAAATTCGAGCTGAGAGACAAAAACGGCCGACCGGGCCGTAACCCCAAAACCGGAGAAGAAATCCCGATTACTCCACGCCGGGTCGTGACGTTCAGAACCGGACAGAAACTGAAAGCCCGAGTGGAAGCCTATGCTGGAACCCAGTAATAACAACGAGTTGCCGGTCATACCGGCGAAGCGCTATTTCACGATAGGCGAAGTTAGCGAACTATGCGGGGTTAAGCCCCACGTATTGCGGTACTGGGAGCAGGAGTTTAGCGAACTCAGTCCGGTAAAACGCCGCGGCAACCGCCGTTATTACCAACGACACGACGTATTACTGATACGGCAAATCAGAGCGCTGTTGTACGAGCAAGGCTACACGATAGGCGGCGCCAGGGCGCATCTGGCCAGCGGTAGCGCCAAGGAAGACACGCTAAGGACCAAGCAGCTTATCCACCAGATGATAAGCGAACTGGAAGATATTTTAGAACTTTTGAAGTGATCAGTCGACAAAACCGTGTTAGAATAACCGGCTAGTTTAGTTTGTCACATTTCTTTTCGGGGCGTAGCGCAGCCTGGTAGCGCACTTGTCTGGGGGACAAGGGGTCGTGGGTTCGAATCCCGCCGTCCCGACCAATTAAATCAATAAGATAGAAAACGTACTACTGTAAAAGATATAGAAGTACCTGATTTCGGGATACATTCCGGGATACATTTTTTAATCGCTTGACCGTGCTGCTATCGTTTTTACGAAACAGATTCGCCTAACTTCAAATTAGCGACTCATCTTCAAACAAACGCAGCCGCGTAACGATCCCGGCTAACGACTGATTGACCAATACATCGTGTTTTAGCTGGAGCTTATGGAATGTTGTCCAGTGCATACCTTTCGGCTTGACGCCATTGGGATTCAAGATCCCCACCTGCCATCCCAACTTTTCACGAATTCGGTCTGCTTTTCTACTCGCTCGGTCATCTCGTTTTTCTCGGGTAGATCCATAGGCCAGTTTATGGCAATGCCGACACGCAAAGATTTTTCCGCCGTAAAGAATCGCCACCCTCTTACCGCAACCATGTGCAGGGCAGAGGAACCAAGTTCTCTGCCCGCCCATGTTGCAATGGGTCTTCTCCAAGTAGACAGGATAATCTAGGTTTTGCCAAGGACCGTTGTGTCTCTGATGCCGATATTGAAGAATGATCCGATCCGCGTGCGCCGTGATTTGTATCGATCCGATCACGGTGCCGGATCGGGACCACGTCAAGCTTGAGGTTCGACCCGGCGTTAACAAACCTTGGCGTTGCAAGTAGCGTACATCCAGTGCTTGCATGTCGTTGGTCGTATTTTTGCCGCCTTGATAACGGCGGCCGCTGCCGATTCCACCCATATTTTTTCTCAGATTTTGCCTAAATCATTTGGCAAGTTTGAATGTGGTTGTTTAGCTAAATTGGCCAGAGGCCTTGCTGGGACTGGCCTTGGCATGCATTTTTACGGAGTCGGATTGATAGGGCTACGCAGGTCTTTCAGCTTCAAAAGCATCGCCAACGTGCGCTCAAATTTACGATCCAGGTGGACTTCATAACGGTTTAGCTTCTCCAATTGCTGTGGTCTTAGCCCTTCGCCCAGCGTTTGCGCCTTGATTTCCTGGTAATACCGCGCCTCTTTTTGCATTTGCAGGCAAAGTGGATGTAGTTTTTCGCGAATGAATTCTGCCAACCCTTCCGCCGTGGAAGGATATTCCTCCTCTTCCACATAGTCGTCCCACATGTCGCGGCTTTCGGGAATCAAAGCGTTGCGGGCCCGAGCGTAGGCGGTTTTGCCGCCTTTACGCAGTATGGCCGCCGCTTTTTCCGTGGCGGCGAGATCAAGTTCGGCTTCATGGAGCCTGGCTTGGTTTTCTTCCGGGGTATCGCAAATAATGTCGGTGACCCATAAATGACTGGTTTTCAGACCAGGATCGAACGGTACAGCCGCTGGCACAATACTACTATCGGTTTGACTGGCTATTTGCCTGAGGTTGCGATTGATCGATGCGCCTTCCGCCAAAAGCACTCGGCGCTTGCGCCACAAGATCGTCGCCAATTCTTCCACCAAGTGCATTTCGGTCATGCCGGCCGGTTGATGTTCCGCTTTTAACGCCGACAACAGATTGTCAAACTCGGCTTTATCCTCGTGAGGCAATACGGCATGCTTCGACAAAATGCCGTGTGTCATGGCGTTATAGCGCACCGTTTCGTAGGGTCCGCTAGAATGCAGTGCTGGATTGGCCGTTAACACTTCATTTTCCAGGTTGTTCATAAATGGATACTCCTAATTCATTCGCCGCGACTAGCACGGGCATAAGCGTTATCGTTTTTGGCTTGATTGACAGTTTTTACAATCGGGCTAGAGAAAACCTCCGAAACCGATAAAACCGATTCCACCCGCCAGCGCTCGGATGAACTATTGCCAGGGGCACGCAGGAAGCGTTTGCCATCGACAATGCGGCCGGCATGTCGCTTTATCCAGCGGCCGAGCTTGCGCCGATTGATCTCGCCGCGTTCACTGGCAATATCATCCAGCACCTCACGCAATTCTTGATGGTCTTCGAATGCTAAATTCGATTTATTGATGGCCTCTCGGATCATAGCGGCGGTATTGCCAAACACGGCCTGCCAAGCTGAAAGTAAGCGCGCCAATGTCTCGCGGTCCGGGTCCTCGGCCATTGCTTCAAATACGGATGCGACCGGATCGGTGCAGCCCAGCCACAGCAATGGCTGGCAGCACAGTTCGGACCATTCGTCATAGCTTCCCAGTGGTTTGCAGTCCGTTTTCGGCCGTCCGGCGGCAATCCAGGCCCGAACGATAGTCAGTGCAGCCGATACAAATCGCCCGCGTTCGCGCAGGACATCGCGGATAAGATGAGGGCGCTTGAAACTGCGTGAGGCCGGTATCTCGCAACCTGGATCAAGGTGGATCGTCACGCAACGCCGAGCCATGTCCTGCACCGGGCCGACGTTATTGCCGCTGGAGATAAACAGTGTTCGCGTGCTGACCGTTGCCGTTTTGGAAACGCCCAGTATCCGACCGCTGATAAATTCCGCCGTCAACGCGGTACACAAGCTCTTATGAGCAACCAGGTCACCGGTCAGATTATCGAACTCCACCACGGCCGGCGCTCGCAGCAACTCGGCTAATAGCAGTTTCCGACACTCTTCGTCATCACCGGGAAAGGTGGTGGGCGTGCCGCGCTGTGGAGTGGCAAAGGCTGTCATCAGTGCGCACAAATAGGATTTACCCGAGCCTGGCATGTGCGCCTTAACATGAAACATCGGTGCGACGGTTAGACTTGGCCGTACCACGGCGGTGAGAATTGCGGCCAGTGCGGCGGCTTGGTCGGTTGGGGTAGCGAAACTGAATTCCGCCAACGTATCAATCAGCACTGCCAATGCGGCTTCGGCCTCGATACGGGTTGGCTGTATCGGCACCGCGAAGTCGCGCGTGTCAAACACGCCGAACATCCCCGTCGTAGCGTCATAACCCGCCGCTGTCATCAAACTGCCATCCGGTCGCAGATAGGGCTGACGCGCCAAGCCGTTTAACACGGGCAGATGTGGATAGCTCGGTGAATCGAACAAGACGGCCGCATGCCGAGCTGGCGGATCGGTGCGCACCCAACCCACGGCGCGTGCATCAAATCGCTCCCAGGTCGCCGCACCCGCCAATGCGCGGACCAACCCTGGCTGAGTCACTTCCTGTACCCGCGATTCACGCGTAACGGGATCGGTGACGATCGTGACGATCAGCCCGCCGCGTTGGTAATGGTGACGTGATTGCGCCAATTCACACTCGGCGGCATCCACTACGCGATGAATCTCACCAGCCATGATGCGGATCGTGGCTTTCATGCGTGCCGCACTAATCTCAATGTCGAGAAAGTCCAGCAGATCGCGAATATGTCGTTCCGCACAGTGCCCATGTAAACACTTGAAACCACCGATAGGCCAAAGGTCTTCTGGCTCGAAATACGCCGTTCCGCCATCCATCTCGCCAGTATGTTCCGCGACCCACGGACAAGTGATGTCGTGCTTACCATGACCAAGCGGCGACTTGTATAAACCCAAGTCGCGCAATACCGCAATAACCGCATTTTCGGCTGGACGCGGTATCCAAACCGGATCACCGTCCTGCGGCTGTTCGAGTGTCGCGTGCCTCCGTTGCCGTTTTGGCCGTTCGGATGTCGCCATTTCCAACTGCAAACCGTCCATCAACGCCTGCATCGAATAGTTCAATTCAGGATTCCAGTTCACCATATGGCAAGGGAAGGGTGGTTCATGCTTGCCGTTCACCGCCACCGGCAAACGCGCCAAGCGTGCGCGAGGACCGTTAGCCCCCGGATCGCACAAACCGGCGCTGATAACTGCATTCATCAACCGGTCAGCCAAGGGGCCATCCGTCAGCGGTTCGCTTAACAAATAGCCGGCCTGATGGTTGCCCGGCGAGGTTTCCAGCAGCCAGGTCGGCGGCAACGTCAAGCGTTCCATCGCCACCTTGCTACCCACATCGTCCAGCATCACCGCATATAACGCATGGAATTGGACTTTTTGGCGTCGGTAGGTGCCTTCTTCGTCCGGGTGGAACACCGCCAATGAAAAATAGTTATTGGCATCCGGAGGCAGCGAAACCTTCATCTCTGAATTGCTAGCCCATGGCCGGCCAAACCAAGCGCTTTTCTGAACTTTGGCCGGACTGCCTGCAAAGCTCACTATCAGCGGTTTAATATCAGCTTGCGCAATGCTGAAAATTGCCGACAAAAACGCCTGATTACTGACCAAATCGGTTTTGTCGCTTTTATCGGTTTCGGCGGGTGCAAAATCAAAATCTGTCAAAGGCATATCCATGACGCCCCCTTAACCAACCGATTTACGGCTTGCTTCGATACGCTGATTCAGCCACGCATCGACCTCGGCCTCGATCCAGCCTACCGCGCGGCCGCCAAGCGAAACCGGTGCCGGAAAACTGCCTTCGGCTACTCGCAAATAGATCGTGGAACGGGAAAGTCCGGTGCGGGTTTTAACGGCGGGAAGTCTTAAAATCTTGGTAACCATGTTAGTGCCTCCTTGAGGCTTGTTGAACATGGTTACGTATTGAGAACCAGCTAGGGGACTAGCTTGCAAGCTAGCTAGTGAAAAATCGCGCTAGGCCGCTGTAGCACTGGCTTTTAGAAAATGTACTGGCTAGGGCTTACCACTATGATTTAGATTTTTTCGGTTCGTCGTCCTCGGCTAGCAACTGTTTTAATCGCGAAACACTGATGCCTTCTTCCTCGGCAACGGTTTTTAAAAAGGCTTTGATGCCCTTGTTTGTTAATACCTGAACGCGCTTCTTGAGCCGTTCCTTCCTTTGCGCGGCCGACTCGACATCGCCGCCACCTAACGCCGGTTTATCGACAAACCGGGTTAATTTACGTTTATCGACCTTGAATGCTTGGCCATCAAATGTCAGCACTTCAACCACTGCAACCGTATGCCCGGCCAGCGACAATAACAGCCCGGCATCAGCAGTTAGAACCAAATGACTCGTGTGCTTGGCCCCTTTAAGCAAACCAATTTCCCATCGGGCCGTTTCCGAGCCAGTCTTGTCTGCCTTGCGCAAATCCAGCAACGCCGCCAACATGTTTGCCAGAGAATCGCCTGATGCCTGCCGCTGTTCCAAACATTCGATGGCTACCGGCACCCGGCTAATGTCGTCGCGTTTATCGCAAACCATCAAGGCCTGGACATGGCCTGTGGCATTGGACATTAAATGCACCGGCATCATGCATTCGCGCTCGCAGCCAGGGCACACTGCGCTTTTTGCCGGTGACGCTTTACTGAGTAACCCTTGTTGTATCATCGCCGCCACAATCGAAGTCGGCCACTGTCTTAATTCGCGGCTATCGATCAACACCGGTGCGCCGCGCATTGAGCCAAGGCGCTCCAGCAATTCGATCAAGGTTTCGTCGGGGGTCATGCTGCGTCGGAATCAGCAGTTTCTTCTTCCTGATCGGATTGTTCCTTCGGTTCAATGCCGGAAGCCTCCAGCATATCGCGCAATTTCAAATCCACTTCGTCATATTTCAGCGAACAGGAATTCGGGTAAGTGATGCGGATGGTGACCGTTTTAGCCGGTTTGTCCGGCTTGGTAATAATCGAAGCGGCAAGTTCCACTTGGGTAATATTGAATAAATGCAGCGGTATGGACTGGCCGATTTTGTCTAGCAACGTATAGATTGCGTCCGAGTCTTCCAAGGCATCTGCTTCCAGCGTGACGCGGTCGCCTTTGCGTGCCCGAGAGGACAGGCGCAGTTTTTTGACCAACACATGTTCGATGCCACTGCCCACGCCATAACTGAACTGAAAGCTTTTGCGGCGCAGCGGGTTCAAATCGTAAACCCGTTGGTCTTTCGGGTCCGGCGGCAATTCGTCGAGTTTTAAAATGGCATTGGCGAACATGCCTTGTAAGGGTTCAACAGCCTTGTGCGAACCGCGAAAATTCAAATCCAGCGAGCCGTCCTTTTGCGAGTAGACGTAGACCACTTCAAACGCCGGATTGTGCGGTCGCCGGCCGAACTCCCCATCGATCCATTCAATGCTTTGCTGGGAATAGTCCTCCGGATAGGCGAAGAAATAATCCAGATCGCCACGTTTCAATGGCTCCACCACGCAATGGTTACCTCGGCCTTCCGTGCGATGAAAGTAATGACGGATTAAATCGGCTAATTCACAAATACTGACATCATCCACGGCTGCCGGTCTATGGCCCATGTTTTTGCGTTTGCGCCAATAGGGCAGGGTATCGGCATGAAAAAAACGGGTTGCGCCGCGCCAGCACTCGGCATGGTCAAGATAGGTCAGCATCGCTCGGTGATAGTGGCTTGGTTGCGCCGAAAGCGCATCAATAAAAGCGGTCAACGTTTCGGGAGTGGACTGCATTTGCCATTCGGCTTCGTCGATGATAGCTTTAAAACCTCTCTCGCAACTCATTCCGAAAATGTCGCGAAAATCCCCGTCCAGTTTATGGCGTTGGTCTTCCGGCAGATCAATCCAAGCCGAAAACAAAGCATCGGGCTTGCTATCGGGCATGCCGGCAAAATCGAACGTCTTCAACAAGTCCCGTTCCTGAAAAAACCGCGCCAGTAACACATTTGGCATCTGCCGAAAAAAATCCCTGGTCGTGTAATGCCGTGGCATTGAATTCCTCCATGTAGCTTAGTTGATTCGTTAGCTTGGATTATATGGGACTTTCTTGTACATTGAGGGGCAAAATAAATCAACACGGACGATTCAGTTTACTCTCGCATGACGCAATACATAGCTCATATCAGAAATCACGATAAGAAAATTCAGACATTGGATTGTCATCTCTACGAGGCATCGGAATTATCCCGACTGTTTGCTTGTAAGTGTGGCGCGAGGAATGAAATCGGCTTCAATATCAAAGCGCTTAATCGAGCTTAATGGAATAAAACTCGTGCCAACACAACAATCTAATCACACTGTTTACTATGCCCACTCAGGAACTCTTGATGATTTATCCGATGGCCAAACATTATTTAATCACCTGAGCAAGGTAAGCGATATTGCCGGACAAAACGCGCAGTGGTTTGGGGCTGAAGAATTAGCCACCTATGCCGGTTTGCTTCATGATCTTGGCAAATATTGCCCAGAATTTCTAAAGCGATTGCAAGGCGGAAAAGTCAGAGTCGATCATGCTACTGCCGGAGCAAAGATAGCTAATGAGCGCTGGCAACAAATGGGAAAATTGCTCGCCTTTTGCATCGCTGGGCATCATACCGGCTTAGCAAATGGCATTGATGAAGGACAGCAACGTTCAACACTGGATGAGCGTTTGAAACTTAAGTTCGGCGACGATATTCCTGATCTTGATCCTGTATGGCAGCAGGAAATAAAGCTGCCGGCGCATTTAACGCTACCAGCATTAAAACCCCATAAAATTTGGCCTGGCTTTCAACTGGCTTTTTTTACACGCATGATTTTTTCATGCTTGATTGATGCCGACAGAAAAGATACCAACAACTATTACCTTCGCTTGGAAGGGAAAGAAAGAGAACCAATCTACCCATCGATACAGGCCTTGCGCCAGCGGTTCAATGCCAAATTAGAAGAAGTCCGGCAGAAGCTGGCTGTCCAGCCGCCTAAACGCATCAATCAGCTTAGGCAACGCATTCTTGACCATAGCCGCAAACAAGCGGAATTACCTCCCGGCTTGTTTTCTCTTACCGTGCCGACCGGAGGCGGGAAAACTTATACCTCAATGGCTTTTGCATTGGACCACGCCATTGCTCATCAATTGCGCCGAATTATTTATGTCATTCCGTTTACCAGCATTATTGAACAGAACGCCAAAGTCTTTAAAGAAGCGTTTGACGATTTGGCCGATGCGGTCATAGAACATCACAGCGCTTTTGATGACACTAATCTGCCCAATAACAACGCCCGTGACAATTTGAAGCGGGCAATGGAAACCTGGGATGCGCCTATTATTGTTACGACTGCTGTGCAATTTTTTGAATCGTTGTTTGCCGACCGGCCTTCGCAATGCCGCAAACTCCATAATATTGCCGGTAGCGTGATCATTCTCGATGAAGCTCAAACCTTGCCACTTAAACTGCTTCGGCCGATTATGGCTGCGCTTGATGAGTTGGCGCTGAATTATCGGTGCAGCATTGTTTTATGTACGGCGACGCAACCTGCGCTTAAGAAAGACAATGGTTTCATCAATGGTTTTGAAAATGTTCGTGAAATTTCGCCTGATCCGCTAGCGTTGTTTACAGAACTTGAACGGGTCACGGTAAAAAATATTGGCGAACAAACCGATGAGCAACTGCTGAGCCATTTACAGGAAAAACAACAGGTACTCTTTATCGCCAACAATCGCCGTCACGCCCGTAGTTTGTATGACAGCATGAAGAAGTTAAAGCTAGAGGGCGCAACCCATCTGACTACGCTGATGTGCGCCAAACATCGCTCGCAGATTTTGGAAAAAGTACGGGATGATTTGTTACAGGGAAAGCCTTGCCGTTTGGTTTCAACCTCTTTGATAGAAGCCGGTGTAGATGTTGATTTCCCCTGCGTACTACGCGCAGAAGCGGGGTTGGATTCTATTGCCCAGGCCGCAGGACGTTGTAACCGTGAAGGCAAGCGCGAGCGTAAAGACAGCGAAGTGTTGGTATTTCAAAGCCCAGATTGGCGAGCGCCGCCCGAATTGGAGCAATTGGCTGGCAATATGCGCCAAGTTATGCGCAATCATAGCGGAAACTTGCTATCCCCCGGTGCTTTAACAAGCTATTTCAATGCGGTGTACTGGTCTAAAGGCGATGAGCTAGACAAGAAAAAAATTCTGGAAACTCATAACAATCACTGCCGAAAACTCAGCTTTCCTTTTCAGAATATCGCCCGCGACTTTCGCATGATAGAAACGTGCCTTAAGCCGGTAATCATTGCATTCGATGACAACGCCGCAAAGCTACTGCAAGATTTGGAGTTTGCCGAAAATGTCGGCGGTATCGCCCGTCAGCTACAGGTTTATTTAGTTCAAATTCCTGAACAAGGTTTCAAAGAGCTGTTGAGAGTTGGTGCCGTTGAATCGATCAAGCCCGAAAAATTCGGCGACCAGTTTTGGCGTTTGACCGATCCTGATTTGTATGACAAAGAAGCGGGGCTTAGTTGGGATAAGGAAAGTCTTGTTTTCATGGAAGCCAAGAAAACAATATTTTAAAAAACATAAAGGTTAAACATTATGGCGTATGGAATAAAACTACATATCTGGGGCGACTATGCGTGTTTTACCCGCCCGGAAATGAAGGTAGAGCGCGTATCTTACGATGTCATCACGCCCTCAGCAGCGCGGGGCATCCTTGAAGCCATTCACTGGAAACCAGCGATTCGTTGGGTTATCGACAAAATTCACGTTTTGAAACCGGTGCGTTTTGAGTCGATACGGCGTAACGAGGTCGGCAGCAAGATTTCCGCGGCTAAAATCAAAACCGCGATGCGCAATCAAAGCACACAGGATTTATATCTGGTTGCTGATGATTCCAAAGAGCGCCAGCAGCGGGCTTCAACGGTATTGCGCGATGTCGCTTACGTTATTGAAGCCCATTTTGAGTTGACCGATTTAGCCGGCGAAGAAGATAACGAAGGCAAGCATTTGGATATATTCAATCGCAGGGCGCGAAAAGGCCAATGCTTCCAGCAGCCTTGCATGGGCGTTCGCGAGTTTCCGGCTTATTTTTCGTTGATAGAACCGGAACAATCTTTGCCGGAATCGGCATTGACGCAGGAACAGCTTAACCGTGAATTAGGTTGGATGCTGCACGATATTGATTTTGCCAATGGCATGATGCCGCGTTTTTTCAAAGCCGAACTTAGCGGCGGCGTAATCACAGTGCCGGATTTTTACAGCGACGAGGTGAAGGCATGATACTGAGTTCCTTGGCGCAATATTATCAACGGTTAGCGGACACACCTGATCCGGTTTCCGGTTTGGCGCGAGTGCCGTCTTATGGATTTAGTGGAGAGCGCATTAGTTACATTTTAGTCCTGAATCGTGATGGAGAGCTTGTCGATGTGCAGTCCAATTTGTCGGACGAAAAAAAGCAAAAAGGCAGATATTTGACTGTGCCTTGGTCTGTTAAACGAAGCGGGCAATTTACTGAAAAAGCTTTTAAGGAGGGAAAAAACAATGCTTTCTTCCTATGGGATAAAACAGCATATTGTCTTGGAGTTGAATCGAGCGATAAAAAAGATT
The DNA here is from genome assembly GCF_001856095.1 of Methylomonas sp. LWB. Lineage (NCBI taxonomy): Bacteria > Pseudomonadati > Pseudomonadota > Gammaproteobacteria > Methylococcales > Methylococcaceae > Methylomonas > Methylomonas sp. LWB. Next base: position 266,502 of record NZ_MKMC01000012.1, read on the forward strand.
TGAGAATATCGCAGCTTACATTCGAGGCTTTTAAGAAATTACATTTGGACTTATTGAGTGATACCGAGGATGAAGGTTTAAAGGCTGTTTGTCTTTTTTTAAAAAACTGGTCGCCGGATCAATTCAAAACCCAGTTTTTCAAAAATGAAATGCTTGACGCTAATTTCGTTTTTAAACTTGATGGCGAGAAGGGATATATTCATGAAAGGCAGGAGGCAATCAAAGTATGGTTAAAAACTATCGCGCCTAAAGCAGATGCCAACAAGGCCGTTTGTCTTGACACTGGGAAGAATGAACCATTCATGAATTTGCATCCATCCATAAAAGGCGTTTACGGCGGACAAAGTGCAGGCGGCTCGATAGTTTCCTTTAATGCCGATGCCTATACATCCTATGGAAAATCGCAAGGCGAGAATGCGCCTGTTTCGGAAATGACCGCATTCGCATACACCACGGCTTTAAATTATCTGCTCAGACGCGAAAACAACCAGTGCGTATCCATCGGCGATACCAGCACCGTTTTTTGGGCGGTTGCCGGTGACGGACAAACCGCGCAACAGGCCGAGTCCTTGTTTGGGTTTATGCTGAACATGCCAGTAGATGATGGGGAGCAAGCAGCACAAATAAGACCGGTATTGGACAAAATAGCCAAAGGCCGACCATTAAAGGAATTTGCGCCCGATCTCGACCCCGAAACCCGATTTTTTGTCCTCGGTTTAGCTCCTAATGCAGCAAGACTATCGATTCGTTACTGGCTTGATACCACATTTGGGCAATTGGCTAACCATATTAGCGACCATTTCCAGGATTTATCCTTGAATCCATTGCCTTGGCGCGAGCCGCCCTCTGTTTGGCGTTTATTGATACAAACAGCGACGCAAGGCAAAAGCGAAAACATACCGCCTCAATTAGCAGGCGAATTGATGCGAACCATTATTACCGGACAACCCTATCCGCGTATGTTGTTGACGCAACTGATTCAAAGAATCCGCTCGGATGGCGACATTAGCGGCATCCGAGTGGCAATGATAAAAGCCATTATTCAACGCGATTTTCGTAAAGGATTAATACAGGAGGAAGTACCCGTGAGTTTAGATTTAAGCAGCACTCATACCGCCTACCGATTGGGAAGGCTTTTTGCCGTCATAGAACGGATTCAGGAGGCGGCTTTAGGGCGTGACTTGAACAGCACCGTCACTGATAAATATTACGGAACGGCTTCAACAGTACCTTTTTCGGTATTTCCTCGCTTGCTGGCAGGCAGTCAGAATCACCTGACAAAGCTACGCAAGGACAAACCTGGCTATGCTGTCAACCTTAAAAAGGATTTAGCCGAAATTATTGCCGGTATAGAAAACAGTTTTCCACGGCATTTATCTGTCGAAGAACAAGGACGCTTTGCCATCGGTTATTACCACCAAAAGCAAGCGTATTTTGAAAGCAGCAAAAAGGCTGATGCCGTCGCCGACCAATCTAACGAATCAACAAACAATTAAGGACAACCATAATGACCATTCAAAATCGCTACGAATTTGTTTATTTATTTGACGTAAGCAACGGCAATCCCAATGGCGATCCCGATGCGGGCAATATGCCGCGTCTGGACCCTGAATCCAGTAAAGGCTTAGTTACCGATGTTTGCTTGAAGCGAAAAATCCGTAATTTCATTGAATTAACGGATGAAAAAACACCCGGCTATAAAATTTATGTCAAGGAAAAAAGCATATTAAATCTACAACATGAAGAAGCTTATAAAGCACTTGGAATTGAGCATGTGTCGAAAAAACTGCCCAAAGATACTACGAAGGCGGATGAGATAACCCTTTGGATGTGCAAGCACTTTTTCGACATACGTGCTTTTGGTGCTGTTATGACCACCGAAGTCAATTGCGGCCAGGTGCGCGGCCCAGTCCAGCTGGCATTCGCCAAATCAATAGACCCGATCATTCCGCTGGAAATATCCATCACTCGTATGGCGGTAACCACTGAAAAAGAGGCCGAGGAACAAGCCGGCGGAAACCGCACAATGGGACGCAAGCACATCGTACCTTACGGTTTGTACCGCGCACATGGTTTTATTTCCGCTAAGCTGGCGAAAAAAACCGGTTTTTCGGAAACCGATTTGGAAAAACTTTGGCAAGCACTGGCGTTAATGTTCGAACACGACCGCTCGGCTGCTCGCGGTGAAATGGCGGCACGTAAATTGGTAGTGTTTAAACATAGCGATGCGCTAGGCAATGTACCGGCGCATGCGCTATTCGAGCGTGTAAAAGTTGAGCGCATTAACGGCGAAAATGACACGCCGGCCTCAAGTTTTAGCGATTATAAAATCAGCATCGACAAAACCGATCTTAAGGATGTCACCGTCGAAGAAAGGTTTTGAATTGCCGATGCAAACGCTGGAATCCATCTACCTCTCGCGTCTGCAACACTATCTGTATTGTCCCCGGCAGTTTGGCTTAATCGAACTGGAAGACGTTTGGAGCGAAAACCAATTCACCGCCGAAGGCAAAGTGTTGCATCAGCGCGTTGATCAGGCGGACAAACAAACGCGCGGAGCCATTCGGACGGTCCGCGCGTTGCGTTTGTCACACGCGCGGTTGGGCGTTGAGGGCGTGGCCGACGTGGTGGAGTATCACCGTCAAGCCGACGGCAGCGAACAGCCGTTTCCCATTGAATACAAACGCGGCAAGCCCAAACAGCATCGCGCTGATGAAGTGCAATTGTGCGCCCAGGCCTTGTGTCTTGAGGATATGGAAGGACGGGATGTACCGAACGGTGCGTTGTTTTACGGTGAGGTACGGCGTCGGCATCCAGTCGATTTCGATGCGGCATTGCGGGAGCTGACCTTGCAAACCATTCAAGCCTGCCGGGACATCATTCAATCCAAAGTGACTCCCAAGGCGGTTTATCAGGCTGGTAAATGTCGACATTGTTCGCTGATCGAGCTTTGTCATCCAAGAGACTTTACCCGGCCCGCATCAACGTGGCTGGCGCAACAATTGGCAGAGGTTTAAGCATGCGGCCGTTACGCAACGTGATTTATATTCAAACCCAAAACGCCTGGATACATAAGGATAACGACAATCTGGTAATGAAGGTCGGCGACGAGATTAAGGCTCGTGTGCCGATACACAAATTACAAGGTTTGGTTTGTTTCGGTCAGGTCAGTATTTCCCCTTATCTGATGGCGCATTGTGCGGAAAATGCCGTCACCATTACCTATTTGAATCAATTCGGCAAGTTTCTGGCCCGTGTCGAGGGTCCGGTCAGCGGCAATGTGCTGTTGCGCCGCACTCAGCATTTAACGGGTGCCAATACAGAAAAAAGCGTCGACATCGCTCGAACCATGTTGTCTGGCAAACTGTATAACCAGCGCGCGGTGGTGCGGCGTTATCTGCGCGACTACGGGGAACAACCGGACGGACAAGCGATGTCGGCCGAACTGGCGACGGCAGAGAAACGTTTGAGTCGTTGCCTGCAGCAATTAGCCGACTGCGAATCGATTGACACGTTGATGGGACGGGAGGGGGAGGCTGCGCAGGTCTATTTCGGCGTATTTCAGCACCTTATCCGGCAACCGGATTTTCAATTCGATGCTCGCAGGCGACGCCCGCCGACCGATCCGGTAAATGCCTTGCTGTCATTTTGTTACACCTTGCTGACCCACGATTGCCGATCGGCTTTGGAAACTACCGGTCTTGATCCAGCCAGTGGTTTTTTGCACCAGCTACGCAGCGGCAGGCCATCATTGGCGCTGGACTTGGCGGAAGAGTTTCGGCCGATGATAGACCGGTTCGTGCTGTCTTTGATCAACAAACGCCAATTGGCTATCAAGGATTTTGAGGAATGGCCCAACGGTTCTTTTACACTGAAGGAAGAACCGCGCCGAACCCTACTGGCCGCTTGGCAAGATCGTAAGCAGGATACCTTGATGCATCCTTGGTTCGAAGAGTCGGTGCCGATGGGCTTGTTGCCGTGGTTACAAGCGCAAATTTTGGCTAGATTTCTGCGCGGAGATTGCGATAGTTATGTGCCGTTTTTATGGAAATAAACCAGGAATTTACTGATGATGATCTTGGTCACCTACGATGTCAGCTTTAAAAATGAAGGTGGTCCGAAGCGTCTAAGGCGCATGGCCCGGCTTTGTCAGGTATTTGGACAGCGGGTTCAGTATTCCGTGTTCGAAATCGAAGTGGATATGGCGCAATGGACTGAGCTGAAAAATCAGCTGATTAGTGTGATGGACCCAGAGGAAGATAGCCTGAGGATTTATTACCTGGGTAGTAATTGGGAACGTAAGGTAGAGCATATCGGAGCAAAAAAGGCGTTGGACTTAAACGGTCTGTTGCTGATGTGATGCGAACCCCAAGCATACATAAAAATCCCTTAGGTTTCGCATTTACGCTAACTTACTGAAAATAAAGCAACTACAAAATCTCCCCAAATTCAAATAGAATGCTTTTTGCGTTGAATGCTATCGGTTCGCATGGACAAGGCGATTACGCCTTTAAAATCAACTGGTAATAACAACGCAGTCGCGCCCCGCGTGGGCGCGTGGATTGAAACTCGATCGCATGAACCGCATCGATAGCCTTCAACGTCGCGCCCCGCGTGGGCGCGTGGATTGAAACGGCATCTGAGCGACAACCAACAACAGCAACCCGGTCGCGCCCCGCGTGGGCGCGTGGATTGAAACTTCGGGCGTTTCGTTTTGCCAGTTGCTGGTCCAGTCGCGCCCCGCGTGGGCGCGTGGATTGAAACCAGCATTAAAAACACGCCGGTTGCCCAGTCGTGTCGCGCCCCGCGTGGGCGCGTGGATTGAAACGCAATTTTACGCGACGGTCGCGGAAAAATTGAGTCGCGCCCCGCGTGGGCGCGTGGATTGAAACATGCCTTGACCACTTCCGCCGCGTAGTCGGCAAGTCGCGCCCCGCGTGGGCGCGTGGATTGAAACTCAATAATTTATCGAAAGCGGGTGTCGATCCGCGTCGCGCCCCGCGTGGGCGCGTGGATTGAAACTCTCAAAACAAGCTCAAATACACTTGGGAAAGGGTCGCGCCCCGCGTGGGCGCGTGGATTGAAACACGATTTCGACGGCCTACGGCGAGATCGAAATACGTCGCGCCCCGCGTGGGCGCGTGGATTGAAACTATCACAACTCTTGAAGAACAACTCACTGGTGTGTCGCGCCCCGCGTGGGCGCGTGGATTGAAACTTCCGTGATTTGACTGAAGAAAATGGCTTTCAGAGTCGCGCCCCGCGTGGGCGCGTGGATTGAAACTTGTATTGCGATAACAGAGGCTATAAGGAAAGGGTCGCGCCCCGCGTGGGCGCGTGGATTGAAACCTCCCGGAGAACAAGCCATGTGCCGATTAATCGTCGCGCCCCGCGTGGGCGCGTGGATTGAAACAGCATTAACGGAAAGACTGTATATAGAAGCACGTCGCGCCCCGCGTGGGCGCGTGGATTGAAACTTGGACGGTCCATTGCCGGGTTGATAGCAACTGTCGCGCCCCGCGTGGGCGCGTGGATTGAAACCTTCCAGATCGAAAAGGTTTTGCCTTTGCGCCGGTCGCGCCCCGCGTGGGCGCGTGGATTGAAACCAGCAGCGTCCAGGCCAAATCGGTGGCGGATTGTCGCGCCCCGCGTGGGCGCGTGGATTGAAACATTAACACCCGCCAGGCCAACGGATGCAAGGCGGTCGCGCCCCGCGTGGGCGCGTGGATTGAAACATTTACCTGGCGGGCGATGCGGGTTACCCAAGCCGTCGCGCCCCGCGTGGGCGCGTGGATTGAAACGAGGACTTGACGTGAGCTACTGCACCCAGACCGTCGCGCCCCGCGTGGGCGCGTGGATTGAAACTTTTGTTTGGCGTCCTCCAGCGTATCCACGCGAGTCGCGCCCCGCGTGGGCGCGTGGATTGAAACCATAATTGGTGGCCATGAACTAGCCTTAAGCCGTCGCGCCCCGCGTGGGCGCGTGGATTGAAACGCGCCGACAATTTGCACGAAACGACGGCCGGGGTCGCGCCCCGCGTGGGCGCGTGGATTGAAACAGCAAATTGACGCGGATCGGCTGGCTGCCGGCGTCGCGCCCCGCGTGGGCGCGTGGATTGAAACATACGTCCTTATGCCTCATAAAACACACGGTCGTCGCGCCCCGCGTGGGCGCGTGGATTGAAACCACGCCACCGATCGGTAGTAATAGCCGTAGGTGTCGCGCCCCGCGTGGGCGCGTGGATTGAAACATGCCGTCCAACCTGATCAACAAGCGGCTGCCGTCGCGCCCCGCGTGGGCGCGTGGATTGAAACACCACGCCGTCGGCGATAAAGGATGGCTTGGCGTCGCGCCCCGCGTGGGCGCGTGGATTGAAACAAAGACCCGTTTACCGACGACGTGCAAGAACCGTCGCGCCCCGCGTGGGCGCGTGGATTGAAACGCCGAACTCCATCCGGCGAAGACAACCTGGCCGGTCGCGCCCCGCGTGGGCGCGTGGATTGAAACTCGATCGGCGACAGCTCGCTGAGCTGACCCAAGTCGCGCCCCGCGTGGGCGCGTGGATTGAAACTCGGCGATGGCTTCCACTTGTTTGCTGACGCAGGTCGCGCCCCGCGTGGGCGCGTGGATTGAAACGTGAATGATGACGTTACCGATGCACCAGGACATGTCGCGCCCCGCGTGGGCGCGTGGATTGAAACGGTTACGTCTTGCGCGTAACCCATCATCAGCCGAGTCGCGCCCCGCGTGGGCGCGTGGATTGAAACGCGGCGAACAAAGCGGCCGCGCTGCCGGCGCCGTCGCGCCCCGCGTGGGCGCGTGGATTGAAACAGTACGTCTTTCAGCATAAAACCGCCGGATCCATAGGTCGCGCCCCGCGTGGGCGCGTGGATTGAAACGCGCCGGACTCGCGCAACGACTCTTCCGTACAGGTCGCGCCCCGCGTGGGCGCGTGGATTGAAACGATCAGGATGACGTATCGAATTTTGTCGAAGTCGTCGCGCCCCGCGTGGGCGCGTGGATTGAAACGATTTCCTGGATCAATGCGGATTCGGCTTCTTTCGTCGCGCCCCGCGTGGGCGCGTGGATTGAAACGCGGTTGGTTATATCAACGGCGTGATCAAGGCGTCGCGCCCCGCGTGGGCGCGTGGATTGAAACATTGCCGGCTGCCGGGAGCTTTACGACCAACTGTCGCGCCCCGCGTGGGCGCGTGGATTGAAACGGTAAATTGATGACTAGGAGCCTGTCGGACTTAAAAGCCAATAGTCCCTTCGGTAACTTGGTTAGATAAAATAGGTGGTATAGAAAGAACCAGCAACCGGGAGAGCCCTTGATGAGTCGATTCATTCCTGTCAACCGCCATCAAGTCTATCTATTACCCCCCTCGGTGGACGAATGGTTGCCGGAGGATCACTTGGCGCGTTTTGTCGTCGAAGTCATCGAGCAGTTGGATTTAAGCCGGTTGACGAGCCGCTATCAAGGTCGGGGTTCGGCGGCGCACCATCCGGCGATATTATTGGCACTGCTGGTCTATGGGTACGCCACCGGCGTGTTTTCCAGCCGGAAGATCGAACGGGCCACCTACGATTCGGTGGCGTTTCGTTTCTTGTCTGGTGATACCCATCCCGATCACGATACCCTGGCTCACTTCCGCAAGACGTTCCTGGTCGAGTTGGAAGACCTGTTCGTCCAAGTGCTGAGTCTGGCGCAAGCGATGAAGTTGGTGAAGCTGGGGCAAATCGCGTTGGACGGCACCAAGCTCAAAGCGAATGCCTCCAAGCACAAGGCCTTGTCCCACAGCCATATCGAAAAGCTCGAAGCACAGCTACGAGACGAAGTTCAGGCCTTACTGCAAAAGGCCGACGAAACCGACGCGGTGGACGACCGGGACGGCCTTGATCTGCCGGACGAATTGGCGCGGCGGGAAGACCGGCTGAAAGCCTTGCGTGAAGCGAAAGCCAAGATCGCCGAGCGGGCCAAACCGCGCGACGCGCAAGCCGAACAGGCATACGAGGACAAGGTGTCCCGCCGGGAAGCCCAGCGGCAAGCTGGCCAAAAGCCGCGAGGCCCGGAACCCAAGGCGCCGGTAGCCGGCCCCAAGCCCGACGATCAAATCAACCTGACCGACGAGGAATCGCGCATCCTGCCGAGTCACGAAGGCTTTGTGCAAGGCTACAACAGTCAGGCCGCCGTCGATGTCGATACGATGCTGATCGTGGCCACCACGGTCACGCAGCAGACCAACGACAAACAACAAGTTGAGCCGATGCTGGCCGAACTGAAAAAACTGCCCGACGCCTTGGGCCAAGCCGAAGCCCTACTGGCGGACACCGGCTACTTCAGTGCCGCCAACGTCCAGGCTTGCGAACGAAACCGGATCGAACCTTTAATCGCCATGGGCCGTGACAGTCATCATCGGCCGTTGGCGGAACGTTTAGCCCCGGATGCGCCGGAACCGACTGGCGACGATCCGCTGGAAAAGATGGCTTGGTACTTGAAAACCCGCGAAGGCAAAGCCCGTTATGCCAAGCGCAAATGCACGGTGGAACCCGTGTTCGGGATCATCAAACAGGTACTCGGCTTTCGCCAATTCTCCTTACGCGGTCTGGATGCGGTCACCGGTGAGTGGAAACTGGTGGCCATGGCCTTCAACTTGAAACGGATGCATATCTTGGCGAGGGTCGTCTAATGGTCGAAACGATTGGCCAGCAAAAGGCTCGATTGGCGTTATCGGAATCCAACGCCAAAACGCTCGCCTAACCAGTGGCAAATCCTTCCTTCGACCGCCGTCTTCGCTGAGCTGGATGACAACAGAAGTGCTGGTAAGTTAAGTCCGACAGGCTCCTAGACCGCCCCACGCACTCGTCGCGCCCCGCGTGGGCGCGTGGATTGAAACAGGCTGTAGCTATCAAATCGATTTAGTTTAATTGCTCAGCGGTAGGAATAATTTTAACGGTTGGTTGGGGAAAATGATAAAACCGAACTGTTTATAAAAGTCTGCAGCCGATGGATTCAGAGCATCCACGACAATGGCATAAACCGCCATCACCGTGCTGGCTTGCTCCACGCGTTGTACGGCGTCGGCTAGCAGTATCATTCCCAATCGTTGGCCTTGATGGTTTTTATCAACGGCTAACCGGCCAAGCAATGCGACCGGCACCGGGTAGTTGGGTAGGCGGCGATTGTGCTCCGGCGGCAAGTCATCGGCTCGGACACTGCCGGCACTAAGGGTGTAGTAGCCGAGAATGGTTTGAGGCGAATTGATGTCGGTCGCCACAAACACCTTGTTGATGCGATGTTTTACGTTTTGGCGGGCGTATCGCTGCAAATAGCTGTTTAAGCTGGCTTCGCCGCAATCGAAGGCTTTGCGTTGGTGGCCGGGGTTGAGCGCTTCGATTTTGAGTGGCATTAATCCCTGACAACGGATTGTTTATGCAATGCCAAGGCTTCTTGCATTTTGGCGTTTTTGGCTTGCGGGTTTTCCAGCGCGTCTAAAAACAGCGTCCAATCGGTCTTTGAAAGGCTGATTTGTTCGTGTTCGTTGATGATGTTTTCGGCGGCGGCTAGCGACTGGGTCAAGACAAATTCCGACAGTTTTTTATGGCTGTAGCTAGCGGCTTTTTCCAGCTTTTGCTTGGAAAGGGCGTCCAGGCGAATGTGCATCCGCTCTTGTTTGATGGTTTCTGTCGTAGGCATATAAAAGTCCTCCAAATTGCTTGGCGATCATTGTACGCCAATTGTGCGTCTGGTTTTTGTTTCGCGTTAGCTTGCCCGCTTGATTGGAACTACGTTTGAGGACTGGGTAGTCAATAACTCCAGTCGTTCCCCCAATATGCGCCAAGCCTCCGCCTGCTCTGCTTTTAATTCTTGATGCTGGTAGACGCGTTTCAGCTTGTTTTCTTGGGTGTGGTTCAGGCACTTTTCGATCACGTCGCCATGTATGCCAAGGTTACCCATCATCGTGGCGCCAGTTCTACGCAGGTCGTGCGGCGTCCATTTGCCGCCGGGCAATACCAAGGCTTGGTTGGCTTTGCTGCGATTGCTATACACGGTCGAATTTTGGCGGCCGTCGATTTGCTTGGTGATGGATTTTTCGCAAACGTGGTCAGTGTCTTTGGTATTGGGGAATAACCAGATTTCCGATTGCCGGGATGCGTGCAGGAGTCGAAATTGATTCAAGGCAAAGTCGGATAAGTAAACGGTATGGGCTTTGTCGTTTTTGCTGTTTTCGACGGGGATAAAAAAGGTCTTGGCGTCGAAGTCGATATGTTTCCATTGGGCTTTGCTGAGTTCGCCGACACGGCAAAGTGTTGATAGCATGATCCAGATCGCACATTGTGTGGACTGCATCAAGCCGGCGGCATGGAGTTGTTCATTCAATAACTTGATTTCGTCTTGCGATAACACGCGGTCGCGTTCGGTATTTTTGGTGGTGACCTTGCTAACGCTCAAACTGGCTGTCGGATCGAATTCGATAATGTCGCGGTCAACCGCAAACTTGAACATTTGCCTCATCAATTTGAGTAGATTTCGCGCCGTGTGAACCGAGCCGCGTTGTTTGATGCGGTCGATAACGTCGGTGACATGGCTTTTTCTAATGTCTTGGGCATTGATGGTGCCTATGATAGACAACACGTCCTTGGCAAACATCCGTTGCACTTCGGTTAAATCCTTGCGCTGCTGCAAGTCAGTCATTACCCAGCGCTCAAATAATCCGTTGACGCTGGTAAGAGCTTGCTGTCTGGCTAATTCGTCTTGTTCGGCGAGTTGGGCCGCTCTAGTTCGTTCGGCCGACAATTTTTGCTCAGTAATTGGGTCTATCCCTTGTTTAGCAATAGTTTTGTTGTTGTCCCGTTCCTTTCGGGCTTCCGCTAATGTTTTTGACTTGAGTGTCATCCATATTTGTTTGCCCTTGAGCAAGTACCGAAAACGAAACGATACCGCACCGCCATCGGCAATTGATCTAACCCGAATATACAGACCTCCACCGTCTGGAATGAGTTGTTCCTTGTCCTGCGGTTTTAACTTGCGGAAAGCCAAGTCGGTAAGTTTGTTGTTTGCCATGATTTAGGTCTCCCATCCTATTTTCCGGGATACATTTCGGGATACATTTTTTATAGGATTTTATTAAATCACGATGGACGAATCTGGACAATAAGCTTACTAAAAAATTTATATGTGCATGATAATTATGAAATAAAAATACGCTATTGGATTTTGTTGGAATGATGGTTACTTTTCTGGGGGGGCAAGTGGTAGTGGGTTCAAATCCCGCCGTCCCGACCAATTAAATCAACTACTTATAAAGCAACTGGTTGCTATAAGTTTCAGAATTGTCATTTCGGTACAACAATTTTCAATGCTTGCCGACTGATCGTTACTGGAAAGCTACTTAATCTCTTTGCTCTAGCCGGACTTGGTTAAAATCCCGGTCATCTAAATTAGTTGCAAACTAATCCCGGCCTGATTACCAAATTTTCTGGCAATATCTAAGTTCAGCCACTCTAACGTTATACTATTCGGCCAACCGAATCGTTAGATAGGACTCCTGATTTAGGGATAGAAACGAAAAGAAGGCCCTCAGCGAAACCGACATCTGCGACCTTTTCATCACTCCAGCTATCCGCGACGCCGGCTGGGACACCATCCGACAAATTCGCCGCGAAGTAACTTTAACCCCCGGCCCCATCGTCGTTCGTGGCAATGTTTCCTCGCGCAATAAGAAAAAAAGAAATTTGCCGACTATGTGCTGTACTGGGAACCCGGCGTGCCGGTTGCGGTAGTCGAAGTCAAAGACAACAACCACACCGTCAGCCACGGTCTGCAACAAGCTTTGGGCTATGCCGAAATCCTGCAAGTGCCTAGCGCCTTTAGCTCCAACGGCGATGCGTTTGCCGCATACAACAAAGTCCCAGCTCCTAACGAAGACATCGAAACCGAATTCACCCTGGATGCCTTTTTGCCCCCAGACCAACTCTGGCAACGCTACAAGCAATTTCGCGGAATCACCGACCAAAACGAAAAACTGGTCATTCAGTCCCGAGGCTTCCGGTTTCTGGAGTGGGGCGAAGTCTCAGCAGCGCCGCCATTTATCGGCCACGAGGTGCCAATTGCTAAACTGACACTTGTCGCGTGCTAATTGCCCACAGTTTGAACATTGCACTAAGCCGGTTGTGACCTCGTGTTCTACGTTCAAAACATGTTCCGCATGGCTTAGCGCCGCTGCCATGGTTGTCGCATCCTGACTGCACTACCCGAGGAGTTCATTGATGATGCTGGGATCGTTTTCGCCAATGACTGCCAAGTAATCTAGTAGCTTCTGACGATCACTGGCTGATAGCTCTACTTTCAGCTTGATGCTCTTTCTGTCTGACAGAACCTGCGGAACCTCTGTTATTAAATTAAAACAGGCTAAAAATTGCGTTTCAGGTAAAATCCGCAGTCCAAATCCGGCGCGATCCCACCGCCGGCAATCTCTGCTATTCTGACATTTCCCTCTTGTTATCAAATGGATATGAGTTTTTTTGCTCGCGTGATTTTTTTGGCGCTTTGCCTGTATTCCGCGGTCGGCCGAGCTGCCGATGTCGACAATGCCGGCTTTCTGATTTTGAATTACCACGACATTCTGGAAGAGGAAGAGCGAGTGCCGCCGTTCGACAGGATCGCGGTCAACAAAACCCATCTGGAAGACCACTTCGCCTGGCTAAAAAAGAACAACTACCATGTCATCAGCATTCAGGATTTAGTGGATGCCCAGCACGGTGAGAAGGCGCTGCCCAGCAAGGCGGTGATTCTGACCTTCGACGACGGCTATTTGAGTTTTTATACCAGAGCCTTGCCCTTGCTGAAAAAGTACAAGTATCCGGCGACGTTGGCGGTGGTCGGTTCGTGGTTGGATCAAAAAGCCTCGCACAACAATATTCCGCTGATGAGCGCGGCCCAGGTTCGCGAAGTGATGGCCAGCGGTTTGGTCGAGATCGCTTCGCATAGCTACGACCTGCATCATGGCGTGGTCGCCAATCCGCAAGGTAGTGAAGAAAGCGCCGTCACGTCCAGACTTTACAGTAGCGAATACGAAGAGTACGAAAAAGACGAGGATTATCGAAAACGCCTGTTTCAGGAGCTTAATAAGAGTTCGGAGCGACTGTTGCAGGTATTGGGTCAGCGGCCCCGTGTGATGGTATGGCCCTACGGCGAATACAACACTATCGCGCTGGAAGCCGCCAAAATGGCCGGCATGTCATTGACGATGGGCTTGGACGACGGGGTGAACACGCTGGCCAACGTTCACGCGATGAAACGGATGATGTTGGCCGACGATCCCAATGTTCAACAATTCGCGGAAATCGTCACCAAGAAACGCGTGGGGAGAGAGTTGCGGGTCGCGCATGTAGACATGGACTATATCTACGACGACGACGAGGAGCAGACCGCCAAAAACTTGAGCGCGTTGGTCGAACGGATCGCGCAGAGCGGCGCCAATACTGTTTATCTACAAGCCTATTCCGATCCCGATGGCGACGGCAACGCCGATAAATTGTATTTCCCGAATCGGCACCTGCCGGTACGCCGGGATATGTTTAATTACGTGGCGTTTCAATTGCGTAAGCGTGCCGGCGTCAAGGTCTACGCCTGGATGCCGATCATGGCCTACAAGGCCGACGCGCCGTTGAAGTGGTATGTTAAGGAGTGGCGGGACGGCGAGCCGCAGTTATCTCGGCACGTCTACACCCGCTTGTCGCCGTTCAACCCGGAAGCTCGCCAATTCGTCGGCGAAATTTACGAGGACTTGGCCAAGCATTGCGATTTCAACGGTATTTTGTTTCATGACGACGGCATTCTGTCCGATTTCGAGGATGTGTCGCCCCAGGCATTGGAGTTTGCCCGCGACGTTTGGGGATTGCCGGCCGAATTCGACAAACTCCACGCTTCCAGCGAACTGCGTCTCCGCTGGGCGCAACACAAGACCGAGTTGATCGGCCAGTTCACCGACTATTTGACCGATCGAGTGCGCTTTTACCGCCCCTATATTTCGACCGCGCGCAATTTTTATTCGCTGCCTTTGTTGAAGCCGTATAGCGAGGAGTGGTATGCCCAATCGTTTCCGGCCTTTATGAAGCATTACGACTATGTGGCGATCGAGGCGATGCCGTTCATGGAAGATGCCGAGAATCCCAAGCAATGGTTGACGGAATTGGTGCAGAAAACCGCGCAAGTGCCTGGCGGCTTAGACAAAATGGTGTTCGAACTGCAAACGGTGAATTGGAAAAAACAGCAGGACATCCCGATGGCGGTATTCGGCGAACAATTTCAGATTCTGAAAAAAAACGGCGCCAAGCACATCGGCTATTATCCGGATAACCTGTATCACGACCAGCCCAAGTTGGAAGAATTGAAGAAGTATTTTCCGGTCGCCAGGAAGGAATAAGCCCTTATGGATGACATCATGGCTCAACCGTGGTTCGAACAGCTGATTGACTGGAAACTGCTGTTGCAGGAACGTTTGCAAGACTTACCTTGGGAGCACATCGACGAATGGTTGTCGCGCTTCGTATTTTACTATCCGTTGCTGATGGCCTACGTCTGGATGCTGGGCGGCATCCTGTATTACTGGCGTTGGGAACGCAAGCGCGGTAGCGTTTGGTCGGACGTTCCGGATTTGGCCGAATACCCGCCGGTGTCGATTCTGATCCCTTGTTACAACGAGGGCGAGAATGTCCGCGAGACCATCGAATACTTACTGCACCAGAAATACCCGAATTTCGAAATTATCGCGATTAACGACGGCAGCAAGGACAATACCCTGGAAATTCTGCACGAGTTGGCCGACCAACATTCCAAGCTTAGAGTCGTGAATCTGGCCAGCAACCAAGGTAAGGCCGTGGGTTTGCGGACGGCGGCCTTGTTGGCCAACAGCGAGATTCTGATCGGCATCGACGGCGATGCGCTATTGGCGCCCAATGCGACCGCCTGGATCGTCAGGCATTTTCTGGAAGATCCGAACGTCGGCGCGGTGACCGGCAATCCCCGCATCCGTAATCGCTCGACACTGCTGGGCAAGATTCAGGTCGGCGAATTTTCGGCGATCGTCGGCATGATTAAGCGCGCGCAGCGCTCTTACGGACATATCTTTACGATTTCCGGCGTGATAGCGGGCTTTCGCAAGTCCGCGTTGCACGATGTCGGCTATTGGAGTCCGGACATGGTGACCGAGGACATCGACATCAGTTGGAAGTTGCAACTGGCCGGCTGGATGATACGCTTCGAGCCGAATGCCTTATGCTGGGTGCTGATGCCGGAGACCTTGAAGGGCTTGTGGAAACAGCGTAGCCGCTGGGCGCAAGGCGGCGTCGAGGTGATGCTGCGCTATTTTCGCTCGCTGTTTAACTGGCGCAGCCGCGGTATGTGGCCTTTATACCTGGAATGCTGCATTAGTCTGAGCTGGGCGTTTTTGGTTGTGGGAATGTTGGCTTGGGTGCCTTGGCAATGGGTTTCCGCCCAGCAGCCGGCCGAGGCTCTGGAGGACCTGTCGCCGCATTGGACCAGCATGCTGTTGTGCGTGACCTGCCTGATCCAATTTGGGGTGAGTCTGGCGATCGATGCGCGCTATGAGCGCCAGAACGGCCAGTCCGCGCAGCATTACTACTGGATGATTTGGTATCCGATCGTGTATTGGTTGATCAATGTCGGCACGACCATCAACGGCTGCATCAGCGCATTGCGTAAGAAGCGCGGCCAACGAGCGGTCTGGGTCACCTTGGACAGAGGTTTGCGGAGCAAATGAAGGATATCATCATCAATCAGCCGCACCTGCAAAGCGTGCAGCAGAAGCTTGGTTCGGCGCTGCTGGCGCTCGCGAGTTGGCTGTTGTGGCTATATTTCTTAACACCCTTGTTCACGCTTGGGGCCTGGCTGATGGGTTTGAAGAGTCTGTCCGACGAAATCCGCTGGTTCGGCGGCTACAAAACCCTGTTGGAGCTGATGCAGCTCTATGCCGAAATTATATTGGTCATAGCGCTGCTTTGGTTGGTGTGGACGGTCTATCTGGCTTGGCTACGTGCGCATCGTCCGCCGCATCGGCCGCCGCCGGTGACTGACTCGCAGTTGGCCACCGCCTTCAAAGTCGACGTCGAGCTGTTGAGCAAAGCGCGTACGGGTAATAAGTTGACCGTGCATTTCGACGACCACGCCGTCATTACCCGGATCAACAACGGTCCTTGAATCGACCAGCCGGCGCGGGTGGCTTTTGTCCGGACAGGGCTTGATGCTACACTGTAAAGACCCGTTTTTAAGGATCAATGACCATGCAGCTTGCAATCTCGGCGCTAGGCAACAAGGCTAGCGGCTTCATCGTGGAAATTTTATCGGCATTGAGTGCCTGTCAGTGCACGGTGATCGAGTTGCGTACCGCTAATCTGACCCAACTGAGTTCCGCCTATTTATTGATATCCGGCAACTGGAATCATATCGCCAAATTGGAAGGCATGCTGGATGCCGTCAAGCTGCGTTTCAACCTGCAAATCAGTTATCTGAGGCCCGAGGACGGCAAATTGGATATTGAGGGCGTGCCTTATACGCTGGAAACCATTTCAGTGGATAAGGACGATGTGTTGTTCGCGGTCAGTGCGTTTTTGATGGAGCGGGGCATCACGATCGAGGAAGTCAGTGCCAGCCGCCATCAAGCGCCATTCTTCAACAATCCGGTTCTGTCCAGCCGTTTCGTGCTGCTGGTCCCGCCGGACGTGCGGATTCTGTCGTTGCGGGAAGAGTTTTTGGATTTCTGCGACACCTTGAATATCGATGCGATTTTGGAACCTATCAAAAGGTAACGTGATGACTCTTTCTATTGGCGCCCCTGTTCCTGATTTTGAAATTGCCGCCACCGGCGATAAAACCATTCGTCTCGGCGACTACCGGGGTAGGAAACTGGTTTTGTATTTCTACCCCAAAGACAATACGCCGGGCTGCACTCAGGAAGGTATTGCGTTTCGCGATAATATAGACCGCTTCTCTCAATTGAATGCGGTGATCTTCGGGATTTCCCGCGACAGCGTTAAAGTACACGAAGGCTTTAAAGCCAAGCAACAATTTCCGTTCGATCTACTGGCCGACCAGGACGAGGCGCTTTGTCGTTTGTTCGATGTGATCAAGACCAAGAATATGTACGGCAAACAAGTATTAGGCATCGAACGCAGCACCTTCGTCATCGACGAAAACGGGGTATTGCTGAAGGAATGGCGTAAGGTGCAGGTCAAAACGCATATCCCGGAAGTCTTGGCCTATTTGGAAAGTCTGGCCTGATTCCCCGGTCGAGCTGGCCCTCCCTAGGTGTTTAAGGAATCGCTAGGGAAGTCCCCGTTGGGTTAATTCGCGCGATTGCCGCCCAAAAAGCGATCTGCCGCCGCTTAGTTGGAACGCCCGATACCCGATAGGTTTTCCGGCCTGATTTCAACTTCTTACGAGCGCTAGGCCGCGCCCGCTCTAGCGTTCGTTCCATTGCCCGTCCTAGCTCGCGGCCCGCTTAAGATTGTTTAATCGGGTGGTTTTGGCGATAATGCCGTGACATATTAATCATTTGGACACCAAACATGAACGAAATGCTGACCTCCGGAATTGAAGTCATGTTGATTGGCATGGGCATGGTTTACGCATTTTTGGCCATGCTGATCGTCGCGATCAGCTTAATGTCGGCGTTTATCCAACGCTATTTTCCGGAACTGCCGGCTCAGTATCCGGATGCTCCGGTCGCTCAAAGCGGTGACAAAGCCGTGGTTGCCGCCATCGCGGCGGCGGTACATCAATACCGCAAGAAACATCGAAAAGCATAAGCCTTGCCCAAAAGGCATCGATATACGACCCAAAAAAGTCATTAGGAGATAGAGAGTGGAAAAGGTTATCAAGCCCCTGGGAATCACCGAGGTGGTGTTGCGAGACGCCCATCAGTCGATTCTGGCAACTCGGTTGCGTATCGAGGATATGCTGCCGATCTGCGCGCAGTTGGATCAAATCGGCTACTGGTCGCTCGAGTCTTGGGGCGGCGCTACTTTCGACGCTTGCGTGCGCTATTTGGGTGAAGATCCTTGGGAGCGTTTGCGCTTGCTCAAAAAAGCCATGCCCAACACGCCGCAACAGATGTTGTTTCGCGGCCAGAATATTTTGGGTTACCGGCACTATGCCGACGATGTGGTCGATAAATTTGTCGAGCGTTGCGTCGTAAACGGTATCGATGTGTTCCGGATATTCGACGCGATGAACGACATGCGCAATATCGAACGTGCCGTCAAAGCTGTTTTAAATACCGACGCTCACGCCCAAGGCACGATTTCGTACACCACCAGCCCGGTACATACCATTAAAAAGTGGGTCGAACTCGGCAAACAGATCGAGGACATGGGGGCCCATTCCATCTGTATCAAGGACATGGCCGGTCTGTTGACGCCTTATGACGCCTACGAATTGGTCAGCAAGCTGAAACGAGCGGTGGCCGTTCCTATCCATATGCAATGCCATGCCACCACCGGCCTGAGTGTCGGGACCTATATCAAGGCGATAGAGGCCGGCGTCGATAACGTCGATACCGCGATCTCGTCGCTGAGCATGACTTACGGCCACAGTCCCACTGAAACCGTCGTGGCGATGATGGCCGGTCAAAAGCGCGACACCGGCCTGGATTTGGTCAAGCTGGAACGTATCGCCGATTATTTCAGGGAAGTCCGTAAAAAATACGCGCAATTCGAAGGCAGTTTGAAAGGCGTGGACGGCCGCATCCTGATTTCGCAGGTACCCGGTGGCATGCTGACCAATATGGAAAGTCAATTGAAGGAGCAGGGGGCTTCCGATCGTTTCGACGAGGTACTGCTCGAGATTCCCAAGGTTCGCAAGGATCTCGGTTACATCCCCTTGGTAACGCCAACCTCGCAAATTGTCGGTACTCAGGCCGTGTTGAACGTGTTGTCCGGCGAACGTTACAAAACCATCAGCAAGGAAACCGCCGGGGTATTGAAAGGCGAGTACGGTGCGACGCCCGCGCCTGTCGATAAGGCATTACAGGCCAGAGTGTTGAATGGCGGTGAGCCGATCACGTGCCGGCCGGCCGATTTGTTGGAGCCGGAAATGGATAAGTTGATCGCCGAGGTTAAAGCCAAGGCGGCGGCCGATAACGTCAAATTGGCCGAGAATGTCGAGGAAGATGCGTTGATCGACGGTTTGTTTGCTCAAGTCGGTTGGAAGTTCATTCAAAACCGAGGCAACCCTGCCGCGTTCGAACCTGCTCCCGGCGCCGAGCCCGCGGCTGTCGTTGCCGCAGCGCCGGCACCGGTTTGCTCGGAAGGCCTGGCCGAGAGTTACACCGTCAACGTGGACGGCAAGAATTTCCACGTGGTGGTCGCTCCGGGCGGCGGCGCGGCCGAGATCGTTGTACAGCCGATTGCCAGCAAATTGGTCATCGACGAAAGCGGCCCGATGTTGGCGGCTACCGCGCCCATCGTCAGCGGCAAGGGCGTGGTCGAGTCGCCGCTGGCCGGCGTGGTATTGCGAGTTAATGTCAACGTCGGTTCGCATTTGTCGGAAGGCGACGTGGTGTTGATCATGGAAGCCATGAAAATGGAAACCGAGATTCGCGCCAAGGTGGCCGGCATCGTTAGCGCCGTCAACGTCAGGCAGGGCGACTCGGTGGCGGTCGGCGACATCCTGGTCACGTTGTAAATATTCGTCAGGCCTTTATCGAACCAATCAAGAGCTCCATGGAAAATATCAGACTATTGTGGGAAAACACCGGCATCTATAACGCGACCGGATCGCAGGTCGCTATGATGGCGGTCGGATTTCTATTGCTGTATTTGGCCATTAAAAAAGGGTTTGAACCCCTGTTGTTGCTGCCTATCGGTTTCGGCGCGGTACTGAGCAATATTCCAGCCGCCGGCATGATAGACGAGGGCGGTATCTTGTACTACATGTATTACGGCATTAAAGCCGGCGTGTTTCCGTTGTTGATCTTCATGGGCGTCGGTGCGATGACCGATTTCGGCCCGATGTTGGCCAATCCGAAAACCTTGTTTTTGGGGGCCGCCGCCCAGTTCGGCATCTTCGCCACATTGTTCGGCGCGTTGGCTTTGAATGCGGTCCCAGGCATGCAATTCAGCTTGCGGGAAGCCGCCGCGATCGCGATTATCGGCGGCGCCGACGGTCCGACCGCGATTTACGTAGCGTCTAAATTGGCGCCGGAATTACTCGGTGCCATCGCGGTCGCCGCCTATTCCTACATGGCGCTGGTGCCGTTGATTCAACCGCCGATCATGCGTGCGCTGACCAGTGAAGCCGAACGCCGGATCGAAATGCAGCAATTGCGTAACGTCGGCAAGACCGAAAAAATTGTGTTCCCTTTGATGTTGCTGGTGTTAACCGCCTTCTTGCTGCCGTCGGCCGCGCCGCTGGTCGGAATGTTTTGTCTCGGTAACCTGATGAATGCCTCGGGTGTCGTCGATCGCTTGAGCAAGACCGCCCAGAACGAATTGATTAATATCGTCACGATCTTTTTAGGCTTGTCGGTCGGATCCAAACTCAGCGCCGAAGCCTTTTTGAAAGTCCAGACCTTGGGCATCCTGGGTTTGGGGGCGATCGCGTTCGCGATCGGTACCGCTAGCGGCGTCATCATGGCCAAGATCATGAACCGCTTCAGTAGTACCCCGATCAACCCGTTGATCGGCGCCGCCGGCGTCTCGGCGGTACCCATGGCGGCCAGGGTCGCCAACAAAATCGGTCTGGAAAGCAACCCACATAACTTCTTGCTGATGCACGCAATGGGGCCGAACGTGGCCGGGGTTATCGGCTCGGCGGTTGCGGCCGGCGTCTTGTTGAGTTTGGTGCGTTGATAGTCTGACCAATTTTATGACAGCCGAAGCCGAGGCTCGAAAGCCGAGTGTTCTTTGGCTAACCTCAAGCTACCCGCGCTACCAAAACGATAGTGCATCGGTTTTTCTACGCTACTTGGCCGAAGCGCTTGCCAAACAAAATTTCGATATTCGGGTGTTAGCACCCGATCATCCGGATCAATGTTCATACGACTCCGCCGTTTCCCTCCAGCATTTTCGTTACAGTTTCAATCGACGTAAACAGGCGCTGGCGTACGGTTCTGGCATATTGCCAAATCTGCGAGTTAGACCGACGCTGATTTTTCAGGTGCCTGGGTTCGTCGCGGCGATGTTTTTCCGCGCCGCCAGAGAAATCGTCCGTGATAAACCCACGTTGCTTCATGCCCACTGGATTTTTCCGCAAGGCACACTGGCTGTGGTGTTAGGCAAACTGTTTAAGATCCCGGTGTTAGTCACCGCGCATGGCGCGGATGCGTTCGGATTAACTGGGCCTGGGCTGGCGGCGATAAAGCGCTGGACCGTCCAGCAGGCATCGGCTTGGACTAGCAATACCCAGGCGACGGCCGGAGCAGTGGCTTGCAAGCATTGCGGTGCGGTTATTTTACCGATGGGCATACCCTTCGACTGCTTCGCGGCGGTTTCTAAACCGATAGTGACCGATAAAAGTCATCCCGAAAAATACGTGGTGTTGTTCATCGGTCGCTTAGTCGAAAAGAAGGGCGTGACCGATTTAATCATGGCGTGCGCCCGGCTGCCAAATGAGTTACACGAGCGAGTCGAGCTAAGGATTATTGGTGATGGCGAGGAACGGCAAGCGCTCGAAATGCAAGCCCTACGCTTGGGTATCTCGCACCATGTGACATTTCTCGGACGAATCGCGAACCACGAGTTACCGGACCACTACGCAAATGCCGATATATTTGTTGCCCCGTCGATAGTCGATTCGAGCGGCGATACCGAAGGGCAGGGCGTTATATTGCTGGAAGCCATGGCGGCTGGGGTACCTGTGGTCAGCACCAGAACCGGCGGAATCGGCGAAGTGATCGAACACGCCGTGAATGGTATTTTGGTTGAGCCTAATTGTCCGGAACAATTGGCCGAAGCCCTGACGACCTTGATTCAAGATCGGCAATATCGTCAACGATTGAGTGACGCGGGGAAAATCACCGCGAGTAAATACGATTGGAAAGCGGTTTCCGAGACGTTTGCGACGGTTTACCAGAAACTTGTAAGTGTGGATGCGGTTAGCTAGCCCTCTCCAAGAAAACTTGGGCGATTTTCAAGCTATTAGCGACCACTTGATGCATGTCGTAATAAATATATTGGCCGCAACGGCCGATAAAGGTCATATGCTTCAGTTGTTCCGCTTTAGCTTTATAGCGCTTATATAACTGTTGCGGCTCGCCGGATACCGTCTTAACCGGATAATAGCGCTCGAAACGATTGTCCTCGTCGCGGCACGGCATTTCCTTGGTCAGCAACACCTGTTCGGCGCCTAAATTACAACCAGGATATAAACGCCAGTCGGTTTGCCGGGTATAACATCCGTCATCGGTAAAATTTATGGTGGGTGTCGGTTGATGATGTTTCGCTACCAATTGATGCTCAAACTTGATGGACCGATAAGGCAAGCGCCCGAAACATTCATCGAAATAAACATCGATCGGCATCGAATTGAATACGTGGAAATACTCGTGTTCCATAGCTTTATCGAATTCGCAATTTAAAACAATGGAAATCGCCGGGTGGTCCAATAGCTTTTTGAACAGGCCGATATAACCATCCGCCGGCATAGCCTGAATACTATCGTTAAAGTAATCTGCGTTGTCGTCATAGCGTATCGGCAAACGTTTCAACACTTCGGCCGGTAATTCCGTTAAATCCAAATCCCACATCTTACGCGTGTAACGGCCGAAAAATAACTCGGTTAAATCCGGGCCGAATACGTTTTCCGCTACTTGTCGCGCGTTACTTGGGTTTTCATAGGGAATCCGCAACGAGTTTAAAAACGCTCTGACCGCGCCTTCATTCGCGAAATTTTGCGAATAAACACGGTTAATGGTGGTTCGATTAATCGGCAAAGGCACATAACCCACGTCATCGACCCAGGCCTGAACTTGATGTCGGTAAGGCAACCATTCGGTGAAACGCGACAAGTAATCGAAAATTCGCTGATCGTTGGTATGAAAAATATGCGGACCGTATTGGTGAACCCGTAAATTAAATTCGGGATTAATAGGGTCGTAAGCGTTGCCGGCGATATGGTCGCGTCGGTCGATCACTTTCACGTTAAACCGCCCGCTATCGGCCAACTGCCGTGCAATCACAGCGCCGGCAAACCCGGCGCCAACGATGAGAATATCCGCTATCATGAGTTAATCCATTCGATAAGGCGACGAGCTTGGTCTGCCCAACTCGGAATCGGCAGGCGAACTGTATAGCCGGAGTTCAATAAATAACTAGCCTTGTTGCAGAAGTCGGCCAGATCATCCTGTGTATATAAACATTCCGGGTGATCGCGAAAAACTTGTCCCACCGCGCCGACATTCGTGGCTAAAACCGGCGTTTCGGTGGCGAGAATTTCGTAGGTTTTCTGCGGAAAGGCGTATCGGCCGAACTCGCTATCGCGCAGACAAATCATTGCCAAGTCAAGCGCGCTATAAAAGCCGTTAATTTGACGATGCGCCAATAGACCCAAATAGTGAACTCGCGGATGATTGGGGATAGGGCAGCTAGGGTCAGTTGGTCCGGCCAACACTAAATGAACCGAACTGTCGTTATCGGCTAATTGCAAAAAGCCGGCGTAGAGCAAATCGACACCGCGATTTTTGTCCAGCGAACCGGCTAAGCCAATTAGTTTTGCATGAGCAGGCAAATTCAGGTGTTGCCTGCATAGAGTTTTGTTCTGTGGAAAAAAGTCATTGCCAGCGATCGTGCTTTCCAATGTGATAACGTTGTGATGCTGATATCGCTGCCGGATAAAATTTGAAAGTGGTTCGCTGACACAACTAATGCCTTCGGCGTTTCTTATCGCCAGACGATATAAAGACAAAAGTCCGGGCAATTTTGCCAGCCCGAAACTCTCATAATTATCGTAAAGATCGAGATAATAGGGTATCTTAAAAAGTTTGGCGAATAGAGCGGTTATAACGGCATGAAGACAGTCGGAGCTACCCAATAAAATATCCGGTTTAAATTGCTTAATAAGCAAAAATGTGTTGGCAAAGTACCTCGGCAAACCGGGGACTATTAACCTGCCGGCATCGAAGCCATGCCACTCCAAAGAATTCGAGCTATTATTTATGTGTATAAAATGACCGGAAGTGCAGCGATGGTAGCCAAGACAAATTCCTCGGATATTGTGCCCAATTAATG
This sequence comes from Methylomonas sp. LWB, assembly GCF_001856095.1. Classification (NCBI taxonomy): domain Bacteria; kingdom Pseudomonadati; phylum Pseudomonadota; class Gammaproteobacteria; order Methylococcales; family Methylococcaceae; genus Methylomonas; species Methylomonas sp. LWB. The sequence continues at coordinate 290,748 of NZ_MKMC01000012.1, forward strand.
CTAATTGTTTTGGCAGTTCGTAAAGCCTAGCATAACGGTCGTCGATGACGTCGTTTTGCATATAGTGGCGCTTGCATAGGAAAACAATTCTCATTTAAATTGAGAAATATATTTTCCAGCAAAAAAAATACAGCGATAAATAATAAATGCTGTGTTTTTAATTTTGCTGTTTTTAATGACGCGTGATCCGTTTTCTGTTAAGAGAATAGCAAAGCTAGAAAATAGCATAAATATATTTAACTGATTGCCAACTGCGATAGAAGGCCTAATAATCGATTTTAATAACGCTAACGAAAACTTAGTGGCGGACAAATTGGTGTCTATGACATAATGTATTGTGTTATCGCCAAATGCTGAATAGCTTAGTTGACCATAATTATGATCATAAATTACCAAATAATTGTTATCGGGAATTATATCTGGTTTAAAGTGTGTGGCCGTGGTTGGGATGTAAGCCTGGGAAGGCCATTTTCCTCGAATATCATTTTTAAAATCAGTAATGGCTGATTCAACAGAATAAGAATAATCGACAATCCCCATGTAGTGGTAAAATTCCTGCAGTTCTTCGTAAATTGCTAAAAGCTTGGCTAGGGCACTTTTAGATTTTGAGTATTTGTTGAAAAAATATAACTTATTTCTAACTCTGTAGTAGACCCTCCACGCATTGGATGGCTTGTAGCCATTGAAATGATGCCAAACAACAGAATTTGTGTTGCAGAGTATCATTTTGCCGAAGGACTTTATTCGTGTTGACCATTCTATGTCATCCCAGAAGATAAACATCTCCGGATCGATTTTTCCATAAAGTTTGACATCGGTCATCCTGGCGAGCATGGAGCAAGCAGCGCAGTAATCAACCTCGATAGTGCCGGATGTCGATTTATCTAAATGCCTGGGTTTGCCATGATTGTTTAATGTAATGTTGGCCTTGTTCCAGTTAATATTGCCACCGCATTCTTGAACAATGTCACTGCCGACTATTAATATTTGTGAACCGCAGATGCTGGCATCTGGAGTGCTTTCCAAAGTATTGACCAAATACAATAATGCATCTTTATCGACGATTACATCGTTATCCAGTAGCCAGCAATAGGTATACTCGTTATCTTGTGCGTATTGCAAGCCTATATTAAAGCCGCCGGCTCCTCCGGTATTTTCTGGATTTTTTATGATAATGGTGTCTGGAAAATATTCCGCGATAGCGTCGCTTGTTTGGTCGGTAGAGCAATTATCGACCACAACCACGTCGTAATTTGGATAACTAAGAAGTTTTAATGAGTTTAGCAGCTCCAAAACGAACGCTTTTTTATTCCATGTTACGATGACAATTGCAACTTTAGAGGTCTGCATAATCGTTATTTAGAACTTTTTGATAAATTTTTAAATGTGCCGCCAAGAATAGTTCCTTCGTGTAGCGTTCTTGTACTTTTTGCAGACCGGCAGTACGCCATGCAGCTAATAGTTTCGGATTATTAACGGCATAATTTAAGCCATCGACTAAACCTTGTACATCGCCGGTTTTCGCTAACCAACCTGTTTTGTTGTGTTCGATAATTTCTGGAACTCCGCCAGTTGCAAATGCAATAGCCGGTGTGCCGCAAGCCATGGTTTCAATAGCAACACAACCGAATGAATCAGCAAGTGTTGGGAAAAGAAATACGTCTGCTGCTGCATAATATTGGGCTAAAAGCTGGTCGTTGTATATATAGCCTGTGCTATAGAAGCTCAATCCTTGAAAAAAGTCCAATTGATTTTTATCGGATTTTCCTATCGCTAAAACAAACGGCGGTGGATTCATTTGCTTTAATGCTTCAATAGCTAAATTCGAGCCTTTTCTAGCTTCTGATAAGTTTGTTGCAGTTAATAAAACAATAAACCGATCCTGGGGCAGGCCAAGAATGGTTTTAACTATTCCTCTATCCAATGGTTTATAGATATTTGTATCCACATAGTTAGGAATTACAACCGGGGTAATCTTGAAATCGACGGCCTTCATTGCCTCGGTGGCCAGCCATCTCGACGGAAATATAGGCACAATCGGCCATTGTTGCAATAATCGCCGTTTATACTGTTGCATATAGCCAGTAAAATCAATTGACGTACCCAAAGGTAATAAATCTAATTGTGGGCAATTATTGCAATGATCGTAGTGAGCTTTGCAATCCATGGGATATATACAACCACCTGTAAATGGTGAGCAATCATGGAATGTCCATATAATAGGTTTGCGTTTTACAAGCCAAGAAAGCGCCAAAGGGGAAAATGTAAATGAAATATCATGAAAATGATAAAGATCATAGTCAACCGTTTTACGCTGTAAATGAATCCAAAGCTCTGGGGTGATAAAGTCCGGAAGTCCAATAGTCCTGGATGCTATTGATAAAGCACCTTGTATCAGTGAAAGCCATTGCCCGCCGTGTAGTTTAAACGTGTACCAATCGGAATTAATACCTGGGCGACCAACCCAATGATGTACTTCAAATTTATGATCGTTATTTAGTAATTGAACTAAGCCGCCAGCTATCCGGCTGGCGCCTCCGCCTGTGGCGTCCGATTTACTGATAACAGCAATATTTTTCATAATATAAATATTACAATAGTCAGCGGGGGTTAAAGCTTGCTAAAATATGAATTAATATAGTTGCCCCAGAATTTAATGACATTACCGAGTATAATATGATTCTTCAGGCGATCAATTAAGGATTGAAGGTAAATTTGTCTATGTAGGATATGAATGAAATTGTCGTATTTATTGGTTGCATTTAATATGAAATTATTGTAAATCCATGATGCGAGTTCTTGGTTGGACTTTTCGTTGTCAAAAACGGTTTTTGACTTATTATGAACTCGATAGTTGGATAGTACTTTATTTTCAATAATTGGCGAGGTACGCTTCGTCATTTTCCACCATAAGTCAACATCCATAACATAATGAAGAGAAATGTCAAGATGTCCTATTAACTCCAGCATTTTCCTGTTCCAGAACGTAGATTGCTGCGGGAACCAATTCCCAGTCCAACATAGAAAAGTTTCCTGCGTAACATCTTTCGGCGGATTGCGAAAACCCACACGATTACTTGACTCATCGATAATGTTAGCTATGCCTATTAACCAGTTGGCATCGTTCAAATTAAATTTATCGGCAACGTAAAATAATGTATCGTTTGCAAACGTGTCGTCTGAATTAACCCACGCAATTATGTCGCCGGTACAGGCCTCCAATCCTTTGTTGATAGCGTGGCTTTGGCCTTCATCCTTCTCACTAACCCAGTAGTGTATCCAATTTTCGTATTTTTTTATTATTTCAATTGAATTGTCAGTGCTGCCACCATCAATGACAATATATTCCAAATTTGGGTAGTTTTGTAATAGAATGGAGCGTATTGTTTCTTCAATAAACTTTCCTTGATTTAACGACGGTGTAATAATGCTTATTTTTGGCCACGGACTGTCTTTTGAGCGAGCATCAAGAATAAGTTTAGATTCATGTGTCCATGGCCAACCCTTCTTGTTTTCATTAGGTAGTGGAAGTTCTTTCAGTAGCGCCTTCATCGATATTGATGTGTAATTATTTATGGTCGATAGAGGACGACATTGCATTGTAAGGTCTTGCCGGATTTTTGGTCGGTAAATTCTTGATCAATCGACCAAATACTAAACCCCTCAATTTCAAGATGCTCGATCATTTCTTTCCATAATTTTTGGCCTGAATAAAGTTCGACAAAAGACACCTCCAGCATGACGCCTTGAATAAATGGCAATGTGTTAACGGCACCATTCAACACCTCCCATTCCATACCTTGTGTATCAATTTTCAAGAATATATTATTATTGCTGGTTATATATTTAGATGCTATTGAATCCAAAGTCTGTGTCGTACATTTTTCAGTGCCAATATAGCCTGAGTCTTGAGCTGAGTTTAAATGCAACGCAGTCATTTCTAGTAAGCTGGATGATACCGAGTTACCGGCTATGTTGATATTAAATTCGCCATTGTTATCGCCCAAAGCTGCACGAGGATGGATTAACCAGTCGGAATCGTCTTTAGCATATTCGCGAAGTTTTTCATGTGCTTCCGATAATGGTTCAAAACTGATGATTCTTCCTTTATAACCTGCTTGGCGAAGCGATCTTGCAAATTGACCGATGTTAGCACCGACATCAAATACAGTATCAATGTTGAAATGGAATAGACTTTTGGACAATTTATCCGATGAAGAAATATCTGGTCTGATCCTATGTAAGTCTAAGCCAATAGTATTAAAAGCCAAACGTATTGTTCTTTCGATGGCATATTTGATCATTATAGTTTTATTGGTTGTCATTTTAAGACCAGCATTTACGTCTTTGCTTGAATTCAAGCAATAGATTCTTTAGACTGTTTTCAGATTCAATTTGTTCGCACCGCATCTGGTTAAGACGTTCATACCCAGCTTCTACAAGGGTGGCGCATATTTTTGGATCGGTGCAAGCAATCATGGCATCCGCTAAGTGTTTTGGGTCGTCTGGATTAACATAGATGGCGGCATTTTTGGCCTGGCTCTCCAAATGAGAAGAATAGATTAATGGTTTACCGAGTGTCCACGCTTCAAGTGGCGGTAAATTAGTCGGGCCAAAGTAGGTTGGCATTACCACGGCTAAACATCCTTCGTACAATCCTCTCATATTTTCGGGCGGGACAAAGTCTACAAAATGCACTTGTTTGGTGAGTAAATATTTTTCCACCAAGTTGATAATGTGTTGCTTATTACCTTTATCGGTTCCGGAAAATACGATATTGAATTTTACTCCAATACTATTAAGGTGGCTCAAGGCTTCTAAAATGCGAGCGTGATTTTTATGTGGCCAAAATTGAGCTGGGTAAAAGAAATACCCTTCTTCTAAGTTATAGATTTTTAATACCGAAGCCGTATCAATTGACTGTTCTTTTTTTATGAAAGGAGATGGCGAGAAAGGTGACGATAATATTCTTTTTTTATCTATTCCATATCGTATTTCTATGGAGTTGGATAATTGAATTGAGTCGGTTGTAATTAAAAACGCACGGGACAAGTTTCTTTTAAAGTGGTTTTCTCTGCTAAAAAACTCGTTAGAATATCCTACTTCTGGAAATTCCAACATGTCTCTGTGACACAAGTCGAATACTGTTGATATATAGTTTAATTTTTTCAACGCTCCGGGAGTTGAAGATTGGGTTAAAAAATAAACTAAGTCAACATTGTTATTTATCAGTGTTTTCTCAAACGGAGAGCAGAAGTTGGTATGATCGAGTAAGATTTGGCCAAGAAGACTCCGCGTGGCCCGAAAAACAATTCGGTCAATAAATGAAAGCTTCAATAACTTGGCGCTTAGTCCTAGTTTTTCCAAATGCTCGACGTTATCAAGGTGAACGGTATATATTTCAAAATCAAAATTACCTTCGCCGATCTTGTTCATTTGTAGTATGGCATTTAACGACTGGTTAAACCCTCCGCCTATGGTTATTTTGTCCTCAAGAAAGGCTATTAATTTCATTCGTAATGCTTAGCTAGTAAAATCTGGATTCCAGACCAAGTTTGGCTATCGAGTTCTTTATCATCCATCCAAGAACAACTCATCAACTCCTGGAACTTAGAACTATGAAACGTTAGCAGTTCTGGTAAAAACAAATATCGCATTTTATGAGTTTCGTACAATTGCTCTACTGCACCCGATAACTTGTTTTCGATAAAAATAGTATAGTTAACATCAACTATGTTTTTATTGATATGCATTACGGGCTCCGCAATTCTGGTGATTTTGACGGTTTCATCATCAAAACGCTTAACTCGTACCTCGGGTTGTAGAGTTAATACTGCTGGCCCATACCAAAAATCAAATAAAAAAACACCGCCAGGTTTTAAATGAGATGCTGCTGTTGTAAAAGTATTTTCTAAATTGGTATTTGTAGTTTGGTAATTAATAACATGAAACAGTGAAATTACCGCGTCAAAATATTCTTCTAATCGTACAGTACGCACGTCGGCTTGCAGAAAAGTGAGTCTAGATGAAATTTCTTTTGGTAATTCCGCTTTTCGTATCTCCGCGCGCTTCAGCATACTATCACTTATGTCTACGCCGACTACATTAAAACCCTTTCGTGCTAAATGCACGGCATGGGCTCCGGTACCGCACCCAAGTTCCAGAATGGTTTTTGCCTGTGGCTTATAACGGTGAATATGCGAGACGACATATTCCGCCTCTGCTGCATAATCCTTGTCAATGTAGAGTAAATCATAATAGCGGGCATAACTATCAAAAACGAAGCTCATCGCACGATCTCATAAACTGCCTGTACAACTTCCCGCGCTTGGTCGTCGGTTAAGGCTAATCCACTGGGTAGATAAAACCCATACTTACATAATGTTTCCGCGACTGAATAACTTTCATTGTTGAATAAATTCATCTTTCTGAACACGGGTTGCATATGCATGGGATAAAAAAACGGTCGTGTTCCTATCCCTTTGGTAGAAAGCTGTTTCATGGCATGTGCGGCATCAATCGCCAAAGATTTATCTAATACCACTCCAAACACCCAAAAAATATTTTCGGCATAAGCGGTTTGTACTGGCGGCAATTGTAATCCTTTTACGTCGGATAATAAGTTGCTATAGAGCAGCCCTATTTCGCGTTTGCGTTTGATAAATCCGTCAAGTCGTTCCAATTGCGCAATACCCAGTGCGGCTTGCATATTGGTCATGCGATAGTTCCAACCTAAGCGGTCATGTACGAAACGCTTTGCGGGTTGAAAACATAGATTGCGTAAACTGCGTGCTTGTTCGGCGAGATGGTCGTCGTCCGTGACCACCATACCGCCTTCCCCGGTAGTGATATGCTTATTCGGGTAGAAGCTGAATGTACTGATGTCCCCAAAACTGCCACAAGATTTTTTGCAATATGCCTGTCCAAGGGCCTCGGCGGCATCTTCAATAATCTTGAGTCCATGTTCTTGCGCCAGAGTCTGTAACGGCAGCATATCAACCGGTAAGCCATAAATATGGACAGCCATGATCGCCTTCGTACGCGGTGTGATTTTAGCGGCTACTTGTTTGACATCCATGTTCCACGTTAGGGGATCGCTATCGACTAACACCGGTGTCGCGCCAGACCTAATGATTTGATGAAGGCACGAAATGATGGTAAAAGTTGGAACAATGACTTCATCACCTTTACCAATATTCAGCACTTCGACTGCAATATCAAGTGCCGCTGTACCGTTTGTCACTGCAACGGCATGTTTGCGTCCGATTCGTTTGGCAAACTCCTCTTCAAAACGTTTGACAAAAGGTCCTTCGGACGAAATCCAGCCGGTTTCTATGCATTCCAACAGGTAATTTTTTTCGTTGCCGTCCAGCAATGGCTCGTTAACGGGAATCATTTTACATCTCTCAATTTGATTTGATTCTGGGCGATTGCATCGAAACGTGTTTTGTCCTGATCACCAGCATAAGGTCCTTGTTTTACCTCGATAATTTCTGTCGGCTCGAGCATTTCGAATCCGTGGCCACCGATTGACAATAAAATCACATCCCCAGCTTCCAGGACAGTGCTTTCTATATACACTTGTTGTTCGCTATAAAAATCCACTCGCAATTTGCCGCTCTTGATGAACAATACTTCGTTAGTGTAGTGGACTTCCCGTGTTACGGGGTTGTGTACGTGAGGTGGGATGACGTACCCGGACGGTCGATTCATATAACCGATCTGTTGGGAATAGGTGCCAGGCGTAAAAAATTCGATGCCTTCTTTTTTAAAAGAATGGCGAATGATAACCGCGAGTTCTTGTCCGTTGCTTTCAATCCGATCAATCATATAATTACCTCTTGATATTTATTTGGATGAGACCGCGAATTAAAACCATGCTTAAATCAGGTTCAATAATAATTTGTCTTGTGAACCCAGGCGCGAACTTCCGGATCGATTTGATACGCTTTCTGGTGATAAGCAAAACCTTTTTTATATCCTTCTGTTATGGCTTGATTCAATAAATGCAGTTCGTCGTCATGGCATTTAAAGGCTGGAAGTCTGTCGCGGATAGTCTTAATTGATGCTACTATTTTTCTTGTCAACTTTTCAGGCAGAGAAAGTTTCTGATTAGATTGGTGCGTGCTCCTGAGTTGTGTATATGAGTCCGATATTGCTTGGAGAAATGCGCGTTTCCCAAAGTAGTCTATAGTCATGCGTTCAGGAGGCACGGCATGGTGCACACTTGCTCTGGAATCAAACATGCAAATCAGCCCTTGATTTAGAATAAATTGCGATACATGCGTCTCGCCATCTCCTCGAAATCGAATCAGCTCCTGGGGCATGGCATCTGGATGAAAGCCACCAGCTGCTAGTAATATTTGTTTTCGTATCGAAAAGTTGCATCCCCAAACCAGAAAATGACTGAATTCACGTCGGCCCTCCGGAAGAGAAAGTATGCTTAAAGCCGGAATTGACTGCCCACCGAATAGCGGTTGGTGCCAAAGCTTTTCCAGCCATTTTGGAAGCGGGGCCATGAAAATAGGATAATTGTTCCCTCCCACCATAGCCACACTGGGTTCGGCAAAATTTTCAGCAATGGCTTCCAGCCAGAAAGGTGTGGCTTGTATGTCATCGTCCGCATAGACTAGTATATCGCCCCGCGCTTCCAGTAATCCACGATGGCGAGCTACATGTAGTCCGGGAGCAGGATCAAAAACGTACCGACAATTCTTTAATTGCTGCCGAAATGAATTTGAAATCTGCTTCGTGGCGTCAGTCGATCCGTTATCAATTATTAATATCTCAAATTGTTCGGCGGATAACGTTTGAGACACCAATGACTGTAATGCCAGCTGTAATAAATTAGCGCGATTTCGCGTCGGTATAATGACACTTAGCATAAGGCATATTTGATAGTGCCCCACCACATATTTGGTAAACAACCAAAATTGCCGACTACCGGTTTGACATTTTCTTCAATTACTCTTTGTACGCCTTCCGCCCACCCCCAATCATGAAAGATCACGATAGAGCCAGGCATCAAAAAATGTTTATACGCCTCCCAATCCGCTTTGACTCCTTCGTAAGAATGATCCCCATCAATGAATAACACATCAAGGTGGTTTGTCTGAGTCGCCACCTCTTCAACCATTTCTGTGCTGAAACCTCGCATTGGAATAATGAGGTTTGCATAAGGTGCGATGTTTTTAGTAAATTCAGAAAAAGTATCTCTTAGACCTTCCGTCATTGCGTTGTTATTCCATGTGTCAACGCAATAAATCACGCCACAGTTCGATTTTTTTAATGCGTTGCCGAAACAACAAGCGGATGCGCCGAGATATGATCCGATTTCCAATATAATCGATTTATTTTTTGCTAAATTACTTAGGTATATTTTCTCTTGAGTTGTTAGATGAGATTGAATCCTAAATGCCAAGCTTAACTGAAAATTGGTCAATTTGAGAAACAATTCTTTAACTGACGATGTTATTCTTTTCATTGCTATAGTTAAAATTCGTAGCCTGGACAGCGGTTTATTACGAAATTGTGCGGCGTTTCAAAATGCTTGTCTAGGTAAGCAATAGATAGAACTCTAAACCAAGTTGACAGCATCGATCCTTCGTTTGGTTTGCTAGACATTTGTGAATGTCCATAGGTAAATCTTTCGTATAATCGAAAGACAAAACCACCGTCATCCACTTGATTACATAATATCCAGTTTAATGATTTATATAGCCGAATGTCTATTTCTTTCTTGTGATTTTTGGTAAAAGGTGAAAATCGAATTAGTATATCAATTGAATCCATATCTTCACACGCACTTGAATTTATTTGTACACCAAATCCGCCTAGTTTATTTTGAGTCGCCAATACATGTTCGACCACTAAGGCATGGTGTTGAATTTGAATGCCATCATAGAAGAAAAGTGGAAATAAATGGTAAGCAAATTGAACCACTCTTGATAGCTGGTCGGGATTATTGGTATCAAAATGGCCCCACATGCCGGTTTGCTTGTTGATGCGCGATAGCAGATAGCTTTGAAGGTAATTTACGGCTGCTCGTGCTCTATCGTCGTTCCACGCGTCTCGCTGATACTGCAATAAGCAACCAATATTCATGATTTTATTATCTATGTCATCCGCATGAGTACAGGACTTTGACCATTCATGACTGTCGAGCCATTGTTTTATTCTATCTGCGTCGTAGTAATCTTCGAGAAAATAAAATGGATATTTGGGTTTTCCACCCAAGTTTGTGTAAGCGCTAATCATGTGTAACGCGAGATGTCGACTTCCCCACCAATCGGCGGTTCGATATAATTGTGAATCAACAACAGGGTCGTAAAATAAACCATCATTCGCATCTTGGAAACTATCAAAGTATGCTATCCATTGAGCTTTTTGTTGGGTAGACAAGTCATTCAGTTTCCCAAGCAAGGAAAGCGTCATGCAGGCATACGCAGAGGCATATAGTGTAGGTTTATTACAGGAAGTAGAATATTTATATTGGAAGTTGGTGTCATAGCTTAGGCTTGATATAAAGCTTATTACTGATTCACGGAATGTTTGTCGGTTGAAATCGTCGTTATATGCTTTTTTAGCGTGGACTCGGTGGAAAACTTTTAGCGTTATCAGTAAGCGCGTTGCCCTGTAAATAACATAATTAGCCAAGCGCTTAACGGCTTTTTTAATCACTTTAAATGCCTTTTTGCTACCAATGTCAGGGTGGTTTGAATAAGCCCGCGTCTCTCTACAGCCCAGAGGGATATAAATAATAAAATTATATCGATTAAAATATTTTTTGTTTCATAAGAAGCAATATTCGACCATTGGAGGGCGTGAGCAATTGCGACTAAAGGGAGACAAACTAGACTGATTTTAGCCACATAAGTTACAGTGGGTATTATGTTGAGGTTGACGACTCTTTTGGCCACCCAAAGGTGTGCGCCGCAGGCCGCTAGAGCCAGGGCTAGTCTTGTCCAAATAAATGCTTGTAAGCCGTGCTGAATACTCAAGAAATAGCCAACTATATAAAAAACAAGCGTCAAAGACATGGTAATTGTTTCGTTTGCGGGAGCGCCTACCGCACGATAGGCCTCGCCGTTTGCGCCAATTATCCAGGAGTAACCATGCATCAGGGCCATTACTGAAATTACCAATTCTATTCCTTTCCATTTTTCACTGAATAGCGCGTTTGAGATAAAGGAAGCATTCGTAAATAAAAATACCGCCATGGGAATAGATAAGAAGGTTATAATCTGAATGACTTTGAATAACGTAGTTCTTACGCGTTCTCTATCAGTTTGTATTTCGGAGAAATGGCTATAGAGTACAGGCATTAGCGGTCCGAATATGCATCCATATATCATCGTAACAATCGCGTTTCCAGTTCTGTATAACCCTAATTCATGCGAGCCTAAATACAGGCCGATAATTAACGAGTCGGCCCAGATATAAAACCATGACAGAAGGCCGGTTGTGGCAACCCAGCCACCAAAGTTCGAAAGTTGTTTTACGATGTTTATATCTATACCGACGACAGGTTTCCAATAACTGATTTGCCATATTATTAATACCTGCATTAACTGCCCAACCAATGTGCCGGAAATCAACGCCCAATACCCCTTGCCATGCCATGCCAATGGAATGGAAATAATCGCTGGGATAGCTACAGTGACTAGCCGTACCCAAAACAGATGTTTGAATTGCATGTCTTTCTGTAATAAAGCTATGTGGACGGATGTCAGCGCTGAAAGCATGACTTGTAGCGTCAAGACATCAATGACCAATTCGACTCTTGGGTCGTGGAATATGTTCTCTGAAATCAAATTTGAGAGTGCTAGCAAGGCGCTAGAGACAAGGATGCCGAGAGTGATGTTGATCCAAAACGCGGCATTGGCCGCCTCATTTCTATCTCCTTGGTATTGAATGAGAGCTTTGCTCGTACCGGCTTCCCAAAATATTTGGGAGAAACTGATTACCATTGATGCAGCAGCTACTATACCATAGTCCTCAGGAGTAAGTAATCGAGCAAGTATTACAAATACAATTGGCTGGATTGCTTTAGACGCAATTTCCGACAGAAAAGACCACTTGAGTGCGTGTATTAGTTGCATAGAACTATCGATTCGTGATTTGGCTTTGCCATCTGATAGGTAAACTGTTTGTTGGGCGGAGCAAAGATCTAGAGATTTGCGCAAGCGTAGTATCAGTGATGGAGATTGAGTGATTACGTCAAATGCCACCGTGGTTATTGATGGTTTGATGACCGCCATCTCGCCCCGAGTCGCCAAGGGTTTTATTGGGTGTGATGATGGTTTGTTGTCGGGTCGTCATTCGATCTTGATGATTAACTGGTGGCTTGTTGTTGAACGGTTTTGCGACAGTCTGTCTTAGTTAGTGTGTTCTAAGCTTGGGCGTCGGATAAGTGTAGTAGAAAATTATCCGGGGGCAGCTTATTTTTACTGGTAGCCATCGATTCGAATTTGTTCTGCGCTTAATTCATTTGCTTCTAAGCCAGTATTTCTATTTCCAAGCCAGTGTGAGGTATTAATGTCTGGAAGTCGCTGTCGAAAGTAATCAGTTTATTACAGTGTTGTTCAGCAAATTTAAGGTGAATAACGTCGTTGATACTTTTACAGCAATTTATTGATGAGCATAGTTTGTAAGCTGCATAAACCATGTCAGTGTTGATGGAGCCGGTTGATAGACTTTTGAAAAATTCGATGTTCTTTTGTTGCTGTTCAATCTGTTTTAACTTGGACAGGACAAAAATATATTCTGTAAAAACCAAAGGAGATATGGTGATTTTATTATTTTTTAACGCTGATAAAATTCTCTCGTCAGCGATTTGTTGTCTTGCGCTGTCTTGATTGATAGAGGCATATATCAGAATATTAGTGTCAAAAAATATCACTGTCCGCCTCGTTGCACAGTTTTATAATATCTACTTTATTCTCTACAGGGGGTAAGTTTTTTCTGGTGTTAATTAGCGTCTTGAAATATTCAATTTTGTCTGCTTGAGATGTGTCTATAATGGGGTCTTTTACAAGCACAATGACTTTTGCATGCTTGTTGATTAGTTTTTCATAGTCTTGTAATTCAATATATTTGTTTGTTATTTCTGTCTCAAATTCAATGGCATACATTGTTTGGCCTCATTTTTATCTATAAAGGGCTGTATAATTAGCGGAAATTTAAATAGTTTAACTCTAAGAGGGATTAAACTAAATCAATATGCTGGGTTTTTATTTCAGCTTGTCGTGCTCATCTTATTTCAAGTTATGTTTTTTAACATTGTTTGTGTTGCATTGTAAAATTCGTAGTGAATCATGGGCGATATTTGGTCTTAAACGGTGTGGTTTTGCCTCTGGTTTTATTGGCTTGACCATCGCTTTTTGGCTGAAAACTCGGCACCAAATGCTGTTTGCCGTTACCAATTAAATCGGCTCGCCCCATGTCCTTCAACGCGTCGCGCAGCAATGGCCAGTTTTTGGGGTCGTGGTAGCGAAGAAAAGCCTTATGTAAGCGCCGTTGTTTGATGCTTTTGGGGATGGCGATATCCGGGCTGTTGCGGGCAACTTTGTGCAAGGTGTCTTTACCGGAGTGATACATCGCAGTAGCAATCGACATAGGCGAGGGCAAAAAGGCCTGGACTTGGTCGGCGCGGAATCCGTTGCGTTTTAGCCATAGGGCCAGATTGAGCATGTCCTGGTCGGTGGTGCCGGGATGGGCGGCGATGAAGTAGGGGATCAGATATTGTTCCTTGCCAGCTTCCTTGGAGTATTTGTCGAACATCGCCTTGAAGCGGTCGTAAGTACCCATGCCGGGTTTCATCATCTTCGATAACGGGCCTTGTTCGGTGTGCTCGGGCGCGATTTTTAGATAGCCGCCGACGTGGTGAGTCACCAACTCTTTTACATAGGCCGGGGTTTCGACGGCGATGTCGTAACGCAGACCGGAAGCGATGAAGATTTTTTTGATGCCAGGCAGCGCGCGGGCGCGCCGGTACAGCTTAATTAATGGCGTCTGGTCGGTGTTCAAGTTGTGGCAGATGCCGGGATAAACGCAGGATGGCTTGCGGCAGGACTCCTCGATTTTCGGGTCCTTGCAGGCCAGCCGCCACATGTTGGCGGTTGGTCCGCCCAGGTCGGAAATGTGGCCGGTGAAGTTGGGCGAGGTGTCGCGGATGGCTTCGATTTCGCGAATGATCGAATCTTCCGAACGGTTTTGGATGATGCGGCCTTCGTGTTCGGTGATTGAGCAAAAACTACAGCCGCCGAAACAGCCGCGCATGATCAGCACCGAATGCTGGATCATCTCGAAGGCAGGAATGTTGGCCTTGCCATAAGATCGGTGCGGCAACCGTGAATACGGCAAGTCGAACACGCCGTCCATTTCCGGGGTGGTCAGTGGTAGCGGCGGCGGATTGATCCACACTTCCCGATTGCCGTGGCGTTGGATCAGCGCGCGGGCATTGCCGGGATTGGTTTCGCCGTGCATCACCCGCGAAGCGTGGGCGTACAAAATCGGATCGTCCTTGACCGCGTCGTAATCGGGCAGGCGAATCACGGTTTGCGCGCGGTTTTTGTTGGCGATCGGTTTGAATTGGATGACTTGTTCGTTATCGGCCAGGCTGCTTTCAGCCGCTACCGGTGCCGATTCGCAACTTGGCATCTCCTGATACGGATTTTGGTGCACGATGACCGCGCCGGGCTTGTCGAAATGGGTCGAATCCTTTTCCAGCCAACCTTGCGGCACTTGTTTGACGAAGTGCACGGTGCCGCGGATGCCTTTCAAATCGTGAATGCTCTCGCCTTTAGCCAAGCGATGGGCAATTTCGACGACCTGCCGTTCGGCGTTGCCGTACACCAGCAAATCGGCCTTGGAATCCAGCAAGATCGACTTGCGCACCTTGTCGGACCAATAGTCGTAATGGGCGATGCGGCGCAAACTGGCTTCGATGCCGCCGATGATGATCGGCACGTTTTTATACGCTTCGCGGCAGCGGTGCGCATACACATTGACCGCGCGGTCCGGGCGTTTGCCGGCGGCGCCGTCGGCGGTGTAGGCGTCGTTGGAACGGATTTTCTTGTCCGAGGTATAGCGGTTGACCATCGAGTCCATGTTGCCGCCGGTGACACCGAAAAACAACTTGGGGGGGCCGAGCCTCCGAAAATCGTCGGCACTCTGCCAGTCCGGCTGAGAAATGATGCCGACCCGGAAACCTTGCGCCTCCAGCACCCGGCCGATCACCGCCATGCCGAAGCTGGGATGATCGACATAGGCGTCGCCGGTCACCAATATCACGTCACAGGCATCCCAGCCCAAGGCGTCCATTTCGGCGCGGCTCATCGGCAATTCCGGCGCCGGGCCGAAGCGGTGAGCCCAGTATTTTTTGTAGCCGAACAGGTTGGGGGCGTTGTGTATCACGGTTTGATGATCCGGTTGAAAACGTTGGGATTGTGGCGTTTTAAGTCCAACAGATACGTCGGAAATTCGATTTGATAGCGTTGCTCCAGGTGCTTGGCTCGGTCTATCAAATTTTTTAGAGTGGGTTTCGCGGTTTGATCAGCGAAAGCAAAGCCGATCACGTTGCCGCGGCCGCGCACCGGCAAAAACAGCATCCGCCAGTTGAACACCCGGCCCAGATTCCAACTGACTTGTTGAAACATCGGCTTGTCGGTACCCCAAAGGTTGATGACCAACAGACCGTCGCGGGTCAGCAAGGTTCGGCAGGCGTCGAAAAAGGCTTCGCTACTGACCTCGGGGGCCATGCCGTCGTGGTCATAGGCGTCGATCATGATCAGATCGTGGCATTCGCCATGTTCGCGGGAATATTGTCTGACGTGTTGGGCGCCGCAACCGATTTTAATTTTCAAGCGGGCATCGAAGGGCAGGCTGAAATGGCTGCGCGCCACTTTTAAAACGCTGCCGCGAAACTCGACCACCCGCACCCGGCAGTCGGCAAATTGATGGAGCAGAAACTTGGCGATCGTGCCCCCGCCCAAGCCGATTAGCAGGGTATCCCTGGGCGGCGGCTGAAACAGCAGGCCGGCCATCATCGCGCGAGCGTATAAGGAATGCAGGCGGTCGGGTTCGGCGATCAACATCGAGCTTTGCCGGGCGTGCGAACCGAAATGCAGAGCTCGAACCCCATCGTTATCGACGACTTCGATGATGCCCTCTTCGTCGTGGCTTTGGTGGATAACCAGGCCGTCGTATTTGTACATGTAACGCGGAAACGTTGAAAATCCCCGGTATTTTCCTTGAAAAACCGATAATTGTCTTGCGAATTGTTGCGGGTGACGGAAAGGGCCGGGTGTGCCGACTGATCGCGACCCGAGTCTGGAACCGGACTTTGCGGTAAAAAAAAGTAGCTGAAGTCAGTAGAAAGTCATCGTGGGAGTGCGACAACTTCGTCGCGCCGACGGCGTTACTCATATCGAGGGCGTTTCATGCGAAGAAGAAATACCCAAGACAACGCCACGAATATCGCGTTCCGATGCAAGTTTCTCGGCTTATCCCAAGTGCGCCTTAGAAAAGGCAGGAGAAAGCCGCCGTCAGCGCCGACAACCGGGCTTGTCGAAAGCCGAGCGATCAACCAGCCCGGCGGGTAATTACGGGTGACTTGCTTAGTTAACCCGATAACCTTCTTCCATTAACACTTGCCGGACTGCCGGCCGGGTCAGCATCAGGCGGTAGTGGTTATCGCAACGTTCCGGTAGCTCGATGGCGGTTTTATCGGCCCAGAAACAGGGGTAGAACAAGGCCGCGTCGGCTATGCTGAACTTACCCAGTGCGTAGCCTTCCGTCGGTAAACTGTCGTTCAATACCTCAAATCCGCGCCGGACGATCTCCAGGCCTTGCGCTTTGACCGCGTCGATGTCGGCGGATTGGCTGGCGAATTTTTCCGGCGTAAAAATCCGGGCAAAACCGGCGCCGTGCAGGGTGCCGACCGCGTGTGCCATCAGTTCTATCGCGCGGGCGTCGCCGTCGGCATCGCCCGGCAACAGGCCAGCCTTGGGGTAACGGCGTGCCAGCCAGTAAGCGATTGCGCTGAACTCGGTCAACGTCCCGCCGTCGTCGCGCACCAGCGTCGGAATCGTCCCCTTGGGGTTGATCGCTAGATATTCGGGTTTTAGTTGATCGCCGGCCAACAAATTGACCGGATAGACTTCGAAGATCAGTTCCAATTCTTCCAACAAAATGTGGATACCGGTCGAACACGAGCCGGGGGTCATGTAAAACTTCATGGTTTACTCCGTCGTTAAGGCGAGAAATCGGTTGTTGACGTTGACCGCAAACTCCCGCCATAACTGGGCGATATCGCGTTTCACCACCTCGAGATAATCCCGATCGGGTTTGTGTTCGTCGGGGAAGTTAGACAACGCGCAGGAAGTGCGGTGTTTATCCACGACATAGGCGAGGAATGTCTCGATAAAGCCGTCGAACTCGGCCAGCACCAATTTGGTCAGCGCGGACATGCCCCTATCCAATGGCGTGGGGTCCGGGGCAAACGGCAACGTTTGTAGTACGTTTGCAGCCTGGTCGTAGACTTGCGCCAGCACCGCCAGCACATTGCGTTGAAAACAGCCGTCCCAACGTTGCCGCGATAAATCCGCCGCGAGCAGGCGGTCGTAACTGGATCGGGCGGCGCTTTTAATCTCTGCGGCCTGACGGGCAAAACGCGCCAGACTTTCGGTGTTTACGGGGTGTTCGGTCATCGTGACTCCGGAAGGGTTCAGGTTAATGCGGCGTAGACTCTTTCCGCCGCGACCAGCGCGCCTTCCAGATAGCCGCCGTGCTCGGCGGCGGTTTCGGTGCCGCCGAAATAAAGTTTGTCGGTCCAATGGTCGAGTTGCAACCAACGGTGGCCGTAATCGGGGTGGCCTATCGGCGGCAGCCGGTCCAGCGCGGTGGCGGTATAGGCCTCCATGCTCCAGTCTTGTATCGTCGATCGTAACGGTTCGGCCGCGTCTGGACCGTAGAGCTCGGACAAATGGTGAGTCAGCAAGCCGGGTAACTGAGCGCGATAACGGTCGCGAAATTCTGCCGGAATCCCAAAAAAGCCGAATAGGGCGCCGAATTCGCCCCGCGGGTCTTCGGCGTCGTAAATTTCCGACAAAATCGCGCCGGGGTAGGGCAACACCGCGTTGCCGGACCAGCCCTGTTGGCGCCAAAAGGCGCTCGGATAGGCCACTGCCGCCTTGGCGTGGCCGGCCATCCAGGTTGGGGTGGCCCGGCATGCTTCGAACAAGTCGGCCGACAGGGCCGGAACGAAGGCGATTCGTTCGGCCATCAAACGCGGCGGAACGGTCAAGACCGCGCGTTTGGCTCGGACGGTGTCGGTTCCGTTGACGGTCGAAAAGCTCAGTTCGATGTGATCGTCGCGGTCGACGATTCGCAATAACGCTTGATTCAGGCGGATATCGATGTCGGCGAGCTTGGCTAGCAGCGCATCGATCAATGCGGCGCAGCCGCCTTGAATGCGCCAGGCATCGGCGTGGGTTTGCCGGTCGTGATAGCCGACCGGCACGGTGTCCGCGCTGATTTTATAAAGACTTTGCCCGGCGTCGGCTTGGCGAAATAATGTCAATCCCAGTCGACGGCACAGCGCGGCAATGCGTGGTTGGCTACCGGGCCACAGCCAGGTCGGGCCTAAATCGACCGTTAAATTGTTCGCCAACGGCACCGACAATATGCGTCCGCCGCAGCGGTCGCGGGCTTCGAATACGCCGACCGCGCGGCCTGCGGCGGATAGCCGTTCGGCTAGCGCCAAGCCGGACAATCCGGCGCCGACGATCGCAACCTCCAACAGTTCAGACATCCAACGGAGTCCGGCAACGCAGGCTGTTGTCGGTCCAGGTCGGTAACGGCGGCGCTTCGGTCGAAGGTGTCGGCACGATCAGCTTACGCCGAAATATGTCCCAAACGCCGTCGAAGCGTTGTTGCACTCGTATGCTCCAGCCCCAAACGATCGGCAAATGCACTGGCGTCCAAATGAAATCATCCGGCCGGTCGGGCGCGGCGTTGGCTAGGAAGTACAGCGTGTATTGCTCCAGGACGCTGATAGACGCGACCGGTTGGCCGTCCAATTCGGCGTAAATCGGTTGGCGCACCGACTCGCTGAACTCGAAGCGGCTGGTTTCATCGGCGTTTTGAAAGCCGCACACCGGAATGACTGGCGAAGGCGCACCGGGGTCGTCCAGATATAAAACCGGCCCGGCATTGGCGTTCGCGGTATTCAGCAGATTCAACCTGCCGCCGTCGGCGAAATGGGCGGTGCGGGCCGATTCGACTAGCTGCACCACGCCGAGCTGTGCGCCGTGGCCGCGGGTTTCCCACTCCACCGCAAACCTCGGGGTGATGTTCAACACCGGTAGTTGCTGAATCAGTTTGACCTCGAGTCCTTCCAGAGTAGCCGCGTGCAAGGTCAGGCGGCTGCGTCCGCCGCCGACGTGTGACGCGGCCAACTCCGTCGCGACGCCGACCGGCAGGCGGCCCTCGTCCCAGACGAAGCCGTGAGCAGTGCCTTGGTTCGGAACTATCGGCAGGATCTCGGCTCTGTCCAGGGATAAACGGTAGCCGCCGATCAGGCCATCGATGCCGCCGGCAATGTTCGCAAAATTCGGATTGAGCGGGTAGCGCCGGCCGGGCGAAATCGCCGCCATCGGGTGGATACCGGCTTTCGGCGGTAGTTGGCGTCCAGGCAGCGGAAAAATGTGTTCGCTGGGGTCGGCTGTCGGCTGCGAATGGTTGGTCATGTACTCGGCCATACAAAATCGGGGCCAAGCGTCCCGCTTGTGGCGGCATTGCGCACCGAACGCCGTAACTTGTTGACATGTGGGTAAAATCAGGGAAGGCTTACCGAGGCCGTAAGCCTAAGATATCCGAAGCGGCTTGTGTCGGAGAGACGACAAATCGACTAAGAATTTGTCACGCGCCTGGTTTCGGCACTACGACCGCCGAGTTTTTCGGAAATTAGGCCGACGAATCCGGACGCCGAATGGCGCCGCGCGGCGACGAACTCGCGCCGGTCCGAAAGTCTGGTAGGCTGTCGACTTGATCGAGCACGGGATGCGACGAAGAACCGATTTTTTCCGAGATAATAACCAATAACCGGGGGTGGTCATGACGGGTAAGCAAGTAATCGAAGCGCTGGCGAAATTGTGGTCGGCGGCTTGGGCGTGGTTGCAAGACCATTATCGGGCTTGGAAGCAGCAAGCGCCCGCCGCCGACGGTGATAAGCCTAGGTCGCCTCGCTGGTTTTGGTATGCCTTGGTCGGCGTGCTATTGCTGTCGATACTGGCCGGTGGCGAGCGTATCGAAGGCCGCGAAATTCCCTACAGCCAATTCTTGGCCTTGGTCAACGACAACAAAGTCGAAAAAGCCGTGGTGACGCAACGCTTTATCAACGGTACCCTCAAGACCGAAGACAAGGTTCTGGGCAAGCAGTTTTTTACCGTGCCGCTGTGGGACGACGCCTTGGGAAAGCAACTTCAGGAACACCGGGTCGAATACGTGGTGCGTAGCGGCGACAATTGGCTGAGCAATCTGCTGTTTAACTGGGTGATACCGCTAGCGATTTTCGCCGGAATCTGGATGTGGCTGTTACCGAAAATGACCGGCGGGGCGGGGCGGTCGTTTCTGAACCTCGGCAACAAGGTCAGAATCCAACAAGAAGCGGTCAAAACCACGTTCGAAGACGTGGCCGGCGCCGAAAGCGCCAAACAGGAGCTGAAGGAAACCATCGACTTTTTAAAGTCGCCGGAGAAACTGCAAAAACTGGGCGGCAGGATGCCGAAAGGGGTGCTGTTGGTCGGCGCGCCGGGTACCGGCAAGACGCTGTTGGCCAGGGCGGTGTCCGGCGAGGCGGAGGTGCCGTTTTTTAACATCAGCGCTTCGGAATTCATCGAGCTGTTCGTCGGCATCGGCGCGGCCAGGGTGCGGGATTTGTTCGAGCAGGCCCGCCAAAAAGCGCCTTGCATCATTTTTATCGACGAGCTCGATGCGATCGGCCGCAGTCGCGGTGGACCGATGGCCATGCCCGGCAACGACGAACGCGAACAAACCCTGAACCAGTTATTGACCGAGATGGATGGCTTCGACGCGACTGCCGGCGTCGTGGTGATGGCCGCGACCAATCGGCCGGAAATCCTCGACAAGGCCTTATTGCGCGCCGGACGCTTCGATCGGCAAATCGTCGTCGATAAACCCGATTTGATCGACCGGGTGGCGATCTTGACGCTGCATTGCAAGGCGATGCGTTTGGCCGATGACGTGGATTTGCAGACCGTTGCCAAGCGCACGCCGGGCTTCGTCGGCGCGGACTTGTCGAATATCGCCAACGAAGCGGCCATCCTGGCTGCCCGCGGCGGCCGGGAAACCGTGACGATGGCCGATTTCGAGGCCGCTATCGATCGCGTGATGACCGGTCCGGAAAAGAAAAATCGCATTTTGGGGCCGGACGAAAAACGCCGGGTGGCTTACCACGAGGCTGGGCACGCCCTGGTCGCGGAAAACTTGCCGACCGGCCAGCCGGTGCATAAAATTTCCATTATTCCGCGCGGGGTCTCGGCACTGGGCTTCACATTGCAACTGCCGGTCGAGGAAAAATATCTGTCCACCGAAGCTGAGTTGAAAGATCAGTTGGCCATCCTATTGGCCGGCCGCGCCGCCGAGCAATCGGCGCTGGGTAGCGTTTCGACCGGGGCGCAAAACGACCTGGAGCGCGCCAGCGAAATCGCCCGTAACATGGTGTGCTACTTGGGCATGAGCAAAAAACTGGGACCGAGGATCTACGGCCAACGTCAGCAATTGCAATTTCTGCCCGGCGATGTCGGCGAGCAGCGCAATTACAGCGAAGAGACTGCTCGCGCGGTCGACGCCGAAATCGGCGCATTGCTGGAGGAGGCCGAAAATCGGGCGGCGGCTGTGCTGGCCGGCCGGCGCGCTCAGCTGGACAGACTTGCCGACTTGCTGCAGGAAAAAGAGGTGATCCAGCGCGATGATATGTTGGCGGCGCTGGCCGGTATTTGAATTAGAGGATAGAGCGAGTGAGGCAATGACTGAAATCAATCCGGACGACGGCAGTAAACGGGCAAAAAATATCGCGGCGGTGCTGTATCTGATAGTACTGGTGTTTTTGGTGGGCGGTTCCTATCTCAACCAACCCGCGAGCGAAGGCGTGGAGAAACCCTCCTCGGCCGGCCGCTGATCGCTATCGCCGGCTCGCCGCTCAGTCCGCCGGTCGACATTTAGGCCGCTAGGCTACAGCTGCGGGCCATAAGCCTCGCCGCCGGCCTGTTGCATTTGGGCCGGCAATTGACATTGCCAGGCAACACCAGTACCTTAGCCGGCCTTGTTTAAAACCTCACCAGCACCAGATCAAGAGTCGTTAATGGAAGAATTTCATCGCATCAGCCGCCTACCGCCTTACGTCTTCAACATCGTCAACGAACTGAAAGCCAAAGCCCGAGCGGACGGCGAGGACATTATCGACTTCGGCATGGGCAATCCGGATCAACCGACCCCGCCGCACATCCTGAACAAAATGTTGGAAGTCGCCCAGCGCGACGATACTCACCGTTATTCGGTGTCCAAAGGAATTCCGCGCCTGCGCAAGGCGATTTGCGGTTGGTATAAAAGACGCTTCGACGTGGATTTGGATTTCAATACCGAAGCCATTGTCACGATAGGCTCCAAGGAGGGCTTGTCGCATCTGGCGCTAGCGACCTTGGGTCCCGGCGACGTGGTGTTGGTGCCGAATCCAGCCTATCCGATCCATCCTTATGGCGTCGTCATCGCCGGCGCCGACATTCGGCACGTGCCGCTGACGCCCGGTACCGATTTCTTCGAGGAATTGCACAAAGGCATCGCCGAATGCTGGCCCAAGCCTAAGATGCTGATCCTCAACTTTCCCGGCAATCCGACTTGCCAGTGCGTCGAGCTGGATTTTTTCGAGAAAGTCGTCGCGATTTGTAAGGAACACAATATCTGGATCGTTCACGATATTGCCTACGCCGACATCGTATTCGACGGCTACGTCGCACCGTCGATTCTGCAAGTGGAAGGCGCCAAGGACATCGCGGTCGAGTTTTTCTCGTTGTCTAAAAGTTACAACATGCCCGGCTGGCGGGTCGGCTTCATGTGCGGTAATCCGACCTTGGTCGCGGCATTGACCCGGATCAAATCTTACATGGATTACGGTACCTTTACGCCGATCCAGGTCGCGGCGATTACCGCGCTGGAAGGTCCGCAGGATTGCGTCGCGGAAATCCGCGATATGTACAAGGCGCGCCGAGACGTATTGTGCGACGGCCTGAACGCGATGGGTTGGCATGTGGAAAAACCCAAGGCGACGATGTTCGTCTGGGCCAAGATTCCGGACGCCTATCAAGGCATGGGGTCGATCGAGTTCGCCAAGAAATTGATCATCGATGCCAAGGTGGCGGTATCGCCGGGCATCGGTTTCGGCCAACACGGCGACGATCATATCCGCTTCAGTTTGATCGAGAACGAACATCGCACTCGGCAGGCCTTGCGCAGCATCCGTAATATGCTGAAAAAAGACAACGTTGTATAATCGCCGCCATTTTGGACAAAGTTTAGGAGTCGGATTTGAAGCCGGTTAGAGTGGGTGTACTGGGGTTGGGGACCGTCGGCGGCGGTACCGTCAACGTCTTGAAACGCAACGCGGAAGAAATCGCGCGTCGTGCCGGCCGCGAAATCGTCGTGACCCGCGCCTCGGCGCGGGACCTGAACCGGGCACGCATTTGCGACACCCAAGGCATCGCCCTCACCACCGACCCGTTCGAAATCGTCAACGATCCCGAGATAGACGTCGTCGTCGAATTGATAGGCGGGTACGACCTCGCCAAACAATTGGTTTTGACCGCGATTGCCAACGGTAAGCACGTGGTCACCGCCAACAAGGCCCTGATCGCGCTGCACGGCAACGAGGTATTCGCCGAAGCCGGCAAGAAAGGCGTGATGGTGTTGTTCGAAGCGGCGGTGGCCGGTGGCATTCCTATCATCAAAGCCATCCGCGAAGGCCTGGCCGGCAATCAAATTCAATGGTTGGCCGGCATCATTAACGGCACCGGCAATTTCATCCTGACCGAGATGCGCGACAAAGGTCGCGACTTCGCGGATGTATTGGCCGAAGCGCAAGCCTTGGGTTATGCCGAAGCCGATCCGACTTTCGACGTCGAAGGCATCGACGCCGGCCATAAATTGACGATCTTGGCGTCGATCGCGTTCGGCATCCCGTTGCAGTTCGACAAAGTCTTCACCGAAGGGATTACCAAAATCACCCGCCTCGACGTGGAATACGCCGAGGCCTTGGGCTATCGAATCAAAAATCTGGGTATCGCCCGCAAGACCGAGTCCGGCATCGAATTGCGCGTGCATCCGACGCTGATCCCGAAGCGCCGCTTGATCGCCAACGTGGAGGGTGTCATGAATGCGGTATTGGTTTGCGGCGATGCGGTCGGGCCGACCTTGTATTACGGCGCCGGCGCCGGCGCGGAGCCGACCGCGTCGGCGGTGGTGGCGGATTTGGTGGATGTGGTGCGGGCGATGACCAGCGATCCGGAAAACCGAGTACCGCATCTGGCCTTTCAGGCCGACGCCATCGCCGATATTCCGGTCCTGTCCGCCGACGCGATTCGAACGGCTTACTACCTGCGCTTGACTGCGGAGGACAAGCCCGGCGTGCTGGCCGATGTGACCCGGATTCTAGCCAAATACAACATCAGCATCGAAGCCTTGATTCAAAAAGAGCCGCCGCAAGGCGAAACGTCGGTGGCTATCATCATGCTGACCCAGCAAACCTTGGAAAAAGAAATGAATGCGGCGATCGCCGACATCGAAGCGTTGACCACGGTCAGCGGCAAAGTCGCGCGCATCCGCTTGGAAACCTTAGGATAATCAATGGCACAACACACACGCTACACCGGCTTGATAGAGCATTACCGCGATCGCCTGCCGGTCTCGGACACCACTCGGCTGATCAGCTTGGGCGAGGGCAACACTCCGCTGATTCAATTGCAAAACATCCCCCGCCTGATCGGCAAGGATGTCGATATTTACGTCAAGTTCGAAGGTCTGAATCCAACCGGCTCGTTCAAGGATCGCGGCATGACGATGGCGGTCACCAAAGCTGTCGAAGCCGGTAGCCAGGCCATCATCTGCGCCTCGACCGGCAATACCTCGGCCGCCGCCGCCGCTTACGCGGTGCGGGCCGGCATCAAAGCTTTCGTGTTGATTCCGGAGGGCAAGATCGCGTTGGGTAAATTGGCGCAGACCCTGATGTACGGCGCGCAAATCATCCAGATCAACGGTAATTTCGACGCCGGCATGGCCTTGGTCAAACAAGTCGCCGACCACGCGCCGGTTACCATTGTCAATTCGATCAACCCGTTTCGTTTGGAAGGCCAAAAGACCGCCGCGTTCGAGATTGTCGACGAACTGGGCCGGGCGCCGGACTTTCATTGTCTGCCGGTCGGCAACGCCGGCAACATCACCGCGTATTGGAAGGGTTACAGCGAATACGCCTCCGACAGCGCCGGCCACGCGGCCGTCATCGATAAGCGTCCGGTGATGTGCGGATATCAAGCCGCCGGCGCGGCGCCGTTCGTGGTCGGCAAAATGGTCGACAACCCGGAAACGGTCGCGACCGCGATTCGGATCGGCCACCCGCAATCCTGGGATTTGGCTTGGAACGTCCAAAAAGAATCCGGCGGCTGGTTTGCGTCGTTCGGCGACGAACAAATTCTAGCCGCGCAAAAGATGTTGTCGCAATTCGAAGGCATCTTCTGCGAGCCGGCCTCCGCCACCTCGCTGGCCGGCGCGCTGCACGATATTGGTAGCGGCAAGATTCCGGACGGCAGTACCATCGTCTGTACGCTGACCGGTAACGGCATCAAGGACCCCGATACCGCGATCGCTCAGTGTAAGGACACGCATCCGGTCACGATAGAAGCCACGCTGGATGCCGTAAAAAAAGCGATTCTGGACAACATGTGATCGCCGCCGCGAACTTGGCGAAGCCGGCTTAGCCGGCTTTTTTATTGGAAGACATGTACTTACAGGGCAGCAAGAAAGCGATCGTGCCGCGGCCGGTGCTGGTCAAGCACGGCCATTTCGACGGGATGGACCCGGTGTTGCAGCGCGTCTTCGCCAGTCGCGGCGTGCAGGGTAGCGACGAACTGGATCGCGGTTTGGCGCGTTTGCCGTCGCCGTGGTTGTTGTCCGGTATCAAGTCGATGGTCGAGCACTTGGTGAACGCCGTCGAGCAGCGCTTGGCGATTACGATCGTCGCGGATTTCGATGCCGACGGCGCAACCAGTTGCGCATTGGCGATCAAGGGTTTGGCGTTGATGGGCGCTCGCGGGGTGGATTTCGTCGTGCCCAACCGTTTCGAATTCGGTTACGGCTTGACGCCGGAAATCGTCGAACTGGTCAAACGCCGGAAGCCAGATTTGATCGTCACCGTCGATAACGGCATTTCCAGCATTGCCGGGGTGGCGGCGGCAAAGGCGGCCGGCATTAAAGTGTTGGTGACCGATCATCATTTGCCCGGCCAAGAATTACCGGACGCCGACGCCATCGTTAATCCCAATCTGCCCGACGACAAGTTTCCCAGTCGCCACATCGCCGGGGTCGGTGTGATGTTCTATGTGCTAATGGCCTTGCGGATTCGGCTGCGCGAGCGGCATTGGTTCGAGAAAAACGGCATCGCCGAGCCGAATCTGGCGCAGTTGCTGGATTATGTCGCGCTCGGTACGGTCGCCGACGTCGTTGCGCTGGATCAGGTCAACCGGATACTGGTACACCAGGGTCTGCTGCGGATACGCTCGGGACAATGTCAGCCCGGCATTAAAGCGCTCGCGGAAGTGGCCGGCAAAACGCTGGCCGGCATCCATGCCGCCGATCTTGGCTTTGCGTTGGCGCCGCGCCTGAACGCGGCCGGTCGGATGGACGACATGAGTTTGGGCATTCAATGCCTGTTAACGGAAGACGCCGGTCTGGCCCGCGACATCGCCGAGCAGCTGCACGCCCTGAATCAGGATCGCCGCGACGTCGAAGGCCAGATGAAATCCGAAGCGATGGCCTTGCTGGCCGAGATGAAGGCGCTGGACGACAAGCACGTCCCGGCCGGGGTTTGCTTGTACGACGCCAATTGGCATCAAGGCGTGGTCGGCATTCTGGCTTCGCGGATCAAGGACAGATTGCACCGGCCGGTGATCGCATTCGCGCCGGCCGACCACGGCGACATCAAGGGTTCGGCTCGCTCTATACCCGGCGTGCATATCCGCGACGTGTTGGCCGATGTCGCGGCCGCTCATCCGCAGGTGTTGGAAAAATTCGGCGGTCACGCGATGGCGGCCGGATTGACGATTAAATTGCACGATTACCCGCACTTTGCGTTGGCGTTTGCCGGCGCGGTCGAAGCGCGTCTGGATGCGGTGGATCTCGAACAAAAAGTCTATAGCGACGGCGAACTGGATGAGGCGCACATGACGCTGGCCTTTGCCGAAACTTTGCAACAAGCCGCCGTTTGGGGGCAGGCTTTTCCGGAGCCAGTGTTTAACGGCGTGTTCGATGTCATCCAATGTCGCATTGTCGGGCAGCAGCACCTGAAGCTGGTGCTCAAATTACCGTTCGGCGGCCAATTGTTCGACGCCATCGCGTTTTTTGCCGATAGGCCGGAAAATTGGCTGGGTTGCCGCAAGGTGAATGCGGCCTTTAAACTGGATATCAACGAATTTCGCGGACAACGCAGTCTGCAATTGCTGGTGCATTATTTGGAGAAATGGGAATGAGCGCGGCCGGTTTCGAGCACTGGTTGGACAGCGTACACCGATGGCGCTGGCCGTTGCTGCTGGCGATTCTCGCACTACGGATCGGCTTCTTGGCGTTCAACGGCCTGGATCTGATCGGCGACGAGAGTTATTACTGGGACTGGTCGCGGCGACCGGACTGGTGCTATTACAGCAAACCGCCGATGGTAGCCTGGCTGATAGGCGCTTCCACCTGGTCGTTCGGCGATACCGCTTGGGCGGTAAGGATGCCGGCGGTGTTGCTCGGCACCGGTTTTCTTTACTATCTGCACGCCACGGCCAGGGCGTTTTACGGCACGCGGGCGGCGGCGCTGACGCTGTTGCTGGTATTGGCGACGCCGAACAATGTGCTGGCCAATTTTCTGATGACCATCGATCCGCCGTTATATTGTTTTTGGATCGCCGCGGTTTATTATCTGCGCCGCGCCGTGTTCGACGGTCACCAGCGGGCTTGGCTGTGGGCCGGTTGCGCGACGGCGTTGGCCTTGCTGAGCAAGCAGGCCGCGTTGTTGCAGCCGTTGGCGTTGGCGGTGTTTTTGGGCGCTAGCACGGCGCGGCGCCGGCATTTTCGCGGTGACTTTTGGCGCTATCTGGCGCCGGTCGTTTTGGCCGCGGTGCCTATTCTGGTCTGGAACGACCAGCATGATTGGGTCATGTTCGGTCATAGCAAGAGTCATTTCGGCAACGAGGGTGAATTCGATGCTTGGCGACGCCTGCGCGATGTTCGTGATTTCTGGTTTTACCAACTGTTGCTGTTGAATCCGCTGATGTTTGTTTTGACGCTGGCGACCGCGCTACGCGGGTTGTCCGGATTTCGGCAATGGGATGACGAGCGGCGCTTTCTATGGCTGATGGGGCCGGCCTGGTTGTTGTTGATTTTGGCGCTGAGTTTCGGCCAAAAAGTCCAGGGCAACTGGCCGATGCCGTTTTATTTCACTGGCTTGATTCTAGTGGCCGGCGCCGCGCCGGCTCCCGGCCGCTGGTTGAAAGCCGGCTTGGCGGTCGGCTTGGCGATGGTCTTGCTGACCTATGCGTTACCGGCGGTTTTACAAGCCTTGAATTTGCAAAACTCCAAACTCGATCCGACGAAACGTTTCAAGCAATGGCGGGTGTTGGCGGAGCGTATCGACACCTATCGGACCGAATCCGGCTCGGACCGGCCGGTCTTCGTCACGGTCGGACACCGCTTTTTGGCCAGTCAGCTGGCGTTTTATTTGCCGGACCATCCTCGCGTCTACCGCTATGAAGCCAGCGGCGGCGTGACCTCGCAGTACGAAGTCTGGCCCGGTCCGACTGAACACTTGGGCCAGCCGGCGTTTCTGGTCGCCGACATTCAAGCCGCGCGCTTCGACAAGCGCTGGTCGGACAGCCTGGAAGGCCTGACTTTGCTGGGCGAAGTCGCCGATCCGGCCAAGCCGTCGACAAAATACTATGTTTATCGGGCCGAGAAGTTGAAGGCTTGGCCAGCGCCGCTAACACTGCATCAGGAAGGTCATGCCTCACCGTAAACTCGCCCGCGCCCGATTGGAATTGGCCATTTGGTTTCTGCTCGCGACCACGACGACCTTGGTTTTCTGGTTGACCGATCTGGATTTGACGATCGCCGGTTGGTTTTATCGGCCCGACGACCCGGAACAAGCTTGGCCTTATCGGCATTGGTGGTTGGTTAAGCCGCTCTACGACTACGCGTTTCCGTTTACAGTATGGTCGGGTGTCGCGGCGCTGGCGGTGTATATCTCCAGCCATTTTCACCACTTCACTCGCCGCTTCCGGCGGCGGGCGCTTTACATTCTGTTGGTGATCGCGGTAGGACCGGGCGTGGTCGTCAATTTGATTGTCAAGGATCATTGGGGGCGGCCGCGGCCGGTGCACGTAACCGAGTTCGGCGGCGAGCATCGCTATATTCCGCCCGGCAAGATCGGCGGAACGCCGGACAAGTCTTTCGTCTGCGGTCATTGTTCGGTCGGCTACAGTTTTTTCGTACTGTATTTTCTGTCGCAAAATCACAAGGTAGTTTATCTGCTATTGACCTTGGCGCTGGGTTGGACCTTGGGGTTCACCCGGATGACCGCGGGCGGCCATTTTTTATCGGACATTCTTTGGTCCGGGTATCTGGTGTTTTTGGTGGCGTTCGCGCTGTATTACGGCTGGTTTCTCGAGATTAAATGGTTTCGCCGCCGCGACGGTTAAAATCGGTAAGCGCACTGGGCTTTAGCGCTTGGCTTGATATAATGCCGACTGTTTTTGATTAATTCCTGACGAGAGATTTGCATGATTCAAGGTAGTATCGTTGCTCTGGTAACCCCGATGACGGATGACGGCGCAGTGGATTTCGCCGCTCTGAAGCGCTTGGTGGAGTTTCATATCGAGCAAGGTACCGACGCTTTGGTCGCGGTCGGCACGACCGGCGAATCGGCGACGCTGGACGAAGACGAGCATTGCCGAGTCATCCAGGCAAGCGTCGAATATGTCGCCGGCCGGATACCGGTGATCGCCGGCACCGGCGCCAATT
This sequence comes from Methylomonas sp. LWB, assembly GCF_001856095.1. Lineage (NCBI taxonomy): Bacteria > Pseudomonadati > Pseudomonadota > Gammaproteobacteria > Methylococcales > Methylococcaceae > Methylomonas > Methylomonas sp. LWB. Next base: position 321,093 of record NZ_MKMC01000012.1, read on the forward strand.
GCACCCGCGAAGCGATCGCGCTGACTCGGCGGGCCAAGGCGGCCGGAGCGGATGCCTGTTTGCTGGTGACGCCTTATTACAATAAACCGACTCAACAAGGCTTGTATCTGCATTACAAAGCCGTCGCGGAAGCTGTCGACATCCCGCAGATCCTTTACAACGTCCCAGGCCGTACCGGTTGCGATTTGTTGCCGGAAACCGTCGGCCGTTTGGCGCAAGTCGAAAACATTGTCGGCGTTAAAGAGGCGACCGGCAAATTGGAAAGAGTCCGGCAAATCCGGGATCTCACCGGTGCCGAGTTTGCGATTTACACCGGCGACGACGCCACCAGTCTGGAATTCTGTCTATTGGGCGGCAACGGCAGCATCACCGTGACCGGCAACGTCGCGCCACGCCTGGTTCACGACATGTTGACGGCCGCGATGCGCGGCGACCGGGCGGCGGCCGAAGCGATAGACGCCAAATTGCAAGGATTGCATGCCAAGCTGTTCATTCAGTCCAATCCGATTCCGGTGAAATGGGCCGTCGCCGAAATGGGCCTGATCGGTACCGGTATTCGTTTGCCGTTGACTTGGCTGACCGAGGATTGTTACGACCCGGTAAGAGCCGCGATGCGGCAGGCGGGTGCGCTTTAACATGCGCGCCATTCGGTTAGGTCGCTGGCTATTGCTGGCGGGTGTGCTGAGCGCGGTGGGCGGTTGCGGTTACGTCAAAAGCCTGTTTCCCGATAAAGAGCGGGATTACCAGTTTACGACAGAGATCCCCGAATTAGTCGTGCCGGACGATTTGAAAAACAAAACCTTTCCGACCCGCGCGCCTGCGGCCACTCGGACCGACACCCCGGCGCCGGTCGCCACGACCGCGTCGGTACCGGTCGAGACGGCGGAGACGAGTTCGTCCGCGGCAGCGGAGCCGGCCGCGGCCAAGCCAAGGGAGCCGGCCGCGAAACCGGAAGTCGCCAAGGCGCCGGTAGAGCCGGCGCCCGGCGTTTCGCCGGCCGAATCCGCCGGCGAACGCCCCCAGCGCCAGGCTAGCGACGGCGTCAGCAGTCTGGAAATCGATCAATCGATTATCCAAGCTTGGTGGTTGGTCAGCAAATCGCTGAGCCGCCAGAAGTTGGAGATCGTCGAACGTAACATGGACAAAGGCTATTTCTTTGTCAAATACGATCCGAATGCGATCAAACCCGAAGACGGCTCTATTCTGGACGAGTTTAATTTCATGTTCGGCGACGATCCCAGCCAGGAACTCGAGTACCGGATCAGCTTGCAGGCCTTATCGGCCGATGCCACCGAAGTGACGGTGCAAGACAGCGAAGGTCGAAGTTTGTCCAATACCGCCGCGACTTCGTTATTGCGCTTGATCACCGACGGTATCAAGCAGGACTTGCCGGCGGATGGCGAGCCGGCCGCGCAACCCTGACGGGTTCGCCCCGCGCCGCCCGCGCGCCTGAATTCACCGTATCCAAACAGCCTCGCGGCCGACGCCGCACCTAATATCGAGTACATGCCCATGTTGACCCTACCCGGTAGCTCCGCACTGTCCCGTTTTCGAATCGAAAAACTACTCAGCGTCTTGCAAGCTCAGCAGCCCCAAGTGACCGCCGTCGCGGCCCGTTATCTGCACTTCGTGCAATTAGCGGCCGATCTGGATACTGACCAACGGGCGATGCTGGAACGCTTGTTGGATTATGGCGATCGTCATGAGGCTTGGCCGGCCGAGCCGATGAATCGGGTTTGCGTCGTACCCAGGCTGGGAACTATTTCGCCATGGTCCAGCAAAGCCTCGGAGATCGCCGAACGCTGCGGATTGACCTCGGTCAAGCGGATTGAGCGCGGTATCGAATACGCGTTCACCACTAGCTCACCGTTTGACGAATCGGACATAGCCGCGTTGACGGCCGCGCTGCACGACAGGATGACCCAGCAAGTCGTCACGAATCTTGCCGAACTGACTCTGTTTGCCGAACACGAACCCAAACCGCTGCAAACCGTGGCGATAATCGAACGCGGCCGTGCCGCGCTGGAGCAAGCCAACGTCGAATTGGGCCTGGCATTGTCGGCAGACGAAATCGATTATCTGACCGACAGTTTCACAAAGCTTGGCCGCAATCCGACCGACGTGGAACTGATGATGTTTGCCCAGGCGAACTCCGAGCATTGCCGCCACAAAATCTTCAATGCCAGTTGGACGATAGACGGCGAAGAACAGGCCAAATCGCTGTTCGCGATGATCCGCAACACCCACAATCTGCATCCGCAAGGCGTACTGTCGGCGTACAAGGATAATGCCTCGGTGCTGGAAGGACCTAGCGCGCAAGTGTTTATTCGCGACGCGCACAGCCATCGTTACGGCTATGTCGAGGAAGCCGCGCATATCTTGATGAAGGTCGAGACCCATAACCACCCGACCGCGATTTCGCCGCACCCCGGCGCCGCGACCGGTTCCGGCGGCGAGATACGCGACGAAGGCGCCACCGGCCGCGGTTCCGCGCCCAAGGCCGGTTTGACCGGCTTTAGCGTGTCCCATTTGAAAATTCCCGGTTTCCCGCAGCCCTGGGAGACCGACCTCGGCAAGCCGGAACGCATCGCCTCGGCGCTCGACATCATGCTGGACGGCCCGATCGGCGGCGCGGCGTTCAACAACGAATTCGGCCGCCCCAACATCGCCGGCTATTTCCGCAGCTTCGAGCAGCCGGCCGAAACCGGTCAAGCCGGACAATATCGCGGCTATCATAAACCGATCATGATCGCCGGCGGCTTGGGTAACATCCGGCCGATGCTGGTCGAAAAGCAAGCGATTCCTGCCGGGGCCTTGATCGTCATTTTGGGTGGCCCGGCGATGTTGATTGGCCTGGGCGGCGGCGCGGCTTCGTCGCAAAGCTCCGGCGCCAGCGCGGCGGAACTGGATTTCGCGTCGGTGCAACGGGAAAACCCGGAGATGCAGCGCCGTTGTCAGGAAGTGATCAACCACTGCAATTCGCTGGGCGAGCGCACTCCGATTGTCTCGATCCACGACATCGGCGCCGGCGGTTTGTCCAACGCGGTGCCGGAGATCATCCACGACTGCGTTCGTGGCGGTCGCTTCGAGCTGCGCAAGGTGCGGAGTGCCGACAAAGGCATGTCGCCGATGCAAATCTGGTGCAACGAGGCCCAGGAACGCTACGTGGTGGCGATCAAACCGGAATCTTTGGATTTGTTCGAATCATTCTGCCAACGCGAGCATTGTTTGTACGCGGTGATCGGCCACGCCACCGACGAAGAACATTTGAGTTTGAGCGACGAATGGTTCGGAACGTCTACACCTATCGATCTGCCGATGTCGGTGCTGTTCGGTAAGCCGCCGAAAATGCATCGCGATGTGCAACGTATCAGTAAAAATCTGCCCGATTTATCGCTGGAACCGGTCGAACTGGCCGAAGCGATCAAGCGCGTGCTGGCATTTCCGGCCGTGGCCGACAAGAGTTTCCTGATCCATATCGGCGACCGTTCGGTGACAGGGTTGGTGGCGCGCGACCAGATGGTCGGTCCTTGGCAGGTACCGTGTGCCGACGTCGCGGTCACGGCGTCCGGTTTTCAAGCTTACACCGGCGAAGCGATGGCGATGGGCGAACGCACGCCGCTGGCGCTGATCGACGGCCCGGCATCCGGCCGGATGGCGATCGGCGAAGCGCTGACCAATATGGCCGCCGCGCGCATTGCCAAACTGAGCGATGTCAAATTATCCGCGAACTGGATGGCGGCTTGCGGCAGCACCGGCGAAGACGCGGCATTGTTCGATACCGTCAGGGCGGTCGGTATGGAATTGTGCCCGGAGCTGGGCATCGCAATTCCGGTTGGCAAGGATTCGCTGTCGATGAAGACGGTCTGGCACGACGGTCAAACGGATAACACCATGACGGCGCCGCTGTCGTTGATCATTACCGCGTTCGCGCCGGTCACGGACATCCGTACCACCTTGACCCCCGAACTGAAGGCCGAAGATAGCGTACTGTTGCTGATAGACTTGGGATTCGGCAAAAATCGTCTCGGCGGCTCGGTTCTGGCTCAGGTTTATTGTCAGCTCGGCAACCAAGCGCCGGATCTGGACGATGCGATGTTGTTCAAACGTTTCTTCGAAACGATCCAAACCTTGAACGACAAAGGCCTGATCTTGGCCTACCACGACCGCGCCGACGGCGGTCTGTTGGCGACAGTCGCCGAAATGCTGTTCGCCGGCCGCCTGGGTGTCGATCTGGATTTGTCCGATTTGCCGGGCGACGCACTGACGGCGTTGTTCAACGAAGAATTAGGCGCGGTGTTGCAGGTCAAAAATAGCGACTATAACCACGTTGCTCGCCTGCTGGACCACGCCGGTCTGGACGATTGCAGCCATGTGGTCGGTCGCGTCGTCGACGGTCAGCAATTGCGGATATTCAAGGCGGGACAACAGCTTTACGGTGCGACGCGCGCCGAATTGCAGCAAACTTGGTCGCAAGTCAGCTACCGGATGCAAGCGCTCCGCGACAATCCGGATTGCGCCGAACAGCAATTTGAACGTATTGCCGATGATGGCGATCCCGGCTTGTCGGCGGTGTTGACCTACGATATCAACGACGATATCAGCGCTCAATTCGTGCATGCCGAGCGCCCCAAAGTCGCCATCTTGCGCGAACAGGGTGTCAATGGCCACGTAGAAATGGCGGCGGCTTTCGACCGTGCCGGCTTTGCCGCGATCGACGTGCACATGACCGACATTATCGCCGGCCGGCTTAGTCTGAGCGACTTCAAGGGTTTAGTGGCCTGCGGCGGCTTTTCTTACGGCGACGTACTCGGCGCCGGCGGCGGTTGGGCGAAATCGATATTGTTCAATCCGAAGGCGCGCGACGAATTCGCCGCCTTCTTCGCCCGCCCGGATACCTTTGGCCTGGGCGTCTGCAACGGCTGTCAGATGATGTCGGGCTTGAAGGACATTATCCCCGGTGCGGCGCATTGGCCGGAGTTCAAACGTAACGTGTCGGAGCAGTTCGAGGCTCGCGTCGCGATGGTCGAAATTGCCGCCTCGCCGTCGATTTTCTTCGACGGCATGGCCGGGTCCAGATTGCCGGTGGTGGTGGCGCACGGCGAGGGTAGGGCGGTGTTTGGCGAACAGGGACCATGTGACGGGCTGGTCGCCGTGCGCTATGTGGACAACGCCGGCCAAGCAACCGAGGCCTTCCCCGCGAATCCGAACGGATCGCCGTTCGGCATTACCGGCCTGACGTCTAGTGACGGTCGCTTCACCATCATGATGCCGCATCCCGAACGCTGCTTTAGAGCGGTGCAGAATTCCTGGCATCCGGCCGACTGGCGCGAAGACGGCGCCTGGTTGCGAATGTTTCGAAATGCGCGGGTTTGGGTCGGCTAGTTTCGGTTGGTTGGGTTCGCTTAGCCGGTTCGGCGCATGTCCGTGACATTGCGGGCGGTCTTGAGCGGCGCCGAAGCCGAGGCTTTGGGCATCGATGTCGCGGTGTTGGCGGCGCGGGGCATCGCCCTGTCGCCCGAGGACGGTATAACGACGGACCATGCCGACATCGTATTATTGGCGGGCGCGGGACTACCGACCCGGATTAGAAGCCTGGCATCCACGTATCCCGATTGCAAGATTGCGGCGGTGATTGCGATGTCGGTCGACGACGCCTTGAGTTGCTTGGCTAGCGGTGCGTTGGGTGTTCTACTGGCGCCGCTGCCGGCCGACCGACTGGCGCGGATTCTGGTTCAGATCGCGGCCGGCGGCTATTTTATCGATCAGCGTATCGCGCAAATGTTGGCCTTGCGTCAGCTAAAAAAAATCCTCGAACCGTTCAGCGCGTTGAGTTCGCGCGAATACGATGTTTTCTGCCTCTTGGCCGACGGTAAATCGCTGGCTGAAATTGCCGTTCAATTGGGTGTCAGTCGTAAGACGGTCTCGAACACGCAGACCCAAATCAAACTTAAGCTCGGACTGTCCGGCCGGCCGGCCATCGTTGCCTGTGCAAAAAGACATGGCCTCGTGGGTTAAATTGGCTATAATTCCCGTAAATCGGGAATTATTCCTTTTTTAACAACCTTTGGGAGGATGTCATGAATAAGTCACAAATTGGAATCGCCGTTGCTTTGCTGATTTTCGCCGGCGCCAGCGCCGCGGCCGACCAAGGCTTGGAAAATTGTTTGCAGGCGGTCAAAAAGGACAAAGCCGGTGAATTGTTGAAGCTGGAAAAACTCAATATTGCCGGCAAAGGCGCTTACGAAGTCGAAGTTCGCGACGCCAATCGGACCGAATGGGAGTTTGTTTGCGATGCCGATAGCGGCAAAATCACCGAACGTGAAACCGAAGTCGCCGATCCTAACACCAGCAGCTTCAAGAAAAACGTCAAGGTTACCGAGGAAGATGCCGCTGCCACGGTACTGAAAGCTCATCCCGGTACTATCCAGGAAGTGGAATACGAAGTCGAGGAAAACGGCGCGTCTTCTTATGAATTCGATGTCGTCGGCGACAAAGGCGTGGAAACTAAAGTCGAAGTCGACGCCGCATCCGGCAAAATCATCGAAACCGCGACCGAAGAGTGGGAAATCGGCGAAGAAGCCGACGAGCTGCGTTAAATTTTCCCGAGCTTAGCGGTTATTGCTCGAACCGCTAAGCTCCGTCTCCTCGGGCTCGGTCGAAGAGTCCGCTTCGTGCCGTTAAATCCAGGCAGTTCGGTTTCATAGCCGCCGGAGGTGTTTAACTCCCGAGCCGGCCTTGTCGCTGGCTTTCAGGTCGCTAACACCAACACTCTCGAAGTATTGCACACCATCATCAGCCGACGATAGGCCAGCGTTTCGCCGACTGATCGCGCCGATTCCTGGGTTTGCGGTTAGACTATCGACCCGAATCAATCTTACGGAACGGAGCATTTCATGAAAATTATCGAATACGCCGGCGTGCTGGTCGCGTCGGCATTGGTGCTGGTCGGCGGCGAAACTCTGGCCGAGACCGGCGTCGCGGCCAAAATCGAGCATGGCGAATACCGCGACTGGCGCTTGTTGGGCGTATCGCTACGCCACGATAAGAACAGTGTGCGCGCCATCGTTGGTAACGATGCCGCCATCGCGGCGGCGCGGGCTGGCAAAACCAAGCCTTGGCCCGACGGGACGGTGATCGCCAAAATCAAATGGGATCAACGAAAACATCCGAATTGGGAAGCCGCCACGGTTCCCGGCGCATTCACCGCCGCCGAAGCGATGGTCAAGGACAGCCGGAAATACTCGAATACCGGCGGTTGGGGATTCGGCATTTGGGAAGGCAAAACCTTGAAGATGCTGGACAGCGACAAATCCGCGACCTGTTTTGCTTGTCATTCGCCGATGAAGGACAGCGATTACGTCTACACGCTGAGCAATTTGCAATAAACACTCATTGGGCGTCGCCGCTCGCCATTAGAGCGGCGACATGCGCCGCCACGCTGGCGCCCAGCGCTCGAGGATCATAGCCGCCCTCCAGGCTGGAAACGATCCGTCCTCGGCAACAGGCGTGGGCAATCTCGCAGAGTTGGTCGGTCAACCATCGGAAATCGGCTTCCAGCAGATTCAAGCCGGCCAGCGGATCGTCGCGGTGAGCGTCGAAGCCGGCCGAAATCAATAGCAATTCAGGCTGGAAGGCCGCGACGGCCGGTAGTAGGGTTTCCCGGTATTGGGTCCGGAACGTCGCGCCGTCGGTTCCCGCAGCAAGCGGGAGATTGATAATATTGCCGACCCCGGTTTCCCGCGCCAATCCGCTACCTGGATAATGCGGCCACTGATGGCTGGATGCATACAACACTTGCGGTTGCGCGTAAAACGCCGCTTGAGTTCCGTTACCGTGATGCACGTCGAAATCGACGATGGCGACGCGCGTCAGCCCGTAATGGGTTCTGGCGTATTCGGCGCCGATCGCGATATTGTTGAATAGGCAGAACCCCATCGGGTAGTCCGGCATTGCGTGGTGGCCTGGTGGACGGATCGCGCAAAAAGCGTTATCCGCTGCACCGCTCAACACCTTGTCGATAGCATCGCACACCGCGCCGACCGCCCGAAATGCCGCCGAACGCGAACCCGCCGACCCGACCGTATCGGCGTCGAACTTTACCAGTCCCTCGGCCGGAACGGCTTCAACGACCTTGGCAATCATGGCCTTTGAGTGAATCAAGGCCAATTTGTCTTCGATGTCGTTCGGTAATGGCGCCGCGACCCGCACCAGTTTGGCGAAGTCCGCTGACGACAGTGCGCTATCGATGGCTAGCAGACGAGCCGCTGTTTCCGGATGGGCGGGACCGGTGTCGTGGTTTAAGCAGTCCGCGTGGCTGTAATAAAGTGTCGTCATTCCGATCTCGTTAGTCCTGGGCCGCGCGTGAACGTTGTCGCGGGATCAATCGCCGGACGATGCCGGTTCGGCATGTGCTCGCAACCAATCGGTGAAGGCCTCGGCCGGGAGCGGCTTGCTGAACAGATAGCCTTGCATTTCGTCGCAGCCCTGCTGGTGCAGGTAGTCCAGTTGTTCGACCGTCTCGACGCCTTCGGCGATGGTCTTCAGGCCCAGACTCTTCGCCAAACTGATCACCGCCGCCACGATGGCTTTATCTTCCTGGTCGCTGGTTAGATCGCGGACGAAGGATTGGTCGATTTTTAATTTGTAAACCTTGAATTTCTTCAAATAGCTCAGCGACGAATAGCCGGTCCCGAAGTCGTCTATCGACATCCGGATGCCGCGCTCGTGAAACTGCGCCATCATCGCGATGACGCCTTGCGGATTGTGCATCGCCACGCCTTCGGTCAATTCCAGTTCCAGGTATTCGGCCGGCAGGCCAACTTCATGCAGAATGTCCGCGACCAATTCGGGCAGTTCAGGCTGTTTGAATTGGGCGGCGGATACGTTCACCGCCATGATGAACGGCGGGAAGCCGGCTTGGCGCCAGCTTTCGGCTTGGCGGGCGGCGGTTCGGATCACCCATTCGCCTATGCTCAGGATCAAGCCGCTCTCTTCGGCCAACGGAATGAATTCGGCCGGCGACACCAAACCCAATTCCGGATGCCGCCAGCGCAACAGGGCTTCGGCGCCGATAAGCCGCCGGCTGCCGGAGGCAATTTGGGGTTGATAGTGCAAGGTCAATTCGTCGCGTTCCAACGCCGATCGTAACGCATTCAACAGTTGCAGATTCCGGGCCGAACTGGCCTGCATTTCCGGCGTGAAGAAACGGGCGCCGTGGCGGCCTTCCTGTTTGGCGCGGTACATTGCGGTATCCGCGCACCGCGATAGCGCTTCCAGGTCGTCGCCGTCGCCGGGATAGATGGCGATCCCGATAGAGGCGGTCAACGTTAAATCGTACTGATCGATCCGGTACGCGGCGGCGATGGTATCCAGCAATTTCTGAGCGACCCAAGCCGCGCCGGTGGCATCGGTGCCCGGCAACAGGAAGATGAACTCGTCGCCGCCCAGACGCGTGATGGTATCTTCGTCTCGCAATACTTGTTTCAGGCGGCCGGCCAATTCAATCAGCAAGGCGTCGCCTATGGTGTGCCCCAAGGTATCGTTAATGTCCTTGAAGTGGTCCAAATCCAGGAACATCAGGGCCAGATGCCCGTTAGTGCGTTTCGCGATGCCGATCGCCAGCTTCAGATGTTCGTTAAGCCTGGCCCGGTTCGGCAAGCCGGTCAACGGATCGAAATTGGCCAGGAAATAAATGTCGTCCTCGGCTTTCTTACGCTCTATCGCCAGCGTCACGAAATCCGCCGCCATTTGCAGCAGTTGCAAATGATAGCGGTCGGGCTCCGCCGGATAACTTCGATAAATTGCGAAGGTACCCAGTACGCGGTTGCCGTTGGCGAGGATGGGTTCCGACCAACAACAGCCCAGGTCGGCATGACGGGCGATGTCGCGGTACGCGGCCCAGTACGGATGAGTTTGAATGTCGGCAACGATGGTGCGTTGGCCGGTGTAAGCGGTATTGCCGCAAGCGCCAACGCCGGCACCGATAGGCAAGCCGTCGACCGCCTGATTATAAAATTCCGGTAAATTGGGCGCGGCCGCTAAGCGCAATTGTTGAGTGGCTTCGTCCAATAGCAGTACCGAGCAACGGCTGTCGGCGATAATGGACTCCAGTTTGGTGACGACATTGATCAATATCGCCGACAGCGGCGCTCCGCTATTCAAGCTCTCCAACATAAAGCCACGAAACTGCTCGGCTTGCTGGTTACGGCGGCGTTCTTCCTCACGGTCGAAGCCCATCAACGCGTAGTCGATATCCATCGCCATTTCCAGCAACAGGTTTCGGGCGTCGTCGTCGAAGGCATTTAATTGGCCTGAATATAAATTAAAACTGCCGATGACCCGGCCGTCGCGATGCAAGGGCAATGCGGCGGACGCTTGGACGTAGCACTCCGTGGCTCGGTCGCGCCAGGTGGCGGTATTGGGATCGTTTTGAAAGTCCTGGCACCAGTAAGGGCGGTCCTCGCGTATCGCAATCCCGGTGGGGCCGCGCCCGCTCGGCAGATTCGGATCGATGCTGATTTCAAGCTGATTCAGATAGTCCATGCTGTCGCCGTAACCGGCAACCGGTTTGACCGTTCGGGCGGATTCGTCCACCAAACCGATCCAGGCCATCGTCATGCCGCCGAACAACACCGCGTCGCGGCAGATGATAGGAAACAATTCTTCCTGATTGGCGCAGCGCACGATGGCTTGATTGCACTGACTCAGCGCCGCGTACAACTGAGTCAGCCGCCGAGCCCGCATTTCGGCTTGAAGCTGCTCGGCCTCCAGGCTGGCCAGCCGACATTGCATGTCGGCCAGCCAGGCAATCACGCTGTTGTCTTGCTTGGCGGTCAGCGGAATCGCGGTTCGAAAGTCGCCGCCGCCGATGCGGACCATATGACTGTGTAGTTCTTCCACCGAAACGCCCAACGCTCGGTTCAGATTGCGGAGCGCAAACAGCAAGGTCAGCACCTGAAGCGCGGCCAGAGCGATTAGACCGATCCGCATCGTCATCGCGGTGGAAATCGCTTCGTTCACGGTTTGTTGGGTACGGTTTTCGACCATTTGGTAGGCGGAGCCGATCGGTTCCATGATCGCCGCCTTGGCTTGGTGGTAGGCCGCATCGTGCACCATTTGGCTAGCTCGCATGCGGGTCGGATCGGCGATCGGCTCCGCCTGATCGACCAGAGCCATCGCGGCCCTTTCGATCGCGGTCAACGCGTCGGAGCGGGTCTTGGCCAAGGCTAGATCGGCCATTTCGGTGTCGCTGAAGCCGGCCGCGCGCATTAAGTCCAGCAATGGCGCGGCTCGGTCTTCGGAAGGTCTTGGCCGTCGATCGTCGGCAAAGACCAAGTCCCAATAGACATTTTGATAGTCGACCGGCCTTGGCGCTTTACCGTCGCGAATATCCAGAATCTCTTGATAGTGTTGCTTGTAAATCGGATGGCCGGTGACCACGTAGCTGCGCGCCATGTGGGTCAGATCATCCGAGGACTGGCGCAATTCGCCAGCCAGTAACACCGATTGAATACGGATGTCGTTGGCTCGGTCTATCGCTTTCTCCGAACGGACGTACAGGGTGAACATCGCGGTAAAGCCAACGAAAACCGCGAATGTCAACCACAGGCTAGTCGTGAAGCCTGGCGAACGCAAAGCCTTAACCACGTTGGCCGCTTCCTCTCAGTCGATAGGCAGCCGTCACTTCGGTGCCGAACACATCAAGACGCGCCGGCGCTAGGGTAGATGATGGGATAGGCATTGGATACCGGAGGCGATGAAAAAGGGCTTGTAAACATTCCAGATTCTAGCAAAAGTTGTTGGTCGATATGGGCAATCGAAATGCGCCGCGCGCGCTCGTGGTTGTAACTTACCACCCTAATAGTAAAATGCGCCGCTTTTGTTAAGAAATGTTAGGTTGCGCCGGTCCTCATCGATAGCTTCGAGCGGCGGCGCGTCAACGCAATTTTCATTCGACAGGCGACGATGAACCCATTTTTTTCAGGCGGCCGATCCGAAGTGGCCGAGCGACGCCGGCCGGCGCAACAGGGGGCGTGGTGAGCACGCGGCCCGATATAGTCCTGGCTAAGCCCGAACATTTGTCCCGACAATGGGCGCAGCGAATCGTTGATCAACACGTGTCGGCGGCCAGAGTCGCCGACGTCTGCGTCGATTCGGTCAATGTCGGTACCTCGACCCGCTGGCGGATTACCGTGCAACACGATGCCCAAGCGGAGGTGCCGTCGCGCTGGTTTATCAAAACGCCGTCGCTGGCCTGGCGTTCCAGGCTGATCACCGCCCTGCCTCGGTTGTTGCACAAGGAAGTCAGTTTTTATAAGGCGCTGGCGCCGTCCTTGCCGGTGAGATTGCCTAAAATCCTGGCCGCCCAAACGCGCTGGGGCGGCAGTACGCTGGTGATGGCGGATCTGGCCGAGTTCGGCCACAGGGCCGGTCAATCCGGCGAGGCCTTGACGGCGGAACAGGCCGTGCAAGTCGTCGACAATCTGGCGCGTTTTCACGGACGATTTTGGGGGAACGCCCATTTGCTGCGGGAGCACCGCTGGCTCAACGGCTTCAGTCAGCAAATCGAGCATCAAATGGGTACGGTTCTGGCGGTACCGCTGATGAAGCGGGGACTGCGGAGGGCCGGCGGATTGGTGCCGACCCGCTTGCACGGCACAGCGCTGAACTATGCCCGGAATCGCCGCCGGATTACGCAATCCCTCAGCAGCGGCACCAAAACCCTGATTCACCACGATTGTCATCCAGGCAACTTGTTCTGGACCTCGTCGGGTCCGGGGTTCCTCGACTGGCAGTTGGTCAGGGCCGGCGAAGGGATAGGCGATCTGGCCTACTTTATGGCGACCGCGCTGACTCCCGAAGTGCGACGCGCGCACGAACGGTCATTATTGCAGCGCTATCTCGGCGCGCTGTCCGAACAAGGCATCGATCAGCTCGACGAATCGGGCTTGCTGCGACGCTATCGTGCCCATCTACTCTATCCTTTCGAAGCGATGGTCGTGACCTTGGCGATCGGCGGTCTGATGGACGCCGAACCCAATCTGGAAATGATCCGCCGGGCATCCGCCGCCGTCGACGACCACGACAGTTACGCCGCGCTGGACTTGCGCTAGGCCACGTCCCGTGTAAGCCGTTTGACCTCGCTGACCACTTGTCCGCTCGCCAGACGGGTGGTCAACCAATCGCCGACCGCCAGATCCGCGGCCGATTTAATGATTGCCGTTTCGCCATGACGTTGGACGATCGCGTAGCCGCGCTGCAAGGTTGCCAGCGGGCTAACCGCGTGCAGGGTGGCGCCTGCCGCCGCTTGGCGTTGGGCCAGGTCCGCCAGTTTACGGTTCATCGCCGCAGCCAGCCGTTGCTCCAGAAAATCCAAGCGATTCCGGTAGCGTTCCAATGCGGCGGTGGGCTGGGCCTGTTTCAGGCGAGCCTCGATTTGCAACCAGTGTTGACGCTGCTGGCTAAGCCGGCGCTGCTGAGCGTGGGCCAGACGGCGCTCCAGTTCGTCCAAGCGTTGGGCGTTGCGATGAAGTTTTTCGCCGGGGTGTTGAGCCTGCAAGGCTTTTTCGCGCCAAGCCAGCTGTTGCCGAGAGCTGCTCAGTTTCAGTTGCATTAGTCGCGTCAAGCGCCGTTCCGCGTCGGTAAAGGCATATAGCCAAGCGGCTTGTTCCGGTACGGCGTGTTCGGCGGCGGCCGACGGTGTCGGTGCGCGCAGGTCGGCAACGAAGTCGGCGATTGTAACGTCGGTTTCATGGCCGACGCCGACGATCACCGGCAAGCGGCTGGCGGCGATCGCCCGAGCCACGCGTTCTTCGTTGAACGCCCACAAATCCTCCAGCGAACCGCCGCCGCGCGCCAGAATCACAAGGTCCACCGCCGCATCGCGATTGGCCGCCGCCAGTGCGGCGCTGATTTCGAATTGCGCGGCCTCGCCTTGCACCGCGACCGGATAAATCACCACCGGAATCGCCGGAAAGCGCCGCTTCAGGACCGTCAGGATGTCGCGGATTGCCGCGCCGCTCGGCGAAGTGATAACGCCTATCCGGGCTGGAATTAGCGGCAATACTTGTTTACGGTCGCTGTCGAACAAACCCTCCGCGGACAGCTTGACTTTCAATTGTTCGAAAGCCTGCCGCAACGCACCTTCGCCAGCCGCCTCCATCCGTTCGACGACCAGTTGGTAATCGCCGCGCGGCTCGTACAGGCTGACTTGGGCGGACACCAGCACTTGCAGACCGTTGGCCGGCTTGAACCGCAGCGTCGATTGCTGGCCCTTGAACATCGCGCAGCGTACCTGGGCCTGCGCGTCTTTTAACGTGAAATAGGCGTGACCCGAAGCCGGCAGGCTGAGGTTGGATATTTCGCCCTGTACCTGTACGGTTAGGAAATGCTGCGCTAGCAAGCGCTTGGCTTCGCGGTTGAGCTGGCTGACGGTAAAAACGGACGGATTGGCCATCGGAATTTAGGTGGGTATAACGGAACCGGCATTTTAAAGCGAATCGTGAATTGGCGCCGAGAACGTACTGGGAGTTTGCCGGTCGGCTGAGCTAGAATGCGGTTTTGAATTCGCGCCAGCATCGGGAAATCGGGAAGCCAGTCATGCATGTACATCAATTAAGTCGTTGGGAGCATCCGCACAACTTCGCCAGAATCAACCGTAAGGGTGAGCGGCGGACCAAATGGGTGTTGTTGTTGACGTTTACGACGATGTTGGTTGAGATCGGCGCGGGCATGCAATTTCATTCGATCGCGTTGCAGGCCGATGGTTGGCACATGGCAACCCATGTGGTCGCTTTCATGATCACCATCTTTGCCTATCGTTACACCCGATTGCACCAATTCGACAATACCTTTGCGTTCAGTCCGGCGAAAGTTGGGGTGCTCGGGGGGTTTGCCAGTTCGATCGCGTTGGCGATGGTGGCCTTGGCGATGACCGCCGAGTCGGTCGAAAGGCTGATGATGCCGCAAACGATACGCTTCGACGAAGCCATTATCGTGGCTGCGGTGGGGCTGGTTATCAACTTGCTAAGCGCTTTGTTGCTCCGCGATCACCACGATCACCACCACGGCCCTCGTCACGCCGAGCATGGCCACGATCATGACGATCACGATCACGACCACCGCCATTCTCACGATCACCACCAAGACCATAATCTACGGGCCGCCTATCTGCATGTGATGGCCGACGCGTTGACGTCGGTGCTAGCGATGGTCGCGCTGCTCGCCGGCAAATACTACGGTTGGGTCTGGCTGGATGCGGCGATGGGCTTCGTCGGCGCGTTGGTCATCCTGATTTGGTCTTACGGACTGGTCGGCGAGACGGCGCCGGTGTTGCTGGATCAGAGTATGGCAACCGGTTTTTTGGACAGTATTCGCGGTGAACTGGAGGCCGACGGCGAAACTAAGGTCAGCGATCTGCACGTTTGGCGACTCAGCGCCAATCATTGCGCGGCCATTGTCGGCGTCGTCACGCAATTCCCTCAGTCGCCAGCATATTACAAAACCCGCTTGGCCGGCTTCTCCCAATTGGACCATGTCACGGTCGAAGTCAATCGCTGTAACGGTCGGGATTGCGACGCAGAATGATGGCGTCGGCGGCCACGAATTCGATGCCGCAGTCATAACGGTCCGCCAACCAAGTCAAGGTGTCTCGAGAATAAAAGCCGACATGGGTGAGATCGTTCTTATAGTGCCAGCGCGCGAAGGCGGCGGCGTCAATGACCAGTTTGGTCATCAGTCCCAGATAGCCGCCAGGCCTTAACATGCCGAATATTCGTTCGAACTCCTCTGCCGGCCGCCGAAAATGTTCGACCACTTCGGTGCAGACAATGAAATCGTATTGGCGTAACAACAAGGCCGGGTGCGCGGCGTAAATCGGATCGTATAGCTTCACCGCGTGGCCGGCTTCGCTTAGCATTGCCGCCAAGGCCGGACCGGGGCCGCAGCCGAAGTCCAGGCCGCTAGCGCCGGGCGCCAAGCGTTCTTGCAACGGCGCGGCCAAGCGCGACAGGAAACAACGATAACCGGGGTCGTCCGTTTGGTTCCGATGCAAATCGTAAATCGCTTTCTCGGCATCCTGCGACAAATGCTGGCTGACAGGCACGTAGACCAGGCGACATCGACCGCAACGCCGATAGTCGCGGTTACGGTCGCGATGAAATTCGGCGGAATGAGCGGCGCCGCAAAGCGGGCAGGGAATATCTGGCATAAATGGTATTGGTTTTGCTTGACGGTCAGCAAATATACTGTAGAATGCGCCGCTCTTAACAGCGGAGCGGTAGTTCAGTTGGTCAGAATACCGGCCTGTCACGCCGGGGGTCGCGGGTTCGAGCCCCGTCCGCTCCGCCAACTTCGTTTTTCAGTAGGCCGTTTAGGCTATCCGCCGGTTGTTTTCAAACCGCGATTCATTCCGTATCATTAGCTTTCCCCTAATAACAGCAGGAGAATTGTGATGAGCAGTTTGAGTTCATTCAGTCAACGCGGTTTATTCGACGAGTTGTTTCGGGATATTAGTCCCGGCTATCTGGTGCGGCCGTTGCACGGCGATCCCCTGCCTAGCCAGATCAAAGTCGACATTAAGGAAAATCCGAACGAATTCATCGT
This sequence comes from Methylomonas sp. LWB, assembly GCF_001856095.1. Lineage (NCBI taxonomy): Bacteria > Pseudomonadati > Pseudomonadota > Gammaproteobacteria > Methylococcales > Methylococcaceae > Methylomonas > Methylomonas sp. LWB. The sequence continues at coordinate 337,698 of NZ_MKMC01000012.1, forward strand.
CGAAGCCGAACTGGCCGGCGCCAGCAAGGACAACATCCACGTCCGCATCGAAGGTAACGTGGTCGGTATCAGCGCCGACATCAGTCAGATCGACAGTCAGTCCAACGAAGATAAGCTTCTGCGCAGCGAACGCTATTACGGTCAGGTTTCGCGCAGCTTTCAGTTGCCGGTCGATATCGATCAGACCGCCAGCAAGGCCAAATACGATAACGGCGTATTGACACTGACCCTGGTAAAAAGCAAGGCCAAGAGCGGCCAGCGCTTGACGGTAGAGTGATCTAAGCAGTGCGGTCTAGCTCGCGATAGTGGCGCCAGATAATTTTGAACGTGACGGTCAGGGTCGGATCGTCGCGTTCGACCCGTTCGCTGACGGCGTCGGACGTTAGCCAGATGCCGTCGTCGATTTCGGTTTCCGCCAACTGGAATGGACCGTCGTGACGGCAACGGTACACCTGGATGAATTCCATACCCAAGTCCGGTGTCGGCGCTAATTTGAACAGTGCTTGCAGATCGGCGTTGACGCCCAATTCTTCCATCAGCTCGCGCGGCGCGGCGGTTTCGTAGTCCTCGCCGGCATCGACATGGCCGGCCGCCGAACTGTCCCAGAGTCCCTTGTTCAAGTCTTTCAACATCGAGCGTTTTTGCAAAAACAGCTCGCCTTGTCGGTTAAAGACTAAAATATGCACCGCGCGGTGGCGTAGCCCTTGGGCGTGAATCACACCGCGCGGTAAATGGTCGACGACTTGGTCGTCCTGGTCGACAACCGCCAGTAATTCGTGATGCATGACTCGATTCCCAATCCAAGGTCGTGTATGTTAAAGGTTTTTTGACGCTGCCGCAGGGTAAACATGGCTAGAAGAAGCGAACACAGTCAGGAGCAAATCAAGGAAATGGTTTTGGCCGCCGCCGAAACCATCGTCGTGGAGGACGGCTTCAATGCGTTGACGGTCAGAAAAATCGCGATGGAGATAGGCTACACGGTTGGCAGCATTTACATGGTGTTCGCCAATATGAGCGATCTGATCATTCACCTGAAAGCGAGGACACTGGACGAGTTGGCCGAGCATCTGGCGGCCTGTCCGGCCGACGGCGATCCTGGCGAACGTTTGATGAAACTGGCGGATATTTACTTGGATTTCGCCGCCAAGCATTTCAACCGCTGGCGGATGATATTCGATATGCAGAGCGAAGAAGCGCCACCGGATTGGTATCAACAAAAAATCGAGTATATGTTCGATATCGTCGAAAGCTTGATACGGCAACTGCATGCCGGTACCGACGCGGAATCCGAGCGGCGAGCGGCGCGCGCGTTGTGGAGTGGGGTCCACGGCATCAGTATATTGGCGCTGACCGGGCATGGCCAACCGTCCGGGATCGACTCGGCCCGGGCGTCGGTGTCGCTGTTGGTGTCGACGTTTATTCGGGGTTGGCGGGTGGCGTAGTCTCAGGCAAATGCCGGACCACGACGAAGGTAGCAGCCATCAACAAGCCACCGAGCACGATCAGGGCAATGGCCGGCTGGTTTGCTTCGGCCGCCGCGGCGGTATAACCGCCGACAGCGATCAACATCGCCAGGTTCTGAAAGAAATTCTGCATCGCCACCGCGCCGCCGCTGCCGATGCCTTGCTGACCGATTTCCTGCAAAGCCGCGTTGATCGGGACAATGAACATCCCACCGGCGGTACCCATTAAAAACAACACCGCGCGTGCCGGCCAAACTGCGTCGGTAAAGCTCAAGGCTACGATCAGCAAACCCATCGCGTATGCCGGCAGTCTGGCTCGGCGCAGATGTTCCAGCGGAATCAGGCGCGGTACCAAGGCCGCGCCGGCAACGATGCCTATTGCCAAAAACAAGGTCAAATCGGCGATGTCGCTGGCGTTATGCATCAGCAATACCGCCGGCGCCCAGGCGATGACGATCACCCGTACCGCGGCGGCGGCAGCCCAGAATAGCGAAGCGCCGAGAACCGCGAAACGCGAACGCGGCGACGCCAGAAACTCGCGGACCTCGCGGAAAAACAGCAAGATCTTCGACCCCTCCGGAATCGGCTTGCGCAGCCCGGTCGGCAAAAACAGCGTGGTCGCGGCCGAGACCATAAACAGCGCGATCGTCGAGGTCAGCGCCCAATACACCGAATAATCGGCCAGTCTGGCGCCGACCGTCATACCGGTCAGAATCGCCAATATCGTCGAACCTTCTATCCAGCTGTTGGCTTTGACCAAACGGGCGTGGCCAGCCAGTTCCGGCAATATCCCGTATTTGGCGGGGCTGTATAGCGCCGCGCCAACTCCGACCAGACAATAGGCCAGCAGCGGTTCGACCTGCAATAACAGTAAACCGGCTCCGCCAGCCTTAATCAGATTGGCAACGATCAGGATTCTGGCCTTGGGATGTCGGTCGGCGAGGCCGCCGACCCAGGGCGCCAGCACCACGAACGCTACCAGAAACACACTTTGCAGCGCCGGCACATACCACGGCGGCGGATGGTCGGCTTGCATTACCATCGCGATAACGGTAAACAAGATGGCGTTGTCGGCGAACGCGGACAAAAATTGGGCGACCAACAGCGGGTAGATAGATTTATTCATGACCTTGGGGCGTTAGGATTAAGTCGCTAGGGTCAGGCGTCGTCGCCGTCGTCGGTGTTTGCGGCGTTTAACCACTCGGCTGCCAATTGGGTCGCGCCGGGGTAATCGGTTTTGCCGGTTCCCAATATCGGAATGTGTTCGACGATCATGACTTTTTTCGGCAGATTGATTGCCGCCACGCCGGGCGAGGCGGCCGCTAGGGCCTTGGGCGTCGCCAGCTTGACGTTGGTCAGCAATACCAGTTGCTCGCCTTTTTTCGGATCGGGCAGGGCGACCACGGCATGATGGCCGTCCGGCCAGGCTTGTCCGGCCAGTTGCTCGACCGCCGTTAGCGACACCATCTCGCCGCTAATTTTGGCGAAACGTTTGCTGCGCCCTTGAATGTGGATGAAGCCTTCGTCGTCCACTTGCACGATGTCGCCGGTATCGTACCAACCGTCGCCGTAGACCGAGGCCGGTGGTACCAGGATGCCGGGATTGGTCGGTAGCAGATAGCCTTTCATGATGTTGGGGCCGCTGACATGCAGTTTACCGCCGTGCTCTATGCCTTCCACCGGCTCCAGCTTGTAGAGCATGTCGGGCATGAAACGGCCGACACTACCGGCTTTGTAGTCCATAGGCGTGTTGACCGAGGTCACCGGCGCGGTTTCGGTGGCGCCGTAGCCTTCCAATATCCGAATGCCGAATTTGTCCATCCACAAATGGCGGGTGCTTTCCTGCAATTTTTCGGCGCCGGCCACGACGTAACGCATGTTATAGAAATCATAGGCGTGGGCTTTCTTGGCATAAGCCGCCAAAAAGGTATTGGTGCCGAACATGATGGTCGCGCCGATGTCGTAGGCGATTTCCGGAATCACGCTGTAATGCAGCGGCGACGGATAGAAAAATGTAGTCATCCCGTTCAACACCGGCAGCATGGTGCCGACCGTGAAACCGAAGGAATGAAACATCGGCAGAAAATTCAACACCACGTCTTGCGGATTGAAATTGATCCTGGCCTTTAACTGTTTGTGATTGGCGATAATATTGCCGTGCGACAACACAACGCCTTTCGGCTCGCCCTCGGAACCGGACGTAAACAGGACCACGGCGGCATCGTCCGGACTGCAGCGGCGGTGATCGTACCAATAGTCGGCGGTCTTGGCTTGGATAAAACCGATGATTTTGGCAAAGGCATTCACGCCGGCCGCCAAATCTTCCAAATACACCAGATTCACCTGCTCGGACAAAACCTGTGCTTCGGTTTGCAAGTGGGCCAGTTCGATAAAGCGCCGCGAGCTAACCACGGTTTTGACGACCCCGGTCCGGCACGCCGACTTCATACCCGTCGCGCCGATTGAGTAATTCAACATCGCCGGAACTCGGCCATACAGTTGTAAACCTAGAATCACGCACAGGGTTTTTGCCGAATTCGGCAGCAGTACACCCACCTGATCGCCGCTGGCGCTGATATTGCGCAACAGTTTGCCGACAATAATGCTACGGGTCACCAAAGCATCGTAATTCAGCGGTTTGCGATCCAGGTCTTCGGCTACCCGATGTTTACCACCGTGTATCGTTCTGGCCTCCAACAACGCCGAAAAAATGGTTTGCCGGTAGTGACTGCTGGCGAACATCATCTCGGTCATGATGTCGGCTAAAATATGGCCGCTGTATTTTCGGCGGGCTTTGCCGGTCACCGCGCCGTGGGTGTCTATCCGGGTCGGCGGCAGAATTTGCAGCGTGATGCGCGGAAACCAGCGCAAGCGCACGATATTGCGTAGCTTGGAAAAATGGGTGTACTCGGCGCCGTCGATTCGGATCGGCAAAATCGTCGCGCCGGATTTGTCGGCGACCATACCGGTACCGTCGTAGATTTTCATCAGCGAGCCGGTCACGGTGATACGGCCTTCCGGAAAAATGACCGTGCGGGTGTCGTTTTGCAAATGATGAATCAGCGCCTTCAACGACAGCGGATGGGTTGGGTCCATCGGAAAGACCGTCGATAACCTTAAAAACGGTTTCAGCCACCATTGTTGGGAAATTTGGGTATTGATCGCGAAAGTGATGTCGTCCGGCAAAAACACGCCAAGTAACAACGGATCGAGAAAAGAAGTGTGATTGGAGATAATCAGCACCCGTTTGCCGGCTTGGGCGTAGTGCTCCAAACCATTGACCTTCACCTTGAAGACCAGCGTCATTAGCCAGCGTAAAACAATCTTTAACATAGATATCCTCCCGTGCGCGCATATTAGCAGACAGTCAGCGAATTGCCGGGCGCCAATATATTACAGAATTAAACAATGTTCAATTATTAACGTAATCGCCTCCCTTCGTCAGTTCGGAATGAGCGAGGCTTAGAGTCGACGGTGTGAGGCTAGCGGTCGGTCCGGCGCGGCCGGTGGCGCTTGGTTACGCTTAAAAACAGCATTGCCCGACAGGACCTTAAGGATGCGGAGCTTGATTACCTGGACCGCTAGGTCGAACAACTCAGCAATCCAGCTTTAGAACTCGAGACGAGGGAAAATATACCATCGACCGGCAATCGGCTTGTTTGCAACGCGTCCGCATGAAAAAGCCCGCTCGCGTTGCCGCGCGCGGGCTTTCGGAAAGAAGGCGTTTTTAGCCTTCGGTGACGATCAAGGCCTTGGCCTGATTTTTCAGAGTGATGGCCTGTTGCAGCAAGCGTAGGCGTTGTCCACCGGTCATGAACCACCCGTTAACGGCGCGATGTTCATAATCCAATGCTTTTTCCAACTTGTTTAGGGCTTCCGGATAGGGATTGATCACCGCCTCGGATAGCACCCTGATTGCATCCTGAGTGTCGGCGATGGCCAGTTTTACCGATTTCACGCTGTTGGCGTTAGCCTGGTCGACGGCTTTTTGATCCAGCGCATTCGAACTGCGGATGTTTTCCAGCACATTGATCGAACGCAGAAACAGCGCAACCGCGATAACTTGCGACGAGTCGAGCTTCACCTGACGATTGACGCCTTTGGAGGTAAACGCCCCCGGCGACTGGTTGAAGGATTCGGTGTTGTAGTAGGCGACGGTCTCTTCCAGCGTTGTGACGCTGTTATTATGAAAGAACGGCGCGGTATCGGCGGCTTCGACCAACGGGGGCGTGTTGAAACGGTTCAGGCGCGGATGATCCGCGGGCCGAATGTTGCGCGGATCGACGCTTCCGTCGCTGTAACAAGGCTGATCGTAGTCCGGACCGCAATCGCTTTGCAGAACTTGGCCGAATCCGCCGTCGTAGGCCACGCTAGTGTCGGCGAGGTGATGCAATTGATCGCGCATGCGCTCGATGCCGGTGTCGCGGGTCGGATTACCGCCGGTCGTGGAACTGATCGCGCCGGCGTTCATATGGCAGCCATTGCAGTTGGCCGAGGTGCCGAAGACCGGCGTGCCGCCGACCGGGTAGCCGTTGCTCAAGGTCTCGCCGGGGTTGTTCTTGGTATTGAACAATTTCAGACCGCGTTGCACCAGCGGCGACTTGAAGGTCATCGCCGCCAGATTGATGTCGGCGCTACGCCCCAGCGATAGCATATAAGCTTCCAGCGCATCCAATTCGTCTTCGGTTGGCAGCCGGAAATCGACATTCTCGACCCGATCCAAACGCTTGGGCAAGTGTTGTTTGACCGCACCCTTGGCGAAATCGCGCAACGAACCGCCGTCCGGCGCGCCGTCCCCACCCCAGCCGATGGCTTCGGTTTGGCGATTGTCTTGCTGCGCGATCGGATCGTGTTCCGCGAAATAATCGTTGTCTTCGGTGAATTCACCACCCATCGCCAATGTCTCGAATTTCAACGAAGCCGACAACCCCAGCAAATGCGGCGCTGCCCGCATCACCGGCGGTTTGCCGAAGCCGTCCACGTTGGCGACGAATAGCCCGAACTGACGTAACAGCGCGGGTTTTTCCAGATCAGCCAGGGCCGGGTTGTTTTCCGCGACGAACAGCGGATCGCTGGGCGGTAATTTAGCGATATACGCCGGATCGATAGTGTGATTGCGGTCGGGACGGTGACAGGTGGAACAGGTTCGGCCGTTACCGCCGAAGGTTTCTTCGGTGAACAGCTTTTGACCCTTGGCGATTAATTCGGCCAATTGTTGGTCGGTGGTTGCCGCGGTGGCGGCGTTCGCCGTTTTAGGCAGCAGAAAACCGAAAGGGACTTCGGCTTGACCCGCCGGTTCCGCGTGGCCGACAGTGCCCAGATTGGCCGCTGGCCAGTAGCGTTCAGTGTAGTAAACCCGTTGCAGCAATCCGGGAGAACCGAATAGCAGACCGCCTTCGCTTGGGGTTTTGCCGGCCAAGGTTATCGCAACGCTGTCCAACGTAAAGCCGTTCAGACGGTCGCGATCGAGCATGGTTGCGAAAACTTGTTTGTCCGCTTTTACGGACAACGGACCCAGCTTGATCGCGTTGCCGCTGTGATGGTTGTCGATCAGCCAGACGTCGTAGGGCCGCTCGGCAGACAAGCCTTTAACCGAAATGCGCACTTGCCCGCTCATCAGATCGATAGCGGCCTGACCTTGGCCGTCGCTGAGTTCGCGCGAAAGCGATTTGGAATAGCCGAGACCGATGTTGACGGTTTCCGGGTGGCCCTGTATTTCGAACGCGGATTTCCAGCGTTCGTAGACCGAGCCTAGCGTTTCGACGCTGCCGACACCGGTATAAGGCGCCTCGATTCGCGGCATCAGGCTGTAGCCCAGCGCCAGCGCGGCTGCAAAGGCCAAGGGAAGTGTGATGGTTTTTCTCATAATGTATCCTGTCGTGGGTGATAGTCCGATGCGGCGGCTGCGGGGCGATGGAAACGGATAGAAAGCACTATTCCGGGTGTTTCTGCTCCAGACAACCTGAATCGACGAATCCGCGCGGCATCGGCTTTCGCGGAGCAATCGGCGTGCCCACATTGACGGTTGATTTTTCCAGAAAAAATACTCTATATAAGTCAATAGCCTACAGCTATTTTTCTTCAGGCGGCGGCTTAAAAAGATCGGAGCGGGGTGTCGTAGACGAATAATGAAAAAAGTCAAATAGACATCGATTCAAAAAATAGGGGATATGACCTAGTGGTGTGTGAAATAACACAGAACGAATCAAATTCGCTCGGAGTCGACCCAATTTGTCTGGGAAATCCTCAAAAATGCCGACGTACGTTTTTACTTACAAATTACCCGTATTGATACGTTCGTTATTTCCTTGAAGAAATTCAGGTATTTAACTTGGAGGACGGTTCCGGAGCGAATAAAGCGGAGTGTGTGAAATGACCTATTCTTGCCGCCTTCAACCAAGCCTACACGCATTTCCCTGTATCACTAGCGGCTTGCCCGGTCCAGTGCCAGATTCAATCTCAACACATTGACTCTGGGTTCGCCAAACACTAGCCATTGCCGGCCTTCGGTATGCGCATCCACTAGTTCGCGCAGCGTGGCTTCGTTAATTTTGCGGACCTTTGCGACCCGTTTGATCTGATATTCGGCAGCGGCGACGCTGATATGCGGATCCAGGCCGCTTCCGGATGTGGTGACCAGATCCACCGGCACCGGCGAGTGGTTGCCGTGATCGGCGTCTTTCAGCGCTTGTATCCTGGCGGCGACCACGTCAGCCAACGCCGGATTGGTCGGCCCCAGGTTGGAACCGCTGGAAGCGGCGGCGTTATAGCTATAGGGGCCCGTGGCCGAGGGCCGGCTCCAGAAATATTTCGGCTCGCTAAAAGTTTGGCCGATCAGTTCCGAACCGATCGGCTGGCCTTGCTGGTTTTTGATCAGGCTGCCATTGGCTTGCTCGCTGAACAAGGCTTGCGCCAGCACCGTCACCAGGGCCGGATAAGCGGCACCGGTCACCAGGGTCAGCAGGAACAGCATCATCGCTGCGGGTTTTAAGTAAGTAGTCATCATTTAATGCCTTAATAATTCTGTAAAAACGCTCTCTCGGCAAATGCTCCCGGCGTTGCTCTACCTCCTGCATCCTTGCAGTCGTCCACCAGGAGAGGGAACAAAGCTCTCGGTATTTGTTGTGCCTGGTTTACACCAGATTCATCGCAACCAAAATTAAATCGATCGCCTTGATGCCGATAAACGGCACGACCAAGCCGCCGACGCCGTAGACCAGCAAATTGTTTTGCAGCAGTTTTTCCGCACCGACCGGTTTATAGCTGATGCCTTTTAAAGCTAGCGGGATCAGCGCGATGATGATCAAGGCGTTAAAGATAACCGCCGACAGAATCGCGCTGGCCGGCGTCGCCAAACCCATCACGTTCAGCACGTTCAAGGCCGGATAGGTAGTGGCAAAGGCCGCCGGGATGATCGCGAAATATTTGGCGACATCGTTGGCGATACTAAACGTGGTCAGCGCGCCGCGCGTCATCAGCATTTGCTTGCCGGTTTCGACGATTTCGATCAGCTTGGTCGGGTTGGAATCCAGATCGACCATGTTGCCGGCTTCCTTGGCTGCCTGGGTGCCGCTGTTCATCGCCACCGCCACGTCGGCTTGGGCGAGGGCCGGGGCGTCGTTGGTTCCGTCGCCGGTCATCGCCACCAAGCGGCCGTCGGTTTGATGTTGACGAATCAGATTCAGCTTGGCTTCCGGGGTGGCTTCGGCCAGGAAGTCGTCGACGCCGGCTTCGGCGGCAATCGCGGCGGCGGTCAGGCGGTTGTCGCCGGTGATCATGATGGTTTTAATGCCCATCTGCCGAAGTTCGATAAAACGTTCCTTGATGCCGCCCTTAACGATGTCCTTTAGTTCGATGACGCCCAGCGCTTTAGCGCCATCCGATACCACCAGCGGCGTGCTGCCCCGGCGCGCGACATCGTCGACCATTTTCTTAAGCTCTTGCGGCACCTTGCCGCCTTGTTCTTCGATATGTTGCCGAATCGAATCGGCCGCGCCCTTGCGGATTTGCCGGCCTTCCAGGTTGACGCCGCTCATCCGGGTCTGGGCGCTGAAATGCACGAAAGTGGCGCCCAGGGAATGGATATCGCGTTCGCGAATATTGTATTTTTGCTTCGCCAGTATCACAACGCTACGACCTTCGGGCGTTTCGTCCGCTAACGAGGCCAGTTGCGCGGCATCGGCCAGTTGGCGATCCGTCACGCCTTTGACCGGAAAAAAACCGGAGGCCTGGCGGTTACCCAAGGTGATCGTACCGGTTTTGTCCAACAGCAGCACATCGACGTCGCCGGCCGCTTCCACGGCCCGGCCGGAGGTGGCAATCACGTTTTTCTGCATCATCCGGCCGATGCCGGCCACGCCGATCGCCGACAGCAAACCGCCGATAGTGGTCGGAATCAAGCACACCAGCAAGGCCACCAACACGGTGACGCTGATCGGACTGCCGGCGCCCGCGGTCTGCACGCTGTACAGCGAGAAAGGCAGCAAGGTCACGGTCGCCATCAGGAACACCAGCGTCAACGCCACCAACAAAATGGTCAACGCAATCTCGTTGGGGGTTTTCTGGCGTTTGGCGCTTTCCACCATGCCTATCATTCGGTCCAGAAAGGTTTCGCCGGGATTGGTACTAATACGCACCACTAGCCAGTCGGACAGCACTCGGGTGCCGCCGGTCACCGAGCTGAAATCGCCGCCAGACTCGCGGATTACGGGCGCCGATTCGCCGGTGATCGCGCTTTCGTCCACCGAGGCCACGCCTTCGATGACATCGCCGTCGCCGGGCACGAAATCGCCGGCTTCGATCAGCACTACATCGCCTTTACGCAGACTGGAGCCTTCGACTTTGCTGTAGTTGCTGCCGTATTTGGCTTCGTCGAGCTTTTTGGCGGCGATGTCGCGTTTGGCACTGCGCAAAAACGCGGCTTGGGCCTTGCTGCGGCCTTCCGCGACCGCTTCGGCGAAGTTGGCGAACAGCACGGTAAACCACAGCCACAGCGTGATGCTCATTATAAAACCCGCGGATTCTTCGCTTTCGCCGTTCAGCGCTTGCAACCACAACACGGTGGTCAACAAACTGCCGAGGTAGACCACGAACATCACCGGGTTTTTCCATTGTTGTTGCGGCGTCAGTTTGGCAAAAGCATCGAACAAGGCTTGTTGCAGAATTTGCGGGTCCAATAAGGACGTTGAAACGGGTTTGCTAGTCATGATGTTATCTCTATTCTGATGCGCCTTTGGGGGCAATCGGCGCTGCCATGGCGGGTTACGGTGCGTACAAAGATCATCGTTTGTCGGAGAACTTTCTGCCTTGCGCACCTAATCCACCCTAAATTTATTTGGTGGCCGTCATCTGCAAATGCTCGACGACAGGCCCCAAGGCCAAGGCCGGGACGAAGGTCAGCGCGCCGACCATCAGCACGGTGATGATCAATAAAACGGCAAACAACGGCGTGTGCGTCGGCAGGGTGCCGGGGCCGACCGGCACGGTCTTTTTGGCCGCCAAAGAGCCGGCAATCGCCAATACCGGAATCATCAACCAATACCGAGAGAACAGCATCGCCAGACCCAGCATGAAGTTGTAGAACGGTACGTTAGCCGACAGACCGCCGAAGGCGCTGCCGTTGTTATTGCCGGCCGACGACCAGGCATACAGCACTTCGCTGAAACCGTGAGCGCCGGGATTGAAGATCGACGCCCTGCCGACATCCAGCATCAGGCTCACCGCCGTGCCGCCCAATACCATCAAAGGCGGAATCAGGATAATGATGGCGGCCATTTTCATCTCATAGGCTTCGATCTTTTTGCCTAAATATTCCGGGGTACGGCCTATCATCAGGCCGGCGATGAACACCGCGACGATCGCAAACACGATCATGCCGTACAAGCCGGAACCGACGCCGCCGAAAATCACTTCGCCCAATTGCATCAGCCACATCGGCACCATGCCGCCGATCGGCGTAAAAGAATCGTGCATGGCGTTGACCGAGCCGTTGGATGCCGCAGTCGTCGCCACCGCCCATAGGCCGGAGTTGACGATGCCGAAACGGGTTTCCTTGCCTTCCATATTGCCACCGGCCTGTTGGTTGGTGGCGGATTGATCGACGCCCAGCAAAGTCAGGGCCGGCGTTCCGCGCTGTTCGGCCGGCACCGTCACAAAGATCAGCGCGACAAACACCAAGGTCATTGCCCCAAGGATTACCCAGCCCTGACGGGTATCGCCGACCATCGCGCCAAAGGTATGGCACAGTGCGGCAGGGATCAGCAGGATGGCCAGCATTTCCAGGAAATTGGACAGCGGCGTCGGGTTCTCGAACGGATGAGCGGAGTTGACGTTAAAAAATCCGCCGCCGTTGGTCCCCAATTGTTTGATAGCAACTTGCGAAGCCGCCGGCCCCATCGCCAGGGTTTGCGTTTGGGTGGACACGGTTTCGGTCACCGGTTTGCCCGCGGCATCCACCATGGCTTTACCATCGGCATCCAGTTTCGGTGCCGAGTAGCTGACCGCTTCTTGCAAATTGACGGTCTGATACGGATTGAAGGTTTGCACCACGCCTTGACCGACCAATACCATCGCCAGCAAAAACGACAAGGGCAGCAAGATGTACAACGTGCTACGAGTCATGTCCACCCAGAAGTTACCGATGCTGTTGCTGTTACGGCGATTAAAGCCGCGAATCAGCGCTACCAGCACCGCCATGCCGCTGGCGGCCGAGACGAAGTTTTGTACGTTCAGGCCCAGCATCTGGGTCAGATAGCTCATCGTGGTTTCGCCGCCGTAGCCTTGCCAGTTGGTGTTGGTGGCGAAGCTGACCGCCGTATTGAACGCCGAATCGGGCGTCACTGCCGCTAAGGCTTGCGGATTCAGCGGCAACACGTCCTGAAAACGTTGTAGGCAGTAAACCGCCAGCAATCCGAACAAATTGAACGCCAGCATCGCCAATGCATATTGCGTCCAGCGCATTTCCTGTGCCGGATCGACACCGCTGAGGCGGTAAAACAGCCTTTCAACGCCGCCAAACCAGCGATTCAAGCCCACGGATTCGTCTTGATAAACCCGTGCCATATAAGCGCCCAAAGGTTTGGCTAAAGCCAACAGCGTAAAGACGTAAACGGCAATCTGTAAAAAACCTTGACCTGTCATCAGAATTTCTCCGGATAAAACAATGCCACGACCAAATAAACGAACACGGCCAGCGTCAAGCCGCCGCTTAGTAAATAAATCCAGCTCATGATTGCCCCCTCAACGCTTCGCACGCGCCGATCAATAATGCGGTCGCCACAAAGAACACCGCCGTTAACAGCAAATACGCAATATCCATTTGGATTACCTCGTTAAAATTGAAAAAACTACGATTGCAATCAGCCGCGATCGCCTGTTAAACAATGTACAAAACGACCGATAAAAAAGTCGTAAAAATAGCCATGCCGGATATAAATGGAATATAAAAATCAGAGTGCCGGAAGCACGCAACGGCCTTATCGATCCTAACTGCGGCTACGACAGGGTTACGCCACGGAGACTTAAAATGAGGGCATCGGCGCGGCTTTAGCCGCGATTAAGGGCGTCCGGACACCGGTATGTCTGCAGCGCCCAGCGACTTTTATAGTAACAAGATGGTCTGAAATTAATCAGCCATGTTGCTGCTGATTAAAGTCCATAGGGTACGCTGATAAATGCCGATATAGTTTAATAACGGTAACGATTCAGCTCGCGGCACATACCTGCTCTCCATCGGCCGAGGAAGTAAGCCGCCTTTTTTAAAATGCCACGATAATAGAAAAAATCAGGTAGTTATTAACGATGTTTCGCTCGACGATCGTTAAATCCGGTCCTAGCATCTGAGTCGATATTACTGGAAATGCTCGCCAAGCAAAATAATACGGTAGATAGAATAAATTCGCCGGACATAAATACAAACATTCCCGCCGTAAAGGTAATCGCGGTAAAAATATCTCTAGTTAAATTCTTCGATTTGCGCATTTTGCCCCCAAAAGGACTGTCGCTATCGATAAATACTCGATAGCCGTTAACCCCATCCCTTCACCGATCATTCAGCCGTCCTTGATGGCCTAAGGCTTAAGTTACCGAAACACGAATAAAAAGATCGTAAAAGTTAATAGTTCGCTTGTAAAGAAGATGTAAAACTGCTTGACGGATTACGTCTTTTGTCTGCCAATGTTGAATAGTTTGGCTGAGTTATTTTTCGGATAAGTCGCTGTAATGTAAATATCCCCCGGCAAAGCCGGGGGCTTTATAAAGTGAACCGCTCAAAGCGGTAAATGGGGACGCTAACGCGGCCCCTTATCAATAGCCGCCAATAGGCGGCGACTCATTGCCAAAGGTTCATTTGTTCGACTCGCTGGTCTTCCTGTTCTTGATGACGGATATACTCCCGTATCATCCTTTCGTCCCGGCCCACCGTCGAAACAAAATACCCTCGCGCCCAGAAATGTTGACCGACAAAGTTACGCTTCTTTTCACCATAAACACGGGCCAAGTGAATCGCACTCTTCCCTTTGATGTAGCCAATCACCTGCGACACCGCATATTTCGGTGGAATCGATATCAACATATGCACGTGATCCGGCATCAAATGCCCTTCCAATATTCGGCTTTCTTTCTGGCTCGCTAACCTTCGAAACACCTCGCCCAAATGCTTGCGCAACGCCCTATACAGCGTTCGGCGACGGCACTTGGGAATAAACACAACGTGATATTTGCACTCCCATTTCGAGTGGCTTAAGCTTTCGTTCTCGTCCATCAGGTTCTCCTCTTGCGTTTGCTTGGCGGCTCACGCTCTCGAGTTTCCTGATGGACTCCTCTAAATGTCAAACTCCTGCTGTCTCCCCGGCTAAGCCGGGGGATTTCTCATTTTTGGTTAAGGTGGGCGTTTTGACGGCCTTTGGGCGTAGGCTATTGGGAGCTGATGGTGTGGACATCAATTTAACCCTGAACAGAATCGGATTGTGTCCGTATGCATTGAAAGGACGATATAAGAATGCGACGGTATCGAAACGCATTGATCGATGAAGGGCCGCGACGAGCCGCAACTCGGGCCGGGTATTGCAGAATCCGGCCCCAGCGTCGGCGGAAACGGTTTGCGCTAAAACTCCACTTTCACCGAACCTAAAAACGTCCTGGGCGCGCCAGGCATCGCCTGGTGGATGAATTGGCTATAGCCGTTGGCCGAGGCGATGTATTCCTTATCCAGCAGATTCTCGACGTTGAATTGGAAGGTCACGTTGGACGGGCCGACCTTGCTCCGGTAGCGCAGCATCGAATCGACGCGGGTATAGCCGGGGATTTCGTAGCTGTTGTTGACGTTGCCTTCGCGGCTGTCAACCAAATATACGCCGGCGCCGGCGCTCAAGCCTTCCGCGCCCAGGTGGCTGAAATCGTAAGTCGACCACAAACTGGCGGTGTTGCGCGGAATGTTTTCCAAGCGGTCGCCGGTGCCGCCGACCCCGGTGAAGTCGCCGGTCAAGCCTTTGGTGACCACCGCGCCGATGTAGGTATAGGTGGCGATGACGTTCCAGGCGTCGGTCAATTGGCCTTGCAAATCGAACTCGATGCCGCGACTGCGTTGCGCGCCTATCGTAACGAAATAATCGCTGAGCGGGGCCGGCAACGGCGATTTGACGTTCTTCTTGGTCAGTTCGAAAAAGGCCAGATTGGCTTGCAATTTGCCGCTCCACCAGTTTCCTTTCATGCCGAATTCCATTTCGCGGGATTGCTCGGGATCGTAGGACGAACCGTTTAACGCAGTGCCGCTGTTGAATGCGTTAAAGCCTTTGACGAAGTTGACGTAAACGCCCAGCCAATCCAGCGGGTGGTACATCAAACCGATCCGAGGGCTGAAATAATCGTCGTCGGTCTTGTCCCCGAAACTATTGCGGTAGGTGGCGTTGTCGAAGCGGCCGCCGAGCAATAAATGCCAAGTATCGTTCCAAGCCAACTGGTCCTGCAGATAAATGCCGTACCACTCGTTATGTTCGATATTACCCAGCCTTAGCGGATCGTTCAGAAAGCCGGTAAAACCGTATTGCGGGTCGAACACGTTGATGGTCGGCACCGCGGTTCGGTAAGGGCTGCTGAAGTGTTTATCGGTCGAGTTGTAATAATCGGCGCCGAGCAACACGTTGTGTTGTATCGGTCCGGTTGCGAACCGGCCGGTGATGTCTATCGTGCCGTATTTGTTATCGAAATCCGTGGCGTTCTTCAAAAAGCCCCTGGCAATATCGCCGGAACCGTTGGTCGTTTCGTTCGACGGCGTTTGCGCGGCGGCGCTGTCTTGCACCAGCGCGGAAAACTTGGCCCGCACCTTCCAGTCGTCGGTGAAAGCATGGGTCAGCGTAATACCTTGCTGGTAGGAGCGCTTGTTGCTGTAGTCGGTTGGCTCGTTGCCGTTGAAACTCAACGGAATCTTGCCGGGAATCGCGCCGGACAGTTGCTGATCGTAGGGGATGCCGGAGTCGGCGATGCTGCGGCTGTCCTGGTAGATAAAGTCCAGATCAAGCTGGGTTTTATCGGTGATATGCCAGGTCAGGCTGGGTGCCAGAAAGTCGCGTTGATTGTAGATGTTGTTCCGGAACGAATTGCTGTCCAGATGTTCGTAATTCACCCGATAAGCCAGCGCGCCGTCTTCGGTGATTTTGTTGGTCGCGTCCAGCAGTGTCCGATAGGTATCGTAGGAGCCGAACTGTTGCTGCAGCGAGTAATAGGCGTCGCCGCGCGGCCGTTTGGTCACGACGTTGACCAGGCCGCCGGGTTGCGCCCGCCCGTACAGCATCGCGGCCGGGCCTTTCAAGACTTCGACGCGCTCGGCGTTGGCCAACGAAATCGGCATGTTGGGCGTCAGTACGCCGTCGCGATAAATATTGCCGACGCTGTTGATGCCGTTGGCAAAGCCGCGCAGATAAATGTTTTCGTTGGCGTCCGCGCCGAAGCCCCAGTTTTTCGCCACGCCGCTGACGTTTTTCAAGACGTTTTCCAGGCCGATCGCCTGTTGATCTTCGATGAGGGCTTTTGGTATCACTTGTACCGATACCGGCGTATCGAACTGCAACGTATCGGTTTTCGTGCCGGTCGTGGCATTCGGCAGTGCATAATCCTTGTTGTAGGGCGAAGTGGTGTCGTAGACGCCTTGTCCGGTCACCGTCACCGCCGGCATCGTCGCGGTGCCGTTGGACTGCGGCGTCGGCGCCGCCGGGGTTTTATCCAGCGTTACGGTCGAGGCGTTGCTAAAGCGGAAACTCAAGCCAGAGCCTTGCAGCAATTGGCGCAAGGCCTGTTCGGCGCTGAAACTCCCTTTTAACGCCGGCGCTTGAATTTGATCGGCGAGCCGGCCTTCGTAAAGCACCTGCAAGCCGCTGATCGCCGAAAACCGTATCAATGCGCTGCTCAACGGTTGCGAAGCTATGTCGAAGCTCAGCGTCGTAGTCTCGGCGGTCGCCATGCCCGGTATCGAGACGGCGGAAATCAATACTACGGCGCGGGTCAATGAGTCCTGGTAAATCATCGTGCATTCTCCATAAGTGAACGGTATCGATTACCAAGACGCCGGGACTGCGGCTCTACCCTTAGCGGCGGATGTAAAAAGTTTCGGCCGCACGTGGTAGATGGGCTACGCCGACACTCGAAGTAGGGCGGGCATCAAGCGCGACAGGGCAGTGGTCTATCGGTTGGGGCTGGAAAGCTGCTACGAGGAAAGGCCCGAGCCGATCCGGCCAAAGGGTTACATAGCGGTAAAGTGGGCAAGCCGGCGGAAACCGCGCGGGTTCGCTGGGTTAGGGGACTGGGTTCGGCCATAAGCCGCCACAGAACAATCATTGAGGAATGGCTGCAAACTGGCATATTGCCGCCGGTGGTTTTTGCTTCATTGGAAGTCCGACTGAGCACGATATGCGTGTAGATCATTGGCGTTTTTGAATCACTATAACAGAGCAATTTGGATAATATACACAAAGCATAATTCTTTGCAGTTCACAAATTTATTGTGGCTACACATTATTCATGATAGATATGTAATTAACAACTTAATAACTTGTTGATTTCACGACATGAGATTCATGGCGCACATCAACTATAAGTTCAAGCTGACTCCCCTTTGCTACGCAGTTCAGCTTTCCCTTAGGTCAAAGGAAAACGAATGGTTAGGTGCACTACCTGCGCACTCTTGATTCACGAACCATGGGATGCTTTTGTCGGGCGTGTTGGTGGGCCAGAGAAAGCTGAGGCATATGACTATGCAGCATATCTGGATCCCAAGGGTCGGGGAATGTTTCCGTTTATCGCAGTTTATTGTTATGGGCAACAACCTCAGTTTGTTCGACAGCTTGGCTCCGAATTTGATGTTAAGAGCGTAGAAGTACATGAAATGTTTGGAGAAGAACACGATTGCCAGTTTTACCAAACGGCATCGGGGCATCTAAATCTACAGCAATCAATTGCTCTGTACGAACAAAAGAGGATGGCCATGTCAGCACCAGCTAGCGTTGTTACACAGATCACTGGTGGTACATTCATTCAAAGTCAGGTGGGAACATCAGGCAGCACCCTGAATGCCTATATTGATGCGCTCCAGCTCCATATGTACACCAGCGAAGCTGAACGTGACTTGAAAGAAGCTCTAGTCAAACTTCGCGAGGGTATCGAAGCCGATAAATTATTGACGCAACCAGTAAGGTACGCTGCCGCAACGGATCTTTCAGCTTTTTCGGAGGAAATTAAAAAGCCTCCTATCGAGCAAAATTCGGAAATAAAACAATTCTTTTGGGGACGGCTTACCGAGGTCATCAAATTTTCCGCTGCACTCGTTGCACTTGCAGGCGCTGTTGCCAAACTAACGGGCATGACCTAACATGGTTCTCAAACTGATGCGCCGGATATGGCTCTTATACAGTTTTTTACCCCCCAGCTTTGCGGGGTTGTTTCAAGGTCATCGACCGGCGCACCGCTTAGTTAGGAACGTTAGGCTTGGAACCATTATAAAATGAGTCATACTGATCGAGTGCGACAAGCAATTTATTTGCTAAAAAACCTAGCTACTGAAGCTCTTATTGCTGCAACAATTGCAGCTTATTTTGAATATAAATCTCGACAAGATAAATCTTATCAAATTGAATCTGCCATAAGAGACGTTAATGAAAATAAAGAGTCCTTAATTAAGGATATTTGTAATCGGCAATACACTTACGAATTACATCTAAGGTGGACGGTCGAATCTTTAAATAACTTCATTAACGACATCGAGGGAATAAATATTGAAAAAGTAGCTGAACTAATTAAGCAAGGATTGTCGACAGATAGTATATTTGAGACCCCTCTGAAAAGAGCAGCAGCTAATCTTGGCATGCGAACAAGTGGAGTGATGGCTTGTTATAACCAAATTGTCGGCAACCCTCAGATTCACTCCGTTGAAGTCATTAGTTTAATGGGAGCTATCAGGAAGAACGTAAAAGCCGTTAATAGATGTATTTTCGTGCTTCAACACGCTATACTGAGATGGTTTATCTTTAGTTTGCAACCAATACATTTGATTTTAGCATCTGTATCTATCTTTCTGTTTATTTATATAATCAATAGCTTTATATCGCAAGAATTAGTTACGACAGATACCTTAAGAAATCAGATACTCATTGATGCAGAGCAGTTTGAAGCTATTTGGCTACAGAGATCATCTAGCTTATTTCACAAGATAACTGCAACTTCGAACCTCATTTATCAAATAGCATCAGCAATTCCGCTTATACTTTTTGTGAGCTCATTTCCGCTGTATATTATTCGAAAATTTTTGATTAAATCAAATAATGCAAGAGAAAAGATCGAAAACATCCAAAACCACCTTGGTTCTATAGCAAAAAAACTTGGGAATAATCACATTACACTGGAGATTACAATGCCGGGCAATAATACAAATATAAACATTAGCGGTGGAAGTTTTATCAGCACTCAAATCGGTACATCTAAAAGCACATTAAATAGTTATATCGAAACACTCCAGTTAGAGAGCTACAATTCTAGTGAGGAACAAGAATTAAAAGAGGCGCTTGCTTCTTTACGACGAGCAATTGAATCAGATAAAAACTTATCAGATATAAAACGTCAAGAAGCAGCTTCTGATCTAGAGAAGTTTTCTCAAGAAATCACAAAACAACCTAGCGAACAAAATAACGAGGCAAAAAAGTTCTACTGGGGACGTCTGACAGAAATATTGAAGCTCTCCGCTTCTTTATTCACTCTTGCGGCTGCAGTTGCGAAATTCACCGGAATGGCATAAAGGTCAAGTAGGTTCATTATTTTTCGCGGTACTTTAGGCTGGACAACAGCTTTAGGGTTCTTAACATATTCACTTTTGGCCTAACGTTCATGAAGCCAATGCATCATCCCGGCAAATGAAAGTTTTTCTATATCTCTAAAACAGATAATGAATGCGAATCGACAAACTTTCAGAGTAACAAGTCGGCCAAAAGTGGCTCGCACCTTACTTACCGTAACTTTAAATGGCAGCTCATTGGTTACCTGCCGACATTGAGCGTAAAGCTTCGAGTGTCAACTAGGGGTCGTTAGCTGCCAACTAAACTTCCTAAACGCAACGAGCCGCAATCATAGCGCATGGAAAAATGTCTGCCCGAAGTGTTTAGCGGCTATTCTATGCTGTTTTTAATTTATAGACTATCCTTTCAAACGCTCAAGGAGGGCGCGCCTCTGCTAATCCACTAGCTTTTCCGCTTAAGTTAGCTCGCTGGCGAGCGAATAGGCGCGCATCTCAACGCGGCTGGCGGTAAGCCGCTTTGCTTGCCCGTCCCGGAACGGTTTTTACACGTGTTTCCAACGTTGGGGGAAAACCGCTGCAGGCCACGGCTGGCAAGGCTTCCGGCGATTCGGGTTTCACGGAGCTGTAGAATCACGACACGGAAGCCTGGAAGGACGTCACGGAAGGTTGGAAGGACGTCACGGAACTTTGGAAGCATGTCACGGAAGCCTGGAAACACGTCACGGAACTTTAGAAGCACGTCACTGGACAGCGGAAGGACGTGTTTCCAACATAAAAACACGGCACGGAAACGCCGATACCCTCGTCGCGGGCGTTGCCGGTGGCGAAACTGGAGTAGGTGGGCGGATTCAATTCATTCATCGAGGAATTTAACATGCCCAAATCCACGTTTATCCCGAACGCCGATCACGACTTTCTGGCCTGGTTCGACCATTTCCTGGCCAATCTGAAACCCGAACACGGCGTGGCGGATGCCGACTTGGCGGCGCTAACGGCGGCGAACGCCGATTTTCACGATAAGTCGCGGCTGGCCGGCAATGCCGCCGCGCTCGCCAAGCAGGCCACCGCCGACAAGAGCGACAGTCGTAAAGCATCCGAAAACCTGATTCGGGCGGAAGTGCGGCGCATTAAGGCGCGCGCCAATTACACCGACGGTATCGGTGCGCAATTGGGTATCGACAGCAGCAGCCGGGCTGGCGATCTGTCCACGGCCAACCCCAAATTGAGCGGCAACGATCAAACCGGTGGGGTGGTGGTACTGAGTTTTGTGAAGCACCGCAGCGATGGCGTGAATCTCTATTGCCAGCGCGACATCGACACCGACTGGGTGTTGCTGGGCCGCGCCACCGTCTCGCCCTTCGTCGATCGCCGGCCGCTGCTGACGCCCGGCAAGCCGGAACTGCGCCGCTACACCGCCGTGTTCATGTCCAAGGACCAGGAAGTCGGTCAATACAGTCAGGAACTGGTGGTGAATTGCGCGCCCTGAGCGCCGGGGGCATTTATTAACCCGGCCCTATTTATCACTGGTATCCGTTCGGGCTGATCTTGTCGGGCGAAGCACTGTAGCGCGCCCATCGACAGGCTCAGGGCAAACGGTATTTAAAGGCCGGGTTAGTAATACAGCAACACCCAATCGCCCGGTAAATGCGCGGCTTGCGCGTTGAGAGTGGCTTGCAAGGCGTCGACGATGGCTTGCGGGTCGCCGAGGTTGAACACGCCGCTGACGATGCGTCCGCCCAGTTCGCCGCTGACCGCGACGATGCGGCCCGCGCGGTAGCGGTTGACTTCGGCCAACACCTCGCTCAACGGCTGCTGCTGGAATACAACTTGGCGGCGGCGCCAGGCTAGGCTGTCGTCGTTGGTCAGGCGTTGCGGGGCTTGCAAGCGGCCTTGCTTGAATTCGATGCGCTGCATCGCGCGCACCGCTTGCGCGCCCACGCCGTCGCCGACTTCCACGGTGCCTTCGGCGACGGTCACGGCCAAGTCCGCGCCGGACTTTTTTACGCCATAGGCGGTGCCGACCGCGCGGGCTTCGGCATGGCCGCCGTCCACGATAAAGGGTTTGGCTGGGTCGGGCGCCACTTCGAAAAACGCTTCGCCGCGCAGCAACACGACGCGTCGTTCGCGGGCGCCGAACCGGATCGCTAGCGCGGTGTCGGTATTCAACATGATTCGCGAGCCGTCCGCCAGCGTCACATTGGTTTGCTGTCCGGGGCCGGTGCGGTAGTCGCTCCGCCAATCCTGAATCCGCGCCGGCAACAGCCAGGCCATCATGAGCAGCGCCGCGCTCGCGCCGGCCAGATAGCGGCGGAATGGG
Source organism: Methylomonas sp. LWB (assembly GCF_001856095.1). Classification (NCBI taxonomy): domain Bacteria; kingdom Pseudomonadati; phylum Pseudomonadota; class Gammaproteobacteria; order Methylococcales; family Methylococcaceae; genus Methylomonas; species Methylomonas sp. LWB. The sequence goes on from NZ_MKMC01000012.1 coordinate 359,752, forward strand.
ATTGCGGCTCTCGGGGGCGGCGATGGGGCAGGGCGGGATTCCGCTTGCAGGCGTTCGGCCACCCGTTCCGCCGGCAATTGCAGCAAACTCCACAATTGGCGGGTGCGCTCGTAGGCCTGCGCATGGCGTTGATCCGCCGCATACCAGGCCTGAAATCGGCGGCGCTCGTCGTCGCTGGCGTCGGCGTCTTGCAGGCGGGCGAACCAGGCATCGGCTTGGTCGGCGATCGATCGCGGGTGTTGGTCGGACATGCGCTGGGCGGCTCGGAAATGACGGTAACGAAATAATGCCAGTTTTACTCGGCAAGCGGAAACGGACGGCGGCAGCTCACAACCAATCCATGCGTTCCTTTAATAATTTGATCGCTTTGTACATGTGAGCTTCGACCGTGCGCGGCGAAATGTTTAGTTCGTCGGCGATTTCGGCGTAGCTCTTGCCGTCGACCCGACAGGCTAGAAACACGGTCCGGCATTGTTGCGGCAGCGCGTAGATAAAGCGTTCCATCCTGGCCAGTTGCTGTTGCGCGGCGACGGCGGAATCCGGTTGCGGCGCCCGGCAAGCGATCGAGTCTTCGACAGGTCCGTAGTCGCGGGCTTCGGAGCGGGCCAGGCCGCGCAAATAATCCAGAGCCAGATTATTGGCTATCCGGAACAAAAACGCCCGCAAATCCAGAATTTCTTCACCGCCGCGGTATCTGGCGATACGCAAATAGGTTTCCTGGGTCAAGTCGTCCGCCGCGGTCGGACAACTGACTTTGCGGGCCAAGAATTGGCGGATTTCGCTTTGGTGGCGTAAAAACGCGTCCAGCAATAGGGGTTCGCTAACCGTGGACATGCAGTTCGAATCGGCAATGGAATGGTCGCTTTCAGCAAATTACAGGCCACTTTTTGTGGTCGGCGAGCGCCAGATAGAGCCTGTACCCGGAGATCAGCTGGAGCGTTGCAAACAAAAAAGTGCGGCATATGACGTATCGAGTGCGTGATATGCCGTATTTTTTTATTTAGGATCGGGCCTCAGGTCGACCAAACCGGACCGGTCAAAAAACTCGGTTAGCCCGGTAACCACGGGTTATCGTGGGTCGATGGATTGACGTCGGCATCGAAGCGGGTGAGTGGCTTGGCTTTTGCTATATTATCCGCCTGGTTTCTCCGATCTTCTCGCCGACCATGACTATCAAAAGCCTTTTCGAGCAATTGTTTCAAAGTCATTCCAAGGAATTGGTGTACTTCGCCGGTCAGCGCGCCGCCGAGGTGGCGGAAGATGTGGTGCAGGAGTCGTTTCTAAGATTGATGCAGCATCCCGAGCCGCAAACCATCGAAAATCATCGCGCGTATCTTTACAAATTGACCGGCAATGCGCTGATCGATTACCAGCGCAAGCTCGCGGTCCGCGAACGTTACCACGGCGAAGTCGAGGACTTGGATAGCCTGCCGGCGGATGCGCCGGGTCCGGATGTCAGCCTGCACCACCAACAAATTCTGCAGGGCGTCATGCGCGCGTTGGACGAGCTGCCGCCGCTGCAACGCAGCATCTTCCTGTTGCATCGCGTCGACGGACTGACCTACCTGCAAATCGGCAAACTGCTCAGGATGTCGCGCAGCAACGTCGAACGCCAATTTTACGCGGCGCTGGAACACTGCTTTGCGGCCGCGTTGGCCGGCAAACGTTGAATTCTTAGGTTGTGCCGTCATGAGCCTCGCCAGTCTGACCGAATCTCAACGCCAAGCTCTGCAATGGTTGTCGCGCTTGCGCGGCGACGCGGACGAAACCGAACGCCGGCAATTCGAAGATTGGCTCGGCGGCTCGCCGGAACATGCCGAGGCTTACCAACAAGTTCAACAATTCTGGCAACAGCTTGGCGATTTACCCGATGTGGCCGGCAAGCAGCTGGACGCCGCGCGTGGCTTCGTTCGCCATAGCCAGTTGGCCCGCCGACGGCGCAATGCCGCTTTGATCGCCGTCGGGTTCGCCGTTGCGTTGGGTTTTCAGTACCCGGAACCCTTACAAAAATTGGCGGCCGCTCGTTACCAAACCGACATTGGCCAGCGCCGGACCCTGGCCTTGGCCGATGGCGGCCGCATCGAACTGAATACCGCGACGCGATTGCGGATCGACCGTTTCGGCGCGCGCACGGTCTGGCTGGAGCAGGGCGAAGCTTGGTTCAGCGTCGCTCACGATGCCGAGCACCCTTTCGAAGTGCGGGTGGGCGCCGGGCGTATCCGCGACGTCGGCACGCAATTCAACGTCGAGATCGACCGCGAGAACACGACGGTCGCGGTGGTCGAAGGCGAAGTGGCGTTGAGCGTGCCCGGTAAGCCGGCGCTGGCGCTGACGGCCGGTCTGCAAGCCGGTTTTAGCGCCGACGGAAATCTGCGGGCGCCCAGTGTCGCCGACGCCGCCAGCGGCGCTTGGCGCGACGGTACGCTGATCTTCAAACGCCAACCCTTGCCGGAAGTGTTGCGCCAACTGTCGCGCTATCACGCGGTCCAATTCAAGCTGACGGACAGCCAATTGCAAACCGTGACGGTTAGCGGCCGCTTTTCCACGTCCGATTTGAACGAGAGTTTAAGCACCTTGCAAAACGGTTTGGCGGCGCGGATTGTCAGGGAAGGGGATGGCACGATCCTAATCAGCGCCAAGCAATGACCCTAAAAAGAGCAGTTTGGCGATGAAAAATCCCGTTCGTCCTGAGCTTGTCGAAGGGCGCGCGGGACTTTTCATTCACCCGTTTGGTGAGTGTATTGCGAGCCGTCCATGCTTCGACATTGCTCAGCACGAACGGCCCGCAATACACGCCAACTGCCCTTTTTAGGATGACGGACCAGGGCCGTCGCTAACCGAACCAGTCTAGTGCTTCGCTTCGCGGCGGCCCTGGTATCATGAGGGATTTAACCGCTCAGGAGCCGCGCATGAATCCCTTGTTCGATCCCATCCGTATCGGCGACATTGAATTGCCCAACCGCATCGTGATGGCGCCGCTGACCCGCTGCCGCGCCAGCGCCGGCCGCGTGCCGAATGCGCTGATGGCGGACTATTACGCTCAACGAGCGAGTGCCGGCCTGATCATCAGCGAAGCCACTTGCGTTAGCCCGCAAGGCGTCGGCTACCCGGATACGCCGGGCATCTGGTCGCCGGAACAAATCGACGGCTGGCGCGGCGTGACCGACGCGGTACACGCCGCCGGCGGGTGCATGTTGTTGCAACTGTGGCATGTCGGCCGGATTTCCGATCCGTATTATCTGGACGGCGCATTGCCGGTCGCGCCCAGCGCGATTGCCGCGCCAGGTCACGTCAGCCTGCTACGGCCGATGCGCGATTACGTGACGCCGCGAGCCTTGGCGTTGGACGAAATTCCCGCAATTATCGAAGCGTTTCGCCAAGGCGCGGCCAATGCCGAACTGGCCGGTTTCGACGGCGTCGAAATTCACGCCGCCAACGGCTATTTGCTCGATCAATTCCTGCAAGACAGCACCAATCGCCGTGACGATGCCTACGGCGGACCGGTGGAAAACCGCGCTCGTTTGCTGCTGGAAGTGGCCGACGCGGCGATTTCGGTGTGGGGCGCCGGCCGGGTTGGCGTGCATCTGTCGCCGCGTTGCGACATGCACGGTATGGGCGACGCCAACCCGCTGGCGACCTTCGCTTACGTCGCGGAACAATTGGGCCAACGCAAGCTTGCCTTCATCTTTACCCGCGAAGCGCAAGGTCCGGACGCGATCAGTCCGGCGTTGAAACGCCGTTTCGGCGGCGCGCTGATCGCCAACGAAAATTTCACGGCCGAAAGCGCGGTACAAGCCATCGCCGATGGCGATGCCGACGCGGTGTCGTTCGGCAAACACTTCATCGCCAACCCGGACCTACCGCGCCGCATAGCACTCGGCGCGCCGTTGACCCCGTTCGACGCCGCGACCTTCTATCTGTACGGCGACGAAGGTCCGAGCAAGGGCTATACGGATTATCCGGTGTTGGCCGCCGACTGACGGGACGCAATATTGCCGATCGCTTTAAGGCGACTCGCCGCCGCCGGCTGCATATACCAATGCGGCGGCCGATTTCAGCAAATCGGCCCGGCTGTCGATTTCGGTGTAGCGGGCTCGGGCCAGATCCTTTTGCGCGGACAGCAGCTCGATGACGGTGGAGAAGCCGTGCCGGTAGGATTCCTGGGTCGCCGCGTAGGACTCCTCGGCGGCGCGTAGCAGGGCCAGCGCGAATTCGCGTTTTTCCAACGCGGTTTTGGTGTCGGCGTAGGTTTGCCAGATATGGCGCATGATCTCCAGACGCAAGCTGTCGATCTGCGCTTCGCCAGCCCGGCGTTTGGCTTCGGCCTCGTCTACCGCGCCGCGGCGTTCGAAGCCGTCGAACAAATTCCATTCCAGATTCAGCATCGCGCTGCCGACCAGATTGTCCGACGAATAATGCCGTCGGCTTGGCGGATCGGTCTGCACGTCGCCCCAATACTGATTGCCGATGCTGCCTTTCAACGACAGCTTGGGCCAATACTCGGCGCGGGCTTTTCTCACCTCCGCTTCGCGGGCGCGCAGTTCGGCCAGTTTGGCCTGCAAATCCGGGCGCTGTTCCAGGGCCTGGTCGACGATTTTTTCCACCGACGGCGCCAGGGCGTCGGGCAACGGCACCTGACTCAGATCGATCAGAGACAGTTCGACCGACGGCGACAAACCGGCGCTGGTGGTCAACGCCGCTCTGGTCTGAGTCACGGCGCCGCGCGCATCCTGCCAATCGTAATTGGCCTTGGCTTGTTCCTGCAGGGCAAGCAGCAAATCGGGCCGCGTCGCGAAACCTTGCGACAGTTTGGCGTTGACCGCTTCAGCGTTGGCCTTGGCGGCGGTAAATGTTTGCTCCGCGGCCGCGACTTTGGCGATTGCCGCCTGATAGGCGAAGAAACTGTCGGCGACGCGGTAGGCGATCTCCTGGTGTTTGCGGCCGAAGCCGAATTGAGCCGCTTCGAAGCGCTCCAGACTGGCTTCGTCCAAGGCCTCGCGGCGGCCGAAGTCGAACAGCGTCCAGGCCAATTCGGCGCCGCCGAAAGTCCCGACGCCGGTGCTGACCAGCGTGCTTTGCGGAATCGGGATGCTGGTCTTGAAATATTGGCCGAAGGCCAACGCGGTCAGTTTCGGGTACCAGCTGGCGGCTTCCCGTTCGACTCTGGCGGCGGCCGCTTTGGCGTCTTCCCAGCTGAGCCGGGTTTCCGGATGGTTTTGCAACGCCATGTCGATTAGAGCCGGCAGATCGTAACGTTGCCGCACATTCGGCGCGGCGGATGGGCTGGGCGCCTTCTCCACGGACGGCAGCGGATGGCTAACACGGTATTCGGACCAGCGAACCACCGGCGATTGTTGCGGTTCGCCGGCGTCGGGGTGCCGGTGCGCGACGGGCGGCGTACAGGCTGTGCTTATCGACAACAGCAGCGGCAGGCAGCATTTAAATCGCAATGGGCGGCCGGGACTAAAATCGGCGGGCCGAACGCGCGGTACAGGCGGAAACGCGGAAACTGACTGAGTCAAAAAATTCGCCACCATTAGAAGGAAATGCTTATATAGTAACGGAAGCGCCACTGCGAATGTGGCAACAAATTGCCAACGAATATTGAACAATATCGTTGTATCAAACCGATTGTAGCGCTTTACAATAACGATGTTTGAAATCGTATCGGTGGTTGCGCCGGGCACGGCTAACAGCCTATCGTGGGTTTTACAACAGCCGCGTTCGCGATAGTCCGTTTTTTCCATAACGCCAACGTTTCGCATTGAGGGCCGTCATGACTCCGTTTCGTTTGTTTAGATCATTCCCGCTGGCGTATTCGGCGCCGCTATTGCTGGCCGGCTGCGATCCGATGTTGAGCCTGCACGGTTCGTTTTGGCCGGCCTGGATCATCTGCATTTTGACCGGTTTGGCCGCCAGCGTGGCGTTGATGTGGCAATTGGCGCGTGTCGGCTTGGCGCCGCATCTGGGACCGCCGTTGTTGATCGCTCCCAGCCTGTGGGCATTATGCACCTTCGTGATTTGGTTGTTGTTTTACGCAAGTTGAGGCCCGGCATGGCAAACGACCCTAAACTCGACTATCGGCGCCGGGTGCGCATCGGCCGCATTCTCGGCATGGCGATCGTGTTGGCGGCGGTTACGACCGGCGCTTGGGTATGGCAAATCAATTTCCGCCATCCGCGTACCAACGACGCGATGATCCGCGCCGACATCGTCGGCATCGCGCCCGAAGTCTCCGGCCGCATCGTGCGACTGCACGTGCGCGACAATCAGTTCGTACGCAAGGGCGAGTTGCTCTACGTCATCGATCCCAGGCCTTATCAAGCCAAACTGGATCGCGCCAAGGCCGAACTGATGTTGGCGGAACAAGAGGTCGAATCGCTGCGGGCGTCGAAAAGTTCCGCCGTCAGCGCGGTCGCGCGCCTGGAACATCAGCACGCGGCCGCGCTGGCCGAAATCAAACGCATCGCGGCCGACGACGACTATCTGGAACAGTACCTCGAGCAACTGGAGCCGCTGGCGGCAAAGCAATACGTGACCGGCGATCAACTTCGGCAGGCACGCGCCCGTTACTCGGCCTCCCGGGCGGCGTTGGCCGATGCGAAGGCCAAGGCGCTGTCGGTCGGGAGTGCGGTCTCCGAAGCGGAGAGCGATAGCCGGCGCGCGCAATCCCTGATCGCTCAGGTCGGCGACGTCAATGCGCGCGTCGAAGCGGCCCGCGCCACCGTGACCGCCGCCGAGCTGGAGCTGGAATATTGCGAAGTCCGCGCGCCGTTCGACGCCTACGTGACCAATTTGAATACCCGCGAAGGCGAATATGCCAAGGCCGGCGGCCAGTTGTTCGCGCTGGTCGACGACCGGCATTGGTACGCCGTCGCCAATTACAAGGAAACCTATTTGCAATCGATACGCCCCGGCCAGGAAGCGGACGTGTTTCTGGTCGGTTATCCCGGCAAGCGCTTTCGCGGCGTGGTGACCGGCATTGCTTGGGCCAATGCGCCGGACAACGTCAAACAGCAAGGCGGATTGCCGGAGGTACAACGTACGCTGAACTGGGTGGTGCTGGCGTCGCGTTTTCCGGTCAGAATCGAAATCCTCGACCGCGATCCGGAGCGTCCGCTGCGCATGGGGATGACCGCCTTCGTCACGGTACTGGATCGCACCTTGCCGATTCCGGACGATAGCGCCGCATCGGCGGACGGCGATCGGCAACATGACTGATTCTAACCGCCGCGCCCGGCGGGAACGCCACGGCCGGTTTTGGTTCGGCACCGGTCTGGCCGAATTCCTGACCGCCGAGCTGAAGGACTCCCCGGAGCGGCGGATTGCCGCGGCGCGGCTGTTCGCGGTGTCGTTGATTATCGCAACGGTCAGCCAAAGTCTGCACGTGCCGCCGCTGGGCGCGCTATCGCTGTTGGTTTGCCTGAGCTACGATGCTTACGCCAACGCCGGCCAATCGCTGGCATTCGGCTTGCGCCAGTTGTTTTATCTGTTCGTGACGGTGCTGATCTCGGTGTTGGCGTTGATGTTGGCCGGCAACGATCCCTGGCTGATGTTGAGCCTATCGTTCGCGATCATGGCGCTGGCCTTGTTTCACGCCCGACTCATCGCCTGGCCGACCGGCATCGCGCTGTGGTATTCGATTCCGGTGTTGTACAGTCCGACCACGCCCGACGAAAACCTATATCACGCACTCTGGAACATTCCGGTGATCGGCGTGCTCGGCTTGGGCAGTTGGACGCTGGTCCATCTCAGTATCGCGCCGCGCGACCCGCGCACTTTGCTGATTGCCGGCATCGCCGATCAATTGAAAGCGGCGGAGACGATATTTCTCGGCCGCTTGTCCGACAGCGAAGCCCGCAGACCGCGCCGCGCTTCGGTCAAACCGTCATCGATCGGTCTGTTCGGCAAGTTGCAAACCTTGTTGGCCAACAGCGAATTGCTGCATGTGTCGATACGGCGCCGGCATGCGGCGTATCTGGAGTTGCTGCAGGAAATCGACGGTTTGCGTCAAATCGCGCTGTGGCTGGAGCAATCGCTGACCGAAGATTATCGCGCTCAGCCGCTGACAGCGGAAAAGCGCGCCGTCTACGCGGCCTTACAGCAAGCTTGCGCGACCTTGAGACAGGGTTTCACCAACCGGCAAGACCTCAGCGACGGCGTGGCCGCGTTATTGGACGACGAGGTATTGCGGCGTTACGCAGGGACTGGTCAACCGACGGTGCTAACCGCATTTTGGCAAGCCTTGCAACGCATTGCCGCGCTGATGAAACGTTTGCATCAGCCGGCGACGGACTCGGACCCGGCCGAAACGGAAACCGAGCCGCAAGCCGACTATCCGGCCTGGCTGGGCTACGAATTTTGGCGGCGACACGCTGACAGTCTGCAATTCGGCATCAAGTTTTCGTTGGGCGCCATCCTTTGCATGCTGATCGTGCAAAGCCTAGATTGGCCGGACATCAACACCGCGATACCGACTTGCCTGGTGGCCGCGCAGACCAGTCTTGGCGCCGATTACCGGCTGTCGCTGCTCAGGGTCGTCGGCGCCGCGTTAGGCGGAGCGTGCGCCTATGTGTACGTGTGGGTGTTTCAGTCGCAGTTCGATTCCATCATCGGCTTCATGCTGGCGACCGCGCCGTTTTGGGCTTTGTCGGCCTGGATCACCGCCGGCAGCGAGCGCATCGCCTACCTCGGCCGCCAGTTGGGTTTTTCGTTTGCGTTGTTCGTACTGCACGACTTCGGCGCGGTCGAGGATCTATTTTTGCCGCGCGACCGCGTCATCGGTATTTTGCTGGGTCTGACGGTGATGGGCGCACTCGATTATGCGTTGTGGCCGCGCCGGTCCGCGGCGTTGGCGCGTCACCATTGCATCGCCGCGTTGCGTACGCTGGCCAAACTGACGGTGCGACTGCCGGATCCCGGCCATCTGATGAGCTATACGCTGCCGCTGCGGCTGGCGGCGGAAAAGGATTTGGCCGCGGCGCAAGACTTGCTGGCACATGCGGTGCTGGAACCGGATGCCCGCCAAGCCGGCAAGATGCGCGAACGCGGCGTATTGCGCGCGATCATTCGGGACGCGAGCAATCTGTCGGCATTGCTTCAGGTCCGCAAGCGCTATCGTTTGCTGAGCGGCCAGCAATTCGACCGTTTTCCCGAGGCTTTGCAACGCCACAGTCGCGACTTCGACGCCGAGCTGGCCAAGACCCTGGCCCACACCGCCGACGTCGTTGCCGGCGAAAAAGCCGTCGATTTATACGACGCCGATGCGATTGGCCAATTACTGCGGCAGAGTTACATCCGGTATCACGATATCGGCAGCCTGCCGGCCGACCTGGCGATGGAATGGGAATTGCGCTTCTTGCTGGACGAGCAAATCTTGAACTATTTGGAGCGCTTGCAAAATGCCGCGTCGAAATCCTTCCCCGAAACGTCACCCGGTTTTACGAACCGTTAATCCATGTCCGGCGTTTATCTCGGTCTGCCTTGTTGAGGCTATTTCGGTACGTTGCGACTTTTGGTTTCGAAACAAAATAAATTGAGGTGTTTGCCCACGCTAAAACGCTCTTATCGGTGACTCATTCATTTTTCAGGAGAACCGATGAATCCGCTACGAGATTTGCTGGCCGCCGCGCCGTTGGCCGTTTGCCTGGCTTCCGCGCAGGCCGAGGAACAAACCTTCCACTTCAACATTCCGGTCCAGCCGTTGCCGGCGGCGTTGGACGCGCTGGCGGCCCAAACCGGCATCAAACCGTTTTATTCCGACCAGGTCGTCTCCGGCAAAACCGGCCATGCGGTATCCGGCAATCTGACCGCCGCGCAGGCTTTGCAGCAACTTTTGTCGGGTACCGGCTTGAGTTTCAAATTCAACGGCGATCATGCGGTGGCGATTACCCAACCGGATGCCAATTCCGCCGCGACCTTGGCGGCGGTGACGGTGGTTGCCAAGGCGAACGCCGAGCTGTTCGATCCCAACAACGCCAACTACAATCGCGCGTTCGCGTCGGCGTCGACAAAAACCGATACGCCGTTAATGGATACGCCGATGACGGTGCAGGTCGTGCCCCGGCAGGTCTTGAGCGATCAGCAGGCCATCCGCCTGGAAGACGCGGTCAAAAACGTCAGCGGCGTGCAGCCGGTATGGACATCGGGCGGGCAAGGCCAGGACTTCGTGATTCGCGGCTTCGGCACCAACTATTCCAGATTTCGCAACGGTCAACGTATATCCAACTTCAATGCCGACTTGGCCAACATCGAACAAGTGGAAGTCTTGAAAGGTCCGGCGGCGATGTTGTTCGGCCGGGTGCAGCCGGGCGGCATGGTTAACGTCGTCACCAAAAAGCCGCTAAGCGAAGCGCATTATTCGCTGCAACAACAATTCGGCAGTTACGATTTATATCGCACCGTCGCGGAGGCCACCGGACCGCTGAACGACGACAAGAGCTTGGCTTACCGCCTGGATTTCGGTTACACCGACCGAAACTCCTTTCGCGATTTCGTCAGCCAAACTCAAGTATTCGTGGCGCCGTCGTTGCATTGGCAAGCCAGCGATGCGACCGAATTCAATCTGAGCCTGGAATATATGGATCGTAACTTGCCTTACGATACCGGTATTCCCGCCGTCGGTACGCGAGTGGCCAACGTACCGATCAATACCAACTACGGTCAGCCCGGCGGTCAGTTCAATCAGGATCCGTCCGATAGCACGCTGTTGGATTTCAATTGGTCGCACGCATTCAACGATCATTGGACCTTCAAGAACGGTTTCGTCGCCAACTGGACCACCCAGCATTACCGCGAATTGCTGGTCGCTGTATTTCAGCCTTTGTTGGCAACCGACAGCAATCCGCAGGTCGTTCGTCGCGGCTCGCAATTCGAAGATCGCACCGAGGAATCCTATAACGCGTTTTTTAATTTAAACGGCAAATTCGCGACCGGTCCGGTCAACCACAACGTTTTGGTGGGCGGGGATTACTTTTACGATGAGGTGCGCCAATCCGGCTTCTTCGGTTTCAACGCCGTCAACGCGCCGGCCAACAGTCCTTATCATTTTCCCGCCGATTTCGGCGGCGGCAATTTCGCCTTTACCCGGGTCAACCTTTACAACCCGGTTTACGCGAATTTGGATTACAACACCTACGAATTTCAACGCATCAACCATCCCAACGATTTCTCGATCAACCAAACCTCCTGGTACGGCCTTTACTTCCAAGATCATCTGGCATTTTTCGACGGCAAATTGCAAATTCTGGGCGGCGGCCGCTACGACTGGGCCCACCAGGCTACGGGCGCCTCAACTTCTTATCAAAACTCCGCCGATCAGAACGACAACTACAACGGCTACATTCCCAGTTTCGGCAACGTCAATCTCGCGGCCCAAAGCGAGGGGTTTTTTAGCCCCCGAGTCGGTATTCTGTACCGCCCATGGAATTGGCTGTCACTGTACGGCAACCGAGTGGAGGGATTCGGGACGAACAACGGCCGCTCCGAGAGCGGACAACCGTTGAAACCCGAAACCGCCGAACAGTATGAAGCCGGCTTGAAAGGCGAATGGTTTAAAGGCGATTTGACCGCTAATCTGGCCTATTTTCATATCGATAAACAAAATGTGGCAACCCTGGTTCGGGAAGGCATTTCCGAGACCATCGGCGCCGCGCGCAGCCAAGGTATCGAAATGGACGTCGCCGGGCAATTGGGCGGCGGCTTTAGCCTGATCGCTAGCTATGCGTTCACCGACGCCCGTATCACCCAGGACGGCGCGTTGTCCGGCAACATCGGCCACCGCTTGCCGAACGTCGCCGAACACTCCGGTAGCACCTGGCTGAAATACGCCTTTCAAAATCCGACGCTGTCCGGTTTAAATCTGGGCATCGGCGCCTATCTGGCCGGTAAGCGAGAAGGCGACAACGCCAACAGTTACCAGTTGCCCGGCTATGTACGGGTCGATACCTCGGTCGGTTACAGTTTGCGCCTGGGTGCCAGCAAACTCACCACCCAATTGAACGTTTACAATATTTTCGATAAGCGCTATTTCGTGGCGGGCGAACCCTATAACGCCAATCGCGCCTGGAATATGCCCGGCGATCCGTTGACGGTGATTGGGTCGATGAAGTTGGAGTTTTAAACCGGATAGACGGCACGGCAGGGCGGTTGGTTTACGTGGTGCTTGGTCGCGCTAAGGCCGATCGCTTTGCGGCGATCGGCCGTGATTATTGATAACGCAGCGCCGGAGTATTTGCTATAAAGGCGATTTTTGTCCCTGCATCAGTGATGGCCCGAAAACAAAATTGGCTGGAACGCTTGTTCAGACTGCACCGGCAGGAGTTGTTGGGATTCGCCGGGCAGCGCTTGGACGATGCCGCCGAAGACCTGGTGCAGGATGCGTATCTGCGCTTGTTGGAACACGAGGCGCCGGATGCGATCTTGAACCCGCGGGCTTACTTGTATCGGGTGACCGCCAATGCTGCGGTGGATTTGCGGCGCAAGCGGCAGGTACGCGAACTGTACGACGGCGAAATCGAAGATTTCGATCAAATCAGCAGCCCAGTAGCAACGCCTGAAGCCATATCGGCCGATCAACAAACCCTGCGCTTGTGCATGCAGGTGTTGCAGGAATTGCCGGAAATCCAACGGCATATTTTTCTGTTGCACCGCATCGAAGGCTACAGTCATCGGGAAATCGCCGAGACCCTGAAGCTACCGCGACGCACGGTCGAGCGGCATTGCGCGAAAGCATTGGAACTATTCCTGACGGCAGTGGACGCCGCCGATTGGGATAGGGATTGATCGCGTGGCCGCCCGAATGCCCATGAACTCGACGAATAGCGACGAGCGAGACGCCCGGATACGCAGGGAAGCGTCGGCCTGGCTGGCGCGCCTGAATTCCGGCGACTGCTCCACCGACGATCGTGCCGGCTTCGAGGCCTGGTTGGCCATGGATACTCGCCACGCGGACGCCTTTCGCCGCGCGGAGCGTTTATGGCGCGAGTTGGCCGGTCTCGGCGAAGTGGCGCGGCCGCAACTTAAACAGGCTCAAGCGGTTTACCGGCACGCTCGCCGCAAGCGACGTTGGCCGATGGCCGGATTGGCCGCCGCCGCATTGCTGGCCGGCGTATTGATCGTCAATCCGCCGATCTGGCAGTGGCTGACCGCCGAGCGCTTTACGACAGGCAAGGGCGAACGGGAAACCGTGACGTTGAGTGACGGTTCCAGTATTGAATTGAATACCGACACGGCGATTCGGGTCAATTACTCTGCGCGGGCCCGCCGGGTCTGGCTGGAGCGGGGAGAGGCCTGGTTTAACGTGGCCCACAATAACTTAACCCGGTTCGAGGTTCGCGTCGGCGAGGGGTGGATAGAGGATATCGGCACTCAATTCAATGTGCGCCGGGATCCGGCGAACCTCGATGTTGCCGTTCAAGAGGGCGAAGTCGCGGTTCAGGTTGCCACGAACCCCGAGGTACTGCATTTGACCGCCGGGCAGCAAACCAACTTTGATCGACAAGGGCGTGCCGCGCCGGTGCGGGCCGGCGATCTAGCAGCCATTGCCGCGTGGCGGGGCGGGGTGCTGGTTTTGAAAAATCTGACCCTGGCGGACGTGGCGCGGGAGCTGGAGCGCTATCATGCGGTGTCGATTGAAATCGCCGACGCTGACTTGCGGCAATTGTCGGTCAGCGGCCGCTTTCCGACCGACAATCTGCCACTGGCCCTGAATACCATCGCCACCGCATTGCCGGTCAGGATCGCGTATTTGGACGGTAACCGAATCGGCATCCTGGCCAGACGGTAAGTTTGGTCTTACGGGCTTAAAGACTCCGCGCAGCGTGTTCCAGCATACCGGCATACCGGCAATGCTTGCTAAATCGGCGAATGTGGCGGTGTTTTATTTTTGAAACGGTCTTATCGAACGGAACCCAAACCACGATAAGGAGAACCGATGTCAAACATGCCGCTGTATATTTTCGTTGCCCCGTTGCTGCTGGCCTCCAGCGCCGCGCGGGCGGACGACCAGACTTTCGCGATCAACATTCCCGCCCAACCGCTGGCCCGCGCCTTGGATGCTTTGTCGCGGCAGACCGGCGTGCAACCGTTTTACGCCGATGGCGCGGTGGCCGGCAAAACCGCGCCGGCGGTCAACGGCCGCTTCAGTGTGGCGCAGGCCTTACAGCAGTTGTTGGCCGGTAGCGGTCTAGTGTTCAGTTTTACTGCCGCCAATACAGTGGCGATCAAACCGGTGGGCGCGGCCGGCGAACGCGTCGAGACGCTGGGGGCGGTGACCGTCACCGCTCAAACGGCCTACTTGGCCAACGATCCTTACAACCCGCAATACAGTCGCACCCACGCCAGCACCGCAACCCGCACCGATACGCCGTTGATGGACACGCCGACTTCGATACAAGTCGTGCCGCAACAAGTCTTGAAGGATCAGCAAGCGATTACGTTGGCCGACGGCTTGCGCAACGTCAGCGGCGTGCAAATCAGCCCGTCGCCAACCTACGAAAATTTTACCGTGCGCGGCTTCGACATGAACGGCGCGACTTACCGCAACGGTATCCGCGAGGCGTCCTGGGCGGCGGAAACCGCCAATGTCGAGCGTTTGGAAGTGCTGAAAGGTCCCGGCGCGATGCTGTATGGGCGGATCGAGCCGGGCGGGATGATCAACCGGGTCTTGAAAAAGCCGCTGTTCACGCCGTATTACGCGCTGCAGCAACAGTTCGGTTCGTTCGATAACTATCGGACCACGTTGGACGCCACCGGCGCGTTGAACCAGGATAAAACCTTCGCCTACCGCTTCAATCTGGCTTACCAGGACACCAAGTCGTTTCGGGATTTGTTTTACCGCGACCGTATCTTCATCGCCCCGCAATTTACCTGGAAGGTCAGCGATCGGACCGAGGTCAATTTCGGTATGGAATATCAACGCGACGACTTTCGCTGGGACGACGGGCTTCCGGTGCTGAATGGAGCGACTCGACCGGCCAATTTGCCGATCAACACCGCGTTAAGCGACCAGTCGGCGCACGCCAATCAGGAGCGCAATGTCGCCGACCTGAACTGGTCGCATGCTTTTAACGACGATTGGAAAATCAGTCAGCAATTTTCGGCCTTTCTCGGCAGCCGGATTCAATACGACATTTTTCCGTACGGCATTCATGCCGACCAGCGCACCGTCGATCGCTACAATTGGGACAACAATGTCAAAAGTTCGCAAACCTATTCGTTCAATACCAATCTGTTGGGCCATCTGAATACCTGGGGCGTCAAACATACCTTGTTGGTGGGTCACGACTATTACGCGTACACCGACGAAAGCCAGAATCGCTGCTGCGCCAGCGTCGATAGTATCGACATCTATAACCCGCAGCCCTTTACCGGCAACTTGGCGCTGCTACCGTTGAATTACGGCCATTACCATCAGGAATGGAACGGCGTGTATTTTCAGGATCAAATGGTGTTCTGGGATAAGCTGCATTTATTGGGCGGCGGCCGCTATGACTGGGCCGACTACGGCGTCGGCAGCTCCGGCAGTTCCTATGCCGCCGCCGAGGCCGCCATGAACGCAAACCATGTGTCGGCCGGAAAATTCAGTCCGCGGGTCGGCGTGTTGTATAGGGCCTTTCCGTGGCTGTCCTTGTACGGCAACTACACCGAATCGCTGGGTACCAATAATTCCTACAGCGCCCGCAATACGGACGGCACGCCGTTAAAGCCGCAAGAAGCCAGACAATTCGAAGGCGGCATCAAGACCGAACTGTTCGATCAAAAATTGACCGCCAGTCTGGCTTATTTCGATATCGTCAAAACCAATTTGGCCACCGGCAATCCCGATCCAACGTTGGCTTTACTTGGCTATACGACCACGGTGGGCGCGGCACGCAGTCGGGGCGTTGAGTTCGACTTGGCCGGGGAGCTATCCGAGAATTGGAGTTTGATCGCCAATTACACCTATTTGGATACCCGCATTACTAAGTTTACCGAGCAGGACGTCTACGGTGGCGTCAGCCTGCTGGGCAAGCGTTTTCCCAACGCACCACGCCATTCGGCTAATGTCTGGTTGAAATACGAATTCACCGATCCGGCCTTCGCCGGCCTCAGTTTGGGCAGCGGTATCCGCGTGACCAGCCAGCGCCAGGGCGATCCGCAAAACAGCTATCAATTGCCGGGCTATGCGACCTGGGACGCTTCGGCGGCTTACAAATTCAAGGTGGGGCCGACTCGGATGACCGCGCAACTCAACGCTTATAATCTGTTGGATAAGCGCTATTTCACCGGGGCGGATACCTTCGACGCCAGCCAGCGCTACTATGGCAATATGCCCGGTGCGCCGATCAGTTTTATCGGTTCTATCAAGGTCGAGTACTAGATCTATACCCGATGCAAAGCTAGCGGTCGAAAACGCCGACGCTATCGGAGATAATGGGCGGTTTGAGATTCGGGTGCTACCCGGCCTGGCGGACGGCGTCGAGTCTGGCAGGGTGCGGCGACACTGAGTCTCGGTTTGCAAACAACTCAACCCGATAGGTCGGCCCATGCATACACCCTCTAAACTGCTGTTGGAAAACCGCGCCTGGTCGCAGGACATGGTCGCCAAGGATCCCGGTTATTTCATCGAGTTGGCCAAGGAACAGCGCCCGGATTTTTTATGGATCGGTTGTTCCGATAGTCGGGTGCCGGCCGAAACAGTGGTCAATGCTCAGCCCGGCGAAAT
Organism: Methylomonas sp. LWB; assembly: GCF_001856095.1. Lineage (NCBI taxonomy): Bacteria > Pseudomonadati > Pseudomonadota > Gammaproteobacteria > Methylococcales > Methylococcaceae > Methylomonas > Methylomonas sp. LWB. Next base: position 376,457 of record NZ_MKMC01000012.1, read on the forward strand.
CTTCGTGCATCGCAACATCGCCAATCAGGTGATTACCACCGATTTCAATTGCCTGAGCGTCTTGCAATATGCCATCGCGGTTTTGAAGGTAAAACATATCGTCGTTTGCGGCCATTACGGTTGCGGCGGCGTCAAGGCGGCGATGCAGCCGCAACGCGGCGATCTGACGATTACCAATAAGTGGTTGATGCACATCAAGGATGTTTATCGGCTGCATCAGGACGAGCTCGCTTATTTGAGCGAAGACAAAAAAGTCGATCGGATGATAGAGCTGAATATCCTAGAGCAGGTACACCGTTTGTCGCATACCTCCATCGTGCAGACGGCCTGGAAACACGGCCACCAGCCGACCTTGCACGGTTGGGTGTACGGATTGAACGACGGGATCATCGAGCAATTGATAGAGCTGGATCATACCGCCGAGATTCCGCCGATCTATCGTTACGGCGCCTAAGCGGACCCGGCGGGTCCGCGGTTAACTCTCCAGCTGGTAGCCCTTGTCCCGAAACAGCCGAAGCGCGGCGTCGGCGACCTGCGGGTCGAACATGATCCCCCGCTTACTTTCGATTTCCGCCAAAGCGGTGTCTATGCCCAAACCAGGCCGGTAAGGGCGATGGGAGGCCATTGCTTCGATGACGTCGGCAACCGCTATGATCCTGGCCTCCAGGTGAATTTCCTCGCCCTTTAAGCCTTGCGGGTAGCCGGAACCGTCCAGCCGTTCATGGTGTTGACCGACAAACTCGGCGATCGGCCACGGGAAATCGATGGCTTTCAGGATGTCGTAGCCGTCCTGGGCATGCAATTTGATCAGCGAGAATTCCAGTTCGGTCAGCCGGCCCGGCTTGCACAGAATTTCCGCCGGAATCTTGACCTTGCCGACATCGTGGACGACAGCGGCCAGATGCATGCCTTCGATGCGATTATCCGGTAGGCCCATTTCTCGGGCAATTTCGGTGGCTACCTGGGCGACCCGGCGCTGGTGACCCGCGGTATACGGATCGCGCATCTCGACGGTAGCGGCGATTGCGGTGATGGATTCCAGTAAATTGGCCCTCAACTTCAATTCGCTGCGTTTCAGCGACTGGGTACGCTCCTCGACCATGTCGCCCAAATGGTGGCGCAGCCGGTTGAGTTCCAGGTGGGTGTGGACGCGGGCCAGCAGTTCTTCGCGCTGGAACGGTTTGGTCACGTAATCGACCGCGCCTAATTCGAAGCCGCGCAGTTTTTCCTGGGTGTCGGACATTGCACTGACGAAAATGACCGGCACGTCGCTGGAGCCGGGAATTTGCTTAAGCCGTCTGCAGACTTCGAAGCCGTCCATGCCCGGCATGCTGACATCAAGCAAGGCCAGTTCCGGTGCCTGGATCTCGGCGGCGTGCAGCGCCAGTTCGCCGCTGATCGCCGAGCGTACTTCGTAGCCCTCGGCCTTGAGCACGTCGGTCAGCAGCCTGAGTGAGGCCGGCGTATCGTCCACCGCCAAGATCAGGCCTTTGGACGAAGTCGAACCGGATTGTTCATCAATCATTGGGTTTTCCCTGGTCAAGGCGGGCCTCCTCCGGTTGCGCGGCGGCTACTTGGATTAGCGCGGCCGATGGGTTGGGGTACTCGAATTCCTCCGCCGGCAGCCGCCATCTTTGGCTGCCGGCGGAGGAATTCGCCGATTCTGCCGACAGGCGCTTCCTTGGTTGTCAACGCTCCTGAATCAGCGCCGCATCGGTCTTATACAACCGGTTATTGTATGCCGAGTTGTCTTACCCTGCACGAGCGGCTTCCCTTTTTAAGCTAAGGTTTTGAGCATCGCGTCTCGCTGGATCGTTAATCATAGTGCGCCATCTTGCGTCGAGCGATCGTTGAATAGCCAGAATATAGCCATTTGTAGACCGGCGCCGATCTAGCCGTTCTTCCGCTTAGCGGCATCCAGATATCCGAGCAACGCTTGATAATTGAATTGGTCGGCCACGCCGGACAACGCGACCGCCAGGCTTGGGTCTAGCAAGGCGATTTCGGCGATCAGCGCGGCGACCGCTTCGCTGTTCAGGTTTTCCAAGGCGTTGGTCAGCCGATTGCGCAATTCGGCCGGAAGCGCCGCCAGCGCGTCGGTATCCACGGCCGGTGCGGCGGTGGCCGGCGCCTCGCTGGCGTAGCGATAGCTCAGTCCCAGCTGCCGAGCCAGGCAGTCGTATATTTCCGCGAACTGGTAAGGCTTACGGATCACGTCGTCCATGCCGGCGTCCAACATTTCCTGCTGCTGTTCCTGAAACGCCGACGCGGTGACCGCGATAATTTTAACGTGTCGTCCTCCCGGCGCTTGCCGAATCCGCTGGGTGGCCTCGATGCCGTCCATCACCGGCATGCGCCGGTCCATCCAAATCAAGTCCGGATGCCAGTTTTCGAATAGCGTTACACAATCCCGGCCATTCTCTGCGAATTTCGTGTCCAGGCCCAAGCCGGTCATCAAGCGTCCCAGCAGCAAGCGGTTTTCGTGCTGATCCTCGGCGATCAGTATCCGGTAACGGGGTTGACCGCCGGCCAGGCCGATCACCTTGCCGCCGGAAGCGGAGGATAACTCGGTAATACCCTCCGCGCCGGCCAGTGCCACCGGTAACTCCACTCGAAACAGCGAGCCTTGGCCCAATTCGCTTTTAACGCGAATGTCGCCGCCCAGCATCCGGACGAATTGGCGGGTAATCGTCAGTCCCAAGCCGGTCCCTTGTTGAGAGACGCCGTCGGCCAACTGTACGAAGGGTTCGAACAAGCGCGATTGATCTTCCGCCGCGATGCCGGGGCCGCTGTCCTCCACCTCGATCAGCAAATGATGTTTGGCGTTGTGCTTGATCCCCATCCGCAGCGTGACGTGTCCGTGCTCGGTAAATTTCACGGCGTTGTTGATCAGATTGATTAATATCTGCCGGATGCGGGCTTCGTCGGAACTGACGTAGCGAGGGCATTCGTCGGCTTGCTCGAGCACCAGCGACAAACCTTTTTCGCGAGCCCGGATGCGCATCATCTCGGTGACGTCCTTGACCAGCGCGTATAAATCGAACGCGGCGATGTCCAGTTGCAGACGGCCCGCTTCGATTTTCGCGACTTCCAGTACGTCGTTGATCAGATTGAGCAAATGCTCGCCGCTACGATTGATGATATCCAAGCTCTCCGCCTGATGCTCGGTGATCTGCGGGTCGTGGCGCATCATGCCGGAGAAACCCAAGATCGCGTTGAGCGGCGTCCGCAATTCGTGGCTCATATTGGCTAGGAACACGCTTTTGGCCTTGTTGGCGGCTTCCGCCGCGTCGCGGGCCAGCCGCAATTCGTCGGTGCGGCGCCGCACGGTGTCTTCCAGTTGTAGCTTATATTGGTCCAGCTCCGCCTCGATACGCTTGCGCTCGGTAACATCGCGGGCGATCGCCAGCACGCTGGCTACCTCGCCATGTTCGCCGAGTTCCGGAATATGGCGAATTTCGGTGGTACGTCCGGTCGGCCAGGTAAATTCCATCAAATTCGGCGCGCCGCTGCCGACAACCCCCAACACGGCGTTCAGCAATGGTTGCGTCAGGTCCGGATTGCCCGGTATCGGCAATTCGCATACGGTCTTGCCGATCGGCGACATTCCGGCAGTTCCCGAGCTGCGCGCGGCCGCCGCATTGATGTACAGATGGCGGCCCAGGGTGTCGAAGCGTACGATGCCGTCGGGATGGTTCTCGGTCAGCGTGCGAAACTCGCGCACCCTTTTCGCCAGGGCCGCCTCGGCTTGCTTGCATTCGCTAACGTCCCGGCAAATGACCAAGTTGTAGATTTGGCCGGCGAATTCGAACACATTGGCCGTGATCTCCACCGGAAAGCGTCGGCCGTCCCGGCGTTGATGCTGGGTTTCGAATTGCGCGCGCCGCCGCTCGCTCAGTTCCCGCCGGAAGCTCGCCCACATCGCGTCGGTCCAATCCGGGATGATGTCGAATAGGCTCATGCCGCCGGTGAGTTCTTCGCGGCTATAGCCCAGGGTGCGCACCGTACTTAGATTGGCATACAAAAAACGCGGGTCGTTCTCGCCCATCAACAATATCGTCTCCTCGACTCGATCCAGCGCGAAACTGAGCAAATGCAGGCGTTGCTGGGTTTGCTTGCGTTCGGAAAGGTCGTAGGTCAGGCCGACGAAGCCGCCGATCCGTCCGGCATCGTCGCGCAAAGCGGTAATCGACAAATACACCGGAATCCGTTGCCCGTTCTTACGGATGAAGGTCCATTCGCGTTCCTCCGGTTGATGACGCATCGGCTTGGCGGTGAATACCTCGAAGCCCGGCGATAGGGTTACTCCGAGTTCCGCGGACAGCTCGCGAGCGTAGCGGGCGATTTCCTCGCCGTCGTGCCAAAGCGCGGGTGTCGCGCGGCCGACGACTTCGCTTGCGGCATAACCCAGTAAACGCTCGGCGGCCGGATTGAAACTGGTGACGGTGCCGTCCGGGGATGTGGAGATGATACCGTGGGCGATGTTTTGCAATATCGTGTGTTGGAACACGTTGGCATGGCGCAATGCCTGCTCGCGTTCCTGGATTGCCGCCATCATCGCGTTGAAGTTTTGTCCCAAGCGCGCCAGTTCCTCGGCGCCGCCGGCCGGCACGCGGTGGTGGTAATCGGCCGAGAACCTCACCCGTTCGCTTGCGTCGGTCAGTGCGGCGATCGGCGCGACGATGGCGCGCTTCAGCATCAGTTGTTGGCCTATCGTGGCGATCAGCAGCACCAGCACGCCGCCGCCGAATAAAGCGAAGATTTCGCGGGTTTGCTGCTCGATGGCCGCCATACTCATGGCCAGATACAGCCTGGCGCCGCTGGATAAGGTTTGCAACCAGTCGGCGCGCTCGCGATTCACGAAAATCCCGTCCTTTTCGGGAAGTGCCCGCGCTAGAGAACTTTGCGGCAAACGCTCGAAACTCGCCAACACCCGGCCGTTGTCCAAAACGATGGCCGCCGCTTGAATTTGCGGATTGGATTTTAAGGTGTCGAGGATTTCCTGCGCACGCGTCGGATCTTCGAAGGCGATGGCTGTATCGGTGCCAACCGCGATCATTCGCGCGTAGGGTTCGATGATTTGCGCGGCTCTTTGCTCCCGCGTCAGGTTTTGAAACATTGCCAAGCCGGCGCCTGCCAACAGAAACGCCAGCAGGGCGCTGCCCCACAGAATCAGTACCAGCCGGCCTTGGATGTTGGATGGCATCGTCATCGCTTAGCGTACCCGGCGAAAAATACCGTTGATCAAGATTTCGTTGGAGACTTCCAGCAGCTTGGTTTGAATCGTCAGCGAAACGGCGCGGGCTTGATCGAGATTAATGGTCATGCCGACCCGCTCGTCGACTTTAAAGCGGATAACGCCGCCATCCGCAATAAAGTCTTCCGCATCTCCGACCGTCAGTACCGGTTTTCGTTTCAGCTCGGCCAACGCGGCGTGGCGAAGCGTAATGTCGGTGTACGCAACAAAGACGATATGGCAGATCGGCAAATCCGCCGGGCTTTCAGCTCTCACGATTTGAAACGCGTGACCCTGCTCGCTTCTATCCTTGACACTGGTTTCCAGTACCTCGCCGAAGGGGTCGGGACCCAACACCGCGATGCACCAGGGCCTATCGACGCTGGGGGAAACCGGCTCCGGCCAAGTGACGTAGCGGGCGAAATTGCGTAAAAACGCGGCTTTGACGCGAATCGCGCTGCTCTGCCCCGGCGTCGGGTCGGCATTCACCGCCGGAACCAACATACCCAGCAACAGTGCCGCGATGCCCAAGCGGCGCCGGGAACGCCGATTGAGTCGCGGAGTGGCGTCGAAACAGGCGAGGTCGGCGTGTTTCATGGTTCAGGTGCCGCCATCAAAACTTGACGGAGAAACTGATCGTCAGCTCGCGCGGCCGGCCGCGGCTGCTTTGCGAGGGACGATATTGTTCGTCGAGCAAATTTTTCCCCATGAAATCCACGCTCAGTTCGTGTTCGCCGACTCGCCAGCTATAGCCGATCAACGCGTTCAACAGCAGATAGGTTTGCCGGTCCGAGCTTGGGGTATCCGATAACAAGGTTTGATCGTAGACGAAATTGAAGCCGCCACCGATATGCAAGCCGCGCCAGGCGTCGGCCTTGAAGTCGTAACGCGTCCACAGATTGGCAAGATGCGGCGCGCTCATTTGCAGCGGCGCGTTATGAAATCGCAGCGCATTCTTGTAATACGTTAGGCCGGTGGCGTCCAGCGTATCGGGGTTCTGGGCCAGGATGGCATCGTCCCGGCCGGTGAACTCGGTAATCTTGGCATCCATATAGGTATAGGATAGATAGAGCTGCCATTGCTCGGTCAATTGGGCGGTGGCATCCCATTCGATGCCGCGCGAAGTTTGCTTGCCGGTCTGTACGCCGTAGATCGTCACGACGCCGTTGGCATCGGTAACGGCCAAGTCGTTGACGATGTTTTTATTTTCGATGTCGAAGTAGCTCAAGGTGCTGGACAGGCGGCCGTCGAGCCATTCCGCTTTGATGCCGACGTCGTAGCCACGGCCCTCGCTGGGGTCCGGAATGGCTGTGCCGCCGTCAAGACGGTTGATGGAAAATGTGCCGGGGACGAAGGATTCGGCATAGCTGGCGAACCAGGACCATTCCGGCGTCAATTTGAACAATAGCCCGTACTGTGGCGTCACTCGGCTGGCGCTAACCCGCGGCTGCGACCGCTGGTTCAAGACGTCGCTAAGCCGGCTTTCGGTCTCGGTCCAACGCCAGCCGGTTAGCACCAGTAAGCGATCTTCGAAAATTCCGAAGGTCGAGCCGCCGTAAACCGACTTATCCGCCGCGTTGAGGTTTTGGTCGAACCGGGAAGCTGTCAATCCCGACAAGCCGATCGACGTGTGGCGATTCCAGGTCGAGGGATCGCTCAAATCCCATAGCGGCAGCGGCGACGCGGTCGGATTGCCGCTCAGGCTTGGATCGTTGGGCGCCTGACCGGCCCAGCGGTGAAAATTGCGGTCCACGTACTGCCCACCGAACAACAAGCGCAGACTGGCGAAGCCCAAGTCGTAGCGGCCGACGCCTTGCAGTTCTATCGTGTCGTCGCGGTTGTTGTAAACCTGATGGCGGACCCGGCGGCCCTGCAGGGTCGTGACGTTGTTCGCCATGCCGAAATTGCCGGTGGCCAATGCATCCACGTCGTATTCCATATGGGAATAGCCTGCCCGCAAATTCCAGTGTTCGTCGGCTTTGAAGTCTAACCAGGTGCTGAGGTTATCGGTATTGCTATGGCGATAATCGCTGTAGGCCATGCCGTTCCAGGTGTCAGGCAGGCCCGGCACGTCGACGCCGGATCGGTTGGGATCGGTTGCACTGGGCATGATGCCGGTCCAAGTACCGTAACCGGGCTTTTGCATGAGTTGCGGCGCTTCGATCTTTTCGAACCGCTCGTATTTCAGCGATAGGCTGAAGCGGTCGATGGGCTGCCAAAGCAGGGATGGCGAAATATTCCAGGCATGGGCGTCATAAGGCTCCCAATAGTGCAAATCTTGGTCGTAAGAGGCCGCCATTCGGTAGAACAGAGTTTTCGAGGCCGGCCCGGTTACATCGGTTTCAAAGCGGTATTGGCCGTAGGAACCGTAACGGGCGGCGACATTCGCCGCGAATTGGCGCCGAGGCGTTTTGGTGATGACGTTGACGATGCCGCCCGGCGCGACTTGCCCGTACAGAAACGAGGCCGGCCCCTTGACGACTTCTACCCGCGACACATTCGTGAAATCCAGGATCGACGGACCATGCACCCCGTCCCGCAAGGTCTGGATATTGCCGCCGGCCAACGAGCCAACGGTAAAGCCGCGTATCGCTAGATTCGCGTTACCTTCGTTGAAATCGTTGCTCCGATAGGTGACGCCGGGAGAATAGCGGGCGATGTCGAAAATCTCGCGAGGCCGTTGATCCTTGATAAAGGCTTCGGTAAAGCTTTGGATCGCGAAAGGCAGTTCGCGAATCGGCGCGTCGAAACGCGAGCCTGACACTGAATTGGAGGCCCGGTAACCGCTGTCGAGACCACTAGACACTTCGAAGGGCGAGATTTTGACCTTGACCAGCTCGTCAATGTCCATGTCCGCGACATCCTTTAACGGGCCGTTGAATTCGTCGACGGCGGCTAGCGATTCGCTTAGGCTTTCGAGAGCGTTGGAGTTTGAGGGGGCCGAATCGGGCTGGGTGGCGCTGGCCGGTTTAGCGGGCGAGATTGCGGTGTCCTCAGGTTCGTTCGCGCTCGCAAGCGAAGCCAACTGCGACAAACTCAGCGCTAACGCCAGTTTGGCAATCGCCGTTAAGTCGGCGTCATGCTTACCTGCTTTCATTCGAAGCCCCCGGAAAATTCGTTAAACCGCATACGGATTTTCAGCGTCACCACGCCACTTACGTTAGCCGATAAGCATAGCCGATAGGTCGAAAACCACGCGAATATTCAAGTTAGGCTAGCCGAGCTGGCGGCGACGCGGCTGCGTAGCGTGCCGCCGGTTAGTCGAGGTCAGCGGTGTCTAGGAGTTTCAAAATGCCCGGATAGTCGAAATTCGCCGCCAACGCGGCCAGCCGCTCCGCCAGCGCGGCGTGTCCGACGCCGATTTGACTTATCGCTGCCGCTATTTGGGCTGCATCCAGGCTCTCCAGTGCCTGCCGCAGCGATAGGCGCAACGGCGCCGGCAAGTCGGCCAGCGAGTCCTCGATCGGAGCGTTGGCGGGAGGTTCGACGCTATTCGATAAACGGTCGTCAACGAACTCGAGGCCCAAATGCCTGGCCAAGCAATCGTAGATCTCTTGAAACCGGTAAGGCTTGGGAATGAAGTCGTCCATGCCGGCGTCCAGCATTTCCTGCTGCTCTTCCCGGAAGGCGGAGGCGGTAACGGCGATAATCTTGATCCGGTTGCCGCCCGGCAGGCGGCGGATTTGCCGGGTCGCCTCGACGCCGTCCAGTACCGGCATCCGTCTATCCATCCAAATCAGATCGGGTTGCCAGTCCCGACAGAGATCCAAACACTGTTGGCCGTTGCCCGCAATTCGGGTTTCCAGGCCAAGACGGTTCATCAATTGCCGGAGTAGAATCTGGTTTTCGATTTGGTCGTCGGCGATCAAGATTCGATAAGCCGGTTGGCCAGGCGCCAGGCGGATCGCCGACCCCGATCTGGGGGTAAGGCTTACCGGAAATGCCTCATCCGCCACTAGTTCGACCGGCACGTCGACGGAAAATAGCGAGCCCTTGCCGGGCGTGCTGGTCACCGAGATTCGGCCTCCCATCAATTCGACGAATTGTCGGGTAATGGCCAAGCCAAGTCCGGTGCCTTTTTGATCGCCGTTATCCGCCAACTGCACGAACGGTTCGAACAAGCGTTGTTGATCCTCCGGGGCAATGCCGGGTCCGGTGTCTTCGACCGTCATCAGCAAGTGCTGGCGGTGGTTTTCCAGCGTCGCCAGCCTTACCGTCACATCGCCTGCTGGGGTGAACTTCAGCGCGTTGCCGATCAGATTCACCAATATCTGGCGGAGCCGAGCTTGGTCGGCCTTGATGAAACGGGGAAACTCGGACGATTGGTCTACGCCGAGCCGTAAACCTTTGGCTGACGCCCGTGCTTGCATCATGTCGGTCACGTCTCTGACCAGGCCGCCGAGGTCGAACGGCGCGACCGTCAATTTGAGTTGACCAGCCTCGATCTTGGCGATTTCCAGCACATCGTTGATCAAATCCAGCAGGTGCTCGCCGCTACGATTAATGATGTCCAGACTTTCCAGCTGGCTTTCGCTCAGTTCGGGATCGTCGCGCAACATGCTGGAAAAGCCCAAAATCGCGCTCAAGGGCGTACGCAGTTCGTGGCTCATATTGGCGAGAAACGCGCTCTTGGCTTTGTTGGCCGATTCGGCCGCGTCGCGGGCGCGCGCCAATTCCTCGGTGCGTAGCGCCAGTTGTCGCCTATCCTCGCGAAATTGCGCCACGGCCTGGGCCATCTCATCGATTTCGTCGAGGTCGGATCGCGGCGTACTCCCGGTCGCGTTGTCGGGATGGTCTTCGCGTAATTGGCGACTAATGTGTTGCAGACGCGCCAGTACGTGCCGGCCCACGAAGACTTGGGCGATCGTCCAAGCCAGCAGTAAGCTGCCGGCCAGTAGGATTTCCACCCAATGTTCCTTGTCGCGGGCGGTTTGCCACAGCTCCCTCACGCTGTTCCGGTAGGCTTCGGTATATTGATCGTTCAAGGTCCGCGCGGCGTCTACCATCGCGGTGGCCTGGCGGCGGAGCTCCTCGTCGAATTCCTGTTGCACGCGATGGCGGGCGGCGCTGTCGGCTACGTCTTGGGGCGCCAGGGATTCGCGCACGGCGCTTTCCCGCAACTGCGCGACGACATTCGCGGTATTGCGAAACAATTGACTGGCTTGCCGCAAATCCAGCAAGGCGGCGTCTTCGCCGCCGGCGGCCAGCTTGTCCACCAATACATCGAAGATTTCCATGCGCTTGGCGATATCGGCGTAACTTGCCCGCATTGGGGCGAGTGCGCCGGTCCTTGCCAATTGGTAGGAGGCGCGTTCGATCTGCAAGGTCTGGTCGACCATCTGTTGCGCTTGCCGCAGGCTTTCCAAGCGTTCCTCCGCCAGCCAGGCGACGGTGTTCGCCGAGCCGCGCAAGGCATGGACCGCAGTCAGGCCGCCGGCCAGAATTAAGGCCGCCAGCGCGGCCAATGTGAACAGAAATTGCCGGCGTAGCGTACGGGGCAGATAACGGCGTGACAGGCTCATGTCGGTTTCAAGGTTTCCAAATGTGCCGGAAAATTTCCCGGTAACCATTGTTCGGATCATACAGCAGGTCGGGCGCGCCTTCCGACGCGATATTCGCGGCCGTGACCAGATGTACCGGAACCACGTAGCCGGTGACCGCTTGGCCGGACAGTAGCCGGTTCAATTCGTCGACGAGCTGCCAGCCTTGCAGATTCAGCGGCTCGGCGGCGGTGGCGGTTTGAAAGGCGCCGGCGCGGATACGCAGAAAGGCGGCGGGGCTGCCGTCGCCGGCCGACAGCAAGGCGATACTGGCACTGGACCGACCGGATTGGGTGAGTTCCGGCACCGCGTAGTCGAAATAAATATCGTTGATCGCCAATAGGTGAGTCAGGCCGGTGCCGTGGCGCGCCAACCATTCGCGGGTGATTTTCGGCATCGTTTCAGCGGCCGTGGAAATCGCGATGTCCCGGATTTCCAGCAACTTGCATTCCGCGCAACGTCGCACAACAATGGCCATTGCTTCGGCCTTGGCTAGGGCAATGTCGAAGTTGCTGTCGGTGACGATCACCACACCGGCGCCGCGCGCGTCCGAAACGGCGGCCGCGGCGGTCACGCGGGCAACTTCCAGCGGGTCGCTGGACACGTTTATCGCGATAGGGCCTTTATCCAGCGCGCCGGCCTTGAGATCGACGTGCCAGCCGACCACCGGGATACCGCGCTCGGCGAATGGCGCCAGTCCGGCGCCGATAGCGCGGGCGTCGGTGCCGACCACGATCACGCCGTCCGGCTGCTGCGCGTTGGCGGCGGTCAAGGCCCGGTCGCGTCCGGCCGGGTTGCCGCCCGCGTCGAATATTTTCGTTTGCCAGCCGATTTCGCCCGCCGCCTCGCGGATGCCCCGGGTGACGCCGAGTACCCCGCCATTGCGCAAGTCTTCGCAGACGATCGCCACCCGCGCCCCGATGCGCGCCGGCGGGCCGTTCCGGGCGCCGCCCCATGCGGTGTCGAACGACGAGGCGTTCGATGCTGATTCCGCTTCAGTCGTTGCAGACTTGTCGTCGGCTATTGACGGCGTGCAGGGCAGGCAGGCGCAGCTCAGCCCCAAAACCCAGGCACCGACCCATCGTAAGCTTGGCGCAAACATTGTTAAATATCCTCCGTCTGGGCGTTGCCCATTTCGGGTTAATACTGAAATCGCCGCCGCCGGCCGGTCGCGGCGGACTAGGGTCGGCGTTGGCTTCAGCGGTCCTGGTGGCGACGGTTTAGCGTTATGGGGTGCCTGTCCGCTTTGCGACAACTTGGACTCGGCTGCAATTGTAGCCTTTGCGCCATCGCGCCGCAGCGGTGATGGCGCGACGCGCCGGTTTGAGCATCGCGGCGATCCGACACATTTATCGGTCACGGGTTGTTTCAATACCGGAAAGTTAGGGAAAGCCACTCGGCTAGCTGTTAGGCGCCCGGATTAAGGCCGTGCAGCGATCCAGCGCGGTCAGTATCGTCGGATATTCGAAATAGTCGGCGCATCGGCTCAGAGTTTGCGCCAAGTCGGGAGCGACTTCGGCGATTTCGCCGATCGCGGCGGCGATACGCGCGGCATCCAGGCTTTCCACGGCCGCGCGCAGATCGAGTCTTAGCGGTGCCGGCAGCGCCGCCAAGCGTTCGAGGTCGGGTTCGTTGTCGATTGGCGTGTTTCGCGGTGGCGCGCCGAGGTAAACGTATTTCACCCCCAATTGCCTGGCTAGGCAGTCGTAAATTTCCTCGAACCGGTAGGGCTTGCGGATGAAGTCGTCCATGCCGGCGTCCAGCATTTCTCGCTGTTGTTCCTTGAAGGCCGAGGCGGTCACGGCCACGATTTTCACTTTATCGCCGCCCGGTAAGCGGCGGATGCGTAGCGTCGCCTCGATACCGTCCATTTCCGGCATGCGTCTATCCATCCAGATCAAATCCGGCTGCCAGGTTTCGAATAGCTCGACGCCTTGCTTGCCGTTTTCGGCTATTTTGACCGGCAAATCCAGGGTGTGCATCAAGCGACTGAGCAAGGACTGGTTTTCCGGTTGGTCTTCGACGATTAGGATGCGGTAGCGCGGCTGCCCTGGCTCTAAGCCGACGATCGGTCCGAGCTTGTCGGCGTGTTGGCTGGGTATGTCGACGGTATCCGACAACTCGACCGGTAATTCGATCCGAAATAGCGAACCTTTGCCGGGTTGGCTGTCGACCTCGATCCGGCCGTGCAGCATTTCGACGAATTGGCGGGTGATCGCCAAGCCGAGGCCCGTGCCGCTCTGCGGCAAGCGGCTGTCGGCGAGCTGGACGAAGGGTTCGAATAGGCGCTGGCGATCTTGCGGCGCGATGCCGGCCCCGGAGTCTTCCACCTCGATGATCAGATGGTGGCGGGCGTTTTCCTTGACCCCTAGCCTCACCGTGACGCCGCCTTGTTCGGTGAATTTGATGGCGTTATTGATCAAGTTGATCAGGATTTGCCGCAAGCGCGATTCGTCGCTCTTGATGTAACGCGGAAATTCCGACGATTGATCCAGCGTCAGGCGCAGACCTTTTTCCTCGGCGCGAACTTGCATCAGTTCGGTCACATCGCGAACCAAGCCGCCTAAATCGAACGGGGCTATTTCGACTTGCAAGTGGCCTGCCTCGATTTTGGCCATTTCCAACACATCGTTGATCAAGTTCAATAAATGCGCGCCGCTGCGGTTGATGATGTCCAGGTTATCCCGTTGATTGTCGGTCAATTGCGCGTCGGTACGCATCAGTCCGGAAAAGCCCAGGATCGCGTTGAGCGGCGTGCGCAGCTCGTGGCTCATATTCGCCAGAAACACGCTTTTGGCTTTATTCGCGGCTTCGGCGGCATCGCGGGCTTCCAACAACTCGGCGGTGCGTTGCAGAACCGTGTCTTCGAGATGGTCTTTATAGCGCCGCAGTTCTTCCTCGTTACGCTTACGCTCGCTAATGTCGGTGACCATTGCCAACGAACCTTGGAATACGCCGTCGTCGTCGAAAATTGGGGCCGCCGACACTTGCGCCCAAATGAACTGGCCCCGCCGCGTCAGGAAACGCCGCTCGTAGTTCTCGGTGATACCGGCGCGCCGGCGGCGAAGTTTTTCTAAGTGATCGTCGGCGTCTTCGGCCGGCATGAAATCGCTCATCGGCCGGCCGTTCAGTTCTTCAGCCCGGTAACCGACCAGTTCCGCCATCCGGCCGTTGACGAAGTTGGTCAGCCCGTCCGGGCCCACCACCCAGATGCCCTCGGTGGCGGTATCGACGATGCGCCGGTATTTGGCTTCGCTTTCGCGCATGGCCTGTTCGGCCAGTTTGCGCTCGTGTATGTCCATCCGCGTGCCGAGCACGCGGGTGACCTTGCCTTGGCTGTCTCGGCGTATTCCGAAACCGCGCACTTGCTGCCAACGGTATTGACCGTCGGCATGACGGAGGCGGGCTTCGTATTGATATTCCAGGAAGCCGTCGATCAGCACGCTTTCGATTTTACCGAGGACTCGGGCGCGATCGTCGGGGTGTAGCCGCGCTATCCATTCCTGGCGATCGCCGGGACCGGTCTCGGGCTGATAACCCAGCATCGTGAAATAGGCGGGCGAAGCGTACCAGAGGTCGTTCTCGATATCCCAATCCCAAATGCCGATTTGAGTCGCTTCCAGCGTCAGCCTCAGGCGCTCTTCGGAATCGTGCAATTTGGATTCGATCTGTTGACGTTCCGACCGGGCCCGCAGCACGCTGATCCCGAACGCCAAATCGTTGGCCAATTCGCCTAATAGACGTATTTCGGCCGAGGTGATACTGCCCACCCGGTCGGCATAAATCAACACGATCCCGAAGACGACATTACCGGTGTCCTTCAGCGGCAACGCGATGCAGGACCGGTAATCGCGACGCAAACACGCTTGCCGCCAAGTCGCCATCAGCGGATCGCCGGCAATGTCCTCTACATACACCACTTGTCCGGAGCGAACGGCTAGACCGCAAGGCCCTTGTCCTCGTTCGTTATCGCCCCAGGACAATTTGGCGTTGCGCAAATAGCCGAGTTCCGCACCGGCCCAAGCCACCGGTTGGACTGTTTGCTCGGCGTCGCGCATCAAAAACCCGACCCAAGCCATTCGGTAACCGGCCTGTTCGCAGACGATCCGGCACACTTCGTCGAGCAGGGTTTGTTCGGTGTCCGCGCGCAGCAAGATTTGATTGCAACTGCCGATTGCTTGCAGCTCCCGATTCAAGCGCCGCAATTCATCTTCGTTACGCTGGCGTTCGCTGATGTCCCGGCAGATCGCCAAGTTGTAGCCTTGGCCGGCGTATTCGACAAAATTGGCGGTAATTTCGACCGGGATGCTTAGGCCGTCCTTGGTCAGGTGGCGGGTTTCGAAACGAATTCGGCGTTCGTTGCGCAATCGCGGCCAAAATTCGGTCAGTCTGGCCGGCGACCAATTCGGATCGATGTCGAATACCGTGACGTGGCCTAGCATCTCTTCGCGGCTGTAACCCAGCACGCTGGTGGCGCTTTGGTTAACGTACAAAAAGTCGGCGGCGTTTTCGGCCATCAAGAACACGGTTTCGCCGACTTGATCCATCGCGTCGTTCAGCAACTGCAGTTGCTGGCGGAGGGTTTTTTGCTCGGAAATATCGGTGCGCAGGTAGAGAAAGTTAGCGACTTTAAACTCGCTGTCGAAGATAGGCGAGGCGATGATTTGCTCCCAGCGCGCTTCGCCGTTTTTGTGACGGTTGACCAGTTCGGCTTGCCAGAGCCGGCCGGCCTTGACCGTTTTTAGGCTGTCGGCGAATTCGGCTTCGGTCATCTCGGAGGCGATCAGTTCGCGGTGACTTTTGCCGTAGATTTCGCCGAATCGATAGCCGGTGATGCGGGTGTAGGCGGCGTTGGTATAGATGGCGGTGCCGTCGCGCTCGGTAATCAGAATACCGACCGGATTTTGATCGGCGGCTTGGGCCAAGCGGTTGATCTCATGTTCGAACAAGCGGCGATCGGTGATGTCGCGGTTAGACACCCGGTGACCGATGTAACGGCCGTCGCGGCTGAACGCTGCTTGGCAGCAATGTGAAATCCAGCGGATTTCTCCGTCCCGGCGCACGATGCGGAAATCCAGCTCAGCCGGCCTGGCATGTCCGGCGTCGTGACGATGCAGATGATAGCTTTCGCGGTCGTCGGCATGCACGACGTCGTGCAATCGAACGGGATCTTCCATGAAGTGTTCCGGCGGGTAACCGGTAATCCGTTTGCAAGAGGGCGACATGTAATTCAACGTACCGTTTTCGTTTAGCCAATATTCCCAGTCGTAGGGATAGTCGGCAACGATATGGAATTTTTCTTCTTCGGCGGCCAGACGTTCGATGATGCGTTGCTGTTGGCGCCAAGCCCGGACGATTAACCAGGCGCCAATCCAGGATATTGCGATGAACAAACACACCAAGCCGGCGATTTGCCAGACTTCGTTATACCACTCCGCCAAATAATCGATTTCGGCGAGACCGACGCTGACGTAGAGCGGGTAGAAATTGACCCGTCGAAACGACACGATCCGGGCCATCCCGTCGAAACTGAGCGGGCTGTGAAAAGTGCCTTGCCTGGAATCCTTGGCAAGTTGGTGTTTGAATTCCTCGGAAATATCTTGTCGACCAATCGTGCTAGCAATGTCGCCGGAAAACGGCAGGCGCGCGATCAAGCGTAGGTCGGCGTCGCGCAAATTGATCGCGCCGCGCCGACCGACATCGACCCGACTGAGCATTTTGTTGAAATTGTCCAGCGAAATATTGGCGAAGACCACGCCGGCAAAATCGCCGTTCGGCATCCGCAAGCGGCGCGCAAAATTGATCACCCAGGTCCGGTTGATCCGCGACATGACCGGTTGATTGATAAACAGACCCAACTCGGGGCGATCGCGCAGCTCGGTAAAATATCGGCGATCGGCCATGCTCGGTGGCGATTCCTTGGGAATGTCGGTACCGAACGCTACCGTGCCGCGCGCGTCGGTGGCCCGCAGTCCGATAACCCATGGCAGCTTGGTCTGCAGCCACGCCATATGCGCCGATAAACCCGCCGAATCTGGATGGCCGGTGGCAAGCTGCTGTTCTATCCGTTCGGCCGCCAGTTGCAAACCCAAATCGACTTGGTCGATCGTGCTTTCGATCGTTTGGGCAATAACGCTGGCCAGGTTTTCGGTGGCCACTTCGGCGCGCTGCCGATAGGCGGTATAGCTGTGGCGCAAGGCTATAGCGGTTACCGAAACGGCGAGGATATCGATCAGGACAATGCCCCAGATCAAACGAAAAAATAAGCCGCGGGTTACGTTCATTATTATTAGGTTAGTGTTGCCCCGGTCCACGCCAGCCGGGGCCACTCGCGGGCGGATTCGCGTCGAGTCGCCGAGGCCTTTGCCTTGGATCGGTTTTACCACAAATAACGGCGCGGCGTGTATCGTTCGATGCCATTTAGCCGGCGCTCTGGCGCCGGCGAGCGATCGACTTTGCACTACACTTTCAAGCACCGTTGCCGATCACTTGGGGTCACGATGTCCTTTCGCAGTCTTTGTGTCTATTGCGGTTCCAGTCCGGGCCGCTTACCGGCCTATATCGCCTCGGCCAACGCGCTGGCCGAGGCGATGGTACGGCGGGGCATTCGCTTGATTTACGGTGGCGCCGGCATCGGCATCATGGGAGCGGTGGCGGATCGGGTCCTGGCGCTGGGCGGCGAAGCGGTCGGCGTGATTCCCAAGGCACTGGCTCATAAGGAAGTCGCGCACGCCGGCTTGACTGAACTTTACGTGACCGCGTCGATGCATGAACGCAAGATGCGGATGGCGGAATTGGCCGACGGCTTCGTCGCTTTGCCGGGCGGTATCGGTACCTTGGAAGAATTGTTCGAAATCTGGACCTGGGCGCAATTGGGTTTTCACCGCAAACCTTGCGGTTTATTGAACGTCGCCGGTTATTACGACGGTCTGCTCGGGTTTCTGGATCATGTTCGCGCCGAACAATTCGTCAAGCCCGAGCAACGCGAGTTGTTGATGGTCGCCGGCGATCCCGAAACGTTGTTAAAGCGCTATGCCGCGTATCAAGCCCCACCGACCAAGCAGTGGCTGGCGAATGACGAGACCTGACGCGCTTATTGCCGGTGGGAGGACGTATGCGGATAAATAGGTTTTTAACGCCGGTCTTGAGCCTGATCGCCGTCGCGGCATCCGCCGCGCCGCCGGTTAAATGTCTGGTTGACGGTAAAATGTTGTATACCGACGACGCGGCGCGTTGCCAGAATGCCGACAAACTGCCGATAGCCGGGAACGTGATTATCGCGCCGAAAGCCAAGGCGGCTGCTCCGACATTACCGGGCTTGCCCGGTTTGGAGACACCCGGTATGTTGGATTCGATATTGGAAAGGTTTGGTTTGACCCGGCAAGATGTTGCCGATGGCTGGAAAACCGTCATGGATGCCCGCGAGCGCGGAAGCTGGCAAGCACCGGCCATTCCCGAGGAGGATCGTTAGTCCCGAGCGGAGCTCGGTTTCGCCGTCTTAATCGTTTCATAATCCCGCCTTAATTTTGCTTTAAGCCCCCGTCTTTAGAATTTTCCGCAACTGAATAATTATCCAAAGAGGGAGTGCAATGTTCAGATTAACAAGCTTAGCAATATTGGGTATCGCGTTTTCGTCGACCGTCAGCGCCGACGACGGTTGGGGTGAGCATCACCACCGCCATCACCACCATCATTATCAGCGCGACTATTTTCCGGCGTATCCGGCGGAACGAGTATATGTGCCGGCGCCTGTCGTGCAATATGTACCGGCGCCTCCGGTTTATTACGCTCCGCCACCTCCACCGGTGCGCTACGGGTATTACGATCAACGCAACCCATCCGGCTTGGTCGGCGGCATGGTCGGCAGTGCGTTGGGATACGGAATGGGCGGCGGCGATCCGCTGGCCGCCGGGATTGGCGCGGCGGCGGGTTCCTGGCTGGGCAATGGGATGAACAGATGATGACATTACGTTCGTTTTCGTGCTTGATCATCGTCGCGCTCGGCGCGTCCGGCTGCGCTACCCAAACCGGATGGACCCCGACCGTCGATACCTATAACGACCGGAACAGCTATCGTCTGAATCAAGACATGCAGGAATGCCGGCAACTTGCCGAACAAGCCTCTGGCGGTACCGCCAAGGAAGCCGCGATCGGCGCCGGCGTCGGTGGATTAATCGGTGCCGCGGGCGGCGCGGCCTTGGGTGCGATTATCGGAAATCCGGGTACCGGAGCGGCGATAGGCGCGGCGGCGGGCGGTATCGGCGGCGGCGCCAAGCAAGGCATCCAATCCGAAGACCGCTTCAAAAATGCTTACAACAGTTGTTTGCGGCAGCGCGGACATACCGTCGTCAACTAAACAGATTGCCCGCTTGTGCGTTTTGTCTGGTTGGTAGGTCTTGAGCTTCCTCGAATCGCCGCCATAGCCCGAAATAGCATGTTCAAACATCGGGTAGCCGTCGTCGAAGCCCACGGCGACCGTTCGCGCCTGGAATCCGGCGCCGACACCGGTTTAAGGATTGGCCGCGCGGGATTTCACCGCGCGAATCTCGCTAGGTCTATAACCAAGCGGCTAACTCGGCCCGGCCTGATGTTGCGACGCTGCGTATTAGCCTTAACGGTACTGGCGTTCGCCGGTTGTTCGCTATTGCCCGATTTGGAAGAAAGCGATGATAGCGCGAACAGGCCGGCCGGTAGTGGTGCCCGCTACAACCGGCCCTATCGGGTTAAGGGTAAAACCTATGTACCGTTGCAAAGCGCGGTGGGTTATAAGGAACAGGGCAGGGCGTCCTGGTACGGCGCCGAATCCGGCCCGCGGACCGCGAGCGGGATACGCTTCGATCCGCGCGGCTTGACGGCCGCGCACAAGACCTTGCCGATACCCTGCAAGGTTAGAGTTACCAATCTGCGTAACGGTCGCCAGGTTGACGTGGTGATCACCGATCGGGGGCCGTTTGCGGAAGATCGTTTGATCGATTTGTCCAAGGCGGCCGCCGAGCGAATCGGCATGCGCGGTACCGCTGAGGTCACTATCGAGTATTTGGGCGGATAGGCTCGGCGTTGGTGTATCGTTTTGGGCCCGCGCGCCGGCGGAAATAACCACGCCGCCAAGTTCCAGTACAAGACGGGCCAGCGCGCTACCGCATGCTACGCAAAATCGTCGAGAGAGAAACGCTAGTCTTCCGAGACTTTGAAACGCTTCGATAGCGACTCACTAGTAATAAACGCCAACTCGGCATTCCTAGTGTCCGCTCAGTCGCTCCGTAAGCTCGCGGCAGCGGCGGACCTTTAATAACCGGGGGAATGGCGCCGGCGGTCGCGGCCGGCACAGAACCTTACCGACACCACAAGCAAATCCTACCCCGCTGTGAATTAGTTCATTGCGTCGGGCCGGCAAAACGTTCGAAATCTCCGGGCATTCAACGACTGTTACAGGAGAATTCGTTTGCCTACCCGTTTCTCTCGCACCACCCGTTCCCTGGCGCGCGATTCCGCGCGGCATGCCATTCTCGTCTGGTCGCTGGCAGGCGTTTTGCTGGTGGCTTGGCTGTTTTGGTTTTGCATGGCGCGGTTGACAATTTACGAGATCAGCTCGCAAGCCCGTCTCGAGGTCAATCGCTCGGTACATCCGATCGCTGCACCGGTCGCCGGCAAAATCGTCTCGATCGACTTTTCGTTAGGTCAGCAAGTCGAGGCCGGTCAGGTGTTGGCAACATTGGACACGGTCAGTGAAACCTTGCGTTTGCAAGAAGAACAGGCGAGATTGACGGCCTTGCCGCCGCAAATAGAGGCGTTGCATAAGCAAATCGCTGCATTGGAGCAGTCCAGGCTGGACGACCAGCAAGCGGCGTTGGCGGCTATCGACAGCGCTCGCTCCCGGCAGCGCGAGGCCAACGCGGCGGTGTCGTTCGCCAAGGATTACGAGCGGCGCTTGAGCGAGTTGAAGGGAGCCGGCAAGGGCGCTTTGATCGATACACTCCGAGCCGGCACCGAAGTGCAAAAACTCAGTTCCGCCCGCTCCGCGCTGTCCGCCGACATTCAACGCCTGCAAATGGACGCGCAAACCCATTCCCACCAAAAACTGGCCGAGATCGAAGAGTTAAAACAGGATGCCGCCAAATTGAGCGGCGAACAGGCAACCTGCCGCATCACGATAGACCGCTTACGCGAAGAGATCGAAAAACATCGGATCCGCGCGCCGGCCGCCGGGCAAATCGGCGATATCGCGCCGTTGCAAGTTGGCGCTTATTTGGCGATCGGCGACAAGCTGGGTTCGGTGGTGCCGCACAGCGAACTGCGTATCGTCGCCGATTTTCCGCCGGCGGCGGTAATCGGACGGATACGGCCCGGCCAAGCCGCCACGATGCGGCTGGACGGATTTCCGTGGGCGCAATTCGGTACGCTGGCGGCGAAAGTGAGCACCGTTGCTTCGGAGATTCGCGACAACCGAGTGCGGGTCGAATTCGCGCCCGAGCAGGCGGCGAACTCGGCCATCGTGTTGCAACACGGTCTGCCGGGCTCCATCGAAGTCGTCATCGAACAACTCAGCCCGGCGCTACTGGTATTGCGCAAGGCCGGACAATTGTTTGACGACGGCATTCGCCAACCGCGTTCGTCCGCTGGTGCGCCCGAGTCATGAGTTGGTTCGGCGAGCGGTGTTGGCTGGTGCCGGAGGTGGTGCAAACCTCGGCGATGGATTGCGGGCCGGCGGCGCTGAAATCTCTGCTCGAAGGGTTTCGAATTCCGGTCAGTTACGGGCGCTTGCGGGAAGCCTGCCAAACTAATGTGGACGGCACTTCGATCGACATGTTGGAACTGGTCGCCAATCGCTTGGGCCTGCAAGCAGAGCAAGTGATGGTGCCGGTCGATCATGTGTTTTTGTCCGAGGCCGCCGTCTTGCCGGCGATGGTCGTGGCGCACCGGGCAGACGGATCGACGCACTTTGTCGTCGTTTGGCGCCGGCACGGCGATTGGCTGCAAGTGATGGACCCGGCGGTGGGCCGGCGCTGGCTGCGTTGCAAGTCATTCGCCGAGGAGATATTGCAGCATAAACTGCCGGTTTCGGCGGACAATTGGCGGGCTTGGGCCGCCTCCGCGGAGTTTGTGAATCCACTCAGACAGCGCCTGGCCGCGCTTAGGGCCGGAAGGGCAGTGGTCGATGCGATCATAGACCAGGCGGAACAAGACCCCGATTGGTTAGGTTTCGCCAAATTGGACGCCGGTTTGCGGTTGGTGTCCACACTGCAATCCGTCGGCGGTATCGGTGCCGGCGCGGTGGCGGTTCGCTTGCTGAGGACCGTGCTCGGCGCGGTTTCCAGCCAGGATTTAAACCGTACCGTTCCGGCGGCGTATTGGTCGGTGGCGCCGTACGATGCGGGGACCGACGAAGCCCTATTGCTGCTGCACGGCGCGGTGTTGTTGCAAATCCGAGGTCGGCAACCCGCGTTGGAAGCCGATCCGCCGGTGCAAGATGCGCTGGAAGCCGAGTTGACAACCGCGCTGAACCAGCGCCCCGTGAATCCGGAACGAACTGTTTTCGACTTGTTGAAAGCCGACGGCTTGTTGTCGCCGCTAGCCTTGCTGGGGGCCTTGAGCGTGGCGGTGGCCGCGGTACTGCTGGAGACCTTGTTGTTCCGGGGCGTGTTCGATATTGCCTGGGAACTGAAAGCCGCCGAACAACGTCTGGGGGCGCTATTGAGCTTGTTGGCCTTTGTCACGTTGCTGTTGTCGATCGAAGTGCCGATTGCGATGGAAACACTACGTTACGGCCGGCATCTGGAAATTCAACTGCGTATGGCATTGCTGCGTAAACTGCCGCGTTTACCCGATCGTTATTTTCAAAGTCGGCCGGTGTCCGACATGGCCGAACGCAGCCACGCCATTGCGCTAACCCGGCAGATTCCGGGCTTGGCGATTCAATTCATGCAAACCCTGTGCGACTTATGCTTGACGTTGATCGGCATTCTATTGCTGGATCGCGCCGGATTCGCTTGGGTGGCGCTCGCCGCGGGGCTGGCGGTGGCAGTGCCTTTAATTGGTCAAGCCTGGTTGAACGAGCGCGATTTACGGGTGCGCAATCACACCGGCGCAATGATCGGCTTTTATCTCGACGCCTTGCTGGGCTTGGTGCCTATACGCACTCACCGAGCCGAACCGGCGGTGCGCCGCGAACATGAAGGACTGTTGGTGGATTGGGCGCTCGCCAGTCGCGGTTTAATTCGTTCGGCGTTGACGATAGAAGCGGTGCAGGGAGCGGCCAGTTTGAGCGCGATCGGCGTGATGCTGTGCCAACATTTTATTCGGACCGGCAGCGTCACCGGTTCTGACTTGTTGTTGGTATATTGGGCTTTGAAATTGCCGGCGCTGGGTCAAAAATTGACGACGCTGGCGCATCAATATCCGGCCCAGCGCAATAGTCTGTTGCGTTTGCTGGAACCGTTAGCCACGCCGGAAGAAGCGGATGATACGGAAGTGTCTCCGTCGTTCGATACCCTCGACGCCGTGGTCGGCTCGCGGCCGCAGTCGGCGAGTGAGGTTATTGGCGGCAGCGGCAGCGACAGCGGCGGGGGCAGCCCCTTCGGCTCCGCTCAGGGCACGCGCTTCGACTCGGTCCTGGGTTGGCCCTTCGGCTTGGCGGACGGCGCGCTTTCGGGTAACGAATCGGGCATTTCGCTTGATGGACACTTCATTTACGGTGTCGGCCGGCCGGGCAAACGCCGATTTGGCAAGGCGCGGAGGAGTGCGGACGCATCCCGGCCTTCCTTCGCCAGACTTGGGGGCGAGCAGCCCGGAATCAACAAGCGGAGCCCCGACAAAATTCGGACGCATCGGCTAGGCGGCTTTACGCGGCCGCCCGCCATCCGCATCAACGAAGGCCACGTGGTCGCGGCCGGTCACGATATCTTGCTGAACGTCGATTTAAGCATCGCTCCCGGCGAGCATATCGCGATAGTCGGTCCTTCCGGCGCCGGTAAGTCCAGTTTGGTCGGTTTGTTGTTGGGCTGGCACCGATTGGCGGCCGGCAGGTTGTTGGTCGACGGCAAGCCGTTGAGCGGCAAGTATCTTGCCGCGTTGCGCCGGCAAACCGCCTGGCTGGACCCGGCCGTGCAGCTTTGGAACCGTTCGTTTTTGGAAAACCTGACTTTCGGTGTCCAGCATGGCGGATTCGGCCGGATAGGCGAGGCCATCGACGCGGCGACCTTGCGCCCGGTGTTGCAAAACTTGCCGGCCGGCTTGCAGGCTCACTTGGGCGAAAGCGGCGCCTTGTTGTCCGGCGGCGAAGGCCAGCGCGTGCGGCTAGCCAGAGCGTTGATGCAAACCCAGGTGCGGCTGGCCTTGCTGGACGAGCCGTTTCGCGGCATGGACCGCGCTCAGCGTCGTCAACTACTGCTTGAAGCCAGACAATGGTGGCGTGACGCTACGTTGTTATGCGTAACGCACGATGTCGAGGAAACCCTGAGTTTCGAGCGGGTGTTGGTCGTCGAAAACGGTGCCATCGTCGAGGACGCCGCGCCAAGGGTCCTGGCCGGCCGAGACAGCCGGTATCGCGAGATGTTGAACAGCGAACGCCGTCTGCGCGATCGGCTTTGGCAAGGCAAGCATTGGCGGCGTTTGGCGATAGCTAACCGGCGCTTGTTGAGCGATCGGGCCGGGAGCTCGGCGTGAGTTCGTCAATTGCCGCGCTGAGTTGGCCGCTCGCCCGATTGGGGGAGGGTATCGAACAACTCGCGCGCGGTGCCAACTTACTGGCCACCGGCCCTCGGAATCAGCTCACCGCTACTTCACCTCCGCAGCACCGGGCCGAGCTCGGAACTTGGATCGAGTGGGCCGGCGAACGCTTGGGTTTGGAAGCCGAACCGATCGAGAGTTTCGTTCCCCAGGTCGCTGAGTGGTTGCGCGACATCGGGCCGGCTATCTTACAAATCGATATTGCCGGTGAAGCGCGCTGCCTGTTTTTATTGCGGTCGCGCTTTGGCGGTCTGCAAGTGTTGGGGCCGGATTTACAATGGTCGACGTGCTCGGTTGCCGGTTTGCGCAATGCGTTGTGTGCGGATTTCGAAGCGCCGTTGCAAGCGGAAATCGAAGGCTTGCTGGCCTTAGCCGACGTGCCGGAACGACGGCGGAAGGCTGTAAAGGCATTGCTACTGGACCAGCGCCTGGCAACCCAAAAGATTGAAAACTGCTGGTTGTTGCGTCAGCCGGCGACGGCCAATCTGCGCCGCCAATTGGCCGAATCGGGTTTGCCGAGACGGGCATTGGGCTTGCTGGTCGCGCTAGCGGTGGTCTATGCGCTGGAAATTGCCGGCTGGCGTTTGATTGGCGCAGCGGCGTTGAACGGTCGGCTGGATTTCGGTTGGCTGTCGGCTTGGGGTTTGGCGGTGTTCTCGCTAATTCCGCTGCATTGGATCAGCGGCTGGCTCGACGCCGGCTTTGCATTGGACGTTGGAATTTTGCTGAAGAAGCGCATGCTGGCCGGTGCGTTGCGTTTGGATCTGGAAGCGGTCAAACAGCAGGGTAGCGGACAATTGCTGGGAAGGGTCATGGAATCGCAGGCCTTGGAGTCCTTGTCGCTGAACGGCGGCTTTTCGACGTTGATCGGCCTGGTCGAGTGGCTGTTCGCCGCATGGATCTTGAGCGCCGGCGTCGCAGGCTTCGGCCACTTGTTGATGCTGGCCGGCTGGACGGTTTTGGCCTTGTGGCTGACCGGACGCTATCTGCGCCGGCTGAAACACACCACCTTTCAGCGGATGACCATGACCGAGCAGTTGGTCGAGCGCATGGTCGGTCATCGTACCTGTCTGGCCCAGGAATCACCCGAACGCCGCGATGCCGACGATGACAGCCTGCTCAACGACTATTTGCTTAGCGCCAGCGAAACCGACGCCGCGCTAATACCGCTGATCGGCTCGCTGGCAAGGGGCTGGCTGGTGCTGGCCTTGCTGAGTCTGTCGCCGGCTTTCGTCAGCGGCGATACCGCATCGATCGGTTTGGCGATCAGTTTGGGCGGCATTTTATTGGCCGGCCGGGCTTTCTCGAACGTCGCAACCGGCTTGGCGGTGCTTGCCAGGGCCTTTATTGCCTGGCAACAGGTGGCGGTTTTGTTTCATGCTGCCTATCGAGAGCCGCCCAGCCAGCCGTTTTTATCGGCCGCCGATTTGCGCGGCGCAGTCGGTGCCTCCGGCTCTGGCAAACTGGTGGATGCCAGCGATTTGAGCTATCGGTATAGATCAGGCGGCGAGCCGGTCTTACGCGGTGTCGATCTGACGATTCGGCGCGGCGAACGCTGCTTGCTCGAAGGTCCTTCCGGCGGTGGAAAATCGACCTTGGCGGCCTTGCTGGTCGGATTACGCCAACCGGAGTCCGGATTGTTGCTACTGAACGGCTTGGACCGATATACCTTGGGTGATAACTGGCACAAGCTGGCCGGCGAGGCGCCGCAATTTCACGAGAACCACATCCTGACCGGCACGTTGGCTTTCAACCTACTGATGGGCCGTCATTGGCCGGCCGACAAGCCGGATCTTCTGGAGGCCGAGGAATTGTGTGTCGCGTTGGGGCTGGCGCCCTTGTTGCAACGCATGCCGTCCGGTATTCATCAGCGGGTCGGCGAAACCGGTTGGCAACTTTCCCACGGCGAACGGAGCCGGATTTTCCTGGCGCGCGCGTTGCTGCGGAACACCGCGTTGACGGTATTGGACGAGAGTTTCGCGGCGCTCGATCCGGAGACGATGGAACAATGCTTGAGTTGCGCGCTCGCCAGAGCCGATACCTTGCTGGTCATCGCTCATCCTTGAGCGCGGCGAGCGCGTGTTTATCACTGGCAACGCCAACCCACCTCTTGAAAAACCGCCATCGGTTCCGACGCAAACCAAGCCATCGATTCCGATAAGATCGCGCCAATGTTTGGCGACCGTTCGTGGAAGTGGTGAAATGCCGGAATCGACCCAAAGCGGAAATTGATGCATTTAATCTTGAATGCCGGTTTGAAATTTAAAGCGGCCATTCAAATAATGAAAATTGTAGGGTGGATAAGCGGAGCGTCATCCACCATGAAATAGAAGAATTTTAAATAGGTGGATGGCGCTTTGCTTATCCACCCTACGGTCCTACAATATCAGGATCGGGTGTATCAGCGATAGGTTGGTTTTTTTGCTAAGAGGTTTGACAACCTGACAAAACAATATTCATTAACACTATGATTGAAATGAGTGCCTTGAATTGAGTCATGGGTATTTTCCGGGTGATGAGTAAAGAAAAGATCAATATTTAACAGGATTGCCATCATGTTTGACGGCTGTATCCTTATCATCAAAACCAGCTTCCGATTGTGAATTCAAACTACTTTTATCAATATGAAGAACGGGTCTTTTTTCTGCAGTTAAAACCAAACCTGGAGTATTAGGAGCCGGGAATGGCGTTCGCGAATAATTTAACCCTTGTTTTTCAGCTAATTGAAACCATTTTTCAGCTTCTAAAGGATTTTTAGTTACTCCAAGTCCTTCGTTATACATATAGCCTAGTGCATGTTGAGATGATGCATCCCCTTGCTCAGCAGCCAATTGATACCAATTGGCTGCTTCTTTGTAATCTTTTTTAATACCTTCTCCGTTGAAAAAAAGATTTCCAAGGTCATTTTGTGCCTCTTTAAACCCTTGAGTTGCCGCCAAACGAAACCATTTTTCGGCTTCTTCCTCTCTTTGAGCCTCTAATAATAAACGACCTATGTTGTATTGCGCCGCCTGGTGATTTTGGTTAGCTGCTGCTAGAAATAATTCTACGGCCTCTTTGTAATCTTGGCTGACTCCTTTGCCTTTTAAATACAAATAGCCAAGATTATACTGTGCGTCAGCATAACCTTGATCGACTGCTAAACGATACCATTTTATCGCTTCTTTAAAATCCTGATCAACACCTAATCCTTTGCTATACATAGTACCTAATTTACTCTGAGCTCGTTTTTCACCTTTTTCCGCTAATGGTCGCCATAATCGAAGTGCTGTATCAAAATCATTGCGGGATAACGCCTCAGCAGCTTTATCAAAATCATCAGCTACAGCTATGTTGATTGTAAGAAACATAAAAAGCATTGCAAATGCTATCTTACATAAATTATTGCACATTTAGTTTTCTCAAAGTTAATATAAGGCACTATAGCTCAATGTAATCGGTCAACTTCAATTCCCGCTAACGTTCCAAATAGGTAGAATCTGCGCGGACTATATCAGGAATATGTGACATTTGTATTTAGTGCAAGAAATTTTTAAGTGTTTTTTTAAATTTGCGGCAATAGTATTTTGGAAACGACGATTTATATTGCGCAACCCTGTTCTTGCGTTGGAATGACCGCTTTGGCGGAATTTCTTTAGATTTGCTGAGGGCAAATCAAATGTGACGACGGTCCGTTGATGGCCGATCTCCGGCGTTCAAAATACGGCTGACTGTATCGGAATCAGTGGGGGTGGCTGGCAAGGTTGGCCGGGCAAGCTTGCCCGGCTGGTATGAACGAGCGTTTCTCCGCAAGGTGGAATCGCCGAATGCGACTTTAACGCGGGTTCGCGCCGCTATGAATGATGGTGCCGACGTGTTCGCCGCGCAACGCGGCGGTCAGTCGGCCCGGCACCAGGCCATTCACGATCTGAATGTGTTCCAGGTGCCGCGCGGTCGCCATCACTTCGAGCAGGGCCGGATCGAAGGGCAGAGGGCCTGCCTGCTGGGCCAATTCGGCGGCGCTGGTTTCGCGAATCCACTGCGCTTGCTCGCCGTCGGCCTTGGGGTCGGCAGTGTAGACGCCATCCACATCCTCGACAATGGTCAGGCCGGCCGCGCCAAGCGCGTCGGCCAGTAAAAAGGCGCCGGTATCGGCCCTATGATACGGCAACCGCGAGGTTGGAAACTCGTGGTGGTGGTAGGGCGGAAAGGCACTGCCGACCACCGCTCGGGCGGCGGCGAGGTGGATGGCCAGCTGACTGGCGATGGTCGGGTGTTCGACGTAGGATACGCCGTCCGGCGCCAATAACGAAGCCAGAATGTGGCCGTTTTGTCCCGCTTCGCTGGCGGCGAGCGGCGCGAGCGAACCCACCGGCAGACCGAGATCCAGTCCAACACCGTATAAATGGCGGGCGCGGATTCCGGCTCCGGTAAGGATCAGCAGGCGGTGCTCGGGCAGGATTTTACGCAATTCGTCGACAATGGGCAGAATGGCGTCGGCGCCGCGATCCATGATGGAACGGCCACCGATCTTGACGACTTGCAGCCAAGGCAGTAATCGGATAGGGCGCCTGCCGGCGACCGGACGGGTAAGATCGCCGTCCAGCAAGGTCTGGCGGGCCAGCGGCGAAGCTACGTGTTTGATGGTATTGGTATGTTCAGCCATTGTTGTATTCTCAGCTCGCGGTAATGATGGTGCCGACGTGCTCGCCGGCGAGCGCGCGGGATAGGTTGCCGGGGACCAGTCCGTTGACCACCTGGATTTCGCGAATATGGCGCGCGGTTTTCAACAGGTCGAGCACCGGGAATTCGAGGATGGAGTCGTGCAAGCCCTTGGCCTTCATCTCGTCCACCGAAATCTTCGGGATGAACGTGGCGTCCTTGGAGGTCTTCGGATTCGCGGTGTAGAGACCGTTTTCGTCCTTGACGTAAATCATGGCTTTGCAACCGAATTGCTCGGCGAGCAGGAAGCAGCCGGCGTCGGTACGGTAGGGCGGAATCACGCCTTCGGGGGCTGGGCGCATCCACAAGTTGTAGGGCGGCATGCCGCTGAACACGACGGCATTGACCTCGGCCAAGTACAGAGGCACCGCCGACAGGCCGGCGCCGTCAACCGCTGAAATACCGTATTTCGCCAGCAGTTGTCCCAGCATCACCGCATTTTGGTCGGCAACCGAGGCGCCGAGTTGCGAAAGTACGCCGGCCGGCAGGCCGACGCCGGCCGCGATCGAATACAGATGGCGGGCTCGGGTGCCCGCGCCGGTGCCGATCAGCATCTTGTGGTGTTTACGGGCGGCGACGATTTCGTCCACCAACGGATAAACGGCGGCGCGGCCGCGATCGATCACGCTTTGGCCGCCGATTTTGATGACGGTGGCATCCGGCAGGATGCGAAAATCCGGGGCGGCCTCGGCCGCCGCCAACAGTTGCGGATCGGAGAGGGATCGCTGCATCAGCAGCTCTTCTAGCTCGGCTGTGGAATGAGTCATGTGGTTGTCCTATTCGGTTGGATGGCACCGGTTTTGGGGTGTTGTCGCGAGTTACCGTTATTATTCGGGAAACGAGAATATCGCCATGTTTGAGTATGGCGAAGGGTTTAGTCGTGGTTCGGTATCGATCCCAGGGCTAAGCCTACGGCGAGTGCAAGCCTCGAAACTGCTTGGGTCCGCAGCATATCGCAAAGCAAACGCCGAAACAACGGCGTCGGGCGATTGGATGTTCAATTGTTGGCCCGGTGGCGTTTGTATTCGGCGAGACCACGTCCGCCGAGTTTATGAAACGGAAAATTGGCGTTACCCAATCGCGGTTTTCGAGCACAATCGTACGGCCGGTCAAGCCGCGAGGGTAGGCCGGGATGAAGATCGGTGTCAGATTACCATTGCGATAGGCGCACGTTAAAACGATGGCCCTTGATCTTGCCTTTGCGTAAACAGGCCAATGCCAGGTCGGCACGGTCGCGTTTGATCGCGACGTAAGCCTGCTTATCGAACACGTCGATTTTGCCGACTTCGCCGCCGGCTATGCCGCCGGCGCCGGTCAGGGCGCCCAGAATGTCGCCGGGCCGCATCTTGTCCTTGCGGCCGCCGTCTATCCACAAAGTCACCATTGGCGGCTCGTAGCGTTCCTCGCGGTCGAGTCGGAACGGCGCGACTTCGTCCCACCGCGCGCCGACATTCATATAGTCTTCGATGGCCTTGACCCGGTTTAACTCGGCATCGCCGACCAGACTCAACGCCAGCCCCTTGGCGCCGGCCCGGCCGGTGCGACCGATGCGATGCACGTAGACTTCCGGATCGAACGGCAGCTCGTAATTAATCACCGCTTGCATATGTTTAATATCCAAGCCCCTGGCCGCCACGTCTGTGGCGACCAAGATCGAGCAACTTTTGTTGGCGAAGCGCACCAATACCTGATCTCTATCCTTTTGCTCCAGGTCGCCGTGTAGGGCTTGTACCGAAAAACCGCAGTGAGCCAAGGTGTCGGCTACGTCCTGGCACTCGCGTTTGGTATTGCAAAACACCACCGTCGATTCGGGGCGATGATAGGCCAGCATATAACCCAAGGCATTTAGCCGCTTGTTCTTGTCGATCCGGTGAAAACGCTGTTCGATGTCATTGTCGCGGTGGCTGACTTCGACACTGACGGACACCGGTCTGAACTGAAAGCGTTGGCTCAAGGCTCGCACGGCCTCTGAATACGTTGCCGAAAACAACAGGGTTTGGCGGTGGCTAGGCGCGTGGGAAATCACATCGGTGATGATATCGGCGAACCCCATGTCCAGCATGCGGTCGGCTTCGTCCAGCACCAACACTTTTAGGTGCTCCAGCCGTAAGCTGTGTTTTTGCAGATGTTCCCACAAGCGGCCCGGCGTACCGACCACCACGTGCGCGCCGTGCTCCAGCGAGGCACGTTGTGTCGTAAACGGCGCTCCGCCACACAATACGAGTACCTTGATGTTTTGGGTAAGGCGGGCCAGCTGGCGGATTTCCTTACAAACTTGATCGGCTAGCTCGCGCGTAGGGCAAATCACCATTGCCTGGACTTTAAAACTGTTCGAATCCAGTCGCGATAACAAGCCAATGCCGAACGCGGCGGTCTTGCCGCTACCTGTTTTTGCCTGGGCGATGACGTCCTTGTTTTCAAGTATATGCGGTAGAGTTTCGGCCTGGATGGCTGTCATGCGGGTATAACCCAGGGATTCGATGTTTTCCAGCAGAGCCGGCTTTAACGACAGGGAACAAAATTGAGGTGTATTCACAATGGATCGATTATTGAGGCAAAGCGGCGCGTTTATCGCGATGGTCGCTCATGATAACTGTCCGCCCGATTAGGCGTTAGTTTTTTGGGTGGAGGCTCTGAGCGTGGATGCGAAGCCTTTCAAGAAATCGGTATCGATATTGATGTCTTTACGGTGATTTGCCCTTGGGATTGGTCGCAAATCACCGATTCTGCCTACTATCCGGAATAATCGTCACCTGGCACGATAAATTAGCCAAACTTCCATTCAGCAAGGATCGAACCTCGATATGGTTTTTAATTTTGCGAAACCTGGCATGAGTGGGCGCCTGACGAGGCCGTGTTGTTCTTTAACGAGGTGCAGAACGTGTACGAAACACCGGAAGCGATGGTCAGGCGGCGGATGGCCATTTTCCGATCAGCCGGTCATCGTGACGGTGACGACCTGGCCAAGTTTGACTACACAACCCCAAGCTTGCGAACGTGCCCGAGTCCGCGCCGGCGTTTGCCGACCTTGCCAGGCCGGTCACGTTCCCGCGTTTGTCCGGTTGTGTCGTTGATCGCCGCCGGCCGGAAGGCTGTCGGTGTTTTACGCAACAAGCCACGCCTTACTTTGTCAGCCCCGATCAATGCCGCGCTTATATCAAATACGGTCGGTTCGATCCTTACCGCGATACGCCGGCCAGCGTCGCCCAGGCTGCCAGCGGCCGCGAAACCCGAGCCGAACCAGCGGCCTCGCGGCCGCCTGCCTCCTAAGACCGAGACTTCGCATAATGTATATTATGTAAAATAACAACGGTCGGAATGATTCCTGCTAATGATTCTATTTTTCAGAAATGGAGTCGAAAAAATGTCAAACCGTAGACGCGGCCGACCAAGCAAGGCCCGGTTTTATCATGTTCGCTGGAATAAAGTCGGACTAAATCAAGAGCGAGCCGCCGAGGTGCTGGGCGTCGACGTGGACACCATCGAACGATGGGACCAGGAAGGAAACGAGCTGGCCGAGCGTCATCTGTTGTTATGGGATCAAAAACACGTTGGTATTGAAGGATGGGAAGGATTCATCTTTACACGCGGTAAACTCAAATATAAGTCACACCGATGGACGCCAAGATCCTTACTGTTATGGCGTGACCAGGCCGAACAGATAGAACGACTTGAAACCGAAATCAAACGGCTGAAAACGCTATCCGGAATGGCCGAAACCTTAACGGCAAAATTCAAACACCGCCGGCGCTAGCCGGCCTACTTTCTGAACTCGACTATGGTTTATCGCTATATTTTGTAGTGCAAATCTTGTTCGCGTCACAAGTCACTGTCTTATGAACAATAAGCGGCCTTTTCTCACGCGCCTTTTCCACTGGGGCCGCTACCGATGGAATTAACGGCGCAATCGCAGGGCTAATTTGAGGTGCCATTAAAACCGGCGCAGACGGTGGCCTTATTGACGCAAAATCCTGGCTTGGCCGTTCGATTAACTTAGAACTTGAGCCATTACCTACCAATGTCATCGTGTTATTCGAATGAGTTACGTTAAAATATTTTAATGCACTCATTCCTATAAGCACTTCATTTATATGCGGGTTCGTGCTTGCCTGAACATCGTGCAACACAGCGTTACCGATTTTAAGAGTACGAACAGTCGCTAAGTTTTGCACCACCCGCCCTCCAGCGGTATTGGCTACCACAGGAGAGCCAATCGGCACGCCTGCATTAATCGCGAGGTTTACCGGCAATGTTACAGCAGTTGCACCAGTATCAATCATAAACGGCATAGAAACGCCATTAATTTCAACAGTTCCTCGATAATGGCCTTGAATATCCGCCTTAATCTCTATGCCCCCTTCAATTAATTCCGTCGGAGTAAACGGCAAAGCACCTTGAGATGGAGCTTGAAAAGGAAACTTGGCGTTATAACGATCTTGTATTTTTCCCGTTATAAAAAAGAACACGTAAAAGGAAAGAAGAATACAGATTACACTCCATAAAGTTTTGAAGAAGCCATTGTTAGAAGGAGGCTTCGCGTTCACTCTATTAATCTTTCTTGCATATTGATCAAAATTCGATGCACGCGCGTTCTCCCTGTGTCGTTCCCAATAATAATCACGGTCTTGAATACCCATAGTTGCTCCTTTTATCTAACGGCCATAATTATGCCATTGCAAGGAGGCAATTTTTTGCAATAAAACGCACGAAACAACTTCAATTAATGAGAGCTAGATTACATATTCCTTCAACAGAAAAGCTCTAGTATGCAAAAACCTCGGCTTCGCCGGCTGGCGCCGAGCATAAACGGGATACACGCGGACCAGATGAATAATGCAATCGGCCAATGATAGAGGCTTCGGGGCAATAGCGTAGCCGTTTCGCCTTCCGGCTCACGTGTTGCGCGGCGGTTATCGTCTCCCGCTGTGTTGTGTCGTTTTGAGCGCCGCTTATTTTCCGTGTTAATGGTCGACGATGTTCGAGGCGATGCTATGCGGTTCGGTGGCGTCAATGGCCATTGGAAACTGTGCGGCCAGGCTGGTTTTTTAGGTGGCGTGATGGGCGGAGCTGGAACGGCGATCCGCGCGGGCGACTGCTGGCTATCGCTAGCAGTCTGCGAGAAGCGATTTTTGGTAACGTTACGAATTTAGGCGGCGATTTCGACGTAGTCGGCTATCGACGTTGCTTTCGGGATTGTTTCGCCTTGGGCGGCCATTCCTTCCAGGTGGAACTCAATTGCGTCAATTAGATTCGATCTTACTTCGTCTTGCGTCTCGCCAGTCGCAATACAGCCGGCAATATCCGGGCTGTAGGCCGAAAACCCGGTATCTGTCGGCTCAATGATGATGAGGTATTTCATTTCAGACCTGCCTGCTTAAAGATGCTGTTTAAAGTGCCTGGCGCCACGTCATCGCTTGGCTTTCCGGATACAGTCACAACGCCGGGCTTTTCCGGGTGAACGAATTGCCGATGACTGCCTTTAGTGCGATCAAGGCGCCAACCATCGTCATGCAATCGTTTAAGTATATCGCTTATTTTCATGGATCGATATTATACAACTTACAGTAACGTTACCGTAATAAATTGCCCTTGGTGGCGCTTGCTAGTTGCCGCTCAAGAGATTCGACGCGGTTAAGCGCGGCATCGCGTTCGTTCCTGTACTTGGTGACAAGGCCTTTTTGAGCCGCTACAGCTTGGTTCTTTTGCTTAATAACAGCTTCGAGGTCGCGATTGTAATCGATGTCCCGTTGGTAATACTTGTCCCGCCAGTCCGTCGCCAGCGCTTGCAGCTTAGCGCACTCGGCTTCAAGCAGACGACAGCGAGCCATCAAAGCGCCCTTCTCCGCATGGTCGTTAATTTCTTTATCGGTAACGTTACCATTTTTATTTTCGGTAAAATTACGGGATTTTAGGCGCTCCCGGTAGGCTTTTTGTTTTTCGGCCGGCGTGAGTGCTTTGCCGGTGGACGGACGGCCCCTGCCCCGTTTTTGCGGTGCGAACAAATCAACGGTTTGTGTGTCGGCTTGGTCGATCATGGCTTTGACTCCAGCGGGGTACGTTGGGATTATAGTAACGCGTTACTATAAATAAGTCAAGCATTATTGGTAACGTTACCTAATTTATTTTTAGTAACGTGTTATGATATGACCGCCCTTTTAGCACGGACGAAACATATCCAAAAGAGGATGCTCAACAAAACGCCGCCGCCTATCGAACACTCGCTTACGGCAAGCACCGCTGTAGTAGACGCGCCGCCCCGTTACCGGACGTCCGCAGGAACAAGCGCACAAAGTAACGCCGGGCGCTCGGTTGCGTACCGCTTGCGCCAGGGCGTAGGCCATACCGTAAGGCACGCCGTTGCCGATGGCCCGCGCGAGTGCGCCACGGGTAAACGCCGGTATATCGAAATCGGGCGGCAAGCCTTGCAGGACGGCCATTTCAGCTAAGGGCCGGTCGTCGTTGGCTAAGACGGTAGCGTTACTCGCCGGCGTTTTTCTGCGATCGATGCGTAACGGGGCGCCATCCAATGAGCCGAACTGCACATGACGCAAACGGCGTTGGTCGTGTCCGAATTCGGCGGCGTTCAGATCGAGACGTTGCCAACTATAGCCTTCGATGCGAATATCCGGCACGCCGGGGACGTTTTCAGCAAGCCACCATTGCGGCTTGGCTTCGTCGACCACGCGGACGAACTCCCGGAGCATTTCCCCGCCCTCTCCGGTCTGTGCCGAACGGCGGGCCTTGCTGAAATCCTGACAAGGCGGACCGCCGATAATCCCTTCGAAGCGGCCGGCCGGCACGCGAAAGCGGCGAATGTCGCCGCCGAAGATCAGATCAGGGCCGCGCACTACGCAGAAGCCGGCATCTTCGAAGCCGCGATCCAATAAACCGATCCCCGGAAACAACGAGAGTACCAGCACGTTACCCGGCCGGCGTCTTTTGAGTCCGGAGCGTAACGGTTGGCGTTACTGCGCCTGGACTTGAGCTACCTGGTCGGTAACGGTTCACGATTGTTAGCCCACAACCGGCAACCGGCGAATGACGAATCGGATCATGTAGGCCGATCCCATTGCGGCAGCGGCTTGCGGGACATGGAAGAAGTCGGCATAGAACCCCAGAGCACCGGAGAAGGCGCCATTGATCGTAGTAATGGCCGACGCAACGCCGGAGGCATCCAGCGTGGACGTAACAACATCGATAACACCATTGACAATTTTGAGAAACACCAATTGCAAGTAATACAGAATACCGTCGGCTAAGCCGGCGACCACACCGGCGCCATAGGCGGCACAGTACATCAGCCACTTGGTCAGGTAGCTGAAAAAGCTGGTTAGAATCGCGCCCATTTACGCCCCCAATATGATCGTGAAAACGCCGAGCGCGATCATAATCGACATGATGATGCCCACTTGAACGCGAACGCTTTCCATGAGATCGCAGTGTTCGGTCGAACTGTGCGAACCATAACCGACCGCGCTAAGGTCCATCGTGATGGCGGGACACGTGCCGGAGGCGGTGGGCGCTAGCGAGTATTTCGTCCTAAGCGTTGCCATGCGCTCGGAAACGCTGCATGTACCTGCGGCACAGTTAAACGATTGGTTACAGTTGCCGCCGCAAAGTGCAGTTTTCACTTTGTTACGGCCGTCGGTAAATCCGTCACCGGGATCGGTGCCGGCGAAGGTGCCATAGTCCGGCTTTTGTTGTGTGGTGGAGGTGCCGTAGCTAGTGGTCGTGGTTTCCGTCGTAGTAACGCCGGTTGCGTTGTTGGTCGTCGTCCGGGTTTGCTTATCCGACGTTTCCCACTCTAGGGCTTGGTCGCCGACCGTCGTCCCGGTGACTTTCGGCGTTGCGGTGGTCTGCAACTTAGTGGTTCGCGTGGAGGTTGTGTCGTCAGCATTCGGGATAATTTCCGTCGCTATCGTTTCCTCCCCAGCGACGACAGGGCTTGCGGTGATCGTGGTCGGCTGAACCGGGGTGAGAAAACCGAGGCCGCCAAAATCGATGTTTGCTGTTTTTGCGTCTTTAATCACGTCTTGCGCTATCTCACCAGTTGCGGCTGGAGAGTTCTGTATAGCGGCGCCTAAATCAGATTCGGAAGGGGTATATGTCGCGCCCGCGACTGGCGAGTACGAAGTGTAAGTCGTCCCGCAGCACGACGACGTAATCTTGACCGAACACGACGACCCTGAGCAGGTCTGAACCGTCCACAACGCATGATGGGTAGGCCAGCATAGCGCATCATGCGCAGTACCCGCTGCCGCCCACGCGGCGGCGACGGACTGCAAAGAACCCGTTGCCGCAGCACGAGACCACACAGCCGTAGGGTTCTCAGTACCGCCACCGCAAACCTCAGAAACAGCAGGCATTGAATAACCGGACACCGTTCCATCCGTGTTCATACCTATATTAGTATGCAGCAGCTGATACAGCGCAAGACCAGCCAACCCGACGGGAGTCGCGCGCACCAAAAGCTTACCGGCGGCTTGCGCGACGGTAGCACGGGGTATGGCGGCGGACCAGTTCGCCGGGAGCGGGATTTTGGCGCCTTTAGCAGTCGTCAGCGTACCGTTGACAGGCTTACTCAACAACGCATCCAGCGAACCAGAGACAGTGGTACCAGTCGCTTCAGCAAGCCAAGCCAAATCATTTGGCGTCATACCGCCAGGTACTACCGATGCGCCTGCACTCGCATTCGAGGCCATTAACAAACCGAACAGTATTAGACCAAGTGACCTATACCAAGCCATCATGACTTAAACCCCGATACAGCGGCGGTCGGTATTTGTCCAGTATTGTCGTTAGGCAACGGCCCGGTATTCATCGACACGGTTTCGCCATCGTATTCGCAGACGAGATAGTCCCATTCGTCGCGGCACTGTTCCATCGGCAGCCGCCTCGCCCGCCCGGTTTTATCAGTCATAAAGGCCCAACGCTGGCCGTTAATGGTCAGATCGCCGACCAGCCGCCATTTCAGGGAGTCATTTTTTTTGGCCGGCGCTGACGCTACCGCTGGCGGGATTGCCGATGGCACAGGGTTGGCTGATTGCGTTAGGTTGCCCGTCGGATCGGTAGCCGCGTCACCATTCAATCGTTGAGCCGCCGTCTGTTGGTATTTAGGCGCAATGACCGTCACCGACCGGTATATCCCCCAACCGCCGATCAGGATGGCCGACACCACCGCAGCCGCCCAGCCTTTGGCTTGCCAGCTTTGCCAAATCGTGGCGGTGCCGGTTTGTTCGATGACGTCGCCGGTGATGGCGGCCTCGGCTTGGGTGTGGGACTTGTACAGCTTGAATACCGCCGAATCGAGCTTGAAGCGTTCGGTTTTGGTGAGCTTGACCCGGATGAGTTCGGGATTCACACCTTCAACGGCCCCGGTGTAGAAATAGCGCACGCGCAGGTCTTTTTGGCCGAGGTCGAGCGGCTCGTGACAAAGACAGGTTTGTTTGATCAGTTGGCGAATGCCTTTGGCAATGTCGGTGCCGGCGTCTTGCGTGACCAGATAAATATCGATGGTTTGGCCGTCCGGGGCTTTGTAGTGGCGGTGTTCCTTGAAGAAGTGCATGATCCGCAGGTGAATCTTGTTAACGGCGGTGCCGCCTGGAATTTCTTTCCACACTTCGTCGATGACGTACAAGGCGCCAGCGGCAAAGGCTTTGCTAGGGTCTTTGATGTCGTCCCAGCTAAACAGCTTTAGCTTGGGCGATTCAATCAGCATCGGGATATTAGTCACGACTTCCCTGCCCCGCTTAATCTGGTCGGCGATCAGTTTGGCGGCCATGTAGCTTTTACCGCTGCCGGTGTTGCCGGTGATTGCATAAACGCTCATGGCTAGCGGTGCGGTTTGAAGGCGGCGTAGGCCACAACGATGCCGGCCGCGAAAAAGGTCCAGTAGTAGAGTTCGAGCATAACGAGTGCCTCAGGAATACGAGGGGTTGGAAACGAGTAGCCCTATCGGAATGGGGGGCGGCGCCTCCCCCCAATGCCCCGATTAACGGAAGCCCAGTTTGCGGGCGATCATGTTGCCGCCCTTCAGGAACAGGCCGGTGGTTATCATCCCGGCGTAGACCACGGACAGCGCGGTCACGAAGTCCGAGAACGACACGACCGCCGTCAGCGAGTCAAAGGTGCTGGTTGCACCGGCGAAACCGGAAACGATCATCAAGGCCACACCCAGGGCGGCCGCGTGTTTTTGTCCTGCTTTCATAAATCACCTATTAAGGAAAAAGGCTTGAATACAACTGGCGGCAGCACCAGACGAACAGGAGCGGGCCGCCAATCACGGTTAGTCCGGCTGAGAAATATTCCAACGCTAACGCCGGATCGATTAGCGTCGGATCAAAGGGCGCAGCTTGCTGCACCGTTGATAGGTTGCCCAGGCAGGCGCCCGAGCTGGTAAAGGGTTGATCGCAAGCGATCAGATAATTCGCCATGCGTCAGTCCCAATCCGCATGCCAGGGATTGCCGTCGTCCGAGGCGTCGTCCTCCACGTTTTCGTCCGTTTCATGCTCGCAGGCGTAACAGTGAAAAGCGTATTGGGTGCCGCCGCGATAGCGATCGGCAGTAAAGGCGAAGTCGTACGAGCCACACTCGGGACAATGGTCGGGGCGCTCGATCATGGCGTTTCTCCCTTGGGTTGACGGTGTAATGGACCGGATCGGGGCGAAGCGTGTAACTGCTGCCCTGGTCGGTCGGCTGAAAGACGGCGGCGGCCATGGTTTAGGCGGCGTTTTTATCGCCGCCCGCCGCTACGGGAATAACTTCCGGCTTGGTCCCGCGCGGGATAAATAGAATGGTGTTATCGCCGCTGGACATGATGCCGAGCGCGAAGCGGATGGTTTTGCCCTGCAAGGGCTTGAAGGTTTCCAGGTCGTTGCAGGTCAAATCGTGCATTTCCAGACGGCTTTCGCCGGATTCCATGGGCATGTGGCCCATGATCTGGATTTTGTGTTTGCCCTGGGTAACGAGACCGGTGGCTTGGTCTACCCGGCTGTTAGCCTGATAGGTATTGATAAGCTTGCCTTGCATGGTAATCATGGACATATAAACCCCCTCGGGTCGTGGTTGGATAGTGGTTGAGCCATCACGCGGCTAGGGGCCGCGTACAGTTATTGACAGGACTCCAAGGGATGGCGGGCGCCCGCGCGGCTTCGCCGCCACGGACTTGGCCCGCCACCTCGGAAAGTGCCGATTTGCTGGATTGAAGGGTCCAGCATTTCGTTTTGGTAATCGCCATCGCCGCCAGCGTGCATACGCCGTAGATGACGGTTTGTATCTCGGCATAGCGGTTGGCTTTCAGTTCGCCGGTGGCGGTGCCGACTTCTTCGAACTTGAGTAGCTGGACCGCCATATCGACCCGCTTAATCTGGAGGTCGCCGCCGGTCATGATCTGTAGGTAATCGGCCCAACGGGATTGGTCGGCGGCTTGGCGGGCTTGCTCCAGGATCGGATCGGCTTGACCTTCGCCGAGCTTGCGCAGTTGCCGCCAGACCGTGACCGGTGCCCCTCCGATCTGCTGAAACTGGCGAATACCCCACACCGAGGCCCAGGCTTTGACGCGTCTCCCGTAGTGGCGGCTGTCGTCGTTTTGGTCGTGTTCCGGGTCGTCGATGCTGAAACCCAGGTTTTTGCTGATGTACTTGGCGATGTAGCCGGTAGCGCTGCCGATGTCAGTGTCGATGGCTTTGAAGTTGCAGCGGAACTCGGCGGCGCCGGGTTCATCGCCGTCTTGCTCCAGGGCATAATGCCGGATGATGTCGCGGAGCGCTTCGACGTGTTCGGGCGCCACGAATAGCAGCATGTGCCAATGCGGGCAGCCGTCGTGATGCGGCTCGGCCACGCGGAAGCCGAAGACTTTGATCCCGTCGCGGGCCAGCTTGGCTCGGACTTTGGCCCACAGGCCGACCAGATATTCCTGGGCAACGCGTGGCGTGTACGTCGGGTTATAACGGGTGTTGAGTTGGCCGTTGCTGTAGCGATGGTAGGCGGACGGGCACGTCAGCGTGACGAATTCGCCGACCCAGCCAAGGGCTTGGGCGAAGATTTCGAAGCCGGCCATGCGAATCATTAACTCGGCGCGGCGGTTGTTGGGATTCGCTAGGGATCGGGCGATCAGGGTTTCCATGTCGATGACGTCGCCGACGTGGCTAACCATGCTCATCTGCTGCATGAAGGTCAGCGCTTGCAGATAGGCCCGTTGGGCTTTGCGTTGACTGCGGTCGCTGACATAGATTTGCCGGCCCTTGCGGACGTGGCCCTTGTCGATCTGTTGCTTTTCCTCGGCACGGTTTTGCAGACGCTTTAGCATCCGGCGCCACCAGATCGGACATAGCAGCCGCAGCTTGAGTCCCTGTTCGGTTTTCGCCTTGGGTAGTGGAACGCCGTACCATTGCATTAACAAACGCACTTTCGCCAAGTCGTCGATCAGCGGCGTTAAGTGAGCGATACAGTCGCGAGGATCAAGCGTAACCATGTTTCGAACCTTCAAAAGGTGCCCGCCAATCGTAGGCGGGCAAGAACAGGAGGGACGTGGTTATCCGTGGGCGGATTTTGTCGGCGTCGAAAATGAAGAAGGTATCGACGGCGTAGCAGCGGCAGAGGCAAACGGCCCGGCGCACATGCCGGCCGGGACTGCCGACCGGATGGCCGGCGCCTTTGCAGTGATAATCGGATTGAACAACCAACGCGCGGCAGCGCACGCAGCTGGTGAGGTTGACCGGTAACGGGCTGTTGATCGTCCAGGCAGGAATCATCCTTTCACCCCCATAGCATGTAGCGTCGAAGTCAGCTTGTATTCGATGCCGGTCAACATGACCTGAATGGCTCGCTCGCCGGCATTGGCGGCCGGGGTGGTTTCGAAGCTGGCCAGTTCGATGCGGACCAGGGACAATACGAAGCAATGCTCTTCGGGGGTCCAATGGGTTAGGCCGATGGCGGCGGGGCTTTTCGGGCCTTTGGTCTTTTTGCGATTAATGCGCATAAAGAACCCCGGCAATGAACGAGAACAATCCGCAGACGACGATTATGCCGAGGTCGGCAGAGGCAAGGGTGTCCAAGGCGGCTTGGCAGTCGTTAGGCATGGTTGCCACCCTGCCCCGCTACGGGAGCTAAGACGGCGACGCCGGCAGGGTGGCGGCGACGGTTCGCCGAATTCTTGCGCTGGAGGCGCTTTAAGAGCTTTGGGATTGAACGGGTCCAAAATGCTCGCTTGTGTCTTGGAATGGTCATAGCGTCGCCTCTATGTGTCAAAAGTCACCTAACGCGATGTTAGGCGTTGACAATAGTTAACGCTGAGTTAATTATGTAGTCAATTAAATTCGTTAACAAAACGTTAAGTAGAGGCGTTTATGAGAACTCCATCACAATTTATTGACGCACTGAAAGAAAAAACCGGTAGCGACTACAAAAGCGCAAAGGCATTAAAAATTACAACAGCGGCTATTTCTCAGATACGTTCGAGGGAGCTTATGAGCGATGAGACGGCGATAAAAATCGCCGATTATCTCGGTATAGACAGAGCGGAGCTGTTAATTGCGGCAGCGATGGCGAGAAGCGAAGGGGAAACCCGCGAAGCCTGGACGGCAGCGGCCCGGCGGATGGGAATTGCCGCGAGCGTATTACTTAGCGCAAAAATCCTAACGCCTAGCATTTCCGGCGCTATAGTGTGTATATTATGTTAAATAATAACTATTCAATTCCGCATCCCATATCTGTGGAATACAACGATTAGTTATTTTTCTTGTTGAGTTCGTTTCGCAAGGCTTCTTCCGAGATTTCATGATATAGGCTGGCGAGTTCTGCTATTAATTTTTGATACTCTGAGTGGTGCTTTAACATCGGCATCATCATTCGCGCCTCGGATAATAGTTGCTCGAAATGCATAATCTCGATTTCATTTAATGTGTCGCCAGCAGAAACCCGCTTTTTGATGGTCAAAGCATATGGAATCGACTCCTTTTCCAGTTGCTCAACGTAGGCTGTGATAATGCCAATTTCATCGGATGACGAATACATAGGATTTCCTAAAACGGAGTGATGACAAAACCGTCAGTGTTGTACAGTTGAGTTTTTTTGATGCTGCTAATCTGTATTCAGACGAAGACCAGATGGTCTAATGCTCCTCCTTCGGCCAGTCTTCAAATATAGCGCATTCACAACTCATTTAAACCGAGGCGATCAGTAAAAAACACGGAAACGGAATTCGTTGTAGTGGCCAGTAATTTTTAAATCAGCGGTTTTTCCGATGGTTTATTAGCCGTTATCCTGCTTTTAAAGGCAATGATGACGCAATAATTCGTGCAAAAAAAAAGCCTAAGTCGTTAAACCTAGGCCTTTAATCTGTCTGGTAGCGGGGGCAGGATTTGAACCTACGACCTTCGGGTTATGAGCCCGACGAGCTACCAAGCTGCTCCACCCCGCGATTGATTTGAGCAATTATACAGGTATTTACAGACATGGCAAGTCTTTTGTCAGATGACTGACATTTGTGGTCGGGCCAATTCTGCTCTGCCCTCGTTAAGTCGCCAATTCCGGTGGAAAAGACGTCACTGGGGCGGCAAAAACAGTTTGACTTCGGCAGCTATTATGGCAAAGTTAGCTGACAACCTTAGCGCTACTGCGGGAATAATCGTCTCTCGCGTGTATTCAAAAATTAAACGACTGGCTTCGTCCGTCCTATTCCTATTTATCCATGACCACAGACACTCTCCCTATTTTCGGTCGCGGCAGTCAACCGTCAGAACCGGACGGCGCTGAATTCGACTATTTGTCCATGCCGAATGAGATGCTGACGTATGCAATGCCACGGATTTCAACCAGCCTCAATTCGCCAGCTCTCTCAGCGGCGCGACAACTCTCCATACAACTGCAAGCGAACTTGGACAACTTTCCGGCTGCCGGAAACACCATCGATTTACTGAGCTTGGATGACGAAAATCGCCAATTCATCGACGAACTGCTTGGTGAGGGCGAGGTCGCGGTGTTGATTGACGGAGGCGCCAACGGCCGGGTGCAGGAATCGATATTGGCCGGCGTTTGGCGCTTACAGCATCGCGACTCACTTGGCGGACTGGTCAAGGATAGTCTCGAAGTTGGCGCATTCCCACCATCGGTGGCGGAAACGGCTTTCGCCGGCGCGGCTCCATCGCTCGATGTAAACATGGCCGCTTTGCCGGAAGGTGTCATGAACGCGCCGCCGTT
Source organism: Methylomonas sp. LWB (assembly GCF_001856095.1). Lineage (NCBI taxonomy): Bacteria > Pseudomonadati > Pseudomonadota > Gammaproteobacteria > Methylococcales > Methylococcaceae > Methylomonas > Methylomonas sp. LWB. The sequence goes on from NZ_MKMC01000012.1 coordinate 420,857, forward strand.
GATCGCCGAACTCAATGCTCACATCGCGAGCTACCAATCCGGCCATGACGCTCATGTAATCAACCTGAGTTTGCTGCCGCAAACCGAACAGGATCTGGTCTTTCTTGACCAAAGTCTCGGCCGCGGTAAAGTAACGATACTGTCGCGCGGCTACGGCAATTGTCGAATAACCGCTACCGCTACGACTTACGTCTGGTGGGTGCAATACTACAATTCGCAAGATACTCTGATACTCAATACCTTGGAAATTTGCGACATTCCTAGCGTGGCCCAAGCCTCAGCCGAAGATATTGCCGATAGCAGTCAACGCTTGCGGGAAATCGTCGGAGCATATTCGTGAACGCCTCATTTTTCGGTGGAGCCTACAGCGGCGATTGCGGCACCCTGCCCGCCGACGCCCGACTGGAATGCAAAATCTGCTGGCACGTTTACGATCCTGCCGACGGCGATCCGGAGTCGCAAACGCCTCCCGGCACGGCCTTTGCCGATTTGCCGGCACATTGGACCTGCCCCCAATGCGACAGTCCTAAGCAAGGGTTTCTATTACTGGCCGAATAAATGCTTACCCCAGACGGAGAATCGATCCGTTGCGCGCTGACCGCAACCTTCGAGAATATACTAGCAAGCCGAATGCGGGAATTACCGATTATAAATCCGCTATTAAGCGTGCAAACCTCGGCATTGCAACGTTACGGCAACGAGTGGCTCGGTATATTAATCACGCCGTGGAGTATGAATTTGACTATGCTGCCGATCAGTTGCGACGACTGGGATTACCTACCGGGCACTACGTTCGAACGCCGGTTCCCCTACGGCAATTACCGCTTTTTGGTCAGCCATGCCGACGGCGTTGGCCCTTATGCGTTATGCTCGTTGTTTTCCCCAATGTTCGAATTTGCCGATCAAGCCGCCGCGCAAGTAACCGCCGAATCGGCATTGTTAGCCTTGCTCGCCGGCCCGAAGCCGTCGTCTCTGAGTCGGCGCGACTGGTTGCGTGGCGCATGGTCGGAGAACGCGGCGTCGTGACACCCGCCGGTCGCATCGATATTCATTTAACCGTTACCGGCGAAAGCATAAGCAGCGTTCGCTTAGCATCCAGCCGCCCGATTGCGGCAACTCAAATGTTACACGGCCTGTCGGCGCGGGAGTTGTTGCATACGCTACCAGTGTTGTTTTCGGTGTGCGGCAATGCTCAGACTTATGCGGCCCGACAAGCTTGTCGGGCCGTTTTGGATCACTCAGAGACCATAGCCAGCGAATCGGCCCGCCAAATATTGGTTCTCGCCGAATGTATGCGGGAACTGGCTTGGCGAATTTTGCTGGATTGGCCCGGGGTCTTGGCCGAAAAAGCCGCGAAGGCAGCGATGGCAACCCTGTTGCGGAGCGACGACCGACTGAAGCGCATACTGTTCAAGGACGGCGACGCCTTTAGTTTAAGCAGCACGGCCATCGCAAGTGGAGACGTCATCGAACTACTCGATGATCTGCGATACACGCTGGATAAGGCCGTATTCGCCGGCAGTTTGGCAACTGTTTTGCAAATCGCCAGCTTAGACGACTGGAAAGACTGGTGGCGGCAGTGTCAGACACCCGCCGCTCGGCTAATGCGCGAGATCGTCGATTTTGGATGGGCGGATTTGGGGCGAAATTCAGTCGAACTTCTACCGCCCTTGCCTGCGGCCAAGCTGGCGACGGAGATCGGTGAGGCTCCATCGGAATTTTGCCGAGCGCCGCGGTGGCAAGCCCGTTGCTGGGAAACCACGGTGCTGAACCGGCAATCCGCCAGCCCGGCGATTGCCGGCTTATCTCAACATTACGGCAATGGTTTGCTAGTACGAATCGCAGCCAGATTGCGCGAGCTGGCGGAATTGCCGATTCGAATGTTGGCATTGACTCAACATTTGGACGATACCAGTATCATTCCACCGCCTTTCCCGGTGGCCGATGGCTTGGCCTTGAGCCAAGTAGTTGCCGCGCGTGGATTGTTGCTGCATCGTTTGGATCTGCGCCAAGGCCGGGTATACGATTACCGGATCGTGGCGCCGACCGAATGGAATTTTCATCCGGACGGCGTCGTCGCCCAGGGACTGTATCGTTTGCACGGCGATAGTGAGACGCTTAAACGGCAAGCCTCACTTTGGATAGCAGCCATCGATCCGTGCGTGGAATATCGATTGGAATGGGATTACGATACCGACGCTTGTTAAGCCGTTTGCCGTATGCCCCGCTTGATCGGCTGTCGCAGAAGTTCTCCGGTCGAAGCCCTGTCCTGTCGTACGAATGAATCATGGTCGGGTTTCGGAATCCTTTATTTTTAGTTGTTCGAGATTTCAACGGATTAACACATGCATGAAATGTCGCTTTGCGAGAGCATTTTGCAAACCCTTGAACAGCAAGCGTCCATTCAACAGTACCGCAAGGTGAAAGCCGTTTGGCTGGAAATTGGCGCGCTGGCCGGGGTAGAAATCGAAGCCTTGCGATTTAGTTTCGACTTGGTAGTCCGAGGCTCTTTAGCGGAAGGTGCCGGGTTGGAAATAGTGACGGTACCCGGAATGGCTTGGTGTCTGCCCTGCGGCCGAACCGTCGAAGTTCAGCAACTTTACGACGAATGCCCTTTTTGCGGCAGTCATCAATTACAGGTGACCGACGGTCATCAAATGCGCATCAAAGAACTGGAGGTAGAATAATGTGCGGCGTCTGCGGCTGCGGCGAGGGCCTAAATCACTCGCATGACCACGATCATCACGAGCATTCTCATACACACGGCCACAGTCACGGAGACGATCACGACCACGACCATCATCACTCGCATCATCCCGCGGAGAGTCCGGAGCACGCGCACGCCAGCGGCTTAACGCCGGCGCGGATGGTACAGATCGAACAGGATATTCTAGCGGGCAACAACCGCTACGCCGCGGAAAACCGCAACTATTTGGCTGAGCGGGGCATCTTGGCGTTGAATTTGGTATCCAGCCCCGGTTCAGGCAAAACCACGCTGTTGACCGAAACGATAGAACGCCTGAAAAGCCAATTCGCTATCGCGGTCATCGAGGGCGACCAGCAAACCGCGCGAGACGCCGAACGGATACGCGCCACCGGTGTCAAGGCTCTACAAATCAACACCGGTAAAGGTTGCCATCTCGACGCTCACCGAGTCGGCCACGCATTCGAGCACTTGCAACTCGAGCGGCACAGTCTGTTGTTCATCGAAAATGTCGGGAATCTGGTTTGCCCGGCGGCCTTCGACCTCGGCGAAGCTCACAAGGTGGTAATTTTGTCGGTGACCGAGGGCGAGGATAAGCCGATTAAGTACCCTGATATGTTTTACGCGGCCGACTTAATGCTATTGAACAAGATCGACCTACTGCCCTACCTGGATTTCGACAGCGAGCAGTGCATACGCTACGCCAAGCAAGTTAATCCGAAAATCAAAGTGTTGGCCGTTTCCGCGAAAACCGGCGAAGGCATGGACGGTTGGTTGAAATGGCTACAGGCCGAATTGACCTTGCAACATATCGAATACGCGTAAACCCGCCGCCTCTCTGGTCAAACCGCGCGGCTGTCCGGCCGGGAAGAATTCAGCGCAGTTTTTCGCCGACGATGGAGCCGCGCACGTTCTCGGCGCTGTCAAGTTCCTTGACCTGTTTGCGCATTGCTTCCGATTGATCGACCTGGGCGTTGGCGTTGCGCTCCAGTGCCTTCACTTCGGCGGCCCTAAGCGCGGCCTCGTGTTGGGCTTTTTCCCGCAAGGCTTCTTGTTCCTTTTTAGCTTGGTAATCGGCTTCTACTTCTTTCAGCCTTTCCAACGCTTTGGCGTTACGCTCGGGATTGCTGATTTCAATATCCACTTGTTTTTCGGCGGACTTGTTCCGACAAGGTTTGGCTTGATAGGTGATCTTACCGTTCTCGCTACACTTGTACAGTTCGGCGACCGCTAAGTTCGGCAACACAATTACTAAGGTCGGAATAAGAACAAAATACACGCTTTTCATTAGCGATCTCCTGAGCTTTAAAGTGGCAAAGTATAGGCCAATTTCAACGCTACCGGATTGGCTATGCGGCAAAATAGGCACCGCACTTTTTACCGTTAATTAATCTGTGTTATGTGACAGATCCTGGTTCCGTGATTTGCCTTGTTTTTTGCAAGTCTGTCGGCTCCACAACAACGGCAAACGGCCGAATCTTGCGGCTTTTAAATTAAGCGGCCCCATTTTTGCTGGACGGTGATGCCCCGCCACCGATACCGGGATTGGCGAGAGCCAATGCCGCCGCTACTTAAAATCCATGACTGTAAGAAACCTAACCGATAGCAATGCGTATTGGAGCGACTCGCTAGCCGCGGAACTGCTGCGATTTTTGACTGGTCGGATCAAGTGTCCGGACATCGCGGCCGAATTGACTCACGATACCTATCTTGGCTTGCGGCGAGTCGTCGAGCAGCAAGCACCGGAGAATACGCGGGCCATGGCATTTAGAATCGCAATGAATCTGGCGGTCGATTATCAGCGTAAAATGATGGTGCGTGACCGTCACACCGCCGAGGAGGCGTTCGACACAATCGCCGAAACCGTCGCTTGCCCGACCTCCAGTACCGAGCGTGTTTTAATCGGCCGCGAGCGTTTGCAAGCGCTAAACGGTGCGTTGGCCGAGCTACCGCTACAATGTCGAACGGTCTTTCTATTGCATGGCGTCGAAGGCCTCACCTATTCGCAGATCGCCGAGCGCTTGGGCATATCCAAGTCCTTGGTTAATAAACTGTTGGCTCAAGCGATGCATCACTGCGCAGACCGCATGGCCGAGTGATCGGCCACGCCGCATATACCACCCACCTCTTCTAAACTCAGCATGTCCGATTCCTCCGACGCGCTCCCCGATACTTCGCCTAAACAACAAGCCTTGAATTGGCTGGTCAGATTGCGCGACGACCAATTGACCGACGCCGATCTGGAAGACTTCGCGATTTGGTTAGCCAGCGACCCCGCTCACGCCGACGCGTATAACCTAGCGGAAGCGCTTTTCCACGATATGGTTCTAGCGGGACGTGAACAGCCACGACCGAGCAGTGCCGCCCCAATTTCGAGTACACGTCCTTTGATGCGCTCGGTCGCTCCCAAACCTCGCAAACACCGTTGGCGCCGGTTACAAGGCGCCGCGGCCATCGCCGCGGCCTGGTTACTGGCAACGCAGTTGATTCTGCCGCGTCAGGCCCACTGGCTGGACGCGCTGCTTAGCGACTATCGTACCCAAACCGGCGAATTGCGCGATATCCGCTTAAGCGACGGTAGCCGGCTGATGTTGAACACCGACAGCGCGATTTCGGTCCAGTTCGATGCTGGGCTGCGCCGTATTGTATTGCATCACGGTCAGGCCAGTTTCAGCGTGGCTCCGGACAGCACGCGACCGTTCGAAGTAGCGGCCGCCGATGTGACCGTCCGCGCCCTGGGAACGATATTCGACGTCTATAAAACCGACGCCGGCTTGACCCGAATCGAAGTCAAGGAACACGCCGTCGCGGTCAGCGCCGGCCGCGAGACCAAACTCGAAGTCGCGGCCGGTCAGGCCGTCGAACTGCGAGAAGGCCGGCCCTTGGCGGCACCCGCCCCTGTGCGGCTGGATCAATCCGGCGCGTGGCAGCAGCGTCGGTTAATCATCAACGACAAGCCCTTAGCGGAATTGGTTGCCGAATTGGAACGTTATCGTTACGGCAGGATTTTTCTTAGCGATACCGAATTGGCCAGGCAACGCGTCAGCGGCGTGTTTGCCTTGGACGATCCGGATAGCGCGCTGAAAACGCTAACCTTGGCCTTGAATTTAAAATCGTCTCGGCTAGGACCGTTTTGGACGGTTTTACATCGTTAACCCGCTTACTCTCCCGCTTGCCGCTGGGCGCGCCCCACGCCCGATCACCACGATTACGTTCCCGCTTGCACTTAAGCCACGACTGCAATGTTTCGAATAGTGAGTCGGCGAAATCCTGTTCATCTTGGCGCTTGTGTTGCTCTCGGATATTTTTTTGTTTTTTTCGTAGTCGATTTTCTCGCTCGAACGACTTCCTTATTGAAGACAGTCATTGTCAAAATAGGAAGACGTTTGAAACACCGACCCGCACCCAGCCGCCGCTACCACTCAGACCAAGTCGCCACGCCGGCCACAGGCGTCGACAAAGTCGCGTTGCTGTGCGTGGTCACTTCACTGAGCGGCGCGATGGTTTGGATACCGGTTTTGGCCGAGCCGGTCGGATTCGACTACAACATACCCGCTCAGTCGTTGAACGACGCGCTGATCGAGTTCGCCGCCAAGTCGAACCTTGAATTGGTATTTCCGGTTGACGACTTGCGCGGCCTGAGCGCTCCCGCACTGAAGGGACGCATGAGCGTGGAACAAGGGCTACGCATCCTATTGCAAAACAGCCGGTTGACATTCCGCTTTCTGGACGCCCGTACGATCACGCTCGAGACCGGGGAGCGCCCCACCAACCCGCGACGGGCTCCGGTTGCGTTGCCGCCAGTCACGGTCATCGGCAAACCGATTGCCGAACCGGCCGACGATGCCTTGTATATCCTAGACCGAATGCAGAGCGCCACATTGACCGACACGCCGGTGCGACGGATTCCGCAAACAGTCGCCGGCGTTACCCGCGACCTGCTGGACGACCAGCAAGCCGTCACGGTCAGCGAGGCCTTAAGCAACGTCAGTGGCGTGGTGGCGCGCAATCCCTTGTATTCGCCGGTCCTGGAAGGGACGCTCATTCGCGGCTTTCCCTCCGAGCAACTGCTGGACGGCTTTACCCAGTATTACAATCCCGGCGACCGGGAAAGCACGATTAACGTCGCCAGCCTGGAGGTGCTAAAGGGCAGCAACGCCCTGCTCTACGCCGGCGGCTCGGGCGCCCCGGTCGGCGGTGTCGTGAATTTGATTTCTAAGCAAGCTCGGCCCGAGGCTTTCGGCGAATTCGGCTTCCGAACGGGATCTCACGACTACTTTCAACCGAATTTCGATATCAATCAGCCTTTGCATAGCCGGGTTTGGCTGCGGATGACCGGTGAATTTACCGATGCCGGCAACCGCGTCGATGCGGTCGAGACCCAGCGTTACAACTTGAATCCGGCCCTGACCTTCACCGACAACCATCGTAACAAGCTTACCTTGCGCGGGAAATTGTCGCATTGGCGGCAAACCGAGTATCAAGGCTTGCCGGCCACCGGCACGTTAGCCGGCCGATTTCGGCTCCCACCGGACCGCTTTATCGGCCCGGCCGATGCGCCCCAAAGCCGTTCGGACAGCCAAGCGATTTGGGGCGAGTTCGAGCATCGTTGGGATAAGCACTGGACGATCACGCTGAAAAGCCGGGTGTCTCGAGCCAGTTTCGATCAGCGGGTGCAAACGCTATTCGGCGACGATGGCTTTATAGCCGATCGGCCGCTGAGCGCATTGGGAGCGTCGGCATGGGGGCTGGTTAACGCCGAGCTGTATCAACGCCAACGCGAGTTCAGCGTGCTCGGCTATCTGACCGGAAAGTTCGCCTCGGAAAACAGCGAGCACACGTTGGTCATCGGTGCCGACCGCGGCGAACTCGACGATATTGGCTTCGTCGGCGCCGATTTGGCGAATACCGGTTTGGTGGATCTTGCCCAACCCAACTTCGGGTTAAGGTATGCCGTCCCCGAACCGGCGCAGCCAAACCAGTTTATCGGTAATCTGACCTACGGCGGCTATCTGCAATGGCAGGGCAGTTTTTACAATCGGCTACATTTGCTGGCCGGCTTGCGTAGAGGGAAGGTGTCCATCGATTTTCGAAACACCGCGAGCGGCCGCTCGACCAGCACCGACGCCGAGAAATGGTTGCCCCGGTTGGGCGTCGCCGTCGACATCGGTTCAGCCTGGACCTGGTTTGCCGGTTACAGCGAAGGTATGCGCGGCCAGCCCTTCGTCGAGTTTGCCGATACGCCGTTGCCGGAATTGGCGCGCCACGTCGAGACCGGTTTGAAATTCGATATCGACGGTACTTGGCGCGGCCAACTTGCCGTGTACCGAATCGACCGCGAACGGGTGGCGGTGCCGGATGGTAGCGACGCCTTGCTACGCTCGACCGCCTCCGGCGGTCAAAGCGCCGAGGGCGCGGAAGCGGACTTGAATTGGCGGTTATCGGAAGGGCTGGATTTGCTTGGCAATTATGCGTACACGTTGGCGCGCTACCAGGACGATAAAGCCGGCGTTCCGGCCGGTAACCGTTTGCCTCAGGTGCCCGATCAGGCCGGGCGGCTGTGGTTGAATTACCAACTGCCGGCGTCCTTGCTGCCCGGTTGGCGAATCGGGGTTGGCGTGAATTTAAGCGCGGGCGCCTATTTATCCAAGGACAACCGCTTCAAGACCTCCGGCTACCACTGTGTGGACGCCAGTCTGGGGTACGAAACGTCGGCATGGAAATTGGCGGCCACCGTCAAAAACCTTAGCGGCGAACATTATTATCGACCTTTCGATTATTTCGACGGCCGGGTCGCACCCGGCGCGGATACCGAACTGTATTTCAACATCGCGTACCGCTATTAGGTCGCCTGAACACACGGAGCTGAAGGACGGATCACTTAAGGAACTAGAGTGAAGCCGCCGGGACCGGCGGCAAAAACGCCACATCCGCCGCGAGACGGAGCCGGAAAACCACGGATCTTTGGACCAAAAGACCGCCGGGTTGCCCGTACTGCCATGTTCGCTTCCAGCGCCGGACCGAAAACTCGGTCCGGCGTTACGGGAAACGTGCGCCTTGCGGCCAGACATTTTCATTATTTCGACCCTTTAAGGACATGCCATGACACAAAAACACAGTTACCGATTGCAACTAGCCACCGCCGGTGCTCTTTCCATCGCGATGTTGGGCGGATTTCTCGCGCCTGCCAGCGCTGAAGCCGCGCTCGTTACCGGCAGCGTCGGCATTTCAATCGACAACGCGGCGTTAGCCGCCGTCACCGGTGGTTGGCGGATCGATAGCTTCTTTGATGCCAGCTACAACCAGATCGCCATTACCGCCGATACCGTCGGCGGCGTTGCATCGGCCATCGACATGACGCTACCGATCAACACCAATCTCACCACGACCAGTTACGCCGCCGTCAACCGCACGCTACAAGCGACCACGATGGAGGTCGGTAACACCGCCAGCGGCCAAATCGGTCTCAGCGGCGGCATGCGCATGTCGGTACCCGGCACCAGTAGCGGCTCATTGACACCTTACGATTTTCGTCTGCAAAAAATCGGCGGCGTCTGGAATCTGGTGACTTACGACCAATTTTTCTCGGGCACCACCTTTTTGCAACTGACCAATACCAGCGAAACCGTGAACGCCGGCGGCGAACTGACCTTGAGTGGCGACCTGATTTTTGGAAACGGCAGCAATAAGTATCCCAGCCCGTTCGGCCTGACCTGGGGATCGTTCCTGGGGATTTTCGCCACCAATGCGGTCGTCGGCAGCCTCTCGATGAACCTTCCGGCGGCGGTACCCGTGCCAACCGCCGTCTGGTTGTTCGGTAGCGGTCTGATCGGCTTGATCGGTGCGACGCGCCGCAAGGAGCTGACGGCTTAAGCCAGCCTTTCGCTGCTTCGATCAGTTCTGTACTCACCGCCGCGACAGACTGTGCTGGCGCGGCGCTTGCTCACCGTTTTTTTACAGGAATCGCGATGCCTATTTTGCCTTTTTACCGAATCCGCCTCGGACTACCCTTGGTTGCCGCGTTGGCGCTGTCGCCGAATGCGATGGCCTTGGTTCTAAACGCGCCGAACTCCGGCACGTTTACGATGAATCTGGACACTGTCGCGCTGGCACCTTACGCCGGTGGCTATTACCTCAGCACATATTGGGACGCGGTGGCGGCCGACCCGACCGATCCCGCCAATAGTGGCGGCGGCCTGGTCGGCCAAGTCGCTACCGCCGAAATTCCGGCGCTGAACCAAACCTTCGCGATTACCGCGATCGACGGCGATATTGCCGGTCAAGCCGCGCAACGCTTTCAACAAGCCACATCGGCCGACTTTCACATCGATACCGAAAATCTGGCCGGCGGCACCGCCGGTCAAGTCGGTTTGGCGGGCGTCCAAGGCTTCTTCGCGCCAAACTACCCACCCAACGGCGCCGGCTTGGTCAACGGTGATTTCGCGGTACGTTTCGATGCCGCTCGCCAAAACCATGGTGGCAGCGGTTGGTATCTGGACAACAACATTTATTTCACGATGGCGGTTTACGACCTCAGCAACCTTAGTATTAGCTGGATCGATGCCGATAACTGGCAATTTAGCGGCGATCTGGCGATGTCGCCGGAAAATGCCGGCATGCTGATGGGCAGCGCACTGACCGATGTCGGCGACTTTTGTTTAGGCACGGGCAGCTTTGCCGGATGCGGTCAAGTGAGCGCGGTTCCGCTACCCGGTGCCATTTGGTTGTTCGGCACTGGCTTGGCGGTTCTGGGTGGCAAGGGCCGCCGAATGGCCATATTCGGTTCGGAGGCTAGCCATGTTTAAGCGCATCGAGCAGTCAGTAGCGCGCTGGTATAGCGCGGCGGCGATAGCCGCGTTGAGCGCCAGCATGCCGGCGCTGGCCAACGCAACCGCGCTGCACGCCGATTTGGGCGGCACGTTTACGACCCAATACGACCGAGAGGCCTTGGCGGTGCTGGTGGGCGGCAGCTCCAGCGCGCCCGGTGAGTTTCTGGTCGCTTACTTCGACACGACGCAATCCGACTACACCCAGTTCAGCGATTCCTACTTCTATCTCGGCAATACCAGCAGAACCGAAATTCCGGCGGTGAATCTGGTTCACGACATCACGCCGATCAGTGCCGTCAATCCGAGTGGTCAGGCCCAAAATCGCTACGTAAAAGCGACGACGCCCAATTTCGCCATCGATAGCGAAACTCTGACCGGAACCGGTAGCCTGGGCATGACCGGCGTGGAATTGTTTCGCGGCAACTACAACGGTTCGCTGGTGACTGGCGACTTCAGCTTGCGTTACAGCGTCGCCAACCGGCAAGCCGCTTGGGACGACTTGAGACAGGCCGGAACGCCGGGCGGCTGGTACCTGCAAAACAACATCAGCTTTAGCATGGTGTTGTTCGATTTGGCGAATTTGAGTCTGATAATCGCCGACGCCAATAACTGGCAATTGAGCGGCGACTTGTTGATGAGCCCGGAGAATGCCGATTTTTTAGGCGGTGCCCGCCAAGCCGATGTCGGTGACTTTTGTTTGGGTGTCGGCAGTTTCGCCGGTTGCGGTCAAGTGGCCGCCGTGCCGGTGCCGGCGGCGGTTTGGTTGTTCGGCACGGGATTGATTGGCTTGACCGGCATCCGCCGGCGTGGAGTCAAACGATGACCGGCGGCCGTCTCGATCCGATCACGGCCGCGTGCTTGCTGCTACTGGGCGCGCAAGCGCCGCTGGCAAATGCAAACGCCGTGACTTACCAACAGTTCGTTAGTGTGCAAATGAACGTCGATGCCGGCGGCCGCAATGTTACCGGCGACGCCGCGCACGAGCCGACCATCGCCCAAGACCCGAATAACCCCAAACGATTGGTCGCCGGCTGGAAGCAGTTTACGACGGTCGCGTCCGGTAACCGCCAAGGTGGTTGGGCTTACAGCGACGACGGCGGGCTATCCTGGCATTTCCCCGGCGTTGTCACGCCGGGCGAACAGCGCACCAATATCATGGTGGACGTCGATTCGGCCGGCGATTTCTACTATCAAAACCTCCACTACGATGCAACCGGCAGCTACGCTCAAGACGTTCAGGTCCTTAAGTCCACGGACGGCGGCATCAGCTGGGGCGTACCGATCCACGCTTACGGCGAAGGCGCCGATAAAGGCCGGATCGGCATCGATCGCAGCGGCACCTCCAGCGACGGCCACGTCTATCTGGTCTGGCGCGAGGGCCTGGACGACCGCCGTTTTACGCGTTCCAGCAATGGGGGCATCAGCTTCGAGGCGCCGGTCGCCATTCCGGAGAGTCCGGCGTTCGGCACGATCGCGGTGGGCCCCGCGGGTCAAACCTATGTCAGCGGCCGTAGCGAGGATGGCGAACTGGTCGGCGCCAAATTGGTATTCGGCAAGTATCTGTTGGCGACCTCGCTGAATGCCCGCGATCCCGGCGCGTTGCCGAGCTTCACGACTCACTCCGTCGATATGGGCGGCTCGCCGGTGATGTTCCAGTTTCAGAACAATCCCAATCAATACGGTCCGCCGGGAGATCTCCAAGTAAATGTCGATCAATCCGACGGGCCGCTGCGCGGCAATATTTATTTGATGTCCTCGGTCGATCCGGCCGGCGCCGATAACCAGGATGTCAAATTCATTCGCAGCAGCGACGGCGGTCTGACTTGGTCCGCGCCGGTCAAAATCAACGACGACACGCCGCACAAGGACGCCTACCAGTGGTTCGCAATGCAAGGCGTGGCGCCGAACGGCCGGATAGACGCGGTCTGGTACGACACCCGCGACAATCTGCGGCCGGCGCTGTCGCGCTTGTATTATTCCTACTCCTGGGACGGCGGCCTGACCTGGAGCAAGAATCGGCCGGTGACGCCGGTGTTCAACACCCACATCGCTTATCCGCTGGGAGCGCAAAAACTGGGTGATTACACTCACTTGGTTTCGGACGCATTGGGCGCTCACGTGGCGTATTCGGCGACCTATAACGGCGAACAGGATGTCTATTATTTGAATGTGTATCCGGACTGTAACGATAACGGCGTCTCCGATGTCAGCGACATCGAGCTGCGTCGAACCGGCGACACCAACGCCAACCATCTGCCCGACAGCTGCGAGAACATGGTCGTACCCGGCGACTTGGACGCCGACAAGGATGTGGACAAGCAGGATCTGAATGCCCTACTCGCGTTACGTAACCGACCGGCGCGCGGTAGCGAAGACCCAGCCGATCTGGACCGGAACGGCGTGATCAACCTGCTGGACGCCCGCCGCCAGGCCCTGCTCTGCACCAGAGCGCAATGCGCCATTCAATAAATTAAACCTAAGCGATCACGTTACTCGAACGCGCGAAAAACGCGCTCGAGTAGCAAGTCTATCCAAATCGGCGCGCTTCCGCCGCGCCAAGCGTTGACATATTTCTGACATATTCTGTCATTAGAATCCCGGCAACTACCGTTTTGACCAGGATATTCGCCCATGATCGATGCCGAACGCATTTTGCACGAGACTTACCCCGACCTGAAACTCGGCAAGGACAACAAACTGCTGCTGAAGGCATTGAAAAAACTGATACATGAAGACGACTTCAACGACGTCATTCGCAAAAACCAACATCTGCGTGGCTTCGCGTTTCTCGATAAATTGCTGAATTATTTTAAGTTCAGCTACCAAGTCGGTAACGAATCCTACAACAACATCCCTGCCGAGGGGCGGCTGCTGATCGTCGCCAATCATCCGATCGGCACCTTGGACGGCTTGGCGCTGGTGAAATTGATCCGCTCGGTGCGACCAGACGTGCGTATCGTTGCCAATCGCGTGCTGTACCACATGGAGCCGCTGCAATCGATATTCTTGCCGGTCGACGTGCTGTCCGAACAAAAGAATCTGAAAAACACCTACAAAATTATGCTGGACGCGTTGGAAAACGAGGAAGCGATCATCTTCTTTCCGGCCGGCGAAGTATCGCGGATCACGCCCAAGGGCATACGCGACGGCAAATGGCAAACCGGTTTCTTGAAGCTGGCTCGCAAAGCCCAATGCCCGATCTTACCCATCCATATCAAGGCCAAGAATTCCGCGTTGTTTTACAGCATGTCCACGCTGTACAAACCGCTCGGCACCTTTCTGTTGGTCAAGGAAATGTTCAATAAGAAAGGCCAGGAAATCAGCTTTCGGGTCGGTGCGCCTATCCCCTATCAGGCTTACGCCGAAACCGAGCAAACCAATAAACAACTGAGCCAGCGCTTTCGCAAGCACGTGCAGAATCTTGGCAAGAAAAACCAACTGGCCTTGTTCGACACGGTGGCGACCGTCGTGCATCCGTCCGATACCAAGGCGATCAAAAAAGCCTTGTTCCAAGCGCGTCTGCTGGGCGAAACCCGCGATGGCAAAAAGATCTTTCTATATGAATTTCGCGACGACTGTCCGGTGATGCGAGAGATCGCCCGCTTGCGCGAGCTGACCTTCCGCACTGTCGAGGAAGGTACCGGGTTGGCGCTGGACCTGGATAAGTTCGACGTGTATTACAGCCATATCGTATTGTGGGACGACAACGACCTGGAAATCGTCGGCGCCTACCGGGTCGGCGACGGTCCGCGCATTTTGGCCAATCATGGCGTCGAGGGCTTTTACAGTCAAACCTTGTTCGACTTGAAAAGCGAGTTCGCCGACTATCTGCCCAACAGCCTCGAACTGGGCCGCAGCTTCGTGCAACCGCGTTATTGGGGGCAGCATAGTCTGGAGTATCTTTGGTATGGCATCGGCGCCTATTTGCGCGAACGCCCCGATATTAAATATTTGTTCGGGCCGGTCAGTATCAGTAACGCCTATCCTTACGCCGCCAAGGAGTTAATCGTGGGATTTTACCGCCAGCAATTCGGTGCCACCCTTCCCCACGCGATTGCCAGGATGCCGTTCACGATTTCCGAAACCGGTCAGAATTTCGCGGCCGCCGAATTCGCCGGCGACTATTCAACCAGCTTCAAGATTCTCAATTCCGAACTGAAAAAGCTGGGCGTCAAGGTGCCAACCTTATACAAGCAATACGTGGAATTATGCGTGGATAACGGCTGTCATTTCATCGACTTCAATATCGATCCGGACTTCAATAACTGCATAGACAGCCTGATCATGGTCGAGGTCGATAAAATTGCGCCGAAAAAGCGCCAGCGTTATATAGAGCGATCCTTGGCGGGGTAACGCCAATCATGCAACGTGCTTTTTCCGAACTCGACGAACTCGAGACGGTTGTCGCGCGCCTGGGCTCTCGTGCCAGATGCCGCGTTGTCGAAACCGTAGCCTGTAAGGGTAGAGAATTCCCGATTCACTGCATCAGCCTCGGTTCCGAACGCCCGGATGCTCCGGTACTGGCCTTTTTTGGCGGCATCCACGGCCTGGAGAAAATCGGCACCGAAGTGATCCTGGCCTATATGCAGACCATAGCGGCTTTGCTGGACTGGGACGAGGAATTCAACACTCGCTTGACCAAGTCGCGGCTGGTGTTTATGCCGATCGTAAATCCGGTCGGCGTATTCCGGGGTACGCGCTGCAACGGGAACGGGGTCGATTTGATGCGCAATTCGCCGATCGAAAGCGTCGGCAAAACCCGCTTATACAGCGGCCAGCGACTGAGCGCGCGCTTGCCTTGGTACCGGGGCGACGAATTGCGGATGGAGAAGGAAGCCCAGGCACTGTGCCGAGTCGTCCACGACGAGCTGTTTCCTGCTCCGCTAGCGATCGCCGTGGACCTGCATTCCGGCTTCGGGATCCAGGACCGGCTGTGGTTTCCGTATGCCTCCAACCATACCCCGTACCCGGACATCGCCGAGGCCTGCGCATTGAAGCAACTGTTCGACGCCTGCTACCCTCATCACGTTTACAAAATCGAACCGATGAGTCAGGAATACGTGATCAGCGGCGATTTATGGGATTACCTTTACGACGACCATGTCGCGCGCCGTGCCAGAGGCAAATTGTTTTTACCGTTGACCTTGGAAATGGGGTCCTGGCTGTGGTTGCGCAAAAATCCGACCCATTTATTCCAACGCCATGGCTTATTCCATCCGTTACTACCGCATCGTCAACAACGCATCATGCGCCGCCACTTGACATTGTTCGATTTTTTATACCGGTGTTTGCTGCATCCCGGCGCTTGGGCGATTCTGGACCCGGAACGGCAGCAAATCTTGCGCGGCCAAGCCTTGGCGAATTGGTATGGGTGAGGCCGGTCGTCATTGGTTGCTACTGCGCGGTCTAGCGAGGGAAACCGCGCATTGGGGCGACTTTCCCTTACGCCTGCGGTCAGCCTTCCCAGCCTCCAGGGTCACCTGTGTGGATTTACCCGGTACCGGCAGTCATTTTCGTGAGGCCTGCCCGACTTCGATAGGCAGCATCCTGGAACTAACCCGTGAGCGAGCCTATCGAGCCGACGCGCTTGAACGCCCCGTCACGCTGTTGGCGTTGTCGCTGGGCGGCATGGTGGCCTGGGAGTGGGCGTGTCGCTATCCCGCAGACATAGCCGCAGGGTGCTTGATCAATACGAGTTTCGCGGGCGTGAGTCCGTTTTATCGACGGCTACGCTGGCAAAGCTATGGGGCGTTGGCAAATATTTTACTGGAGCGGGAAATCGGTCGCCGCGAACGGCGAATTTTGGAGCTGGTCTCGAATCAAACTCGAAATATCGAGGAATTGAGTAAGGTTTGGCTCGATATTCAAAGCGAACGCCCGGTCAATCCGAGCAACGCCGCCAAGCAATTGATCGCGGCGGCTCGATTTCGGCCGAAAACTCCGCCCGATGGCATGCCTTGGTTGGTATTGAGCGGCCTCGGCGACCGACTGGTCGCTCCGGCCTGCTCTAGTGCCGTTAGCCAACGCTGGCAATTATCCAATGATAGCCATCCGTGGGCTGGCCACGACTTACCGCTGGACGACCCTGACTGGCTAGTTAATCGGTTGCGGACCTGGATAGCAAATCAGGGCACCGAAGCGATCGATTAAGCGATCTCAAATTCCGCTTTGTCGCGACCCGCGGCCAGTAATTCCTGCATCCATTTTGGCGCCAATCCGCGACCGGACCAAGTTTGGTTGGCATCCGCAGGATT
Organism: Methylomonas sp. LWB; assembly: GCF_001856095.1. Lineage (NCBI taxonomy): Bacteria > Pseudomonadati > Pseudomonadota > Gammaproteobacteria > Methylococcales > Methylococcaceae > Methylomonas > Methylomonas sp. LWB. The sequence goes on from NZ_MKMC01000012.1 coordinate 437,644, forward strand.
ACGATAACGCGCGGCAACTTTACCGATTTTTCTTTCGGCTTTTTTGTCGAGTTCGTGTATTTCAACGCCAACGCCGATAGAAGTCGCCAAGTCCTTGATTTGTGCAATTACTTCCTTGCGTTTGCTGGATTGCCTGTCTTTCAAGACTTTCTCGGCGTTTTCGATAACTGCTTGCAATTCAGATTCGGATAAAGTAGTTAAATCAGTCATATATTCCTCAGATAATTAAATGACGCAACGGATTCTATCATCAACTTGTAATAAATAAAATACCGTCATTGGATTACATCGAATCCCGTTTCTGAGTATAGTTCGCCTTTTTTTCCAAGCAACTGTACTCGCCACTGACCTTTATCCCTGGACGACAAGTTTTTAGCGGTCCAAACCTTGGCTTTATTATCTTTTACCTCGATTGTCTTTTTGAGTACCGGCTGGCCGTCCTTGAACCATTGATGAAACAAGGTCTTACCTTTCAAGTTTTTCACCTCGTTGAAGTAATATAACTCGATTGGCTCCTTCCTGATCTGAACGGAAGCCGATTTGACTTGCTCGGTCGGCTCGGTATCCTTTATAGCGTAGGTTAGCGATGCCCGGATCACTTTCCTTGAGTAAATGATGGCCGGTTGACGTTTCTGTTCCGAGATTGAGCTTGGAGAAACCGGAGTTTCTCCGGGAGATTTTCGCGCCGCCAACGGCGACGTTTCAACTTGCGGCGCCACAATTGCATTGTCGGACCGCATACTAGTTTCCGGGGCCATTGGCAAGGTTTCCGGCGTAAGGTTAGCCGGGGTTTGCTCGCTATTGTCGATGAGTAACCACGCGGATAGCATGATAGCCGCCGCCATTAACCCGGCTACCGCGGCAATTCGCCCGGTATGCCAAACAGTTACCATCTTCGGTGTTTGGGGTGCTTGACCGCTTCTGGATTTATCGTAGTTTATTTTGATAACGACTTTATTTTCAGACATGTGTTTACCGACGTTTCCCAGGGCTGAAATACCGCTCGAGCCGGAATATCGACCCGCGCGGTTCCGCACTTACTGCTTGGTAATATATCATTTTAGCTCTACCATAATGCTCCTTACTTGTGATTCCAGCCGCCCCGGATATGACTAGCCTCTTGAAACTGTTCGAAGAATCATCTTCGCTTTACGGTGGCAACGCCGTTTACGTCGAATCCCTATACGAACAATACCTGCACGATCCCAGTACGGTCTCTGAAGTCTGGCGGCGACGCTTCGACGATATTCATCGCGGCTCCACCGAGGATACGCCGCACAGCATCATCGTCGAGCGTTTCGAGAAGCTGGCGATCGCCGAACCCGGTCGCCTCGCCAAAATGCGCGGGTTTACCGAACAAAGCGTCAAAAAGCAATCCGCGGTTGCTCGCTTAATCAACCATTACCGCGTCAAGGGACACCAAATCGCCCGTAATAATCCTTTGGGCAAACTCGCGGCGATGCCCGCCGATTTGGAGCCGATTTATTACGGATTGACCGACGCGGATATGAGTACGCTGTTCGATACCGGCGGTTTGTGCGGGGTGGATCGTTTGCCGTTGCGGGAGATCATCCAGACTTTGCAGCAAATCTATTGCGGCAGCATCGGCAGCGAATTCATGCATATCGTCGACGACGAATCCAAACGCTGGATCAAAAACAAATTGGAAGGTGCCAAACCGGATTTCTCCAGTCACCCGGAAAAACGCCAATGGTTGTTAAAACAATTGATTGCCGCCGAGGGCCTGGAAAAGTTTCTGCATCGTAAATATGTCGGTCAAAAACGCTTTTCGCTGGAGGGCGGCGAATCGCTGATTTTGATACTCGACGAATTGATCCAGCGCGCCGGCGAAAGCAAGGTCACGGAAATTGTGATCGGCATGGCTCACCGCGGCCGTCTTAACGTGTTGGTCAACATACTCGGTAAAAGTCCGGCGGTATTATTCGGCGAATTCGAAGGCACTCACACCTCAATGCCCGGCGCGCTCACCGGCGACGTTAAATATCACATGGGGTTTTCGTCGAATATCGCCACTCCGGGTGGTCCGATACATTTGACGCTAGCCTTCAACCCGTCTCATCTGGAAATCATTAATCCGGTGGTCGAGGGTTCGGTCAAGGCTCGCCAAGATAGGCACGGCATTGGCGGTATCGACGTCATCCTACCGGTGTTGATACATGGCGATGCCGCCTTCGCCGGGCAAGGCATCGTCATGGAAACCTTGAACATGGCGGAGACTCGGGCATTTTCGACCGGCGGTACCGTGCACGTCGTCATCAACAACCAGATAGGCTTCACGACCAGCAATCCGTTCGACGCCCGTTCGACACTGTATTGCACCGATGTCGCCAACATGATTCAGGCGCCGGTGTTCCACGTCAACGGCGACGATCCCGAAGCCGTGGTCTTCATCACCCAATTGGCGCTGGATTATCGAATGACCTTCCACAAGGACGTCGTCATCGACTTGATCTGCTACCGCCGTCATGGCCACAACGAAGCCGACGAGCCGGCGGCGACTCAGCCGATGATGTATAAAGCCATCCACCAACACGCCACGCCGCCGCAAATCTACGGTCAAAGACTCGTGCAGGAAGGCGTGATCGACGAGGCCGGCATTCAGCAACTCGAACAGAATTACATGCAGTTGTTGAACGAAGGCAAGCCGGTTTCCCGGCCTATCATCGAAAACAAGGTGTATTCCTACTCGGCACGTTGGGAACCCTACTTGAATAAACATTGGGATATCCCGATCGACACTACGGTCAGCATCGAACGCATCCGCTTCTGCAATTTGCGGCTGCAAAGTTTGCCGCCCGGTTTCGAATTGCATCCACGGGTCGCCAAGGTGATGGACGATCGCCAAAAAATGACCGACGGAGATTTGCCTATGGACTGGGGCTTCGCGGAAAATATGGCCTACGCCACGTTGTTGATGGACGGTTACGACATTCGCTTGACCGGCCAGGACATCGGCCGCGGCACGTTTTCCCATCGCCACGCTATTTTATTGAATCAGGCCAACGGCGAGAACTATATCCCGCTTAAACACTTGAGCGATCGGCAAGGCCGGCCGCAAATTTTCAATTCGCTACTGTCGGAAGCCGGGGTGCTGGGTTTCGAATACGGTTACAGTTCCACGCAGCCGGACAAATTGGTGATTTGGGAAGCGCAATTTGGCGATTTCGCCAACGGCGCGCAAGTCGTGATCGATCAGTTTATCGCATCGGGCGAAACCAAATGGGGCAAGCTCAGCGGCTTAGTGATGCTGCTCCCACACGGTTTCGAAGGTCAGGGGCCGGAGCATTCCTCGGCGCGCCTGGAACGCTATTTACAGTTGTGCGCGGACCAAAACATCCAGGTCTGCGTGCCGACGACGCCGGCGCAAATTTTTCATTTATTGCGGCGGCAAATGCTGCGCCAATACCGCAAACCGTTGATCGTGATGAGTCCGAAAAGCCTGCTGCGCCATAGATTGGCGGTATCGACGCTGGACGAATTGACCAGCGGCGGGTTTCAGACCGTTATCGGGGAAATCGACGATATCGATCCGTTTCATGTGACTCGACTAATACTGTGTGCCGGCAAGGTCTATTACGATCTGCTGGAAACCCGGCGCCAAGACGGCTTGGATCACGTTGCCATCGTCCGGATCGAACAGCTTTATCCGTTCCCGAATGAGCGATTCAAGCAGGAACTGGACAAATACCCCAACGTCGAACACATCGTTTGGTGTCAAGAAGAGCCGAAAAACCAGGGCGCGTGGTACCAAAGCCGACACCATTTCATCGAACACGTTTCCCCGGAGATTACGATCGGCTATGCCGGCCGAGTAGCTTCCGCCGCACCGGCGGTTGGCAATTACAAAACCCATCTCAACGAACAAAAAGCGGTGGTTCACACCGCACTTTACGGTAGCAACGAAGGAACAACTCATGAGCTTTGAAATATTGGTCCCCAGCCTCCCCGAATCCATCTCCGATGCCAATTTGGTAGCTTGGCACAAGCAAGCCGGGGACTGGGCCGAGGCCGGCGAGAACCTGGCCGATCTGGAAACCGACAAGGTCATTCTCGAGGTGCCTGCACCTCGATCGGGTGTCCTGAAGGAAATTTTGATTCCGAACGATTCGACGGTTGTCGCCGGTCAGGTCCTGGCGCTACTGGACGAACAAGCCGACAAACCCGGCGGATCGCTGACGGCTAGTGGCGTCGAGCCGGTTCTGAGCCCGTCGGTCCGCAAAATCGTCGCCGAACGCGAACTCGACCCACAGGCCATTCCAGCATCCGGCAAACATGGGCGGATATTGAAGAGCGACGTAATGGACTATTTGCAGGAGCAACAGGCAAGCAAGCCGGTCGACGCCGCCGTCGAAGCCTCCCCCGCCCCGCTGTCGACGTCGGCGGTGGCCAGTCTACGTCCGGAACAACGGGTACCGATGACCCGGTTGCGCGCCAAAATCGCCGAACGCTTGCTGCACGCCCAGCAAAACGCGGCGATGTTGACGACCTTCAACGAAGTCAATCTGAAAGCCGTCATCGATTTGCGTAACCAATACAAAGACCGTTTCGAAGCCAAGCACAATATCAAGCTCGGCTTCATGTCCTTCTTCGTCAAAGCCTCGATAGAAGCCTTGAAGCGTTTCCCGGCCATCAACGCCTCGATAGACGGGAACGACATCATCTACCACGGCTATTACGACATCGGTATCGCCGTCACCACCCCGCGCGGGCTGATCGTTCCAATTCTGCGCGACGCCGATCAACTCGATTTTTCCGGCATCGAAAAAGGCATACACGACTTTGGACAAAAAGCCCGCAATGGCTCCATCAGTGTCGAGGATCTCAGCGGCGGTACGTTCACGATCACCAACGGCGGGATATTTGGTTCGATGCTGTCCACGCCCATCCTGAATCCGCCCCAATGCGCGATTTTAGGCATGCACGCGATCAAGGACAGGCCGATCGTGGAGAACGGCGAAATCGTGATCCGGCCCATCATGTACTTGGCCCTGTCCTACGACCACCGCTTGGTGGATGGTAAGGAAGCCGTGCAATTTCTCGGCATCATCAAGGAATGCCTGGAGGCGCCGGCACATTTGTTGCTGAACATTTAACGATGCGATATCAGATTATCCCGGTCACCGCTTACCAGCAAAACTGCACGCTGCTGGTCTGCGAACGCAGCCGCAAGGCCGCTTTGGTCGATCCGGGCGGCGACCTGGAACTGCTCTTGGCGGCCGTTGCGCAACACGACGCCGAGTTGGAATCGATACTGGTTACCCACGGTCATCTCGACCACGTCGGCGGGGTTGCGGCGCTAGCGGAAAAGCTGAGCCTGCCGATCGCCGGTCCCCATCAAGACGACGATTTCTGGATACAGCTGTTGCCGGAGCAATGCCGGATGTTCGGTTTTCCGCCAACCAAGATATTTAAACCGGACCGCTGGTTGCGGGACGGCGATAGCGTTCAGGTTGGACTCAATACCTTACAAGTCCTACATTGCCCCGGCCACACGCCGGGTCATGTGGTTTTTTACGATAGCGACGCGCGTTTGGCCATTGTCGGTGACGTATTGTTCAAGGGCTCGATCGGCCGTACCGATTTTCCGCGCGGCGACCATCAGGCGTTGTTGGACTCGATACGTCTGAAACTTTGGCCGCTCGGCGACGACGTAAAATTCATCCCGGGACATGGGCCGATGTCGACGTTCGGCGCGGAGCGCAAAAGCAACCCATACGTCGGCGATCATTACCGCTAACCGCGTGGGATTTACGGTTCCAGCGCCACGTCGCTCAGCGCCGCGCCGTCGAGTACCGCCAGAAATTGTTCGACCGCGTCGCTCAATAAACCGGTCAAGCGGCAACCGTTTTGAAGTGCGCAAACCCCTTGTTTTTGCGGGTTGAAACATTCGGCCATCTGAAACCGGCCTTCCACTTCCCGCACCACCGCGCCGATATTGATTTCGGCAGCGGGCCTGGATAAACGGATGCCGCCGCCCTTGCCGCGCACGGTTCGCACAAATCCCTTGAGTCCCAATTTGTGCACCACTTTGACCAAGTGATTTCTGGAGATACCGAAAAACTCCGCCAATTCGCTAATCGTCACCAATTTATCGGTATTACGGCTCAAATAAATCAACACTCTGAGCGCGTAATCCGTATGAGCAGTCAGTTGCATATCCCTGATTCCTAAAGTTGCAATGGCAATCTTGTCTTGGAATGAGCGGTCGCTCCGAAGTGCGCTATCGATGGGTCAAGCGAATCTCCTAGACCGGCCCATTGTTGCCGCCACCTGCACCCGCAACCCGGCAGTCGGCTTAATGTCCGCCGTGAGACGGCGCTTGCTGGGTAAAGTCGGTCCTGCGCAATTGATAGCGTTCCGCTTGCTTGCCGGAAATGCGATTGCCGTGTTCGTCAAGCTGGGTCAGCACGTTCTCGCCGACCAGATAGACATGGCTGGGTCCGCCGTTTTTCGGGGTCAACGTGATGGTTTTACTCTTGTCGTCCCAGCTGTATTTACCCTTCTCGACAAATTCGCGATCCGACTTGCCGGCGAATTGAGTCATCAACATATAACTACTGTTTTTGTTCAGCGCCAGCGAAGTCTTAATGCCGGCGCAATCGGTGCAAGGCAGAAAACCGTTGTAGATCCCCGGCCACTCGAAACTGTCGGATCCGTGATGGCCGGCATGATCTTGCGGCCCGGCATTTTCCGCCTGAACCGGGCCGCCGAACGCGATACCAAGTGCAAGACTGGTTAACAACACTTTCAATCGAACAATGCGCATGTTTGCTCCCGAGCAAATTCTATGGTTTATGGCAAGGTGTCAGGACCTGTTTATCGGTCCGATCCGGATATTGTGCCACAGCGGAGGCCCGAATGACCGTTACCGTGTTTTATTGGTCGTCGACGGTCGGGGACGTTTGCTCAGCACTGCGATCTTTCGCCAAAATCACGTAAAACGGCGGCACGACGAATAGCGTCAATACGGTACCGATACCCAAGCCGGAAGCGATCACCAGACCGATCGCAAAGCGGCTGGCGGCGCCGGGGCCGGTGGCGGTCAACAGCGGCAGCATCGCGACGATCATCGCGACCGTGGTCATCAGAATAGGCCGAAGCCGGATCCCGGCTGCCTGTTCGATGGCCGCCGGCTTGTTCAAGCCGTCACGCTGTTGCAGTTGGTTGGCAAATTCGACGATCAAAATACCGTTTTTGGCAACCAAGCCGATCAGCGTAATCAGGCCCACCTGGGTATAGATGTTGACGGTCGCGAAATCGAGCATCAAAAATGCCAATGCGCTGGCGATCGATAGCGGCACTGAAATTAAGATAATCAACGGATCGCGCCAACTCTCGAATTGCGCGGCCAACACCAAGTATATAATGAGCAGAGCCATGAAGAAGGTCAGAATCAGCACGTTGCCCTGCTGACGGTATTGGCGCGACTCGCCGGTGTAATCCGCGGCGAACCCGCGCGGAAAGATTTCTTCGGCAATGTCATCCAGCGCGGCCATTGCATCGCCGAGACCGATACCCGGCGCCGGAATCCCGCTTAGCGTGATGCTGTTGAGTTGTTGGAACTGACTGCGTTTGCCGGGTTCGACGCTATCGACGACTTTAATCAAGGCCGACAGCGGTACTTGGGCGCCGGAGCTGCCTCGCAAGTAATAGCCGTCCAATTTAGCCAAATCCTGGCGGTCTGCGTCGCCGACTTGCGGAATTACCTTGTAGCTGCGGCCTTGCAAGCCGAATCGGTTGACGTACTGTCCGCCCAGCCAACCGGCCAAGTTGGCGCCGATGTCTTCCATCGTGATACCTAAATCGGCGGCACGGTCCCGGTCGATCACCAACGTCGATTTCGGCCGGTCGAAGCGAACGTCCTTGACCAAAAATGCAAATTGACCGCTTTGCATCGCTTGCGCCAGCACTTGCTCGGCCACCTGATCCAGCTTAGCGTAATCGGCGTCGCTGGTCACGACGAACTGCAGGGGCAATCCGCCACCCGAGCCCGGTAAGCTGGGCGGCGATACGACGGCGGTCTGAAAGCCGGCGATACTGTCTACCTTGGCTTGCAGTTCCGGAACGACGGCTTGTTGGGAGCGCTGGCGCTCGAAACTCGACGGCATTTTCATACCGGCGAATACGGTATTGGTATCCCCGCCGAAGCCCATGATCAAAAAGCTTTCTTCGTGCTCCGGCAGGCTTTCGAAATGCCGGATCAATTCGCGGGAGTAGGTCTGATTGTATTGCAGCGTCGCGGTTTGCGGGCTACTGGCGATCGCGAACAAAAAACTTTGATCCTCGGTCGGCGCCAGTTCCTTGCCCGACCAATCGTACATCCAATAGATACTGGGCAACACCAACAGCGCGAAGATCAGCACCGTGTACGGAAATTCCAAAATTCGGCGCAACACGGACCGGTACCCGCTGGCCAAGCCTTCGAAAAAATGTTCGACCATGGCTTCGAAACGTCCGCCGCGCCCGGCTTCCGGCAAGATGCGCGCGCTCATCATCGGCGACAACGTCAACGCGACAATCCCGGAAATCAGTACCGCGCCGGCCAGAGAAAAAGCGAATTCGGTAAACAGCGTGCCGACCAAGCCCCCCATGAAACCGATCGGCACGTACACCGCTACCAGCGTCGTGGTCATCGCGATGATAGGCAGTCCCAGTTCGCGGGCGCCGGCCAATGCGGCTTGCAAACGGCCGTGACCCTGCTCGATGTGTCGGTGGATGTTTTCGACGACGACAATCGCGTCGTCCACCACCAAGCCTATCGCCAGTACCATTGCCAACATCGTCAGCAAGTTGATCGAAAAGCCCATTGCCAGCATGAAAAAGCAGGCGCCGACCAGCGATAGCGGCACCGTGACCGCCGGGATCAGCGCCGCGCGGAACGAGCCGAGCGACAAAAAAATCACGCCTAACACGATCGCGACGGCTTCCAACAAGGTTGCGAAGACTTCGTGGATCGAATCCTCAATGAATTGGCTGGCGTCGTAAGGCAGCAAGATATGCATTTCGTTGGGCAAGTCGCGCTCGATCTCTTTCAACAAGGCTTTAACCGATTTCGCAACCTTCAACGGATTGGCGCCCGGCGCCTGCTCGATGCCCATGAAAATCGCGGTCTTGCCTTTGTACCAATTAACCGTGTCGTAGTCTTCGCTGCCCAACTCGATGTCGGCGATGTCGTTTAATCGAACCAGCGCGCCGCGACGATTGGCAACCACCAATTGTTCGAATTCCCGTTTCGACACCGCGTCGGTCGTGGCACCCAAATCGATTTTAACGAAATTACCCTTGGTAGCGCCGATACCGGATAAATAGTTATTGGCTTTCAGCACGCCGGCGACGTCGTTGGCGGTTACGCTTAAGGCCGCCATGCGCGCGGGGTCTAGCCAGATACGCATCGCGAAGGTCTTGTTGCCCAACATCGCGGCCTTGCCGACGCCGGGGACCGCCTGCAACTTCGGCTGCACGACCCGAAGCAGATAATCGCTAATCTGCGAGTCCTGCAAGGTGTCGCTGTACAGCGCGATATACATGAGTGCGGTGTCGTCGCCGGTTTGCGAACTAATCACCGGATCCTCGGCTTCGGCCGGCAATTGATTACGCTTACCGGCCACCTTGGCCTGAATCTCGGCGACCGCGGCGTTAGGATCGTAATTCAGCCGCATGTGAGCCTCGATGACCGAGCTGCCCTGGCGGCTATTGGAAGACAGATAATCAATGCCGTTGGCTTCGGCTATGGCCTGTTGCAGCGGCGTTGTAATAAAGCCTTTAATCAAGTCGCTGTCCGCGCCGGGATAGGCGGTCGTGATGGTCACGACGGTATTCTCGGTTTTCGGGTATTGGCGCAATTCCAAGACGTCCAAGGCTCTTAAGCCGAGAAGCAGGATCAGCAAACTGACGACACTGGCTAGGACCGGCCGTACAATGAATAAATCGGTCAACTTCACGGAGCCTGCTCGCGTTCGCCGGGCGCGGGTTGGCTGTCCGGCGTGACGGCCATGCCGTTACGCAGCTTCATTTGTCCGGCGGCAACGACTTTATCGCCGAGCCGCAGCCCTTCCAAAATTTCGACTCGCCCTCCCCGACTGTCGCCGGTTTTGACTTGGCGACTTTGCACGATCCATCCGGCCGGACCGCGCTGAACCGCAAACACGGAATTGCCGTAGGGGTTGTAGCTGATGGCGGTATCCGGCAAGGTCGACACGGTTTGGTCGGCCTCGGCGGACAGTTTGATCTGGGCGAACATCCCTGGCCGAAGCAATTTCCCTGGGTTTCTAAACAGTGCCTGTACTTTGATGGTTCGACTATCGGTGTCGACCGCGGGATTCGACGCAGTGACCTCTCCTTCAAAATACTGGTCTGGAAAGGCAGGTACGCTGGCGATCACCTTTTGGCCCTTGCCAATCCGGCCAAGATCGCGTTCCGGCAACGTGAAATCCAAATACATCGGATCGAGTTGTTCAAGCATCACGATCGCCGAACCAACCGGCAAGTACTGCCCAAGATCGACGCGACGTATGCCCAACTCGCCGGCAAACGGCGCCTTGATGTGTTTCTTGGCGATTTGGATCTGCTTGCCGGCAACCGCCGCCGCGGCTTGATCGAGCTGCGCTCGATTTTGATCCTGATCGGCGGCGGCGATGAATTTTCGCTCCAACATGCTCTGGCCACGCTGATACCGTAAGCCGGCCAATTTTTGTTCGGCGAGCAGGCCGTCGAGTTCCGCTCGGTCGGTAGCGCTATCCAGTTCTAGCAACAACTGTCCGGCTTTTACAGTTTGGCCGGAGTTGAAATGAATGGCTTGGACCATCCCGGCAATTTCGTTGCTGATATCGATACCGGCGACGGCGCGAAAGCTGCCGACAGTGCTTAACGAAGAGTCCCAGTGTTCGCTTTTGACCTCGGAGAAGGCAACGACGGCCGGAGGTACTGCAGGCACTTGGCTGGCCGCTTGGCGCATCCGGTAAAACTTGAGTCCGAAAATCGCACCCAGCGCAAGTAAGGTCAACAATAGTACTAGCAGGCTGCGCTTGATCATCGATGGCGATTCGGTCAAAGGTATAATGGAGCCATGCGCCGCCAGGAATGGCCTTGATGCGCGCGGCCATCCCATTCGTAGAGCCTGTGCGGCACCTGCTTCTGGGTCAGAATATGGCTCAGGTCGTGATTGTTTTGTAAAAATGGATCCGCTCTGCCGATCACCAAGGTGATGTCCAGCGCCCGAATGGCCGCCAATTGGGATTCGCAGGTCAAATTCGGCAAAAAATGCGTTGGCGTATGAAAATAAATATCGTCGTTATAGTGTCCTTCGAATAAATCCTTGAAGCATTCCACCTCCAGGGTTAGATCGAAGCGTCCGGAAAACGCCACCAGCTTTTTGAATAAATGCGGGTGGCGAAATGCGATATTGGCGGCATGATAGGCGCCCAGACTGCAGCCATGCGAAATTAAGCACGGATGCGGGTTCTTCAGTGCAATGAACGGCAGAATTTCATTCAACACATAATCTTCGAATTGCATGTGGCGCTTGATGCGATCGCCCGGTTGACACCAAAAACAATAAAAGCTTTCGTGGTCGATGCTGTCCAGACAATACAATTGCATGTGGCCCGCGTTGATCTTGTCGGCCAAGCTATCAACAATTCGCAGGTTCTCGTATTCGTAAAAACGGCCGTCCCGAGTCGGAAAGACCAGCACTTTGGCGCCGGCATGACCGAATACCAAAAACTCCATATCGCGTTCTAAACGCGGGCTGAACCAATGATGATATTCCCGTTTCATCGCAAGCTTGTCAGTTGGGCGAGAAAAATAGCTTGAGTTCCGCCAACAACTGCTGCTCTTGTAGACGTTGCGCCGGATATTCGAAATGGCCGGCATCCAGTGTGAACAGGCGTTTCTCGCCGTGCCAGGCATTGTAAATCGCAAACTGACCCGGTGGAGCGACTACCGGATCGAACAAGGCCAATGCGGCATGCAGGGGTTGATTGGCATGGCGCACGGCGGTAGCGGCATCGTAATAGGTCAATGTGTCGGGAATATGACCCAAATGCTGACTATAGGCTCGCAATGCGTCGGCACTACCGCAACTGGGCAGACTTAAACGCAACGGCTGGTTACCGAATGTCGGTACGTTTAGGTGAACGCGACGAATTCTGCCGTCCCAAGGCACTGCTAAAGCCCCAATCCCGCCGCCGAAACTGATTCCCATATAACCGATCCGTTCCCGGGCCTGCGGATAAATCGTCCACAATACCGATACCGCCAGCCACAGATCGTCCACGCAACCGCCGATCACATAACGATCTTTATCCAGGATATTCTGCACGACATGCCAATCAGGCCGCTCCGGGATAGACGTACAACGGCTCCGGGAAATGCCACGAAAGCACGGAAACAAGAGCGCGGTATTGGGAAAGCTCAAATGAAAGTCCGGGCCTTCCCGGCCGCCATATCCGTGTCCCACAACGATGGCCTGCGTGACCGTTTGACCGTGCGGTTCCAGTAACCAACCGGCGATCGTGATACCGTCCGTGGACTGGTAGGAAATATCGTTGACCCGATAACCGTCGACCAGGGTCGGGTTACCGATTTGGAAGCGTGGCGATTGCTGCAGGACTTGCCGATAACGGGTGGACCAAAAGTCCTCAAAATCGGCGGGCTCGGTCGGCGCATCGACGCCGAGCAATCGTTCGAGAGTGTAGCCATAGCCTGGGTCGTAGTTGTAAGGATGCTCAAACAGACTCATCGGCGGCTATGGCAAATATCGTAAAAAACTTGAAGCAGGCGGGGTGCCTGATCAATCGACGATTTTGTATTTCTCCCTGGAAGCGTCGACCATATCCCGAAGCTCCTTGCCGGGTTTGAAGTGGGGAACATGTTTTTCGGTTAACGAAACCGATTCGCCGGTTTTGGGATTGCGTCCCAATCTAGCCGAACGATGATGCAACGAAAAACTGCCAAAACCCCTGATTTCTATTCTATCGCCGCTAGCCAGCGTATCGCTCAAGTGATCGACAACACATCTGACAGCGAGCTCCACGTCTTTAAGCGCAAGATGCGGCTGTTTTCTAGCCAGCACCTCTATCAATTCTGATTTTGTCACATCCAACCCTGAATAATCAAAAAGGGGCGGCATGAGGTTTACGCCCACGCCACCCCCGAAGTCGACGAGTTATTTGTCGATTTGTTTAAAGATGTCGCCTAATGTCGCGGTACCGGCATTTTGTGACGAGTAATCCTTAATAGCGTTGGATTCTTCTTCCATATCCTTAGCCTTGATCGACAATGAAATGGATTTGGTTTTTTTGTCGACGCCGATAAATTTAGCTTCGACTTCATCGCCTTCTTTCAGCAAAGTGCGGGCATCTTCGACGCGATCGCGTTGAATCTCGGAAGCGCGCAAATAGCCTTCGACGTTATCGGCCAGGGTAATCACAGCGCCTTTGGCATCGACTTCCTTAATGGTACCTTTCACCAAGCTGCCTTTTTCATGCAGGGCGATATAGTTTTGGAAGGGGTCTTGTTCCAGCTGTTTGATACCCAACGAAATACGCTCACGTTCGGAGTCCACGGCCAGAATAACCGTTTCGACTTCGTCGCCTTTCTTGTAGGCGCGAATCGCTTCTTCGTCGTTCTCGTTCCAGGAGATATCGGACATATGCACCAGACCGTCGATACCGCCATCCAAACCGATGAAGATGCCGAAATCGGTAATCGATTTGATTTTGCCGGAGATTTTGTCGCCTTTGTTGTGCGTAGCCGCGAATTCATCCCAAGGGTTGGAGCGGCATTGCTTCATGCCCAGCGAAATACGACGGCGTTCTTCGTCGATTTCCAGAACCATGACTTCGCACTCATCACCCAATTGTACGACCTTGGATGGGTTAACGTTTTTATTGGTCCAGTCCATTTCGGAAACGTGTACCAAACCTTCGACGCCTTCCTCGATTTCAACGAAACAACCGTAGTCGGTCAGGTTGTTGACCTTACCGAACACGCGAGTGCCGGCAGGGTAACGGCGAGCGATGTTTTGCCATGGATCTTCATCCATTTGTTTCATGCCCAACGATACGCGAGTTTTGTCTTTATCGAATTTCAGGACTTTAACCTTAACTTCCTGACCGATTTCCACGCACTCGGATGGATGACGTACACGACGCCATGCCATGTCGGTGATGTGCAACAGACCGTCGACGCCACCCAGATCGATAAACGCACCGTAATCGGTGAGGTTTTTAACGATACCGGTAACGATCGCGCCGTCTTGCAGCGTTTTAACCAATTCTTCGCGCTCGGCGCTGTATTCGCTTTCGACGACGGCGCGGCGCGACAACACGACATTGTTGCGTTTTTGGTCGATTTTAATGACTTTGAATTCCAGATCGCGGTTTTCCAGGAAGGTAGTGTCGCGAATCGGACGTACATCGACGAGAGAACCCGGCAGGAACGCGCGCAACGCGCCGACCGCTACGGTGAAGCCGCCGCGTACCTTGCCGTTGATACGGCCGACAATGGTTTCTTGAGTCTCGAAGGCTTTTTCCAGTTCAGCCCACGCTTTACTTTTCTTGGCTTTGTCGCGGGAAAGAAGAGTGGCGCCCAGACCATCTTCGAACAAATCGAGAGCAACTTCGATTTCGTCACCGATATTGACTTCCAAGTCGCCGTCGGCATTCAGAAACTGCCATTTTGGAATGACACCTTCGGATTTCGCCTGTGTACTGACGATAACAAATTCGTTTTCGATGTCGACAACGGTACCGATCAACATCGCGCCAGGACGCATTTCGGTCTTGGCATAACTCTCTTCAAACAACTCTGCAAAGCTTTCGCCCATCTTTTCTTTCCCAAACTTGTTAAAACACGAACAAGTTTTCACATTTATCAAAAATTAATAAAAAGCCGCCGACAACCGCCGACAACCGCCAAAAAGTCTCATACGACTAAATTAACCACCTGATCGATGACTTCTTGAATTGTCAAATTCGAGGAGTCGATGTACAACGCGCCTTCCGGAACGGTAAGCGGCGCGGACGTTCGCTGACTATCGCGACGATCACGTTCTTCTATCTCACGGGTGATTTGCGGAAGATTAGCATCAATCCCCTTTTCAATCAACTGTTTATATCGTCTTAATGCTCGCTCGTCGGCGCTGGCGGTCAAGTAGACCTTGTAACGGGCATCGCTGAACACCACGCTGCCCATGTCCCGCCCGTCGGCAACCAGGCCGGGAAGCTGTTGAAAATCCTTTTGTTTTTGCAAAAGAACCGCTCTGACATCGGGGTAGGCCGCAATGATGGACGCCGTATTGCCGGTGGTTTCTGTCGCCAGACGCGCCGTGATGTCCACACCGTTCAGTTTGACGATCAATGCGTCACCGCAGTCGAATTCTAACAGCATGGCTTGAGCGACCTCGCAAATAGCCGGCACATCGTCCAAATTCAATCCTGCGTTGAGCACCGCTACCGCTAGAGACCGGTATATCGAACCGCTATCCAGATAATTCCAGCCCAAAAGCTTGGCGACGGCACGACTGACCGTGCCTTTTCCCGCGCCGCTAGGCCCGTCTATCGTTAAAACCGGTGCCGTCATATTAAATCACGCTAACATCGAGTCCCAGCTTGACCGCTAAGTCGCGGAACTCCGGGAACGAGGTATTCACATTCGCGCAATCCTTGATCGTAATCGGTCCGGAGGCACGCAATCCGGCGATCGAGAACGACATAGCGGTGCGGTGATCGCCGTGTGAATCAACTTCGCCGCCACCGATTTGACCGCCGTTGATCACCATGCCGTCTTTGGTGGCTTGAGCGTCAATACCCAGGATTTGCAAGCCGTCCGCCATCACCTGAATCCGATCGGATTCCTTGACCCGCAATTCTTCGGCGCCGGTCAGCACCGTTTGGCCTTCGGCGCAGCTTGCCGCGACGAACAGCACTGGAAATTCGTCGATCGCCAGCGGCACCAGATGCTCGGGAATATTGATACCTTGCAATTGCGCGGAACGCACCCGCAAATCGGCGACCGGTTCTCCGCCGACTTCGCGCTCGTTCAGCACTTCGATGTTGGCGCCCATCAGGCGCAGAATGTCGATGACGCCGGTGCGAGTCGGATTGATGCCGACGTGTTTCAAGGTGACATCGGAATTCGGCGCGATACTGGCACCGACTAAAAAGAACGCCGCAGAGGAAATGTCGCTAGGCACGTCGATATTCGTCGCGGTCAATTTGCCGTTGCTGGTGATTCTCGCGGTCGCGCCGTCGCGAGTGACCGGATAACCGAAGCCGGCCAGCATCCGTTCGGTATGATCGCGGGTCGGCGCGGGTTCGGTGACGCTGGTTTCGCCTTCCGAATACATGCCCGCCAGCAACAAACAGGATTTGACCTGGGCACTGGCGATCGGCATGTCGTAATGCATGCCTTGCAATTTGCCGGCCTTGCCTTTGATGTGCAACGGCGCGGTGCCGTTTTCTTGGGTGACGATCTCCGCGCCCATTTGTGCCAAAGGCGCAGTCACTCGCTTCATCGGCCGGGATTCAAGCGACTTGTCGCCGGTTAACACGCAGTCGAACGGCTGTCCGGCCAACAGCCCGGACAATAGCCGCATCGAGGTGCCGGAGTTACCCAGGTACAACGGTTTTTCCGGGGCCTTCAAACCATGCTTGCCGACGCCGTGCACGGTCACTTCGCCGTTGAATGGCCCTTCGATTTGTACGCCCATCGCCCGGAAGGCTTCCAAGGTACACATCGCATCTTCGGCGTTCAAAAAGCCGGTGACGTGGGTAACGCCGTCGGCCAGCGAGCCGAGCATGATGGAGCGGTGCGACATCGATTTATCGCCGGGCACGCGAATCTCGCCGTTCAGGCTGCCGCCGGGTTGGACTTGGAAAATGACGTTAGTGGATGAGGACATAGTGGTTAGGTTGGATCGTCAAAAATTTCGAGAAAACGTTGCCGGGCCTGCTTGGCGTAGCTGAAAGTTTCGAACAACGCGGAAGCGTCGCCGTTTTGCAGCAGGTGCTCGACTTGATTAAGCTCCGCTTGAAATTGTTGAATCAGCGGAATGATTTCCTGTTTATTGGCCAGACAAATGTCCTGCCACATGGTGGGGTCGCTGGACGCGATACGGCTAAAGTCGCGAAACCCGCCAGCCGCGTATTTGAAAATTTCGCGCTGCTCGTCCTTGCGGCCCAGCATGCCGACCAACGCAAAGGCCAGAATATGCGGCAGATGGCTGGTAGCGGCGAGCACGGTATCGTGGTGCTCCACGCTCATGATGGCCACGCTGGAACCGATCCGCCGCCAGAATGCGCTGAATTGATCCACGGCCCGAGGGTCGGTGGACGATAGCGGCGTCAAAATCAAGCGACGGTTTTTATATAAATCGACCTTCGCCGCCTCGACGCCGCTGCGCTCGGCGCCGGCGATCGGATGTGCCGGCACGAAATTGCTCGGCACCTTGCCGAACACCGCTCGCGCCGCTTCGACCACGCTGCCCTTGGTACTGCCGGCGTCGCTATAAAGCGTTTGCGAATTCCAATACGGCTTGAGTTGCTCGAAGATGGCTTGCATGCTGCCGACCGGCGTGCAAATGATCACGCAATCGGTACCGGCCATCGCTTGGGCGGCATCGGTATAAAACGCGTCGATGACGCCCAACTCGACCGCGCGCTGCATGTTGGGCAGATTCTTCTCCCGGCCCAGCGCCACTACCTGTTTGCACAAACCCTCGGCGCGGGCGGCCTTGGCGATCGAGCCGCCAATCAAGCCAATCCCGATGATGCATAGGCGCTCAAACACCTTGCAATACCTGGGACAACGCGTCGATGAAGATTCGGTTTTCGCGTTCGGTACCGATGCTGACTCGCAAATGATTGGGCATTTCGTAATTGGCGACCGGGCGCACGATCACGCCTTTTCTCAGCAAGGCCTGGTAGAGCGGCATCGCCGGCTGCCGCATATCGACCGAGACGAAGTTGCCGGAAGATGGAATCCAAGGCAAACCCAAGGCTTCGAAGGCTGATGTCAATTGCGCCATACCGGCATTGTTGACAGCAATGGTCTCGGTCAAATAATCGGCATCCGTCAGGGCGGCTTCCGCAGCCGCCAACGCCAACATATTACCGTTAAACGGCTGGCGCACCCTATTCAGCAAATCGGCCACCTCCGGCGACGATACGCCGAAGCCTATGCGCAAGCCGGCCAATCCGTAGGCCTTGGAAAAGGTGCGAGCGATGATCAAATTCGGGTACTTATCCGGCCAGTGCATGGATTCGGTGCGCACGGCTGGATCGACGAATTCGTAATAGGCTTCGTCGAGCACACATAACACTGACTTCGGCAGCGAGGCGATAAACTCTTCGACGGCTTGCGCAGCCAACAAGGTGCCGGTCGGATTATTCGGGTTGGCGATGAATACTACCCGGGTAAGGTCGGTCACCGCCGCGCGCATGGCGTCCAAATCGTGGCCGTAAGCCTTGGCCGGCACGACCACGGCTTTGGCACCGACTGCTTGAGTCAGGATGGGATATAAAGCAAAGGCATGCTGAGCGAATACGACTTCATGCTCGGGAGCGACGAAGGTGCGCATCACCAATTCCAGAATCTCGCTGGAACCGTTGCCAAGCGTGATTTGCGCCGCATCCACTCTCCAGCGGGCCGATAACGCCGTCTTTAGCGCGAAACCGCTGCCGTCCGGATAACGGCTTATTTCCGGCAAAGTATTGCGAATGGCCTCTGCGACTTTCCGGCCGGTCCCCAACGGATTCTCGTTGGACGCCAGCTTGATGACTTCGCTCAAACCCAGCTCGCGCTGCAATTCTTCCGCCGGTTTACCCGGCACATATGGCATCAGTTGTTGAACGCCGTCTAAAGCAAGAGATAAAAATAAATTCATGAAGCAAAAAGATTAAATGACTGCCTTGGGATACGAGCCGAGCACTTTCAGCATTTTGACGTTGTTCTCCAAGGTTTTCAGTGCCTTGGCGACATCGTCGTCATCGCGATGCCCTTCGATATCGATAAAAAACACATATTCCCACAAACCCTGGCGGGACGGCCGGGATTCGATGTGGGTCATGCTGATGCCATACTCGGCGAACGGCTCCAAAATCCGATGCAATGCCCCCGGTTGGTTGCCGGTCGACACCAGAATCGAGGTTTTATCGAAACCGGTCGAAACCGGTTGTAAGCGTCCGACGACGATGAAACGGGTGGTGTTGTTGGCTTCGTCTTCAATGTGTCTGGCGATCACGTTCAAGTCGTACAATTCCGCCGCCGTCAAGCCAGCGATCGCCGCTTTACCGTGGTCCAGCGATGCCAAGCGCGCGGCTTCGGCGTTGCTGCTAACCGCGGTACACGGCACGCCGGGCAGATTGGCGGTTAACCATTGCCGGCACTGGGCCAGCGATTGTTGATGGGAAAATACCTCGCCAATCCCGACTAAGCCTTCCATCTTGCCCAGCAAGTTCTGATGGACGCGGATTTCGACCTCGCCGCAGATTTGCAGGGGGCTGTCCATGAAGCGATCCAGCGTATGGGCGATGACGCCTTCGGTGGAGTTTTCGACCGGCACGACGCCGAACTGGCAATGACCGGTCTCTACCGCCTGGAAGATTTCATGAATCGTCGGGACCGGAGTATCCTGGACCGCGTGTCCGAAATGCTTAAACGTCGCCTGTTGCGAGAAGGTGCCGGCAGGGCCGAGGAAGGCGACTTCCAGCGGTTTTTCCAGAGCGAGGCAAGCCGACATCAACTCCCGGAACAAATGCGCGGCGGACTGATCGCCTAACGGGCCAGGATTGATCTCCATGATGCGCCGCAACACCTGCGCCTCGCGATCAGGGCGGTAGAAACTGCCGGTCTCGCCTTCGGCCTGCTTGGTACGCGCGACTTCCAGCGCGCAACTGGCGCGCTGATTGATCAAGTCGAGAATCTGCCGATCTATGGCATCGATACGCTGGCGCAGTTCGGACAAAGGAATGATCGCGGTCATAAGCCTTAATGAGTACGCTCGAACTCGGCCATGAATTCGATCAAGGCCTCGACGCCGGCTTCCGGCATCGCATTATAGATGCTGGCGCGCATGCCGCCCACCGAACGATGGCCTGCCAGCGTGCTCAAGCCTTGTTGCTCGGCTTGCGCGAGGAAGGCTTTGTCCAGCGTTGCATCGGCCAATACGAATGGCACATTCATCCGCGACCGGCAGGCCGGATCGACCGGATTTCGGTACAGACTGGAATCGTCGATGGCTTGGTAAAGTTTGTTGGCTTTGCGGATGTTACGTTGTTCGATCGCGACGACGCCGCCCTCGCCTTTCAGCCATTGCAGCGTCAAACCCAACAAATACCAGTTGTAGGTGGCCGGCGTGTTCAACATCGAATCGGCCTTGGCCTGCTGAGCATAGCTGAACACGGCCGGCGTATTCTTGGCCTCCAAGCCCACCAAATCGTCGCGGACGATGACTACCGTCACGCCTGACGGCCCCATGTTTTTCTGCGCGCCGGCGTAGATTAAGCCATAGCGGCCGATATCGACCCGTCTGGACAGGATATTCGACGACATATCGCAAACCAGCGGCAGGTCGCCGGCGTCCGGAATATCGTTAAATTCGACGCCGTGTATCGTTTCGTTGGAAGTGTAGTGCAAGTAGGCGGCTGCCGGATCGACTCGCCAGTCCGCGTAGGCTGGGATTGTCGTGAACGCGGTCGATTCGCCGCTGGCCGCCACCTGGACTTCGCAATATTTGCCGGCTTCCTTGATCGCCGCGGTAGACCAAGCGCCGGTATTAACGTAACAGGCCTTGGTTTTGCCGTTCAGGATATTTTGCGGAATCATCGCGAATTGCGCGCTGGCGCCGGCCTGTAGAAACAACACCCGATAATTGGCCGGTACCGCCAGCAGTTCGATCAGATCGTTCTTCATTTGCTCGGCAATGACCATGAAGTGCGGACCGCGATGGCTCATTTCCATCACCGACATACCGCTGCCCCGCCAATCCAACATTTCCTGTTGCGCTTGTAGCAATACCGGTTCCGGCAACATCGACGGACCGGCGCTGAAGTTATAAATCCTGACCATTATTCTTCCTCTCCTGTCGACGGTGCCGCGTCGCTATCCGGACTTTCGTCGTCGAGATCGCCTTCTTCGTCGCCCAGCGCTTCGATGCGGTCGACGCCAACCACTTTCTCGCCTTTATCGAGGCGAATCACGGTAACGCCCTGAGTATTGCGACCCACCACCGAAATTTCGTTGACGCGGGTTCGGACCAAGGTACCGCCGTCGGTAATCAGCATGATCTCGTCGGTGTCGTTGACCAGCACAGCCCCGACCACCGCGCCGTTGCGTTCCGAGGTTTGAATCGCAATCAGTCCCTGACCGCCACGCTTGTGCTGGGTAAACTCTTCGAGCTTGGTGCGTTTGCCGTAGCCGTTTTCGGTGATATTCAATACCGTCCCCTCGCTGGCGACGATCAGCGAAATCACTTTTTGGCCTTCCTGCAAGCGGATACCCCGCACACCGGCCGCGACCCGGCCCATCGAACGTACGTCGCTCTCGTTGAAACAGACCGCCTTACCGTCGCTGCTAAATAACATGACGTTTTGACGGCCGTCGGTCAGCGCGACGCCGACCAGGGTATCGTTATCGCGCAAATCGATCGCAATTTTACCTTTCGCCAATTGGAACGCGAATTCAGTCAGCGGCGTTTTCTTGACCGTACCGGCCATCGTCGCCATAAACACGTATTTGTCCTCGCTGTACTCGCGAACCGACAGCATCGCGTTGATGCGTTCACCCTCTTCCAACGGCAACAAATTGACGAAAGGCTTACCGCGCGAGGCTCGGCTGGCTACCGGCAACTCGTACACTTTCAGCCAATATACCTTGCCGCGCGACGAGAAACACAGGATGGTGTCGTGGGTGTTGGCGATGATCAGTTTTTCGATGAAATCGTTTTCCTTGGTGGCCGTCGCCGATTTACCGCGACCGCCGCGCCGTTGCGCTTTGTAATCGGTCAGCGGCTGGGTTTTGACGTAACCCTCGTGCGACATGGTCACCACCATGTCTTCCTCGGTGATCAGATCTTCAGCGGTCAGGTTGGAATAATCCTGAACGATTTCGGTTCGGCGCGCGTCGGCATATTGGTTTTTGATTTCTTCCAATTCTTCCTTGATGACTTCCATCAAGCGCACGTCGCTGCCCAAGATGAACAAATATTCGTCGATCAATTCCAGCAATTGCCGATATTCGTTGACGATTTTTTCCTGCTCCAGCCCGGTCAAGCGATGCAGACGTAAATCCAGGATGGCTTGAGCCTGATTTTCGGACAGCCGATATTGGCCGTTCGCCAAGCCGAATTCGGCCGGCAAGTCTTCCGGGCGCGAGCGATCCGCATCTGCGCGGTCCAGCAGAGACGCGACCAGTCCGGCATTCCAGGATCGACCCAACAGGCCGACTTTGGCTTCCTGCGGATTCGGCGAGGTTTTGATCAGCTCGATCATCTCGTCGATGTTCGCCAACGCCACCGCCAGACCTTCCAAGATATGCGCCCGCTCGCGCGCCTTGCGTAGATTGAAGATCGTCCGGCGCGTCACGATTTCGCGTCTATGGTCGATGAAGGCGGCCAGAATGTCCTTTAAATTCATGCAATGCGGCCGACCGTCGTACAAAGCCACCATGTTGATGCCGAATACGGTCTGCAACTGGGTTTGCTTGTAGAGATTGTTCAACACCACATCGGCCACTTCGCCGCGCCGCAATTCGACGACCATCCGCATGCCGTCCTTATCCGATTCGTCGCGCAATCCGGAAATGCCCTCCAGCTTGCCTTCCTTGACCAATTCGGCGATTTTTTCCAGCAAGCGGGCTTTGTTGACCTGGTACGGCAGTTCCGTCGTGACGATGGCTTGTCGGCCGCTGTCGCCGATGTCCTCGAAATGGCAACGGGCGCGCAGATAGATTCGGCCCCGGCCGGTGGCATACGCTTCGTGTATGCCCGATGCGCCGTTGATGATGCCGGCGGTCGGAAAATCCGGGCCGGGTACGATCCCCATCAGCTCGGGAATCGTCAAATCGGGGTTTTCGATCAAGGCCAAACAGGCGCCGACCACTTCGCCGAGGTTGTGCGGCGGGATATTGGTGGCCATGCCGACCGCGATGCCGGAAGAGCCGTTGACCAGTAGATTGGGTACTCTAGTCGGCAGCACTGTGGGTTCGGATTCTGACTCGTCGTAGTTGGCGACGAAATCGACGGTTTCCTTGTCCAGATCGGCCAGTAACTCGTGGGAGATCTTTGCCATCCGCACTTCGGTGTACCGCATGGCCGCCGGCGAATCGCCGTCCACCGAGCCGAAGTTGCCCTGACCGTCGATCAACATGTAACGCAGCGAAAACGGTTGCGCCATTCGGACGATGGTGTCGTAAACCGCGGTATCGCCGTGCGGGTGGTATTTACCGATCACGTCACCGACGACGCGGGCGGATTTTTTATACGGTTTGTTCCAATCGTTGCCCAGTTCGCTCATCGCGTACAGTACGCGGCGGTGCACCGGCTTCAGGCCGTCTCTGACATCGGGAAGCGCCCTACCGACGATGACGCTCATCGCGTAATCGAGATAGGACTGTTTCATCTCGTCTTCGAGATTGACAGGAATGATTTCTTTAGCGAAGTCTGACATGGGTCCGTGATTCCATAGCGGTCGACGGCAAGCGCATCGACGGGTGGGCCTGAGTTGTCAATTCCATTTACTCAGTACCGACAGGTTTGTAAAGCCGGCAATTATAGCAAACGCCCCCCAGCCACGTCAGGCAAAAATCTCCGCCAAAAAGTTTTGCATCGCTTGCCACGAACGCCGGTCGGCGAGCGGCTGGTACACCGTGCCGAACCCCGGATTATTGGCCACCGGGTTGGTAAACGCGTGCAGGGTGTGACCGTAGCTATGCAGTTGCCAATCGGCACCGGCTTTGGTTAATTCGGCTTGCAGCGCGATAACCTGCTCCATCGGCACCATCGGATCGTCGTGACCGTGCAAGGCCAAAACCTTGGCTTTTATCATGGGCTCCGGAATGTTGGCGGGCGGCGAGAATAGACCGTGGAAGGCCACCACGCCTTGAATATCGGCGCCGGTCCTGGCTAAATCCAACGCGCACAAACCGCCGAAGCAAAAGCCGATTGCCGCAATTTTGCGATTATCGGCCCACGGCAATAATTTGGCCGCCGCCAGCGCCGCCAGCGTCCTACGCTGCAACAAGGCGCGATTCGCCATGAACGGCTGCATCAACTTGGCATTTTCATCGGGGCCGCTGCCTAACACGCCTTTTCCGTACATATCGACCGCAAACCCCAAGTAGCCCAATTCAGCCAATTTTCGAGCCTTGCCGGCGACAAATTCGTCCCGCCCACCCCAAGCGTGATGAATCAATACCAGCGGGCGCTGGCCGCTAACCGCGTCGTCGTACGCGAAATACCCTTCCAGCAAGGTCTCTTGATCCAGATAAGCAACCGTGTTTGCCACTATGGCCATGTCCTAACTCCTTTGGATGGTTACAAACGACCGGTCTGACGCAGGGACTCCAGAAAGGCTTCGGAGGCTTGTTCGACCAAATCCAATACCCGTTCGAAGCCGTAACTGCCGCCATAGTACGGATCGGGGACCTCATGCTCCAGTAGATGCGGCGCATACTCCAAAAACAAACGGATTTTATGCCGATGATCCGGCGGACACAGCTCGGTCAGACTCTCCCGGTTTTCGCTATCCATCGCCAAAATATGGTCGAAATGGGCAAAATCCGCTGCCGATACCTTGCGTGCGCGCAGGTGTTTCAATTCCACGCCGCGATCGCGAGCGGCTTTTTGCGCGCGTAAATCCGGCGCGTCGCCGACGTGATAGGCATGCGTGCCAGCGGAATCGATCTGAAAGCGATCGGCCAAATTTTGACTTTCGATCAAATTGGAAAACACGCCTTCCGCCGTCGGCGATCGGCAAATATTGCCCATGCAGACAAAGAGTACTTTAATTTTATTCATATAGGTCAATTACTTACTAAATTAATCGCTGCAAGATCGCTTCTAGAATCGCCAACCTTGAGTCTTTGACAACAAAGCTAGCGCGCCTATTTTAGTCGTCCGGCGGGATTTTAGGGTAGAGATGCGGCCTTTGGTCGACAAGAACCCGCAACCGATACGCTCGCTCGGGGAAGAGCCTACTCGTTCGCTGTGCGTGCTCCATAAAACGCCACCATCGCTATAAAAATCGCACAATAGACCCAATCAGCCCCGGCATTCGAGCTGATAGTATTCGTCGGAGACTTTAAGTTGGCGTGGTGCTTTTGCTGAGGCAAGGACCATCGTCCGTGACAATAAAAAAGGGGCCTTCCGGCCCCTTGTTTGGCTTACAGCCCGGATTAGTTGAAAGAACTGCCTGGCGTGCCGGGGAGATGCGGCATGCTTTGTGTCGGAAATTCGCCGCTCAGTGCGTTCAAAAATGCGACGATGTCGGCTACTTCGGCGTCGGACAATTCCTTATTCAATTGCAGTTTTGCCATCAACCATACGGCTCTGTCCAAGGTTTTCACGGAGCCGTTGTGAAAATACGGTGCGGTCAGAGCAACATTCCGTAACGTAGGCACTTTCCAGAAATGCTTGTCGGCATCGCTTTTGGTGACTTCGGCGCGGCCCAAATCTTTTTGGAAATGGTATTGCGCTTCGAAATATCCGTTGGAATTCACTGGGAATTTTTGGAACATGCCGGCACCGTTAAAGGCTGGACCGCTGTGGCAACTGGTGCAACCGATTTCGACGGCTTTTTTCATGCCGCGTACTTGTTGTTCGGTCATGGCGTTGGTATTGCCTTCGACATATTTGTCGTAAGCGCTGTTAGGCGTAATTAGCGTACGTTCGTAAGCCGCGATAGCCTTGGTCGCATTATCCTTACTGATCGAGTCCTTGCCGAAGGCTTTTTCGAACGCGTCTTGATAGCCTTCGATGGTTTTCAAGCGGGCCACTACGTCGTCCCAGCTTTTCATGCCCATTTCGATCGGATTGGTCACGGGACCGGCGGCTTGTTCTTCCAGGCTGGCCGCACGACCATCCCAAAATTGCACTGCGTTGAAAGCCGCATTCCAGACCGTCGGCGCGCTACGTCCGCCGGTTTGACCGTTGACGCCCATCGAGTTGGGTCGATTATCTTCGCCGCCCAGCATGGTGTTGTGGCAAGAGGCGCAAGCCACGGTGCCGGTCGACGACAATCGCGGATCGTGGTAAAGCATTTTTCCCAACGAGACTTTTTCGGCTGTGGTGGGATTGTTTTCCGGTGCCGGAGCGCTGGCCGGCAAGGATTCCGCGCCTGATGCGGACAAGGAACCGGTCATCGCCAACGCGGCGACCAGCAAACGAATTTTTAACATAACCATCCTCCTAAAAGTAATTATTGTTAGCTCAAGGCTGCCGAATTGTAAGATATTGCCGCGCGGCAGGTAAATCTAAATGCACGGTCGCCACTGCTACGGCTTGGCCCATGCTTGAAGTTGAAAAAAGACAGATGAGTTCGTGTTTTAGAGTACTGAATGTTCTCCATTCCCCGCCTATCCGTGGTAGCTCGACATCTTCATGGGTTTTCCGGCTGCAAGCCATCGCGCAACCGCGCTAATTGTAGCTGGGCTTCGTCGATTGCAAAGCGATCGATTGATTTGGCGATCGCGTCAAGTTCCGCCTGCCATCCCCCCCCTGCCGCCAGCGCCCGCAGCTCCGCGAGCGCCGATTCTACCGCGCCAAGATCGGTGTCCAAGATCCTCGCCAAACGCTCGGCGGCCTTGGCGACTTCCTGGGTATTGACGACGGGTTTCGGCTCCACCACGTTTTCCGGCTGTTTCGCCGCCAAATCGGTCAATTCGAGGATAATCCGCGCCAAGCATTGCTCCAAATCGGCGAGTTGCGCTTCGGCCGGCGGGTGGCTTTGCTTTAACACCGCGTCAACAGAGGAGGCCGCTTCGAACAAGGCTTGCGCGCCCAGGTTGCCGCTGACGCCTTTCAGCGCGTGGCAATGCGCTTCCGCTTCTTCGAAACGCCCCGCTTCGATCGAAGCACGCAGTTCTGTCACCGAGTCGGCGTAATGCGCTAAAAATCGCAGCAATTGCCGCCGATAAGCCTCCGAATTGCCGCCGATGCGCCGAATGCCCTGCGCGACATCGATATGACGTAAACACTGCAGATCCGCCGGGTATGCGACGCTAGCCGTTGCCGAGGCTGGGGGAGTCTGGCTCCCGGTGCCGGCGATCCAGGTGGTCAACGAAGCCAGCAAACGCTCGGGATCGATCGGTTTGGTGATATGGTCGTTCATGCCGGCTTGCAGACTTTTTTCGACGTCTTGCGCCATGGCGTGCGCCGTCATCGCGATAATCGGCATCGCACCGAAGCGGTCGGCGCCGTCGGCTTGGGTTAGCGACCGGATTTGCCGTACCGCTTCCAAGCCGTCCAGCACCGGCATCTGAATATCCATTAACACCGCGTCGTAAGCTGTCTGACAGACTTTCCGCACCGCCTCCTCGCCATTCACTGCCTCGTCTACCTCCAGGCCGTGTCCGCGCAATAATTCGCCGGCAAACTCACGGTTGATTTCGTTATCCTCAACCAGCAAGATGCGGCGACCGTGTAATGGTCCGGTTTCCACGCCACCTGTCAGGCGCGGCTTGAATTTGTCGGCCATGCCCTGGATACGGCCACGTCCCAAGGCCGACAGGATGGCATCCAGCAAAGACGACGGCGAGACAGGTTTGATCAAGAAACCGTCGATGCCGACCTTGTCCGCCAGGCGCATGACGTCCTCGTTGCCGTAAGCGGTGACCATGATCGCCTTAAGCCCGGCCAAGCGAGGGTCGGCGCGCATTTGTTCCACCACTTCATCGCCGTTCATGCCAGGCATGTGCCAGTCCACCAACACCAGTTCGTAGGATTGAGTTGCGGTCGCTTGGCGCAATTCGGTCAAGGCTTCGGCACCGCTGGCGGCAACCCCTATGCGTACGCCGAACGGCCTGAGCATATCGGCAATGATTTCCCGCGACGCTTCGTTGTCGTCCACCACCAACACCCGGACGTCGGCCAACAGCCGGCCAACCTTGTCCTCCAGCGATTGCGGCCGCAGCGCGCCGTCACCGACAATACCCAAACGCGCGGTAAAGCAAAACGTCGTCCCCAGACCCGGCTCCGACCAATCGATCCAGATTCGGCCTCGCATCATTTCCACCAGTTTCTTGGAAATGGCCAGTCCCAAGCCGGTACCGCCAAAGCGCCGACTAGTGCCTTGGTCGGCCTGAGTAAATTCGGTGAACAATTTATCGCGGTCGGTTCGCGACATGCCGATGCCGGTATCCCGCACCGTGACCAGCAGTTCCATTTCGGTCGGCGCGACGACGCGGCCGTGAAACGCCAGTTCCAATTCGCCACGCTCGGTAAATTTCAACGCGTTGCTACACAAATTGGTCAACACCTGCCCAAGACGCAACGGATCGCCGATTAACAGCGGCGGAATTTCCGGGTCGTGCCGAATCAAAAACTCGATATTTTTTAAGCCGGCTTGATACCCGATGACATCGGCCAATTGATCGACGACCGCATCGAATCGGAATTCGGCTTGCTCCAACGTCAGTTTACCGGCCTCGATCTTGGAAAAATCCAGAATGTCGTTAAGGATGCCTAACAAGGCCCTAGCCGAGCTATATGCTTTGGCCAAATAGTTGCGCTGCGACGCGCTGAGTTCGGTTTGCAGCGCAAGATGCAGCATGCCCAGCACGCCGTTCATCGGCGTGCGGATCTCGTGCGACATATTGGCGAGAAACTGACTTTTGGTTTGAGTGGCCGATTCGGCAGCATCGCGAGCTTCCTTCAGCGCGGTTTCGTATTGTTTGCGTAACGTGACGTCTTCGTAGGTACTGACGAAACCACCGTCGGAAATCGGCCCGCCGCTGATTTCCAACACCTTGCCGTCGGCCCGCGTCCACACGTAGCGGTGTGGTTGAAAGCGACTGATTCTTTCCAGGGCCTCGCGCAACTCGGCCTTGGTTTCGGCGTAACGCAAGGCATCGTCATGTAAATCAAAACGTTCGAAATCGCTGTGATCGCGGCCGGTTTGCAACAATTCTTCCGGATAGCCGCGCACGAGCGCCAATTGCTTGTTCCACACCAGCAATTTCAAATTGGCGTCGAAGGCAATCAAGCCTTGCGACATGCTGTCCAGCACCGTCGTCAATATCGCGCCGTTGTGCGCCAGTTTGACGTTGGTTTCGGCCAACTCGGCGGTCCGCGCCGCCACTCGGCGTTCCAGGTCCTCATTGACCGCCGCCAGTTGATGGCGGCTTTCCGCCAACTGGCGATCGCGGTTTTCGATCGTCGCGATCATGGTGTTAAACGCTGAAATCAATGCGCCGAGTTCGTCGTTGCTGTGGCGCTCGGCGCGCAGCGTGTAATCCTGACTGCGGTTGATGGTCTCGACGGTTTTTTTTAGCTTAACCAACGGCGCCGAGATCACCCTTTGCAAGCGCGAAGCCATCAAAAATGCGATGGCACCCGCCAATACCACGATTAGCGATGCCGCGATCAACGAACCCCGCCAGAGATTATTCAGTTCCGCCAAACTGGCCACGATCAACACCCGTCCGACATGCTGACCGTCCAATTCGATATCCTCGGCCATTCGGCAAAATTGCTCACCGAAAACCGCCAGTCCGACCTGTTGCCGCGCCGGCCACGAGGCCGGACAAGATTCGCCCCGCCGATATTCGGCGAATAAGCCGCCCTCGGCGTTGTAAATACAGGCGGACACCACCGCGGGCTTGACGCCCAACGCGCTAAGATTGGCTTCGGCGACGCCCGGATCCCCGAAGGACAAGGCGACGGTGCTGCGGCCGGACACAATCCGCGCCAGCGATTGCAAGTCCTTGGCCATATCTTCTTTCAGACGCATGCGCTCGTGCACGACGAAACCGGTTCCGGCCAGTAACAGCGCGACCAGGCTGGTTACCAAGATAATCAGCACCAATTTAGTTTTGATATTGACGTCGAGTGAGCGGACCGGCATGGTTTTCAAGGTTTGGAGGGAACGACGATACGGGCAATTTCCATCAACAAGGCATTAACCTTGAGTTGAGCGCCGCTGACCGTTTGGGGGTTGATTTCGACTTTAATCTGATCTTGTTCGCGGTAAAAGCCTATCCCGCCGCCGCGCGCCGCGAATCCAAGTTGGTCGCTGACGGTCAGCACCGCCCTGCTCTTCGTTTGCTGTAACAGTCCCGGCAACATCGCCGAATCCCCATCGATGTACAGCAATTGGCATATCTGCAACTCCTCGGTTCCGGACCAGATTTGCAAGGCTCTACCCTTACTATCGCGGCTGGCCAATTCGCCGAGTTGTTCGACCACCGCGTCGGCGCCGACCACGCAAACATGCAAGGGTTCGTCGCCGGGCGTCGGCCATTCGACCAGCCGGGTGAAATTAAACAAATATCCGGCCTTGATTTTCGCGTCGGCACTATCCGCCGCCACCGGCCAAGCCAACCAACACATCGCCCACAAGGCGATAAGGCGACAACGGATCGCCGAAATGCGGGCAGCGCGCATTAGAACTCCAGCCGCGCCGTCAATTTCAGCGTCAGCGGCGGACCGGCCAAAATCGACGTCGGCGCGCCGAAGTCGGACGAGGCGAAGTTGCTATTGAAAGCGCCGTAATTTTTGAAGTCGAACAAGTTCAAGACGTCCAAACGTAACTTAAATCGCGTATCTCGCGGAGTGTCGAAATTTTTGATTAACGCAATATCGAATTGCCGATAGCCCCACCATTCGCCGGGAAAAATAAAGTCGTAACCACGCGGCGTGTAGGTATCGAAACGGCAGGCACCACTGGTGCAATTGATGCCGTAGCGGGTTTCGGGCGTGGCCAGCGTCAATTTGGCGGCGAAGACCACATCCCACGGTAAATCGACGCTTGCGGTGGTTACGATTTTGTGGGCGCGTACTCCAGAGGTATCGAGCCAACCGACGCTGTGAGTATCCGGCTTTTCAAATAAATAGCTGCTGTTATCCACGAAGGATTGCGGCTTGTTTTCCTGAGAGTCGGTATAGGTATAAGCAAAACTAGCCCCCCAACCGCTTTCCTTGACGTAAGGCTTCTCGGCTTTTAAATACACCGAATTGGTTTTGGTTTGCACGCCGTTGTCGAACAGGATCAACTGACCGTAGCCCGGAACCGCTTGAAAAGTACCGCCAAGGTCGCTGCCGGCCCGGTAAAAGCTGCCGTCGGCATTACGTCCGCCCAGCACGCCCACCAAACCATCGTAGCTATGCACGTGCGACACCGCCAGTTCGGTATACCAATCGCCGATACGGTTGCGGATACCAAGGCTGAATTGATCGGCGAACGGCGTTTTCAGGTTGTTGCGCATTAAGTTGATTTCCCGGCTGGCCGGGGTGGCGCCGGTCAATGCGCTGAGTTGCTCGCCGTTGTAATTCAAATAGGCCGGATCCCAGGCGATGCAGTCGGCCGCCGCGCCGCAATCGTAGTTCGGATCGCCTTGAAACGCCACGCTGAACGACGGGTAACTGCCTTTAGTGCGCTCCAACTGCAACACGTCGTAAATGTTGCGGTCGTAGGCTCTCCCATAACCGCCGAACACGACGTGGCGCTGATCGCCGTCGAAGTCGTAGGCAAAACCCAGGCGCGGCGCGATGTTGTCGGCGTCGGCTCGGCGGTTATGGCCGTTGCTGAGATAATCCTCGAGATTGTAGCCGCCGCGGCCGCCGGCGATATTGCTCCAGTCGCGCAACGCGCTCGCCACGCCTGTCGGCGTGACGAAATTCAAGTAGCCGGGGTTGTATTCGTAATCCCAGCGCGCGCCCAAACTTAAACTTAGATGTCGATTCAATTCCCAGTCGTCTTGCAGATAGAGTCCGACTTGACTGACGTCGGTCGATGTCGCGCCGTTGCCGTCGCCCAATCCGGCCATCGGCGCGGCCCAAGTGACCCGGTAGGGCGTCCCGTCCGGGTTGTTCAGGTTGTAGCTGAATTGAGGATTGTAGGGATCGCGTTCCAGTGCGTTCAATTCGATGTACTTCAGCTTTGCGCCGACTTTGACGACGTGCGAACCGTGCCAATTCAAGCCGCTGAAGGTCAAATCGTCTTGCAAGCCAGGACCGCGTTGGCCTTTGTCTTGAAAGTTACCGGCGCCGCCGCCGTTCAGGACCGTGACGCTGCTTAAATTACCGCCGCTTAGGCTACCATCCAAACGCTGTAGCAACTGTCCGGCATTCAAATGCGCCGGCTGTTGCCGCCAATGGCTATCCTCGTAGGTGAAGCGCGCTTCGTTAACCCAGTGTTCGGCGGTGTATTGATACTTGAAGTCCAGGCGTTTTTCGGCGTTGCCCTTGTCCAGCGCGTTCGGTTCGGCATTGCCGCCGCCGATACCCAGTATTTGCGTTTCGTCGCGCAATTTAAACGAGGCCTCTAGCGAGTTGCGCTCGTCCAGGGCCCAATCCAGCTTGGCGAAGAACAGATCGGCTTCGAACGGCCGATTCGCCTCGCCGAGCAGGGATTGGTAGCGGGCCGGCAGCGCCCCACCGTCCGCGGTGCGCACGCCGGCGAAATCGTCGTTTTGTTTGCGCTCGTAAGCGACGAAAAAATGCGCCACGTCGCGGGCGATCGGTCCGCTCAAGGTCACGCCGTATTGGGCCTGCATATTGTCGTAGCGTCCGTTCAGCGTTTCGCTGGGCGTGGCGGCGCGCAAATCTTGATTGGTGTGGTCGTAAAAGGTCTCGCCGTGAAACTGATTGCCGCCGGATTTGGTCTGCACCGAAATCACCGCGCCGCTGGCTTGATCGAACTCGGCTTTGTAGTTTTGACTGATCACTTTGTATTCGGCGACCGCCGATTCCGGAAACACGTTCCCTCGACTGGAATCCTGGCCGGCCACGCCGCCGCGCACCACGTAATTTTTTTGGCTGACGCCGTCGATATAGAGATTGACGCTGTCCGGACGCTGACCGCCGCTTTGCAAGCGGGTACTGCCGTCCTGATCGGTTACCACGTTGACGCCGGGCGCCAGATCGGCGTAGTTCAGGAAGTTGCGGTTGATCTGCGGCAAGCGTTGCATTTGTTCCGGCGTCAGGTAGGTCGCCAGCTCCGGGTTGCGGATTTCCGATGCGGTTGAAGCGGATTCGGTGCCGGCTTCGGCGCCGACCGCCAAGTCCAGCGTCATGGCCTGTCCGACTTGCAAGGTCAGCGCCTGCTCGATACTGCGGCCATCCGGCGCCAATACTTTCAACGAATAGCGGCCGGGCCGCAATGCCATCAACACATAGCTGCCGCCCTCGCGCGACACGGTGCGGGTCGAAAAGCCGCGATCCAAATGGGTGACGATGATTTGGGCGCCCGCTTGATCGGCTAAGCCGGGCATTTCGACCCGCCCGCGTAGCGTCGCCATGCTGGGGTCGGCCCGAGCCGGCAGCCACCAAGCCACGCTCAACAGGCCGATACCGGCCAGTTGGCCAGCCTGCGCTGGCATCGACCGAAGCCATTTGAACGGAGCTGAGCTTTGGTCCGGCATGCCTTCACGCGTCCGATTCGGTATAGCTGGCGGCCGCCACCGGCGAGGGCTGGCCAATGTAATAGCCCTGGGAATAATCGATACCCAGTTCCTTGACCTTGGCCTGGATACGCGGACTGCCGACGAATTCAGCGATCGTCTTCATCCCCAGGCGCCGCGCCGCATCGACGATGACGTGAGCGATCGCTTGCGAATCGCGGCTATCGATGATGTTCATGATGATGGAACCGTCGATTTTTAAATAATCGATCTTCAGCCGTAACAAATGCGCGAAATTGGAATAGCCGCTGCCGAAATCGTCGATCGCGAAACGGCAACCTCGGGCCTTCAGCTTTTCAATAAACTCGGCGATCTCGCCGTAATTTTCGATACCTTCGGTCTCGGTGATTTCCAAGACGATGCGCGGCCCAACCTCCGGCGGCGACAGGCGATCGTACAGAAACGCGGCGGTATCGGCGTCGATGATGTCTTCGACGGTTAAATTCAGCGCCATCAAACCGCTACAATGGGGCAAGGCCTCGATCACTTTGTTGACCATGGTTTTGGTCAGCGCCGTATATTGGCGGGAGCGTTTGGCCACGCCGAGAAAGGTAGGTGGAATCACCGTGCCGTCCTCGTCTATCATCCGCATCAAGGCTTCGTATTCGACAATCCGGCCGGTGGCATTGTCGACGATGGGCTGGTAGTAGGGCACGATCCGGCCGCTGGCTAACGCCGAGCGAATCTTTTGGCTCCAGCGGATGTTGTCGCGGTAATGCGATTTGACCTCCATTTCCTCATCGTAGATCAGGTAATCGCGTTGTTCGGCCCTGGCCCTGGCCAACGCCAGCGCGGCATGGGTATAACAGTTGTCGGTACCCTGGCAAATCCCGGCAGTGACTTGAATGAAAATACGGTCCTCGTCGCAATCGACCGGTTCTTCCTCCAAGTGCCGCATGATGCGGGCTATCAAGGACGCGAACTGCTCCAGCGTGCAATCGTCGCCAACCGCCAGCATCGCGAACAAATCGCCGCCAATGCGGTAGGCTTCGACCCAGCCGCCGCCCATCCGGTCCAAACGTCGGCCGATTTCCAATAAAACCTTGTCGCCGTTGGCCAAGCCGTAAAAGTCATTGATGGCCTTGAATTGGTCGATATTGATCATGCCGAGCAAAGGACGGCTGGCGGCTTCCAAGTCCTGCATCAATTTGACGCGGTTGGGCAGTCCGGTCAATTTGTCGGTGGCTTGTTCGCGGATCAGTTCTTCCTGGTGTATCAAGCAAGTGACGTCCACGCTGCAAGACATGTATTCGCTGGGACGGCCGTCGGCACCGACTACCGGTACGATGGTATTGTTGATGTAAACCGTGTCGCCATTCTTGCGGCGATTGCAATAAATCCCGCGCCAAACATCACCGCCGGCGATGGTCTGCCACATTTCCCGAAACAAACTGCATGGCGTATCCGGATCGGCAATGAGTTTATGGGTTTTTCCGATGACTTCGTCGCGGCTGTAACCGTAGGTATCGACAAAGGCATCGTTGACGAAGGTGATCACGCCGGCCGCGTCGGTACGCGAGACGATGTTGGCGGCATCGGTTGCCCGAGTATACTCGTTGAGCCGGTGCAGGCGACCTTCCAGCGCGCGCCGCAGGCGACTCAGTTCCAGGTGCGTTTTGACTCTGGCGCGAACTTCGTCGATATCGAAGGGTTTGGTGATGTAGTCCCCAGCCCCCAACGAAAAGCCGCGGATTTTTTCGATCGCGGCGTCAACCACCGACACGAACAAAATCGGAATCGCTTCGGTGGCTGGATTTTCCTTGATACGCTGGCAGACTTCATAACCGTCCATGCCCGGCATCATCACGTCCAGCAACAATAAATCCGGCGGGGTGGGGCCGAATACCAAGTCCAGAGCTTTTTGGCCATCGGTGGCAACCAGTATGCCGTAGTCGCCCTTCAAGGCTTCCAGCAGACCATGAATGTTCTCCGGTAAATCGTCGACAACCAAAATGGTTGGTCGGGACTTGCTGACAAAATTGGCATTTTTACTCATGAATTCGTAAGACTCGGGCAGTGAAGCCAATTATAGTCGGCCATAGCGTTTACGATAGGCGGCTAGGGCCAAGTGGGTTCGGACTCTGGCCAGCAAGGTTTCCGGCACGACCGGCTTGGTCAAATAATCCGCCGCACCCATCTGAAATCCCTTGGCTTCGTCGCCCGACTCCGATGCGGCGGTTACGAAGATCACCGGGATGTCGGCAGTGGCGTCCGAGGCCTGCAAGCATTCCAACACCTGGTAGCCATCCATTTCCGGCATCACCACGTCCAGCAGAATCAAATCCGGCACGGGTTGGCGCTGGGCGATCTCCAAGGCTTTCTCGCCGGAGGTTGCCGCCAGAATCGCATATTCGCCGCGGAGTATGTTCAATAGGGTGTGCAAGTTCTCGTGAACATCGTCGACGATCAAAATCCTGGATTTGTCGCCGGCGCTATATGTGTCGGGCATGGACGCCGCCTCCCAACGGCTGAAATAATGTCTTTAGTGAATTCAATGGCCTACTGATTGCCGAATCGGCACAAGCCGGTTCCGCGGTTTGATTCGAGACAAACATCAACGCTTGCCTCGCAGCCCTGTCGAACCCGCGCTCACCTCGATCCGCGTTGCATTTGCTGGGTGTATCGAGTATCCTACCGACGATAAATCAGTCACCGTTTTTTAAAAAAAGCCTTCCGGCTATCGCCGAGGGGTTGAACAACCTTAGCATGTTTCTTCCGACTGATTCACACCTGGAGAGATGGCCGAGCGGTCGAAGGCGCACGCCTGGAAAGTGTGTATACGGCAACGTATCAAGGGTTCGAATCCCTTTCTCTCCGCCACCGAATATTTTAAGGCCTTGATAAACTCCAGTTTATCAAGGCCTTTTTTGTTGTTTGAATTTCCAGTTCGAGCCTGTCTTAGTTTTACCATCGAATACGCTCGCCGATTCCTAACCTCTTTACAAGATGTCGGCTCCCCAACTCGAAGCTTTCGATTAGTTTGCGTGCCAGCCCAGGTTCGAGGCCCGTCCGCACACCGCCGGATGGCTTATGTGCCATGGTCTTCGCTTAGAGCATAATCAGTTTTAGCCACGTCGTACCCAAGCGGCGGATGAGCTAACGACCGCAGCCGGATTTCGAGGAACAGAAGAGTTTGGGGGAATCCTTACGCTGGCAAGGTCGGGCTGAACAACGTTGCTGGATAGACCTTACATTTGGCGAGCCGGCGACTTCACGCGATACTGACAACCTTCGATTGCAGAGCAAACTTCATGGAAACCGACAGCGAACAACTGACCGAAATCGAAGCCGCCACTTTGAATCATTACGACCTCAATGCCGAATCTTTTTGGGAAGGCACCAAGGATCATGACGTCAGCCAGAATTATGCGGCATTTTTACGGGCGTTACCGCGAGATCGAGCGCTGGATATTTTGGATCTTGGATGTGGGCCAGGCCGGGATCTGTTCTATTTTAAAACCTTAGGCCACAGACCGGTCGGACTGGACGGTAGCGCGAGATTTTGCGAGATGGCGCGCGCTCACAGCGGCTGTCAGGTATTGCGGCAAAATTTTCTAAGTCTGGATTTGCCGACTCAGGGTTTCGATGGCATTTTCGCCAACGCCTCGCTGTTTCATATACCTAGCCGCGAGTTGCCGCGCGTGCTAGATCAGTTACATGCCGCACTAAGATCCGCTGGGGTCTTGTTTATATCCAATCCTCGCGGCAACGGTGAAGGTTGGTCCGGACAACGTTACGGCCATTTTATGGAAATTGACGCGAGCCGAACGTTTTTGGCCGCGGCCCGATTCGAGATCCTCGATCACTACTACCGACCGCCGGGCAAGCCGCGCCACGAGCAACCTTGGTTGGCGCTGACCGCGCGCCGACTGGACTGAACCCGCCGGCGACCGGCCCGACGAGATCCAGGGTGTTGGTTTTTATTTTTTGCATCGAAAACCGATTCAGGTGGGTGTTTCGGCTTGCCTAAGGTCCCCTACCAAACGCAAAAACTCGGCTAGTCTTAGGCATTTGGCGAAAACTAAGGAATATCGAGTTGGAAAACCGCAGACCCAACGTGATCGATTTTGAAGCCTCAGGGTTTGGTGTCGACAGCTATCCCATTGAAGTCGGGGTCGTCTTGGCCGACGGTCAAAAATATTGCGCTTTAATCAAACCGGCTCAAAGCTGGCGGTTTTGGGACGGCGAAGCCGAACGAGTTCACGGCCTTAGCCGTGAGCTGCTGTTGGCGCACGGCAAGCCGATCCAGGTGGTGGTTGGCGAGTTAAACGCCTTTCTCGGTAACCGCGTAGTGTATAGCGACGGTTGGGTCGTCGACAAACCCTGGCTTTCCAGACTGTATTACGACGCCCATGCTCAACCCAGTTTTTATTTAAGTCCGTTGGAAAACATTTTGAAGGAAAGCCAGATGGCGATCTGGAGCGAGATCAAGCACGAAGTGATAGAGACGCTGGCGTTACAACGCCATCGCGCCAGTAGCGATGCGCTGATCGTCCAGGAAACGTTTGCTCGCACCAGGGAAATAAGCGCACTACCTGCTGGATCGCCCGCATGACGACAAAGCGTTCGGACGGAGTCCTACCCTATGTTCCTGGTTATTACGCCTCGCGATAGCACGAACGGACAAGCTCGCCAGCCTGGATCTCGACACCCGCGACAGCGCCAACCCAAATCCCCTCCGAAACGGCGAGCATTACCGAGAATCCGACAAAATACCATCGCGCGAACGGCTCGATTCGTTTGTGCTTGTGCAAGCGGGGCCGTTGCTGGAACGCCTAGCCCTCATGCTACGCGGATCGCGCTATCGGGCACCATCCGCCGTTTTGCTGGCGGATTCACAAAATAAAGCTATATTGGTAATCTTTAGACTAACGTACGCCGTGCTAAGACCCGTGAAAGAGTCGCGAGCAAGGCCTAGGACAGCCTAACCAAAACGATAGAGTATGTGACGAACGCCTATTCGGCGACGGTTGACCGGCTTAATTCCACGAGGAGGCTTGGCGTACCATGGCGCGACGCAAACTGCCCGATTTGCCGATGAAGCAAAAGCTTTTGTATTTGCAGGAGCTGACCGTGGCGCTGGCCTTGCTGTTTACGTTGCCGATCACCAGTCTGACGCAAATTCATCAGGAGCGGAGCCGTTTGGAAACCGAAACCCGTTCATTGAGCACGATGGTGGGCTTTAGTGCTAGCGCCGCGCTGTTGTTCGACGACGTCAAGACCGCGAACGGCGTGCTGGCGACCTTGCGCGGTAAACCGGAGATTTTGTCCGCGCAACTCTATAGCAGGGAAGGCTTGTTGTTCGCGCAATATCCCTCAAGCGATACAACGCCGGATGTCCCGCGCGACTTGAGCGACGCGCGCTTGGAAATCGCGAGCAACGGCTGGCGACTGACCGAACAGGTCTTGATATACCCGGTTAGCGGCGAGGGTCCCGAAATCATCGGACATCTGCGAATGGCCGTCGATTTACGGCCGATGTGGCGGACGGTGTTAATCAATATGGCGCAACTGTTCGGCGCGTTGCTGACCGCGGTGGTGCTCGCGGTATTATTCGGCCGTAATTTGGCCAAATCGATCGCCGCGCCGCTAACCGCCTTGTCGTCGTTGGCGCGCAAGGTTTCGCAAGATAACGACTACATGGTGCGGGCCGGCGGCGGCGGAGACGACGAGGTCGGCCAATTGGTCGCCAGCTTCAATTCGATGATAGAACGCCTGCAACAACGGGACGCCGAGTTGGCCAAGCAACGCGAAAATCTAGAAAGGCAAGTCGATCTGCGTACCGTCGACTTGCGCCGAGCCGTCGCGGAGGCGCAGGCCGCCAACCTCGCCAAGTCACAGTTTCTAGCGACGATGAGCCACGAAATCCGCACGCCGATGAACGGTGTATTGGGCATGACCGAATTATTGTTGGGAACCCGGCTGGACGACACTCAACGCCAATATGCGGAAACCGTATTCAGCTCCGCGGAATCGCTATTGACCATTATTAACGATATTCTCGATTTTTCGAAAATCGAAGCCGGCAAATTGCAACTGGAAACCATCGATTTCAGCCTCTACGAACTCATCGAGCAACTGTCGGCGTTGTTCTGGGAACGGGCGCGCGCCAAGCATATCGAGCTGGATTGCAGAATCGACGCCAGCGTCGCCGACGCGGTCCGAGGCGATCCGCACCGTTTGCGGCAAATTCTGACTAACTTGTTATCGAATGCCATCAAATTCACCGAACGCGGCTCGGTGGGTTTGTACGTCTCGGCGGCGGAAGCCGATCCGGCCGCACCGGAACGGCGGCTACCCTTGGTGTTTCGGGTGGTCGATAGCGGCATCGGTATCGCCGAAGAAATCTTGCCTAAACTGTTCAAGCCCTTCAACCAAGCCGACGGATCGACCACCCGCAAATACGGCGGTACCGGCCTGGGATTGGCCATCTGCAAGGAATTGTCCAGTCTGATGGACGGGCGGATCGAAGTGCGCAGCCAGTTGGGCGTCGGCTCGCAGTTCGCGGTCTATTTGCCGCTCGCCCCGGCCGGCGCTCTCCTGCCGCCGGTCAACGTCGACCCGATTTTGCGGGGACGACGCGCGCTGGTGGTTGCCAACGGCCAGCTGGACATCGAATGCTTGTGCTTGGAACTCTCCGAACTCGGCGTGCATTTCAAGCTCGCCGCAAACGAAGCATCGGCCCTGCTACGGCTGGAAGAGGGTGCGAAATCCGGCATCTATTACGATTTCATTTTGTTCGACGTGGCGACCTTGGACGTCGGCGTGTTAAACGAACGTCTTCAAACCTTGCCGCGCCTAGCCTCGATTCGCGCCGTCGAAATCAGTGGCGCCAGCGGCCCCGACCCTAAACGACCGCTGCCGGACTGGCCGGTTTTATACCAGCCGATTCAGCGCCAAGCGCTCAGGGAAGTATTATTGCTGGGAGTAGACGGTAAACCCAGCATCGCCGACTTGGTGGCAGTCCGTTGCGATCGGCGGCGAATATTGTTGGCGGAGGATAACCCGGTCAATCAAAAAGTCGCCAAGGCCATGCTCGATCAATTGGGGTATCGGGTCAGAATTGCCGATAACGGCAAGTCCGCGCTGCACATTTACGAATCCGAACCGATAGACTTAATCTTGATGGACTGCATGATGCCGGAGATGGACGGCTATTCCGCCGCTCGGCTAATTCGAGACAGCGAACGCCAACAAGGCGGCACGCGAATTCCGATCATCGCGCTGACCGCCAACGCCATGGAGGGCGATCAGCAAAAATGTCTGGACGCCGGCATGGACGACTACGTCAGCAAGCCGTTTTTACAGCAAGCGCTGGCGAGTAAAATCGGCCGCTTTCTACCGCATTCCGGCAACAACGAATCACCGGCCCGTCCGCCCATCGACAAGGACCTGGACAAATTGGACAACAACGCCCTGGACACTTTAAGGCAGATCGGCGGCGACCAGTTGGTCACGGAAGTCGTCGACCTGTTCCGTCAGAATGCGCTCGAACAAATCGACTTAATCGCCACCGGACTACGCGAGCAAAACCCCCAAGCCGTGCGTTTCGCCGCGCACGCGTTGAAGTCGGCGGCCGCGAATATCGGCGCGCGAGGCTTGTCCGAACAAGCGAAAGCCATCGAGCATGCGGCCCGCGACAATACGCTGGATTTCGACGACCGGCTTGCCCTGACCTTGCAAAACAGCTATAAACGAGTGCTTGCAAAGCTTGCTAATCCGGATCCCGAATGACCTCCCCGCCATCCTCTCGTAGTCTGATATTAGTCATCGACGACGACGACATGATACGTCTGATGTTGACGAACATCCTGGACCGGGAGGGCTTCGCGGTGATCGGCGCCAGCGACGGCGAAACCGGTTTGGAGCGTTTGGCGGCGGACCAACCCGATCTGGTGTTGTTAGACGTGATGATGCCCGGCATTAGCGGCTTCGACTGCCTGCAAAGCATTCGCGCCCAGCCTGAAAAACGCTTGCTGCCGATCGTCATGCTGACCGGCGTCGACGATCTGGAGTCGGTCAATCGCGCGTTTCAGCTTGGCGCCACCGATTTCGTCGCTAAACCCATCAGCTGGGCCACCCTCCCGCACCGTTTGCGTTATCTGCTTCGGTCCTCCGCTGCTTTGGCCCAACTGGCCAAAAGCGAGGCGGAACTGCGTAAGGCGCAGAAAATCGCCCAGCTGGGTAGTTGGGAATGGTGGGTCGATACCGACAAAATGATCTGGTCGCGCGAAGTGTTCAATTTACTTGGCGTCTCTCCCGAGCACTTTCAGGCTAGTTGTCAAGACTTGTACGCGGCGGTGCATCCCAGCGAAGTGGGGATCTTGCGGCAGGCCATCGA
Organism: Methylomonas sp. LWB; assembly: GCF_001856095.1. Taxonomy (NCBI): domain Bacteria; kingdom Pseudomonadati; phylum Pseudomonadota; class Gammaproteobacteria; order Methylococcales; family Methylococcaceae; genus Methylomonas; species Methylomonas sp. LWB. The sequence continues at coordinate 479,621 of NZ_MKMC01000012.1, forward strand.
CCTGTGCTTGAAAAATCGCCGCCAATTTCGGCTCGACCTCCCGGTTGTCCACCGCGACGGCGGGGAGCGTATCGTTCACATCCAGGGCGAATTGATCGTCGACGGCGAATCGGCGACCCGGATACAAGGCACGCTGCAAGACATTACCGAGCGCCGCCATATCGAGGAAAGAGTCAGATTTTTATCGTACTACGACCCGTTGACCGGACTGCCGAACCGGGCACTATTTCGGGAAATTCTGGCCGAGGCGATGGCACAATGCAATCATCAAAATAGCCGGATTACGACCTTGTTCGTTTGCATAGATCGCTTCAGCCGCATCAATGAAACATTGGGTCCAAGAGCCGGCGATCACGTCTTGAAAATGTTTGCCGACCGCTTGGTCGCCGAAGTTCGCGACAGCCACGGCAAGGGAGGCGGCGCCTTTGGCGGCGAATCCACCGTGTCGCGCTTAGGCGGAAATGAGTTCACGATATTGCTTAAACACGCCGACGACGATCAAACCGGCGTGCGCGTGGCCCGCCAAATTCTCAGAACCCTGGAACCCGCCTTCCAAATCGACGCGATCGAGTTATTCCTGGGCATCAACATCGGCATCGCGGTTTATCCGGGCGACGGTAGCGACGAAGACGCTTACATTAAAAACGGCGAGTTCGCGATGCACCATGCCCGCGAACAAGGCCAAAACACCTATCAATATTTCAGCAAATCGTTGAATGCGGTCGCGTTCCAGAAACTGGCCATGGAAAACAGCTTGCGGCGGGCGCTGGACCGAGACGAATTGCTGCTGTTTTATCAAGCCAAGGTCGATATGCATCGTCAGCGCGTGGTTGGCGGCGAAGCCTTGATCCGTTGGCGCCATCCGGATCTGGCACTGGTCGCGCCGTCGCAGTTCATTCCCATCGCCGAAGAATCCGGGCTGATCGTGCCTATCAGCAATTGGGTGCTGGAAACGGTGTGCCTGCAAATCCGCGAATGGCAAGATCGCGGCATCAGTCCGGCCATGGTGATATCCGCTAACGTCTCGGCCAACCAATTGCATCAACCGGGCTTTGTCGGCCATGTCCGCAATGCCTTGACCCAGGCCGGCATCGCACCGGAATGCTTGAAACTGGAATTGACCGAAAGCATGTTGCTCGACCATGTCGATGAAGCGCTGGTCACGTTACGCGAATTGCGCGCGTTGGGGGTGAAGACCAGCATCGATGACTTCGGCACCGGCTATTCGTCGTTGTCGTATTTGAAAAAATTGCCGATATCGGAATTGAAAATCGACCGCTGCTTCGTCCGCGACTTGCCGGATAACGAAGACGACGTAGCTATTACAACCGCGATATTGGCGCTAGCCCGGGCCTTAAGCCTGGATGTGATTGCCGAGGGCGTCGAGAATCAAGCGCAGGCCGAATTTCTGATGGCCGGCGGTTGCCATATGGCCCAGGGTTTTTTGTATCACAAGCCGGCCCCGGCCGACGAGTTCTTCGATTTCGTCGCCCATTTCAACCAAGCGACACTGTCCAACAGCGGGCGATAACCCTAGAACAATTCCCAAATCGGCTGGGCGCCGACCGGCAGCGGCGCCAAGCGGCCCAGTTCCAAGTATTGGTTTTCGGGGGCATGAAAATCGGAACCGACCGACGCACGTAACTGATGCTTGGTGGCCAATTCTTGACTGAAGCGAATATCGTCGCCGCTGGCCCGCCCGGTGACCACTTCGACGCCCTGCCCTCCCGCCACTTTGAATGCCGCCAACGCTTTATTGATCCATTTATTGCTCAATTTGTAGCGCAACGGGTGCGCCAGTACCGCCAAACCGCCGGCGGCGTTTATCCAACCGATAACTTCGGCTAATCCGGCCCATTGCGTGGCGACATAGGCCGATTTGCCCTTGCTCAAGTAATAGTCGAAAGCGTCCTGTTGAGTCCTGGCGCGGCCCACCCCGACCAAAAAATCGGCGAAATGCAAGCGGGTAATTTCGCCGCCGCGCGCCGCGCGGGCGACGGCCTGAAAAGCACCGTCTATGCCTTTTCTAGCCAATTTGTCGGCGATTTTCCTGGCCCGCTCGACACGCAAATCCTGCTGTCTGGCAACGCCGTCGACCAGCACTGGGTGGCTTGGATCGATATTCAATCCGACCACGTGCAAACAATGGCTTTCGAAACTCGCCGACAATTCGATACCTGGAATCAAGCGCAGGCCCAATTCCGCCGCGACAACCCGCGCCTCGGCCAAACCGGCTGTCGTATCGTGATCGGTCAACGCCAAGGCGGTAACGCCGCGGGCATGCGCCCGGCGTACTAACTGGCCCGGCGTCAATACGCCATCCGAAGCATTGGAGTGACTATGCAAATCGTAGATGGCGGCGCTCATTGGTAGTCGCCGTAAAGCTTGGCGTACAACCCGTTTTGCTGAATCAAGACATCGTGCTTGCCCTGCTCGCAGATCTTTCCTTGCTCGAAGACGTAAACATGATCCGCCTGTTTTACCGCGCTAAGCCGGTGAGCGATAATCAGCGTCGTGCGGCCCTCCAAAAACTCCGCTAAAGCTTGATGCAACTTGAATTCGGTCTCGGTATCCAGCGCCGAGGTGGCCTCGTCCAAGATGACCACCGCCGGATTACTGACGATCATCCGGGCAATGGCCAGACGCTGGCGTTGCCCGCCGGACAAACGCATGCCTTGTCGACCGACCACGGTGTGCAGGCCAAGCGGCTGCTCGCGCACCGCGTCCGCTAGTTGCGCCATCGATAAGGCCCGCCACAGGTCGCTATCGGCGACGTCGCGGCCCAAGGTCAGATTGGCCCTTATCGTATCGTTGAGCAAGGCCGGATGCTGTAATACCGTGGCGACATGCTCGCGCACCACATCCAAACCAATCCGATTCAGCGGAACGCCGTCAAAGTAAATCATTCCTCGGCCGGGCGGATACAAGCCGATCAAAGTCTGCGCCAACGTGGATTTGCCGCCGCCGCTGGCACCGACCAATGCGATTTTCTCCCCGGCCGGTATGTCGAGGTTGATGCCGTTCAAAACCGGCTCGTCGCGGTAGCTGAAGTGTAAATCGCGCACGCCGACCGATACCGTTTTCCGACCGGCAAACGGATTCTCGGCGTGCGGATAATCGGGCTCCCGCTGCAAGTGGGTCAATTGGTTAACCCGTGCCAAAGCCGCCTTCGCGGCGTAAAACGATTGCTGTATGCTCAAAATCTCCTGCACCGGCGCCATCATGAACCACAGGTAGCCAAACACGGCCAGCATTTCGCCAATACTGAGGTTGGAATACAGCACCATCAGCATCGCGGTGGCGCGAAAAATATCGAAGCCGAACAAAAATGTCAGAAAGCTAAGGCGAATCGCCGCATCGCTTTTCCAGGCGAATACCGTCGAGTGGTTCTTAACCGCCTCGGCACTGGCGACCAACTGCCGGCAATAATGCGCCTCTCGGTTGCTGGCGCGTATCTGGTGTATCGCATCCAAGGTTTCGCTCAAGGCTTGCTGAAACACCGCATAGGCTTTGTTTTCGTTCGCTTTCAGATCCTTCACCTTCGAGCCGATAGCCTTGGCTAGGTAGATCACCAGCGGGTTCAAAAAGATGATGAACAAGCCCAACTGCCAGTGCATCCACAGTAAAATCAACGCGGTGCCGAATACCGTCAATACCGCCACCAACAACTTACTAATGGTCGTGCCGATAAAAGTATCCAGCGTATCCAGGTCGGTCACCATATGGGCGCTGACCGTGCCGCTGCCCAGGCTCTCGTATTCCGACATCGACACTCGCTGCAAATGGCCGACCAAGCCCTCACGTATCCGAAAAATCACATCCTTGGCGATATTGGAAAATTGCCGGGTTTGAATAATGTTCAATACCAACGCGAACAGTCGCATCAACAAGCTGACCAGCAAGATCACGCCGATGTAGAAAATCGGCACCCGCCACTCTGTTGGAATCAATGGGTCCAGAGTATTGAGTACCGTACCGGGATGATGTAATAGCACTTCATCCACTAGCAGCGGCATCAACAGCGGCACCGGTACGCTGGCGACCGTCGCCAGCAAGGCGATGATATGACCGGTCACCAATTGCTTTTTGTGTTGCAGTGCGATGCGATAGATATAATGCCAGGAATACTCCTGAGGTGTTACGGCTTGGGGTGCGTTCAAGGGAATATGACTAAATCCGGTGGCTTAATAGCAAATTATAATAGCGTGGCGATCTTTACTGAACACTTGTTATTTCCGCGCGGCTTTTCGCGATTTCTAAGGACATTGGGTACCGTCCTCTGGCTGACGGCGGCCGGTTGTTGCATCGCCGCTCAGCCCGCTTCGTCCCAGCGCACGGCTTTCCTGCAAGCCGAACGCGCTGTCGCCGAGAATCGGCTTGGCGATTATCAACGGCTGAGCGCCGAATTGAGCGATTATCCGTTACTGCCTTATTTGCGCTACCTTTGGGCTAAATCGCATCTGGACGACGATCAGGCCGTACGTCGATTTCTCGACACTTATGCCAATACCCGCTACGCGGCGCCATTACGCACCAAATGGCTGATACAACTTGGCAAGCGGCAACGCTGGTCGGAGTTATTAAGCCAATACCGCGGCGGTGAAGACCCCGAACTGCAATGCTACGCCGGCGTGGCCTATTTACAGTCCGGCCGGACCGACGAAGCGTTTGGAATAGCCAGACCGCTTTGGCTGAGCGGCGGCGAGCCGGCGGAACCCTGCATAAGCTTGTTTTCGACGTACCAGGCCTCGCCTTATTTCAACCGAGACCTGCTGTGGCTGCGCTTCAAGGCGGCTCTGAAACGAGGCAATACCGGGCTGGCTCAGCGCTTGCTACCGGCATTCGCGGAAGACGAACTCAGGCTGGCGAATCTATGGCTAGACTTGCAACGCCACCCCGAGCGCCTCGCCAATATAGCGGCCTGGCGCGAATATCCGGCCGAAACCAGGGCCGAGTGTTTGGTTTTCGCCACGGTGCTTTGGCTCGAACAAGACCTTAACGCTGCGCTGGTCTTCTGGGATCGCGAAAAAACCGGCTTACCGATTCCGGCCGAATCCAGTCAGCGAGTGGAAAAACAAATCGGGCTCGCGTTAGCCACGCAACGCGACCGACGCGCCTATGCCCGATTGGCGGCGCTAGACGATAGCGACGACTCGATCCGCGAATGGCGGGTGCGTGCCGCGTTGCAACACCAGTCCTGGCCGGAGGTCGATCTGGCATTGTCTCGATTGAACAACGAAGAACGAAACCAGGACAAATGGCAATATTGGTTGGCGCGCAGCCAGGAACTATCCGGACTGCGCGAACCGGCCTTGAGCCTTTACCGGCAAATTGCCGAACATCGCAGTTACTACGGTTTTCTGGCGGCCGGCAAGCTCGGACGGACGGTGAAGCTGGTCGACAAGCCGCTGGCCGTTCCGGAGTCGGAGCTGGAAGACTTGCAATCGCGCTCGGAATTTTTGGAAGTTTCCGAGTTTTTAGCCTTGGACCGCCCATTGGAAGCTAAGCGGCAATGGGGCTTCGCCATCGCCAAACTCGATAAACCGCGCTTGGCCGCCGCCGCCAAGTTGGCGCAGCGCTGGGGCTGGTCGGCGCAAGCGATCGCCACGGTTGCCAAGGCTAACGAATGGGACGACATTGGACTGCGCTTCCCCATCGCTTACGCCGACAGTGTGAGGCAAGCCGCCGGCGCCCGCCAATTGGCGCCGGCGCTGATCTTCGGGCTGATCCGCCAGGAAAGCGCCTTCGACCCGCAGGCCGACTCGCCGGCCGGGGCGAAGGGTTTGATGCAAATCATGCCGAACACCGGTCAGGAAATCGCGAAAAACCTGGGGGAGCCCTGGAGCAGCGGAAACGACCTGCTTAAACCGGAGACTAACATCCAATTCGGCGCCTGGCACTTCAAGCAGTTGCTGGACCGTTTTGATCGCCACCCGGCTCTGGCCGCCGCGGCGTACAACGCCGGCGCTAATCGAGTGAAGCGCTGGCTGCCGAGCGATAAACCGCTGCCGGCCGATATTTGGGTGGAGACCATCCCCTACAAGGAGACCCGCGGCTACGTGGCATCGGTGTTGATGTATAGTCTGATCTATCGGGAACGCCTGAACGCCGAGACACCACGTTCGGAGGATTTGATGCGTGACGTGAGGCCTGGATGAAATTTAGGGCTGATTTTTTAGGCTAATTATTGGATAATGTCGGGTGTTTTGAACCCAATTTATCAGGTAAGTATTGAATGGAGAAGCCGCACAGTTTTACGCGCGAAGAATTGTTGATGTCCGGTCGGGGCGAGCTCTACGGCCCGGAAAACGCGCAGCTACCGCTTCCCAATATGCTGATGATGGATCGAATTGTCCACATCTCCGACGAAGGCGGTAAATATGGCAAGGGCGAAATCATTGCCGAATTGGACATTACCCCCGATCTTTGGTTTTTTGCCTGTCATTTTCAAGGTGACCCGGTGATGCCCGGCTGCCTGGGTTTAGATGCGATGTGGCAATTGGTTGGCTTTTATTTGTGTTGGATGGGTGGACCAGGTAAAGGTCGGGCGTTAGGCTGCGGCGAAGTCAAGTTCACCGGCCAAGTCTTGCCCAGCGCGAAAAAAGTCACTTATAAAATCGATTTGAAACGGGTGATCTTGCGCAAACTGGTCATGGGCATTGCCGACGCGGTGATGGAAGTCGACGGCAAGCAAATTTATGAAGCCACCGACCTGAGAGTCGGTCTGTTTACCTCCACCCAGGATTTCTGAAGAAGGTCTAGCCATGAGACGAGCAGTAGTAACCGGTCTGGGCATCGTTTCCAGCATTGGCAATAATCGCGATGAAGTGGTCGAGTCGCTCCGCCAGGGGCGTTCCGGCATTGGTTTTTGCGAAGATTATCGTGAACTGGGCTTTCGTAGCCAAATCCACGGTCCGATCAAGATCAACCTCGACGAAGCGATAGACCGCAAAGTCAAACGCTTCATGGGCGATGGTGCGGCTTACAATTATTTGGCGATGGAACAAGCCATTGCCGACTCCGGTCTGGCTGACGACGAAGTGTCCAATGTCCGCACCGGTCTGGTGATGGGTTCCGGTGGACCGTCTACGTCGAACTTGGTCGATGCGGCCGACATACTACGCTCCAAGGGCGTCAAGAAAGTCGGTCCCTATATGGTGACTCGCGCGATGTCCAGCACGAATACCGCCTGTCTGGCCACGCCGTTCAAAATCAAGGGCGTCAATTACACGATCAGCTCGGCCTGCGCGACCAGCGCCCACTGTATCGGTCATGCGATGGAATTGATCCAACTCGGCAAGCAAGACGTGGTGTTCGCCGGCGGCGGCGAGGAGTTGCATTGGTCTATGTCGGTCTTGTTCGACGCGATGGGCGCGCTATCCTCCAAATACAACGATACGCCGGAAAGCGCGTCTAGACCTTACGACGAAACCCGCGACGGCTTCGTGATTTCCGGCGGCGGCGGCGTACTGGTTGTCGAAGAACTGGAACATGCCAAGGCGCGCGGCGCGAAAATTTACGCGGAACTGGTCGGCTACGGCGCCACGTCCGACGGTTACGACATGGTGCAGCCGTCCGGCGAAGGCGCGGTGCGCTGCATGCAAATGGCGTTGGCGACCGTTGACGGCAATATCGACTACATCAATGCGCACGGCACCAGTACGCCGGTGGGCGATACCCGCGAACTGGAAGCGATGCGCGCGGTGTTCGGCGCCGATTCGGTGCCGCCGGTGAGTTCCACCAAATCACTGACCGGCCATGCCTTGGGCGCGGCCGGCGTCAATGAAGCCATTTATTCGTTGCTGATGATGCAGGAAGGTTTCTTGAGCGCATCTGCCAACATTACCCAACTCGACCCTGGCGCGGCGGGCATTCCCATCGTTCGCGAATACCGGGACAACGTCAGCTTGAACACCGTGATGTCCAATAGTTTCGGCTTCGGCGGCACCAATGCCACGCTGATCTTCCAACGTTTCAACGGCTAAATCCTTGAGCGGCTGAAGCCTTGCTTTAGCCGCTCGCCTAGCGCCCATGTCCGATTCCAACCAAAAATCCCGCACCCAATTCAACAAACTGCAGAAGCGTTTGCGCCGTAGCGTCGGCGAGGCTATTGCCGACTTCAATATGATCGAGCATGGCGACAAAGTCATGGTTTGCCTGTCCGGCGGCAAAGACTCCTACACGATGCTGGACATTCTGCTGAACTTACAAAAGACCGCGCCGGTGGATTTCGACATACTGGCCGTCAATTTGGATCAAAAGCAGCCCGGGTTTCCGGAGCACGTATTGCCGGAATACCTGAGCTCTATCGGCGTGCCGTTTCATATCATCGAGCATGACACCTACAGCATCGTCAAACGCATCATCCCGGAGGGTCAGACCACCTGCAGTCTGTGTTCAAGGCTGCGGCGCGGCACACTGTACGGCTTTGCCAGAGAACATCGGGTCACCAAAATCGCGCTGGGTCACCACCGAGACGACATCGTCGAAACCTTCTTCCTGAATTTGTTTTATGCAGGCAAACTGAAGGCAATGCCGCCGAAATTGCTCAGCGACGACAAACAGAACATCGTGATTCGGCCGTTAGCCTACTGCCGGGAAAAAGACATCAATCGCTTCGCGGCCTTCAAGCAATTTCCGATCATTCCGTGCAATTTGTGCGGCTCGCAGGAAAACCTGCAACGCAAAGCCATGAAGGTGATGCTGAACGGTTGGGATAAGCAGTTTCCGGGTCGTATCGAAACCATTTTCGCCGGGCTGCAAAATATTGCGCCGTCGCAAATGCTCGACGCAGGCCTATTCGACTTTGCCGGCCTGACCCGCGATACTAACCCGCTGCCGGCCGGTAGCGCTTGCGGCGAGGTTGGCACCGACCAATCGGCCGTCGTTGCCTACGGCGCCGGACTGGACATACTCGAACGTTAACCCAACGGAAATCCGGACATGAACCCAACCATTTTGGTCACCGGCGGCGCTGGATATATCGGCAGCCATACTTGCGTCGAGCTGTTAAACGCAGGATTCGATGTTGTCGTCGTCGACAATCTCTGCAACAGCAAAATCGAAGCCATTTGCCGGGTAGAACGTATCACCGACAAAACAATAGCTTTTCATCAAGCCGACATTACCGACAAAGCGGCGTTGCAAGCCATCATGGCCCAGCACAACATTGCCGCCGTCGTGCATTTCGCGGGACTGAAAGCGGTCGGCGAATCCTGCCAGATGCCGCTGAACTACTATCACAACAATATTTACGGCACCTTGGTACTGCTGGAGACGATGGCGGAGTTCGGGATCAAACGCCTGGTGTTCAGCTCTTCGGCCACCGTTTACGGCGATCCGCACAGCGTGCCTATTCTGGAACATTTTCCGCTGCAAGCCACCAACCCTTACGGCCGCACCAAGCTGTTTATCGAAGAAATCCTGCGCGACCTTAGCCAGTCCGATCCGCTGAGCCATAGCGCCACACCTTGGCAAATCACGATATTGCGCTACTTCAACCCGATCGGCGCGCACGCCAGCGGGCTCATCGGCGAAGACCCGAACGGCATCCCCAATAATTTGATGCCCTTCCTGTCGCAAGTCGCGATCGGCAAATTACCGATGCTGTCGGTATTCGGCAACGACTATTCGACGCCGGACGGCACCGGCGTCCGCGACTACATCCACGTGGTCGATTTGGCGGTCGGCCACATCAAGGCCTTGGAATACCTTCTAAAACAGGATGCCAAGGATAGCGTGTGCGACGCCATCAATCTCGGCACCGGTAACGGTTACAGCGTCTTACAGATGATCGAAACCTTTATTGAAGTCACCGGACAAGCCGTACCCTACCGTATCGCGCCGCGCCGGCCCGGCGACGTGGCGGCCTGTTACGCGGACCCCGGCCTGGCCGCCGAAAAAATTGGCTGGAAGGCCGAGCGAGAGTTGGCCCGGATGCTGGCCGATACCTGGCATTGGCAAACACAAAACCCCAACGGTTACGACTGAACAGCCCTCGGCTCCAGCACCAACCCGGCGTTTTCAACCCGGTTTCTGCCGCTACGCTTGGCCTCGTACAAGGCTACATCCGCCGCTTGCACCAGTTCCAGCGCGATTTGAGGCACCGCCAATTTCCTGCTGAGGTTAGGGTGGTAGGTGGCGGCACCGATCGAGATTGTGACCGGAATAACTTGATCGGCGTATTTGATCGTCAAATCGGAAATGCCGATGCGGATCCGCTCGGCAATCTCACCGTTCATCGTTTCGTCAGCCTGCGACAACAGTGCGACGAATTCTTCGCCGCCGTATCGGACCAATACATCGTTGCTACGTAGCTGCCGTTTGATAGTACACGCCACCAACGAGAGTACTTGATCGCCGGCTTGATGACCGAAGCCGTCGTTAATTCGTTTGAAATAGTCGATATCCAGAAACAGACAGGACAGGGGTTCACGGCTGCGTTGACTTCGGTCCAATTCCTCGACGATGCGCTGTTCCAGAAAGCGCCGGTTATTGACGCCGGTCAGCGGGTCTATCAGGCTGGTGCGACGCATTGTCTCGACATTCAAGTTGTTTTCGAGACAAATCCCGATCACGGATGCAATGTGCTCGATAAAATCGGTCGCCATGCCGTTGATAAAACGGTCGCGCTGGTGGCTGCCCAAATTTAATGAACCCAAGATTTTGCCGCGGCGGATTAGCGGGATGATCACAACCGAAGCCGGCTGTTTTTCGACGCCTGGAAAGAAGCGGCTCCAGCGTTCATCGCGATGGATACCCACCAATGGCTGGCCGGCCGTACCGAAACTTTGTAGAAATACCCCGTCTTGCTCCAACAGCACCAAATCGGGCCGCTCGCGAAACGCATAGTGATCTGCCTCGAGACAACTGGCAATTTCACTTTGGGCGTCGATCAAGGACAAGCAAACCGCATCGAGATTAAAAAACAAGCGGGTCTCGTCTATGATGAATTCAATCATCTCCGCCAGGGTGTTCAGCGCCAACAAACGCATTTCGAAAGCCTGCAGGCGCTTCAGAGTCAGACTGTTATGTTGAACTCGATTCAGCATGCCATCCAAATGGCTCTCCAGCACCGACAATTCAGCTGTTATATCTTCTTCCAATCTTGCCCCCACCGCGCGCGACGACCCAGCCGATAATCCTAGCAGGGTTTGTCGAAAATGCGCGGGCCTGACACACCAGGCTTCATCCGGCCGCCTCGGGCTCAACCCGACGTGTTTGAGGCCGGTTACCCGCTCGGTTTCGCGGCGAACAACCGGCGCGATGAGGCATAACCCCGCCGCTTAGAAAATGCCATTAGGCGACTTGATCCGCCTTCGTTTGATAGCTGTCGATTTGATTGAAGTTCAGATACCGATAAGTATCGGCGCTGCTTTGGTCGATCAACGCCGCATATTGCATGTATTCCTCCGGCGTCGGGATTTTCCCCAATAAAGAACACACCGCCGCCAATTCCGCCGAAGACAAATAGACATTGGCGCCATTCCCCAAACGATTGGGGAAATTACGCGTCGAGGTCGATACCACGGTCGAACCTTCAGCCACTCGCGCCTGATTGCCCATGCACAAGGAACAGCCCGGCATTTCGGTGCGAGCGCCAACTTTACCGAAGGTGCCGTAGTAACCTTCTTCTATCAGCTGGTTTTGATCCATTTTGGTTGGCGGAGCGACCCACAAACGCGTCGGCAAGGCCCCGGCTTTTTCCAGCAATTTACCGGCAGCGCGGAAATGACCGATGTTGGTCATGCAGGAGCCAATGAAGACTTCATCGATTTTGGTCCCAGCCACTTCCGACAAGGGCTTGATGTCGTCCGGATCGTTCGGGCACGCCAATAGCGGCTCGGTGATTTCGTTCAAATCGATTTCGATAATTTCCGCGTATTCGGCGTCCTTGTCCGCTTCCATCAATACCGGATTCGCCAACCAATCCTGCATGGCTTTAATCCGGCGTTGGATAGTCCGTACATCGCCGTAACCTTCGGCAATCATCCATTTCAGCAAGGTGATATTGGAATTCAGATACTCACGAATCGGCGCTTCATTGAGTTTGATGGTGCAACCGCCGGCAGAACGTTCGGCTGACGCATCCGAAAGCTCGAATGCTTGCTCGACTTTCAAATCCGGCAAGCCTTCGATTTCCAGAATTCGGCCGGAAAATACGTTTTTCTTGCCCTGTTTGGCCACGGTCAACGAGCCGCTTTTCAGCGCCGCATAGGGAATCGCGTTGACCAAATCCCGCAAGGTAATGCCGGGTTGCATTTGGCCTTTGAAACGCACTAATACCGATTCCGGCATATCCAGAGGCATCACGCCGGTCGCGGCGGCAAACGCCACCAAACCGGAGCCGGCGGGAAATGAGATACCAATCGGGAAACGGGTATGCGAGTCGCCACCAGTACCGACGGTATCGGGCAACAGCATCCGGTTCAGCCAGGAGTGAATCACGCCATCGCCTGGACGCAGCGATACCCCACCACGGGTCATGATAAAGTCAGGCAAGGTATGCTGCATTTGCACGTCGACCGGTTTCGGATAAGCGGCGGTGTGGCAGAAGGACTGCATCACCAAGTCCGCCGAAAAACCTAAACACGCCAGGTCTTTCAATTCGTCGCGGGTCATTGGTCCGGTGGTGTCTTGCGAACCGACGGTGGTCATTTTCGGTTCGCAGTAACTGCCGGGTCTGACACCGACCACACCGCAAGCCTTGCCCACTATTTTTTGCGCCAGCGTGTAGCCTTTGCCGGTATCCGCGGCTTCTCCTAAGCGGCGGAACACGGTTGATGCCGGCAAGCCCAAGGCTAGTCGGGCCTTGTCGGTCAAGCCGCGACCGATGATTAACGGAATACGACCGCCGGCACGGACTTCGTCGAAAATCACTTCGGTTTTTAACGCAAATTCGCAGATGATTTCTTCGCTGCCGTGGCGTTTGACTACACCTTGATAAGGAAAAATGTCGATCACATCGCCCATCGCCATGCCGGTCACATCGCATTCGATCGGCAATGCCCCGGAATCTTCCATGGTATTGAAAAAAATCGGCGCAATCTTGCCGCCAATACAGACGCCGCCGCCGCGTTTATTGGGGATAAACGGAATGTCGTCGCCCATGAACCACAACACCGAGTTAGTGGCGGATTTGCGCGACGATCCGGTGCCAACCACGTCGCCGACGTAGGCTACCGGAAAGCCCTTGGCTTTTAGCTCGGTAATTTGCTGTTCGGCGTTGGTGATGCCATCGCGCGGCATTTTCAGCATGGCTTTGGCGTGCAACGGAATGTCCGGTCTCGACCAAGCATCCGGGGCGGGCGACAGATCGTCGGTATTGGTTTCGCCGGTAACCTTGAACACGGTAACCGTGAGTTTTTCCGGCACTTCCGGCTTGGCGGTAAACCATTCGGCCTCAGCCCAGGATTGCAGCACTTGTTTCGCGTAAGCGTTGCCGGCTTCGGCTTTTTCCTGCACATCGTGGAAGGCATCGAAGATCAGCAGGATTTGCGACAAGGCTTTCGCGGCAATCGGCGCCAACGTCACATGATCGAGCAGTTCGATCAACGGCGCGACGTTGTAGCCGCCGAGCATGGTACCGAGCAACTCGGTGGCTTTTTCCGGCGTAATCAGTGCGGACGACGCTTCGCCTTTGGCAACGGCGGTCAAAAAGCCGGCTTTGACGTAGGCGGCTTCATCCACGCCGGCAGGGACCCGATTCGCGAGCAAATCCAGCAAAAAGGCTTCTTCGCCGACCGGCGGCTGCTTCAATAATTCGACCAAGGCCGCGACTTGCTCGGCATCCAAGGGTTTGGGAACGATGCCCTCAGCGGCACGTTCGGCTACGTGTTTTCGGTATTGTTCTAGCATGATGATTTCCGGTAAAAAAATTAGGCTTGGGATGCGTTGGCGTTGGCATTTTCTTGAGCCAGCGTTTGCTCGGCGATGAAGGTCCGCATGTCGTCGTTGTCGACTCGGGCATAGATTTCGGCGACGCCGAGGTTCAAGCCAATCGATTCGAAAGGCACGTCGTCGCCGAGAAAATAGTGATTGAAGACCCAACCTTCGCTACGCCGACAAACTTCGACATCGACGATGTCTTGCTCGATCAGCACGTATTCCTGCAAAGTCGCAATGGTTTGATATAGGCGGCGTTTGATGGTTTCGTCGCGGCGGCGGGTGGATTTGGATAACACCTCGACGACCAATACCGGAGTCTCGGCGTAATAGTCGTGGGTCGAGGTATCCTCGCAAACCATCATCGCGTCGGGGTAGAACAAATACTGGCCGATCTTGACTTTGACATCGGAGCTAAACGGCTCGCAGGGTTGGTCCTGCAAATGGTTGCCGAAGATACGCGACAAGTTCATCTTAATCCTGTCGTGATTCTTGCTGACGCCCGACATCGCCACGACTTCCCCGTCGTCATACTCATGCTTCGTGTCGCTGAGCAATTCCGCCGCAAGATAGTCCTCAACGGACATCCACGGTTTATCAAATTCAGGTTGCGCGCTCATATCCGCCTCCGTCGCCGATTAATCACTCCATCGCATCGACAATGGCCTGCCCCATTTCCTTGGTGCCGTATTTGCTGCCCGGGTTCAAATCCGGGGTTACATAGACGCCGCCGTTCACGACTGTTTCAATGGCGTTTTGCATGCGGATCGCGGCATCATGTTCCCCCAAGTGATTCAGCATCATCACGCCGCCCATCATCACGGCAGTCGGGTTGGCGATATTTTTGCCGGCGATGTCCGGCGCGCTACCATGCACGGCTTCGAACAGGGCTGCATCCTCGCCGATATTGGCGCCGGGAATAAGCCCCAAACCACCCACCAAACCGGCGGTTAAATCGGACAGGATGTCGCCGAACATGTTGGTGGTCACCACCACATCGAACTGTTCGGGTTTCATGACCATGTGCATGCAGGCCGCATCGACGATCTTCTCGTCGAACTCTATATTGGGATATTTGGCCGCCACTTCGCGAGCGGTTTTCAAGAATAAGCCTTGGGTGAATTTCAAAATATTGGCCTTGTGACAAACCGTGACCTTCTTGCGATGGTTGTCGATCGCGTATTTGAAGGCATATTCGACAATGCGCTCGGACCCCGCTTTGGTCACGACGGCCAAGCTTTCGGCAATATCCTTGGCCGGTGTCAGATAATGCTCCAAGCCCACGTACAAGCCTTCGGTATTTTCCCGCACGATGACGATATCGACATCATCGTAGCGGGTTTTAACGCCATGCCAGCTTTTGGCCGGTCGCACGTTGGCGTAAAGATCGTATTGCTTGCGCAATTCGACGTTAATGCTGCGAAAGCCCTCGCCGACCATCGTCGTCAACGGACCTTTGAAGGCCACCCTGGTTTGCGCTATGGATTCCATCGTTGCGTCGGGCAGGGGCGTACCGGTACGTTCGTAGGCCGACATGCCGGCATCGGCCTCGTGCCAATGGATTTTCGCGCCGGCGGCGTTAATCACCGCGACGGCCGCTTCCATGATCGAGGGACCGATACCATCGCCTTTGATCAACGTGACGTTATGCATTCAAACTCTCCTGACTCAATATTTAAGGGATAAACAATCATACACAGTTTCGATTAACGACGCGAAACCGCCGAGACTCAAAGTGCCGCGGCCGATTCGATAACCATGGCATCGTCGATCGGTGCAGCTTCCAGGGTTTCGTGATCGAGATCGTAACAAAGAATTCGCGGCGATCCGCCGAACGGATAGGCCACCGACAAGGTCACGCACAAGCGTCCGGTTGCCACCGACAAATAGGGCCGGGTCAAATGCACATCCTCGGAACCTTGCAAGGCTCGTAAAAGATACGGTCGGCGTAGCCAACTCGCCCGATTCCCGGCCGCCAACGGCGCGAACCGGCCTGAGGCGGTCCCGTAGCGGTGATCGGCAAGCACGCTACCGCCGATCTGCACGCCGTCGCTGCCCAACAAGTAACAGCGATCGGCGCCCGGTAGCGCCAACAATTGGCGAATGCAATCAAGACTCTCGAGATCTTCGGCACCGGTTTGTAGAGCCTGTTTAGCCACCAGCATCGCTTGAATATGATGCGGATAACGCGAACGACCGCTCCGCTTGGCAATATCGAGCGCATACTGGCCGAATAATTCAGCAACCACCGGGCGCGCTTCTTCGGCGTCTTGCACCCCCATGCGCGGGGTGCCGAAATAATAGCCTTGTACCAAATCGATATTCGCATGCATCGCAATCATCGCTTCCTCATGCGTTTCGACGCCTTCGATCAACACCAGACTTCCGGCTTCGTGCAGCGTGGCGACGATATTGGGCAGCATGCGCCGCGCGACTGGGTTATTTACCGCATGGCGGACGATCGACTGGTCCAACTTAACGATATGTGGTTTTATGCGCCAGATCCGCTGAAAATTGGAATGTCCCGCGCCGAAATCGTCAATCGCAATCAAACAGCCCAACTCGCGGTAAAAATCGACCGACCGATTCAATTGCCGCTCTTCCAACAACGGACTTTCCATGATTTCGATCACGACCCGCTCGGGCCGAATTTCTAGCAGTTTCAGCAACTCCGCGAAGAAAATACCGAAACGCCAGCCGTGTACGATGACTTCGGGCGCAATATTCAGAAACAACCAGTTGTCGCGGGAATCCGCCCGCTTAAAATTCTGCAAATGCAGGGCTCTACATAAACGGTCCAGATAAACCAAATCCTGCAAGGACTTTGCACTCTCGAACAGTTGCGGAGGCGCCACGACACTTCCGTCGAGCGCCCTGCCCCGGATTAACGCCTCGTAACCTACCGCGCGCTGGTGCGGCAAACTGACAATCGCCTGAAAAGCACTACTTAACTCGACATTCTGGTGATGACCGAGCGCATGATCGCCTTCCAGGCGGATTTTGCTTAGGATCTGGTCGAGCATTGCATGTTTGGCATAATCCGTGGTTTATCATATCAATTTCAAACATCGGGCAGTCAGCACAGACCGGGCAACAAACCCGCTGAAACCCAAGGCCGATCTTAGCGTCCTGCAGATCAGAAAGCAAAACTCGCACCAATTGCAGCCTAAGGGGCCTTTAGCCGAGGCGACGACTGAGGGTACTGCGCGCCTATAGATTGGAAACCGCTGTCCTGGCAGACTCCGAGGGGGCTACGACGGCCAGCGGCATACGCGCCGGCGGCGCAAACTGGCGGAGCTTCGGCCGGCTTGTAGCCATCGCGCGACTACCGGAGCCGTGACGGCCAAATCATGGCCGATCTCGGCGTCACCCGACCTTTGAAAATAGTGTCTTCATGTTTCGGCGTACTATGCCGACATCGTTGGTGAACCGATCGCTAGCCGATACTGGCAGAATGCCGCTCTCTAAAGCGAGCGGCCGCACCAAGCTAATCGAGATCGCGCTGCATTTTGGTGCATGGGCTTGATCGAGTGGTTAGTCGACCTACAAACAACCGATCACGAGATAGCGGCCCGACGACCATATAAATTCCGATTGAGACACCGTGCTTCAGCACCGATGCACAAAGTCCGGATAGAACGCCTTCGACGTCAAACGAACGACGATTTCGCTGAACACGAGCCACGACATGCTTTTACCAGACTAAACACTAACCGGGCGCTTGCCGATGCAAATCAAGCGATCACGTGCTTAGCGGCTTTAACCCAATTCGCTTCGCTAGCGCTGCCCCCGCAAAAAAGCGATGCGCTCGGCATTGTCAGGATGCGTGGACCAATATTCGCCGAACTCCCCCTTTCGATCACCAAGTTGCAGGCGGTCTCTTTCTCGCCAGTAAGCGTCCAACTTGTCTAGCATATCGGCCAACAAGGTCGGCGATTGGTGATGGCTAATCAGCAAATCGGCCGCATAGCGGTCGGCGGAACGCTCGAAATCGCGCGAATATCCGGTCTCCAGCAATACCGCGGGAGCCGCCGCCAATAGACTACTGATGTCGCCCAGATAGGCCGCCAATGCCAAGCCAACCACAGTGGCTTGTAACATCTGCCGCAAGGCGTGCTTCTCGCGAACATGGCCGAATTCGTGCGCCAGCACTGCGACGATCTCGTCGTCGTTGGCTGTAAGGCCGACCAAATCGTCCAGCACCAACACCGTTCCTCCGGGCAGCGCAAAGGCGTTGGCGCCAAGCTGACGGCTGGCGCGGAACGCCAGCCGGACCTCGGCATGCGGTGCCAAACTAAATGCTTTGGCCTGGATGTCGGCGCGGCGCGATTCCGGCACGCCGCTGGGCTGCAACCAATGTTGGTCGAGGCTGGCGAACAACTGATGGTCCATTTCCGTCAACATCTCGGCCGGCAGCCTTTCCGCGACTGTCTCGGCCGCATAAGGCAAGCCCCAACGATAGCCGGCAATCGCCAATCCCAGCAATAACAATACGGCGGTTATCGCCGCGACGATATGACTTTCCAAGGTTGATAACCAACCGTCGGCCCGCTCCGGCAGCAAGTCGGCGAAACCGACCGAATCCGCCACTTCGCAGCGGGCTCCGTCGGAGAATAGAATCAAACGCGGCGAACGGCCGAGCGGTGCCGGTATCGTTAGCGCGGTGAGTGGCTCGCTACGATTTACGGTTTCGCCTCGCAATTGCAAGTGGCCGGCTTCGACGCTGAGAACGACCCGATGGGCTATCGCCTGCCGGCCGTCGAAATAAATGCCGGCGACCGATTTCACAACGCGATATCGAAATCGAAAATATCGGCGATTTCCTCGCCAGCCGCGCCCGCCTGGCTTTGCAGTCCGCCGACGAAATCGGCAAGGCTGCCGCCCGGTAACAAACTCGTGCATTCGAGACGATAGCGAGCCAGGCGGATATCGGCGAACGGTTTGAAAAGCCCCAACGACAAGCCGATCAGCAACACATTGCTGATCATGATCCACAACAAGTCGCGCGCTCTGGCCCGCGCGGCGAAGCGGTGCGCACCGAGCCGGGTATGTCCCCACATCAGATTTTGCATTCGCGCCGATACAAAGGGATAGACGATTACCAACAGGCCGAAATAGGTTAACAATGCCGCGACGCCGCCAATCACGCCAGCCTGATTCTGGCCTTCCAGCGGAAACGCACCGGACGACAGAACCAGCGTCATGGCCGCGGCCGCGCCGGCAAACATCAGCACCGCCAGCAAGAACACCCAGAAATAGATTTTGTAAAACGCCCCGACAGTGGCTTCGAACTTGAAGCGCGCGGAGCCGAAACTGCTGTGATCGCGGGTGTAAACCGTCATGCGCTGTTGCGCCCACGGCCAGAGCAAGCCCAGCGTGGCGCCGCCCAAAAACGGCGCCCCCAACAGATACCAATAAGCGGGGCCGGTCTGGCCGTGAAAACCGAACCGCAAGCCGCGATAGCTAGTGTTATGCAAGCGAAACCGCAAGGACCGCACCAGCAACCACGGCAGCACCGCTAAAATCGCCAGAAAAATCACGGCCGCGATGGTCGGGTCGAAACGGCTGAAAAAAGAATAGGAACCAAACAGCAGCACCGCGATTACTCGACCCTTCAATATCGACTTCGGGTCGCCGTGATAATCGAAGCCGCTGTCGGCGAGTAAGGTATGCCGGTAAAAATACTGGTTGCGCCTGACCTTGGCCCACGGCGAATAAATACCCAAGGTCACGATACTGAGCAACAGATTGACGATCCAGATTCGAAAATATTCGCTCCCGTTTCCGGTGAAACGCAGCGATAGAGGTTGTGCCGACATACGCTCCAGCTCCTTTTACAATGGTATGTGGCCTACAAGCGTAGCCGAAAACCCAAGTCTAGCTGGCAAAATTAGCGGCGAACTCAGTCAGCGGGCACCTGCCGCAGTTAGTAACGGGTCGGGTAGCCGGGGATAACTTTTGCATTGCACCTATCCCTGTCGGTAAGGCGAGACCGGCGGAAATCCCCAAACACAAACAAGCCGTGGAGTCCGAGATTCAACCCGACGCGGCGCTTAAATTACCCTGGAAAATTGCTGTTGTTTTTGGACAAGGTACTTGTCGAATACCATGCAAATGTTCCGAATCAACAAGCGGCCGGCGGGCAAGACCTGGACGCCAGCGTCGTCGAGACTCAACAGCCCGTCACCTTGCATGACCCGCAAATGTTCCAATTCCGGCGCGAAATAATGGGCGAAGCGGATCGAGAATTCCCGTTCGATAACCGCGAAAGACAATTCGAAGTGGCAGATTAACTGAGTGATCACGGCGCGCCGCAACTTGTCGTCGTCATCCAATTCGACGCCGCGAAACACCGCTAGCCGGCCTTGGGAAATCCGCGCGGCGTATGGGTCCAGTTCCTTAACGTTCTGGATATACGCATCGCCGACCCGGCCGATTGACGTAATACCGAATCCGATCAGATCGCAGTCAGAGTGGGTCGAGTAACCTTGAAAGTTTCGATACAACTTGCCTTCGCGTTGCGCTACCGCCAGCAAATCGTCTGGCTTGGCGAAATGATCCATGCCGATGTATACGTAACCGGCGTCGGTTAGTTTCCTGCCGATCATTTGCAAAATATCCAGCTTGACCGATGGCGGCGGTAAATCGGCTTCGTTGATCTGCCGCTGGGTTTTAAAGCGGCTGGGCATGTGAGCGTAATTGAAGATCGAGAAGCGGTCCGGCGCGTAAGCCAGTACTTGATCCAAGGTATCCGCGAAGCTGGTTTCGGTCTGCAACGGCAAACCGTAGATCAAATCGATGTTGGTGGAACGAAACCCTTCCGTCCGAGCCGCTTCCAGGACCGCAAAGGTCTGTTCCTTGCTCTGTAAGCGATTGACCGCGGCTTGGACCGCCGGGTCGAAATCCTGCAATCCCAGGCTAATGCGGTTAAAACCCAATTCTCGCAACTGCGCGATGGTTCTATCGTTGGTTTCGCGCGGATCGACTTCGATCGAGTATTCGCCGCCGTCGTCGCTACGCAGATTAAAATGCCGGCGGGTCGCGTCCATCAAGCGTTGCATTTGTTCGAAATTCAAAAAGGTCGGCGTGCCGCCGCCCCAGTGCAATTGGTTGACCGGACGGGACCCGTCGAATAAGTCGCCCTGCATTTCGATTTCCCGGACCAGATTGTCCAGATACGGTACCGAATGTGACCGGTTTTTGGTCACAATCTTGTTACAGGCGCAATAAAAACATACCGTGTCGCAGAACGGGATGTGGAAATACAGGGATAGCGGCCCGCCGGCCGCATTGGATTTTTCGATATGCTTGAGATATTCCGCCTCGCCGAAGCCCTCGTGCAATTCCAACGCGGTCGGGTACGAGGTATAGCGCGGACCGGATTTGTCGTAGCGGTGAATCAGGTCCAGGTCGAATTGGATGGATTGATCCATTACTTCACTTCTTGGTCGATGGTGACATTGACCCGCCGGTTGGCATCGGCCAAGTTCAGTTCGGCGCTGCCGATCAAGTCGCCGGCGGCCGGCATCGCATTGCCGGACTTGGAGACTCTGGCAACGATGCGCAATTTCGGAAAGTCGGCTAAATGCAACTGCGGTTGCATCGCCATGCTGTCGTTTAACACCACGTCAATCGGCAAGTCGGCGACCTGCTTGCGGACGATGGCCAACGGCATTTTGGGGCCGTTGGCCGCTTGGGCGTAGATAAATACCGTGTTATCCGCCGGCGCGGTCCGGCCGTTCGCCAATGACGCGCGCACCGAAATTTCGACGTTCGGCGCGGATGCTGCGTTAGAAGGCGGCGCTTTGACCATTTCCGCTTCGGCCATCCGCATCATATTGGCCAACTGTTGTTGAGCCTCGTCATCGGCCGGCAATAATTTAGAAAGCTTTTGCCAATAAACGATGGCCTGCCGAAAATCGCCGGCCTCCGCCTTGGCCATCCCGGCCAGCCACAGTGCGGTGTGATCTTCCGGGACTTGCTCCAGGGCCCTGAAGACCAAGTCGGCCGGTTCGCCGCTCATACGGCCGTTGCGCGCCATCGACAAGGCGTCGGCGTAGCGCAGCATCACCGCCGGATCGCCCGGCTTGCGCCGATTAAGCTCGCCGAAGGCCTCGGCCGCTTTTTGATACTCCTGCATGTATACGAAGGATCGGCCCAGCATCATCCAGCCTTCCACATCGTCCGGCTGTTGTTGCAAGCGATCAACCAAGCGCTGCACCATGGTTTGGACGTTGTCGGCCAGCTTTTGATTGGTTGCTTGCCATTCGGCCTTCTTCATCGCCTCGGGTTCGCCGAGCATGCCGTACAGTAACAAGCCGCCCACCGGCAGCAATATTGCAATCGGCACGGCAACCCAGCGACCGGCAGAGCCAATCGTGGTCCCCCGGCCTTGGTCGTCCAAGGTGTCGAGCACGGACAACTGCAAATCATTGTATTGGGCTTCGTACTGCGTCGGCGACAACGCGCCGCTTTGCAATTGTTGCTTGAGTTCGGCCACTTGTTGGCGAGCGATGTCGGTGTTGCGTTGCGCGCCGTCGGCCGATGAAATCGGCGCTCTTCGAAACAACGGTGGCAGCAAAATCGCTAGCGCCACGGCGCAAAGCGCGGCTATCCAAAGCCAGAATTCAGTCGTCACGCGTCTTCGCCCTCGCCCAATAGTTTTTGCAGCCGGGCTTTTTGCGCGGCGTCAAGTTCGGTTGCTCGCCCGGTCCGCTTGCGGCGTGCCACCAGTATTACCGTGATCAAACCACCAGCCAAGAATAACGCAGGTCCTAGCCAAAGCAATACGGTTTTAAGATTGAAAGCGGGTTTGTACATCACGAAATCGCCGTAACGCTCGGTCATGAAATTGACCACATCGGCGCGGGATTTACCCTGGCGCAGCATTTGATAAACCTGTTCGCGCAAATCCTTGGCCAAATCGGCGTTGGAATCGGCGATAGTTTGATTTTGGCAAACCAGGCAGCGTAATTCCGAAATCAAGGTCTGATAGACCTGTTCTTGCTCGGGTTGGGAAAAATCCCGATACTCCACGGCGGCGAAGGCCGTTGAGGCCATCAGCATCA
The DNA here is from genome assembly GCF_001856095.1 of Methylomonas sp. LWB. NCBI lineage: Bacteria > Pseudomonadati > Pseudomonadota > Gammaproteobacteria > Methylococcales > Methylococcaceae > Methylomonas > Methylomonas sp. LWB. The sequence continues at coordinate 502,573 of NZ_MKMC01000012.1, forward strand.
GACTCAGCAGGGCCGCGCGTTTCATGAAGGCTCCCCTTCCAGACGTTCTATCATCGGCAATAACACTTGTTCGAGATCGGCCGGTTGAATCGGTCCGGTGTGTTTATGCCTCACGACGCCGCGCTTGTCGATCACGAAGGTTTCCGGCACACCGTAAACGCCGTAGTCAATGCCGATGCGGCCGTCGCTGTCCATGACGCTGGCGTTATAAGGGTTACCGTGTTTGCCCAGCCAAAGTCCGGCGGCCTGAGCTTCGTCCTTGTAATTTAATCCAATCAGCGTGACCCGGTTTTGCTTGGCCAGCTCGACCAGCAGCGGATGTTCTTCGCGGCAGGAAATGCACCACGACGCCCAAACGTTCAGCAACCAAACCTTGCCTTTCAAATCATTGGGAGTCAGGGTCTTAATTGGCTCGGCCAATACCGGCAAGTTGAATGCCGGTGCCGGTTTGTCGATCAGCGGCGACGGAATTTCCCGAGGATTCAGTTTCAAACCGATCGCCAAAAATACCGATAAGCCAATGAACAGCAATAGCGGTAAAACGTATTTCATCGGCTCTCCTGACTCTTGATACCCGCCATGCGATAGCGACGGTCGCAGGCCGCCAATAAGCCGCCCACTGCCATTAACACGCCGCCCATCCAAATCCAACGGATGAAGGCCTTATAATAAACCCGCAAACTCCAGGCTCCCTGCTGGTCCAAGGGCTCGCCCAACGCGACGAACAGATCGCGAAACACGCCGGCATCTATTGCGGCTTCGGTCATCGGCATTTTTTGGACACGATAAACCCGCTTTTGCGGCGCCAATTCGGCGACGATTTGGCCTTCGTGGCTGACGGTCAGAAAGCCTTGCTCGGCTTGATAATTTGGACCCTGAGTCTGTTTGACCCCATGGAACTGAAACACGTAGCCGAACAAATCCAGGGTTTCTTCCGGCGCCAAACGCACGTCGCGTTCGATGCTGTACACCGAGGTATAGGTGATGCCGATCGCGAATACGGCGATACCCAAATGGGCCACCGTCATGCCGTAAAAACCGGCCGGAATTTGTTTCAAACGCTCCCAGGACCAGGTTTGGATGCGGTGTTGGAAAGCGGCACCCGACACCGCTAAGGTCCACAGCGCCAGGGCGCTGCCCACTGCCGCCGCCCAGGAATAGAATGGCATCGCCAGCGGGGCGGCAACGGCCAATAGCAGACATGCCGCCGCCAAGCCGCGCAGCTTAACGGTCAAGCTCTTGAAGTCGTCGGATTTCCAGCGCAGCAAAACCCCCAAGCCGACCACCAATGCTAGCGGCGCCATCAGCGGAATGAACACCGCGTTGAAATACGGCGGACCAACCGACAGCTTACCCAAGCCGAGCGCGTCTATCACCAACGGATACAAGGTGCCGAGCAGAATGCTAGCGGCGGTCACCACCAACAGCACGTTATTGACCAACAACACGGTTTCCCGGGACACCCAATCGAAGCTCGCCGAGCTTTTCACGTTGGGGGCCTTGATTGCATACAACAGTAAAGAACCGCCCACCACGGTCGCCAAAAACACCAAAATGAATACCCCGCGCGCCGGATCGCTGGCAAAGGCATGCACCGAGGTCAACACTCCGGACCGAACCAAAAAGGTACCGAGCAAGCTCAACGAAAACGCGAAAATCGCCAACAACACAGTCCAGGTTTTGAACACACCGCGTTTTTCGGTGGCAGCCAAAGAATGAATCAGCGCGGTACCGACCAGCCAGGGCATGAAGGAGGCATTCTCGACCGGGTCCCAAAACCACCAGCCTCCCCACCCCAGCTCGTAATAGGCCCACCAACTGCCCAAGGTGATGCCCAGCGTCAAGAACAGCCAGGCGACGTTAGTCCACGGCCTCGACCAACGCGCCCAGGCGGCGTCCAATCGCCCCTCCAACAACGCGGCGATCGAAAACGCGAACGCCACCGAGAAACCGACATAGCCCATGTACAACATCGGCGGATGCACCGCCAAGCCGGGGTCCTGCAATAGCGGATTTAGGTCGCGGCCTTCGGCCGGGGCCGGGAACAACCGGTCGAACGGATTGGAGGTCAACAATAGAAACAACAGAAAACCGATGCTGACCAAGCCCATCACGCCCAACACCCTGGCGCGCGTGGTATCGGGAATCTTGGCGCTAAAAGCCGCGACCAAGCCGGTCCAAATCGCCAAGGTCAAGGCCCAAAGCAACAACGAGCCTTCGTGAGCGCCCCACACCCCGGAGATCAAGTACAAAAACGGCAATGCGGTATTGGAGTTTTGCGCGACATAGGCGACGCTAAAATCGTGTACAACAAAGCTATAAGTCAGACAAGCGTAGGCCGACGCCATGAACAGCAGCTGTCCGAAGGCCGCCGGTTTGGCGACATGCACCCAGCCGGCGATGTTACGGCCGGCGCCGACAATCGGCAGCAGGCCCAGCACGATCGCCATGCCCAGCGCCAGTATCAATGAAAAATGGCCGATTTCCGGAATCATGGTTGCCCCGCCGGTTTTTTCAAGCTACCGGCCACTTCCGGCGGCATGTAGTTTTCGTCGTGCTTGGCCAACACTTCCTCGGCGACGAATACGCCATTCGGGTCCAGTCGGCCCTTGGCGACGATGCCCTGCCCTTCCCGAAACAGGTCGGGCAAGATGCCGCTGTATTCGACGACGACTTCCTGGCTAAAATCGCTGAGTTTGAAGCGCACCAGCAAATCCTTGCCCGGTCGTTCGACGCTGCCCTTGACCACCATGCCACCCAAGCGAAACGCGGCATTATCCGGAGCCTTGCCGGCCTTGACGTCCGAGGTCGAGAAAAAATACATCAGATTTTCGTTGAAGGCTTTCAGCGCGAAAGTGGCGGCCAAACCCAGTCCCGCCAACATCAAACCGATCAGCAGCAAGCGTTGTTTTCGAATCGGTTTCATCGTTGTTGACCGCGCTTTTGCTTGAGCCACAACTGGCGGAAAAACTGCTTGCGCTGCACGATCGGCCACAACACATTGATCAGCAACACCAAGAAGGTAATGCCGTAGGACGGCCAGACATACCAGGCATAACCGCCCATCTCCAAAAAGCTTTGCAGCGTCATGCTTGCTTCTCCATCAAGGCCCTAACCCATTGCGAATTGGGCTCGCGCTTTAGCAATTCGAGTTTGGCGGCTTGCAGCACCGCGATCAGATAATAAAACTTGAAAGCCACCGCCATCAGTAACAGCGGAATCAACATCGAAATATGGATGGACGGTTTACCCATCTTGCCGACCGTCGCCGGTTGGTGCAAGGTATTCCACCATTCCACCGAATAATGAATGATCGGAATATTAACGACGCCGACCAAGGCTAGGATCGAAACGGCGCGGGCCGCGCTGCGTTTGTCTTCGATCGCGCCGTACAAGCCGATCAAGCCCAAATAAAGAAACAGCAGGATCAACTCCGACGTCAATCGCGCATCCCAAACCCACCAGGTGCCCCACATCGGTTTGCCCCACAACGAGCCGGTGACCAACGCCACGAAGGTAAAACCTGCGCCAATTGGCGCGCTGCCGATCAACATCACTTCCGCCAATTTCATGCGCCAAACCAGCGCGATGGCACCCATGACCGCCATCAGCACATAGATGAATAAGGACATCCAAGCGGCCGGCACGTGTATATACATGATGCGGTAACTCTCGCCTTGTTGGTAATCGGTGGGCGCCAGTATCAAGCCGCTGTAAAGGCCCGCACCCAACAACACCAGAAAGATCGCGGTCAGCCACGGAATGAAGCGGTCGGCCAAAGCATAAAAATGCGGCGGCGACGAGGTTCGATGAAAAAACCGGCTAACCGGCGCTGGAATCACGGACATTACTCAATTCACACTCATTTTTAACGCGGCGGCGGTCGGCAGCGGGACTAACACGAGGGCCGCCAACAACATCGCCAACAAAATATTCAATTGCGCCGAAACCGGCAAACCGCCGGCGGCCCTGTCTACCGCGCCGCTGGCAAAAATCAGCACCGGCACGTACAACGGCAACACCAACAACGACAACAGCATGCCGCCGCGCCGCAAACCGACAGTCAGAGCCACGCCAACCGCGCCGATTAGACTCAATAATGGAGTAGCTATGATCAAGCTCAGCCACAAAGTTCCCATCGCCCGTTCCGGCAGGCCCAAAAACACCGCTAGCAACGGCGCCACCAGCAACAACGGCAAACCGGTAACCAGCCAGTGCGCGGCGATTTTGCCCAGCACCAATACCGAGAGCGGTTGCGGACTGATCAGCATTTGCTCCAGCGAGCCGTCCTCGAAGTCGCTGCGAAACAAGCCGTCCAGCGACAGCAGGGTTGCCAATAGCGCCGAGACCCAAATCACGCCAGGCGCCACCGCTTGCAATAAATTCGGCTGGGCGCCGATCGCCAACGGAAATAAGGTCACCACCAACACAAAGAACATTAACGGATTGGCCATTTCGGCGCGGCGTCGAAAGGCCAGCATCAAATCCCGGCGGACGATGGCCCAGAAAGCTTGAATCAATGGCATGCTTGCAGATGGATGGTTTTCAATTCGATGTCGGGTAGCCTGAGATCGTGGTGCGAGGTCAATACCGCCAAGCCGCCGCCGGCGACGTGTTCCGCGATCAGCGATTCGATTAAGCGTATGCCCTGACGATCTAGCGACGTAAAAGGCTCGTCGAGTATCCACAACCGATTGGCGGTGATCAACAAGCGCGCCAGCGACAAACGGCGTTTTTGCCCCGCCGACAAAGTGTGCACCGGGTTATCGTCGAAACCGGCCAGTTGGACTTTTGCCAGGGCGTCGTCAATCCGATAGGCACCATCGGCCTTCATCGCCAACGCAAAACGCAGGTTTTCCAACACGGTCAATTCCTTCTTGGTACCGTCGGCGTGGCCGACGTAGGCCATGTCGCGATGGTAGGCGCCCTCTTCCAGACGCTCGCCGGTCCAAAAAATATCGCCGGCGTCAGGTTCGCGAAAACCGCAAAGAATCCGCAATAGCGAAGTCTTGCCGCAACCGTTGGCGCCCTCCAACAGCAAGGCCTGCCCGGCCGCCAATTCGAAACTCAAACCGGAAAACAGTAGGCGATCGTCGCGCGAACACGCTAATCCCCGGGCTTCCAGCATGACGGTTTGCGAATTTTCCATGTTCGGCGCAAGGCTCCAGGTTTACGAGGCGCGCTATCTTAACATTAAGGCCACCGGAATCCGCAATTCGCCGGCACGGAAAAACGCCCGATTGTGCGATAATCGCCCGCCTTGATTGATTGCAAGCACCGGAGATTTTGCATGACTGCATTGATAGGCATCATCATGGGTTCCACGTCGGATTGGGAAACCATGCAACATGCCGCGCAAACCCTGGAACATCTGGACATTCCACACGAGGTCGAAGTGGTATCCGCCCACCGCACGCCCGACAAATTGTTTCAGTATGCCGAATCCGCCGAGGCCAAGGGCCTAGAAGTCATCATCGCAGGCGCCGGCGGCGCCGCGCATTTGCCGGGCATGACAGCCGCGAAGACCGCGTTGCCGGTGCTTGGCGTGCCGGTACAGTCCAAGGCGCTCAACGGCATGGACTCCTTGTTGTCCATCGTGCAAATGCCGGCCGGCATTCCGGTCGGCACTTTAGCGATCGGCAAGGCCGGCGCCATCAATGCCGCACTGTTGGCCGCGGCGATTATCAGCAATAAACATCCGCAATATCGGCCGGCGCTGGACGCCTATCGCCGCCAACAAACCGACAGCGTGATCGCCACGCCCGACCCGAGACAGGTGGCCGGATGAAAATCGGTATCTTGGGTGGCGGCCAACTCGCCCGAATGATCGCGCTGGCAGGCTATCCGCTCGGTTTGCAATTCGTCGTGCTCGATCCCGACATCCACGCCGGCGCCGGCGGTTTGAGCGAACATTTGCTGGGCGCTTACGACGACCCGGCATTGCTGGCGCAACTGGCCGAAAAAGCCGACATCGTCACTTACGAGTTCGAAAACGTGCCCGCCCACGTCGCCGAATACCTTTCCAGTCACACCACGGTTTATCCGCCGGCCGGCGCGCTCGCTGTCGCTCAGGACAGGCTGCTGGAAAAGAATTTTTTCCAGGAACTGGGCATGCGCACAGCTCCGTTCGCCGCCGTGGATTGCCTGGAAGATCTAGCGAGGGCCATGGCCGATATCGGCTACCCGGCGATTTTGAAAAGTCGGCGCATGGGTTACGACGGTAAGGGCCAGATCTTTATCCAATCGGCCGAACAACTCGAAACTGCTTGGTTGGCGATGCAAGACGCACCTTCCATCGTCGAAGGCTTCGTCGGTTTCGAGCGCGAAGTGTCGATCATCGCGGCCCGCCGTCCATCCGGCGACATTGCCTTTTACCCGCTGTCCGAAAACCAGCATCGCGGCGGCATATTGCGCATCGCCGAATGCCGCAGTGGCGATCCGTTGCAGAAGCTGGCCGAAGACTATGCGACGCGCTTACTGGAAAAACTCGATTACGTCGGCGTGGTAGCCTTGGAGTTGTTTGCGGTCGGCAATGAATTGCTGGCGAACGAATTCGCGCCTCGGGTACATAACTCCGGCCACTGGACCATCGAAGGCGCCGAGACCAGTCAATTCGAAAATCATTTGCGGGCTATTCTGGATTTGCCGCTGGGGTCAACGCGCACCAGAGGTCACGCCGGCATGGTGAATTTTATCGGCGGCGTCGCCGGCGACGCGCAAGTGCTCGGCATCGCCAACGCCCATCTGCATCTCTACGACAAGACGCCGCGCAAGGGCCGCAAGGTCGCGCATGCAACGGTCAGAGCGGATTCCGCCGAACACTATCAGGAAGCCTTGCAACAATTGGCCAATTTGGCGCTAAGCACCGACGACTCCTGAGTCGTCGAATCGGCGAGATCAAGCCGACTCGCGGTCCGGCAAGGTCCTACCCAGTAGACTCTGTTTGACGATCTTTTCTTCCTCGCCCGGCGTACAATCGCGCGCGATTTCACGGAGCTGCTCCAAAAGCCGCTGATTTTCCTGGTGTTCGCGTCCCAAGCTTGCGCCTATTTCCGCCCACAAGCCGGCCAAGGACTGTTGCAGGCCTTTTTGCAGGCCGCGCTGGGCGGCTTTTTGCAGCGACGGCTGCAATTGTCGCCGCGCAAAATTGGGTATCAACCAACTCAGACCGATTAACAGGGCGCTATGTATCGCGAAATCGCTACCCAAATACGCGCCGTCACCGGTCGCGCCAAGGTAATAGCCGAAGTAAACCTGATAACCCACGGCCGCCATCGCCGCCAGCGGCAAAGCGGTCGCGGCGACCGTGGCGATCCCTAAGCCGATCCGTTGCGGACGATTGCCAGGGTTCAACAGAGCCATCCGGCCGGCCAGTTCGGTTTGCGCGACCACCTTGGCGCCTGCCGTGTCGCGCAAATCTTGTAGTGCCGCGCGCAACGGCCGGGGTGGAATGCCGGCTTGCGACGCTTGCAGCGCCACGTCGTCCAACAAATCGCCGAACAGCGTCTGCGCCCAATCGTCCCAAAGCTTAATATCGGCGGTTTGACCGCCCGGTTCGGCCCGTGCCTTGGCCAGTTGCGTCAGCGGCCAGGCCAGTCCGGCAGCGAGGTCGGTTTCCGCGCGCTGCCAGCGCGTTTCCAATTGCCGTTGCAGAGCCGGGTAATCGCGTTCGGCCAACAGCTTTTCCAAGTGACGCAAGGTCGTCGACAACGCTTGTTTTCGCTGGCGTTCGCCGCGACGCTGCATTTGCCGCATCGCATGACCACCCGCCAGTTCCGCCAGTTTGACCAGCAACGCCGGAAATTCGTCACCGTCCGGTTGCACGCAACTAGTGCGAAACAGCAAGGGATCGGCAAAACCCGCCAACGCCAGTTGGCGCCGCAAGTCCTCGTATTGCGCCGCTTGGCCGCGATCCCACTGATTCATCACGAACAACCAGGCATGCTTGGCGCCCTCGGCCAATAGCAGGCGCCAGGCCTTGCCGTCGCGATAGCGCTCGGGACTGACTACGTACAGCAGCACATCGATATGCGGCAGCCAATTCAGCACCAGTTTTTGGTTGGCGGCTTCGACACTGTCGAAATCGGGCATGTCTATCCAAACAATATGGCGCTGCGCGTCGTCGTCGTGGTGATCGATCTTAATCCGGTCCAAGGGCAACCCGTCGGGCAGTTCATTCAATGTCAGGCCGCGGTGATGATACAGCGTGACTTCGCGCGAGGTCGGCCTTTCGATGCCGGCCTTGGCGATCGCCCGGCCCGCCAATCGATTCAGCAAACTGCTTTTGCCGACACCGGTCCCCCCCATGAAGGCAACGATCATCGGCCGGCCTGCGTCGCCTTGGGCTTGCGGGAACAAGCTGGACGCGATTGGACTATCCAGTTGCGCCAACCAGTCCGCCTGTTCGAGCGGCAGGCGCTGTGCCGCGACGGCCGCTTCGCTCCACCGGCGAGCGCGACCCAGTAATTCAGAGTATTCGTAATCCATGCTTTTTATCTTGCAAGGCTTGTTCGGCTTGCCGACATTCGGTTTCGTCGATATCGAACCGGCTGTTGCTGGCAATTTGCCCAGGCAGCGCATAAAGACGCCGTTGCAAACAGTGCTCGAACAGCGCGGCGTTGACGGTATGAAGTTGATGTTGCTTTAAATCCGCCTCGACGCGCGCCATATAACCGCCCAGCGTACTTTCCGCCAGCAGCGAGGTCGCGGTCAGCATCAACGGCATCAGCACCAAATCATGCAGACCAATGCCGCCGGCCTGGATAGTCAATAGCACCGCACCGGCGTCGGTGGTCGCCCGCGTGGCGCGCAAACTGTTGAGAATCAGCGGCTGTTCTTGCAATTTGCGATACAGGCGCTGGGCGGCGGCTTCGACGTCTTGCTGAAAATCGCCGTGGTAATTCAGCACCGCCCGTTGATAAGCGCTGGAAATGTCGCCGCGCTGTTGCCGTAACGCGCCGCTGGTTTCCTTCCACCAGCGGGCATCGTCCGCTTCGGTTTCGGCGATTTCCAGCAGGCGGTCCGCCAATTGGATCATCACGTGATCGCCGATCTGCGTTAACACAGCGATCTCCTGGCTGGCGCTGACGGCAGCGGATTTTGAACCGAACAATTTACGCATCGGCCAAGTCATCGCCCGGCGGGTTTTGGCCAACAATCCCGCCAAACCGGGGATTTCCAGCAAGGTCAACAGGTTCAATACGGCCTGTTGAAAGGTTTCGTAATGATGCGGATGGTTCAGATAATCGCGTTGATAGTCCTTGAGTGCCCGCGCCAGACACTGATCGACCAACGTCCGCCAGTGACGTTGCGATTGATGCTCGGCATACACCGGCTCCAGCCAGTGCGGCCAGAAACGCGTCAAAAGCTGTTGTTGGTATTGGCTGTGTTTACGGCGCGAGACCGATTTAACCAGTTCCAATACCGCCTGCTCCGCAGCCCTAGGCCAACTCGGCTGGTCCGGCAATCTTCGAAAATGCAGCGGCACGACATTCGGTACCGGGTCGCGGCGCGCGGCGCGCCATTTTTCGGCCAGCGAGTCGATAATGACGGCTTCCTGACCTTCGCCCAACTTGTTGACGACGATCAAAGTCGGCTGCCGCAGCGACTCCAAAATGCTCATGATGTCCCAGACCGACTGATCCGCGTATTTTTCCTTGCTGACCAACAAAATCACTGCGTCCGCCAGTGCGATGGCTCGCACCAGGCCCTCGCGGTAGTCGGCAGCATCGATGGAGTCGAAGTCGGGCGTGTCCCAGCACACACAGGGTGGTAATAACGGCGAACGTAACGGACTGGTGCCGATCGCGTAACAATCCAAGCGGCCCGGCGCCAATTCGCCGACCGCCACCCGCTCGAAACGACCGAAGTAGGCTTGCAAACCCGGCATGGCCTCGGCGGACACCGCATGACAGAAGCCCTGGGCCTGCACGGTGTAACCCGCTAAAGGGCTGACGCCGGCTTGATGACTGTTCAGCAGCAAGTTCACGGTGGAGCTTTTACCGGACTGGGTCGGCCCGATCACCGCGATCTGCATCGGCAAATCCGGATGCTCCGCAATCAGGCGTCCCTTCCGGATAAAAGCCTCGGCGAACAGCAGCTGGTCGGCGCGTTGCTGGTAATCCAGATAACGAGGACTTCGTTTATCCATCCGACCTAGCACGATCTGATAGCGCTGTTTGAGGTGTTGGATAAATTCCAGCATGTGGTAAGCTTGTGCCGTTAAAATTTCCGAGTAAATAAGTTTGTTGGGTAACCGGAACCATTATAAATACAAAATCCGGGTTTGTTCATTTAGCCGTTGGGGGGCTACATCATGAAAATCGCGTCGATTCTTTTCGTTTTATTGCTGGGCGCCGTGGCGAGCGGTTGCAACAAAAGCAACCAGATCAACGGTAGCAGCATGAAAACCGTCAACCGTTCGATCAGCCATATCAAGGAAAAACTGCCGCTTGATCAACGCATCGAATTCGAAGTGTCTTTTTGGACCCTGCGCGACGAAATCCGCGATAACGGCGAGTTTTTGAACGAGATCGACGGCAAAACGCCGGAGCAGTTGATCGAAAAGGGTAAGGAGCTATTTGCCAAACGCAAGGCAGCCGGCAGCAAGGATTACGAAGAATACGCCAACTGGGATCAGATGATTGCCCAATACTCGCAAGAACGTATCGATCAAAACCGGAAAAAAGCCCCCGATCCGCGTGATAAGCAGTACCCTCACCGCGTGGATTACAAAATGCACTCGATGTAATTATCGTTTGGATATCGAGGCCGGCGCCGGCAGTTGTTTTTGCTCGACGAGCACCGCAACGAACTGGCTGGCCTCGCCTATCGTCTTTTCCATCACGTCGATCAACCGGGAAATATCCAGACCCATTTCGACAAACTCGTGACGCAGCGCGGCAATGGCATGGGCATTCAGATTGTGTTTCAGGAACAACACTTGATCCTGAAACGCCGCCAACACCGGTTGCATCCGGCTTTCCGCATTTTGTAGGGATTTCAGCAGCCGCGCATATTGCTGCCGGGATTTTTTCAATTGCTGCTGACTGCGGGAACGCAAAACCCGATTGCTATACAGCAGCAATTCCGACTCCCATTCCGCGAACAAGGCTTCGCTGATTTCCTCCACCGCTTGAATTCGCTGACTGACTTGGTCGGCCTTGCTCCGACACAAATCGTAACGGCGTTTGAGTTGCTGGTAGCGCTGTTCCAGCGAATGTTCCGGCAGATTGACGATGCTTTTGAATTTGTCCAGAGCATCGACAAATTGATCGCGGCTCTCTTTTAAGCCCACGCACGCCTGTTCGACTTGGGTCACGACGATATCGCGTTTTTGATGACCCAACAGCGATTCCCGGCTTTGGTAATAGGCCTTGCGCAAGCGCTTGTTCAGTAGAGATCGGATGAAATGAATCATGCGTTGATAAATGACGCTTGGTGAATGATGCGGATTCGATACCCGGCGTCGCGACTGTAGCGGCCGAACGCCGAATCCACTATACCCTGGCCGATCAATCGGCCGATGTCCGTGTCGTCGGCGACTTCGGCCGACTTGACCAAGATCAATTCGCCGGCGTCCAAGCGGCCGGCCAACCAAGCGGCCAGACTGTCCGAGGTCACTTCCCAACTGGCTTCAACGCCGGCGGCATCCAACTCGGCGTGATCAGGCATCCAGATGGCCGACCGTTTTGCGGACAAAACTTCCGCGAGGGTCGCGACCGAATCGGCGGGCTGAAATTGCGGACGGCGAGCGTGCATCAACCAACCCATTTGCCGCATCGCCAAGAGTGCCATGCGATGCGCGGTAACATCGTCGAAGTTCCAGATTGCTTGGGACCGGCGCACCTGATCGGCAAACTCGCCGCCGCCCGGTACGATGACCAACGATTCGCCCCATCCGCCGAGCGCATCCAAGCAAGCCGGCAATACGCCGGCGCTCAGCAAACTGCCGCCCAGCTTGACGACCCGTGTCATCGCCGAAATTTCTCCAACACTTTTAGCAAGGCCGCCGCCTTATCGAAGCACTCCTGATATTCTTCTTCCATGCGCGAGTCGTTAACAATGCCGCCGCCCGCCCAGAAGCGTATCGTGTCGCGATTGTGGACCAGCGTGCGAATCGCGATATTGGTATCCATGTCGCCGTTAAAACCGATATAACCGATCGCGCCGCAATACACGCCACGCCGATGCGGCTCCAGCTCTTCAATGATTTCCATAGCACGCACCTTGGGCGCGCCGGTAATCGATCCGCCGGGAAAACAACTCCGCAACAGATCGATCGCCTGCTGATCTTCGGCCAACCGGCCAGTCACCGTACTGACCAAATGATGCACGGTGGCATAGCTCTCGATCTCGAACAAGGTCGGCACGCTGACCGAACCTTTTTGGCAGCTTTTGCCCAAGTCGTTGCGCAACAGATCGACAATCATCACATTCTCGGCGCGGTCTTTCGGACTATTGAGCAATTCGGCCATCCGAGCCCGATCTTCATCGGCATCGTGGCCGCGCGGACGAGTCCCTTTGATCGGCTTGGTTTCGACGCAGCCGCCGTTGACCCGCAAGAAACGCTCGGGAGAAGAACTGAGCACTTGCGCGTCCGGCGTATTTAAATACGCGCTAAACGGTGCCGGATTGATTTGCCGCAAGGCCCGATAAGCGGTCCAAGGCCGACCTCGGCACGTGCTCTCGAAACGTTGCGCCAGATTGATTTGGTAGCAATCGCCTTCCTTCAGGTAGTGTTTGATTTTCGCGAGGGCCTGAGCATAGTCAGACGCGGTCATATTGGAGCGCGGCTCGCTTAAGATTTCAAAGCCGGTCTCCGGTTCCGGTTCCGGCATCCGGCTGAACCGAACCGTCAAGTCAAGAATTTCCGCATCGCTCAAACCGTATCCGGTCAACCAACTGGCTTGCGACTCATGGTCGACGACGACAGCCCACCGATAAATCCCAACCGCCAATTCCGGCAGGTTTTCGCAATCTCGGGCCGCGGCCGGCAAGCGCTCGATACGACGGGCCAGATCGTAACCTAAATACCCGATAGCCCCGCCGCAGAACGGCAAGCCCTCGATTCCAGGCTGATGCTCGCCCAGCGCCACCTTCAACAGATCGAATGGATCGTCGGCACTGTAGCGAATTTCGCCGCCACGGCTGATCCGGGTAAGTTCTCCGAACGTCTGCAGGGTGGCTTCCGGCTCGGCGGCGAGAATATCGAAGCGACCTTGCGAATCGGCGGGCCGGCCGCTATCCAGAAACATCGCCCAGGGCCGGTCGGCCCATGGCGCAAATAGCGCTGCACTATCCGAAACATACGGCAGGCGTATTTTAACGGGCTGAATTGGGGGCATTAAACGGGGGAATTCTCGATGAAGCACCAAAACCGATCATAACGACCGAATCGGCAAAGGACGTGATTTTATACCAGCGGGAAGGTTTAGACCAACCCGGCACGCAGCGCCGAATGGATCGAGCCGAATACGGCCTGGAAAGCAGGTAACTGTCGTGATATCCGAAAAAGCTTAATCGCTCGGGAGAATCGACCCTCGCTTTCGCAAGTCGAATCAGAAACGCCTTGCGCGAATGTTGCCGATCTCGGGGCTTTACCGCCATTTCGGAGGGAGCCGAAGCGGCGCTCTCTTCCGCGTCCGCCGATCTTCGCAACCGGGCAGGAGAAGTCGTCGTTTCCGAGAACAGCTTGGGAAACTCACGCTCAATGGAAAAGACGATTTGAACGATCGCCAGACTTCGCCCCCTCCCCACCAAGAAATAATCGAAAAATTTTCGAACAGTTTATTTCACTTTTATTGCCTAATGATGTTGCGACTAGTTAAAGTCCTCTATGCGATCAAAACAGCTCGGCATTCATTAAAAAGTGCGCACCGATACCGCCAAAATAACCTAACGCAATCACCGGCGCCCATTTCAGATGAGTTAGGAATGTGTACGCGCCCTTGGCTTGGCCCATCAAGGCCACGCCCGCGGCAGAGCCAACCGAGAGCAGACTGCCACCAACACCGGCGGTCAGCGTTACCAACAACCATTGGCCTTCCGACATTTCGGGATGCATGGCCAGGATGGCGAACATAACCGGGATATTGTCGATCAGCGCGGAAATAACGCCAACCAGTATGTTGGCTGGGGTAGCACCCAGTTCACCATAGAGAAAACCGGACAAATGTTGTAGATAGCCGAGGAAGTTCATACCGCCCACACACAGCACGACACCATAGAAAAACAGCAAGGTATCCCATTCCATGCGCGCCAGATGATGAAAGACATCAAAGCGCAAACTATCTGCATCGGCGCTACCCTTGACTTCCTCGCCGGACATTGGATCCAGCCCTAGTTCCGGCTCGTCGCGATGGGTGACGTGCAGGAAATAGCCGAACAATTGCAGATAAGTCAGACCGGCCATCATGCCGACCGCCGCCGGCAGTTGCAGACTGTTTTGGAAAGTCACCGCCGTGAGTACGGTGAGCAGAAATAACACTACGATACGTTTAGCGCCACGGCGAGTCATGACCTTGGCATGAATAGGCGCCGGCTGGGTTTTGGGAATCGCGAAATGCATGATCGCGGCGGGGATCAGGAAGTTAACCACCGAGGGCACAAACAATTTGAAGAAGGTCCAGAATTCGATGATGCCCTTTTGCCAGACCATCAAGGTGGTGATGTCGCCGAACGGACAAAACGCCCCACCTGCATTGGCAGCCACCACGGTATTGACACAGGATACGCCGACGAATTTGGGGTTGTCCTTGCCTACCGCCATGACCACCGCGCACATCAACATCGCGGTAGTCATGTTATTGGACACCGAGGAAATGAAAAAAGCCAAGCCCCCTGTAACCCAAAACAACTGACGATAACTCGAACCCCGATTAACCAACCAAGCCCGCAGGCTGTCGAAGACGCGTCTCTCTTCCATCGCATTGATGTAAGCGATGGAAACAATCAGGAATAGTAATAACTCGCCGTAGTCCAAAACATCGTGCCGAATCGCCGTTTCGGCGACCGACGATAAGCCTTGGTTCTTATAAACCAGGGCAATCGCCACCCATATCAGCGCCGCCGCCAACATCATCGGCTTGGATTTTCGTAATTCCAATACTTCTTCAAGGACCACAAAGAGGTACGCGATCGCAAACAGGCCTACACAGAGGTATCCGACCCAATGTCCGCTCAAATCCAGGGCTTGAGAAAAAGTTTCAGCAAGCACGTTGGTTGAAAATAACATTAGTCCGGCAGCTGCTAATGAGCCAAGCAAAAACTTGTTTAGTTCGTTCATACATTCTTCCATTTCTGTCGTTCAACGATCGACTTTTTGAGTCGATCACGTTCTCATTGTCCATACCCGCAACATGCTTGGGTTGGCCTAAACGTTCACCCTTGATTTTTGGCTGAAGGCGATTTTTTAGGCAGCGGATTAATAGGCTGCATCGCGGCTTCGTCGTCCTTAATTTGCATTTCTTTAACAAGCACATCGAGATTCTTGGCCAGAGACTTCAGAACATTTTCCGGCAAGGCAAATAGTGCATGTTGCAAAATCCCCTGCGGCGGCGAGCTTACTTGGTTTAATAGTTCAATACCGTCCTGAGTCAACATCACGGTAACAACCCGTTGGTCCTGACTAACGCGCTCCCGCATGATTAATCCCTTCTTGGCCAGTTTGTCGAGCATATTGCTGGCGGTGGAATGATGGATCGACATCGCTTTAGCTAGTTCGGTGACTTTCAATCCCGGATTTTTTGATAACTCCCAGAGTGCCCACAGTTGAGCGCTGGTAACGCCGCAATGCGTTTCTACCCATTGGGAGTGTTGCTGAACGGCCTTAAAAATCATTCGAAATTGTTTCAAGACTTCATGTGGCCATTGTTTGGAGCCGTCGGTGTTGGTGGTTGGCAGTGCTGATTTGTTCATGGGGTTACGGTTTATAGTCGGCAAAATTAAGGTGTCAAAAACATTATTACCCACCTGACAGCCAATGTGGCCCGCTTGATTCGGGCATAACGAACTCAGAATTTTTCCGCTGGCTCCGTACAGTATGCGGAAGATCTGGCAGATCGGCGTCTCGATATATATGTTGACACAAACAATGTTTGCGTCAACATTGTTGGGTCATTATAATGCTCTCGGCAAGTCTAAGAGCGGATTACCTGCCTTGGAATGGTTTGATGTGGTTTCAAAAATTGACAGCGCAACGAAATCCGCTCCTTAACTTGCCTCCGACGCATACTGCTTACAAGTAACGGAATTAGCAAAGACGCTTTCACGACCGCTAGACGCTCTCTGTCCAACAGCGATACACAAAACAAAGCGCCAAAATGACGAAATTAAAATGTTTTCAAATATTTACGTTAGATTGTTGATTTGCCTGGTTTGGCTCTCCTCTGTCATATTGCTGGCATCGTGTTGCGGTCAAAACACCCCAGTCCCTATCGATCAATCTTCGTCGACAACGGCGTAAGCCGACAAACATTCCAACTATCCGGGATGTCACCTTAGCAGCCGAAACTCGCAGAATTGGGCTCACTTGAAACCGTGGGACCGACTTCGGGACTGCAAATGACTAGGAATAGCGCATGAAATCGAAATATCGACACTGGGTATTCGTCAAGAGAAAGAAAAACAGACGGACTCATCAACAACGCGATTCGAACGCCTGTGCGACCGTCGTGATACCGGCTTTGAACGAAGCCAAACGCATCCAGGAAGTCGTTGCTTACGCCTTGGCAGATTCGGCTACCGCCGAAGTGATTGTCGTCGACGATAGCTCCATCGACGATACAGCGATGCTGGCGAGAGAGGCCGGTGCGAAGGTCATGACCAGTAGCATGTTGGGCAAAGGCGTCTCGATGCGCGACGGCGCGGCGGCGGCTACTCATGATTTGGTCGTTTATCTGGACGGCGATCTGACCAATTTACGTCCCGGCATCGTCACCAGCCTCTGCTTGCCGCTGCTTAACGAGGGGGCGGACTTCGTCAAAGCCCGCTTCGGACGCGGTGGCGGCCGGGTTACCGAACTCACCGCCAAACCGATGCTGAAAGTGTTCTTCCCCGAACTGGCGCATCTGGCTCAGCCGTTGGGCGGAATCATTGCCGCACGCAAACGCCTGTTGCAAACCATTAGATTCGAAGATGATTATGGTGTCGATGCCGGTCTGTTGCTTGACGCTCATTTGGCCGGCGCCAAGCTGGCGGAAGTTGACATTGGCTTGTTGGAACATGATAGCCAGCCGCTGCAAGATTTATCGCTGATGGCCAACGAGGTCAGCCGCGCCATTTTCGATCGCGCCAAAAAAGCTGGACGCCTGCATGTGGAACAGGTCACGGCCATGTACGAGAACCAACGCCAAGTGGCTGCCGGTATCGATTATGTGCTGTCTCTTCGCAGGGGACGCCGATGCTTACTTTTGCTGGACATGGACGGCACGGTAACCCCATCGCGATTTGCGCTGGAACTGGCACGCAACACCGGAAACGAAGCGGCTTTGGTGCAACTACTGGATACGCCTCATGACGATGCCATAACTCGTAGCGAGCGGATTGCCGAGTTGTTTCGCTTCATTCACAAGCAGCAATTCGAACAGGTGGCTCGTACGCTGGAAATCCGTCCAGGCGTCATCGAATTCGTCAAGCAGGCAAGGCGAGCCGGTTTCATGGTCGGTGTCGTCAGCGACAGCTATTTTGTTGCTGCCGATATTATAAGACGTCGCATATTTGCTGATTTCGCGCTGGCTCATATCCTGACTTTCGATGGGGAGGTCTGCAACGGCCAGTTACAAATCAATCCGGCTTTCTTGCCCGACGACGTCAATTCAGTTACCCCGATTTGTAAAAGCAACGCAATGCGATGCTTCTTGACAGATAAATCACAACCTCCGATCGAACTGATTTGGGCTGTCGGCGATAACCTTAATGATTTGGAAATGTTGCGGCTAGCAGATAACGCCTTCGTCATCGATCCCAAGTCGCCTAAACTGCTTGAGGAACCGGGCATCACGCTTATCAGTGAATTCAGCGACTTAGTGGAGTTGTTAACGCATGAGGCGTCGGAAAGTATCGAAGCGTAACGGCATCCGGGTTTAGTCATTTTTAATCGCGCACTCCGTGTCGTGATTACTCGACTAATACAAACATCGTCAGGGCCATTGGGGTTTTTATGAGCTTCACGCGTTGCACAGCTGTGATATTTATTGTCAGTTTGCTATGTATCTTCGGTTGCGAGCAACACAATCCGGAGCCAGGCGCTCAATCGAGCCAATCGAAGCGGTTTGCTGAAAGTACAAGGCAAGCGGTTATACAGTGCCTTAAGTCCCGCTCATACATTGTAAGCTCTGAAAATTCAACCAGAAGTATCCGCGGACACGATTTCCAAACGGATCCGAATAGAGTGTCTTGCTCAGACATTTATTATTACAACCAAGGTCGCTTGGGTCGACATCCCAATACTCCCAAATAGGCGGCAAAATATCCTCTTGTAAGGATACCCTCACAAATCGCGAATCGTCTAACTGCAACGATTCGCGATTAGCCGCCTCCTGACGCAAACAATGTTATCGAGAAATCAACCCGTTAGACCCCGCCCCTCTTTGCAACAATGCGTTTCTACAAACATTGTTTGCTTCAACATTACCTCATCACTAGAATGCGGTCAGTAACGCAAATGACCCAATAGATTAAAACGACTGAATGCGTTAAGAAAGAAAGGTATTCGGTGAAGCTCTAGCCATTGTCGGTTCGTTTGGTAAGGCTGCAACCGAATATATGGCTGGCGATTTCAAATCGCTTACTTTGTCGGGAAACGTAACTTGGCTGTATTCGTCGATTGTGAAGGCCAATCACCTGCCTCCGGGGGAAATTTGTTGCAACGTGATCCATCAGAACACCAATCCGCTTCAAAGGTAGAATTTAATCGGCAGCGGAACCATTTGATACCCCAAGCGCTTGTGCTCGGATTGACGACCGGCGCAACTTCGGTAGCATTCCATATAGCAATGAATAGCGCAGAAGCATTTCGAAAAAAGTTTTTAGACTTATCACATCAGAACCCCGACTTCGGCGTTGGAATGATTCTGGGATTAGCGTTAATCACCCTAATCATCTCCGCCGGAATCGTCAGACAATTTGCACCCGAGGCAAGCGGCAGCGGCATTCCCCACATTAAGGGCGTATTGATTGGGCACCGCCATTTCCGCTGGTTTCGGGTGCTGATTACCAAGTTTATCAGCATGGTCATTGGCGGCATTGGCGGCCTTGTCGTTGGTCGCGCCGGTCCCTGTGTACATATGGGAAGTTCCATAGGGCAAGGGCTAGCCAATATCTGGCCTAAAAACGGTAACCCCGAGCATACGATATTGATTGCTGCCGGCGGCGGCGCCGGGCTCACGGCGGCATTCAACGCCCCTCTCTCCGGCTTGACCTTTGTATTGGAAGAACTTGAACGGCGATGCTCTTCGCTCGAATTCGTGACCGCCGCCATGGCCTGTCTGACAGCGGATATGGTGTGCCGCGCGGCGCTCGGCCAACAACCCGCCTTTCATTTCGTTAATTTCACCGCTCCGCCGCTGAGTCTTCTTATTGCATTCGTTCCTTTGGGTTTACTATCCGCCGTATTGGGTAGTTTGTTCACGCATGCCTTGTTGCGGGGACAACGATTGGTTACCCTGAGTGTTTGGCCGAAAACGATGTGGTGGCTGACTTTGGCAACCTGGCTGACAGCCACAGCTTGGTATGCGCCCGAATTATTGGGCGGCGGCTATGATTTCGTGAATGAAATTCTCGTAGGCCGGGAACTCACACTGGGAACGATAGCGCTATTCTTTGTCAGCCGATTCGTGTTGACTATCGGTAGTTCCTGCTCGGGCGCGGCCGGGGGGATTTTTATGCCGATCTTGGTTTTGGGCGCATTGCTGGGTTGGGGGGTCGGTGCGACCACACAATTGTGTTTTCCCGAATTAAATGCAGATCCTAAGCTATTTGCCGTTATCGGGATGGCTGCATATTTTAGCGGAGTGGTACAAGCGCCTTTAACGGGCATCGTGTTAATCATCGAGATGACCAGTGATTACGCATTGATTTTGCCGCTATTCATCGCCTGTTTTACCGCTTTGCTCATCGTGAATTGGTTAGGATGTCCTCCCGTTTATGAAGCCTTGCTGGAAAACGAATTGCGACAAAAACGAATTCAGTAATAATTTCACTGAAACCGCCTGATATTCTAGCCAGCACCCCTTAGGAGACACAGTTATGGAATCTTACCGTATCGCATTATTTGTCATCGCCTTGGCGGCGGCTTTCTCTCCCTTGCTTGCCAGAATTCCAACACGCTTCCGCATGCCAGTCGTGGCGACGGAAATGCTTCTTGGAATGATAATCGGCCCTCATATTTTCAACTGGGTATCACCAGACGGTTTAGTCGGTATGCTAGGTGAGCTGGGCTTGACGTTTTTGCTGTTCATGGTGGGCATGGAAATCAATCTCGGCGAAATTCAAGGCAAACCCTTGACGCTGGCCATTGGCGGGTGGTTTCTTTCGTTTACGGTGGCCATGGCTTGCATGTCCGTCGTGCATGCCATCGGCCTGATTCAGGCACCGCCGCTTTTAGCAGCGGTAGCCTTATCGACCACCGCACTCGGCGTATTGGCCCCGATTCTGCGAGATGAAGGCATTCTGAATACGGACTTCGGCAAAATGCTGCTGTCGGCGGCGGCAATGGGTGAATTCGGCCCGCTGATGGTGGTCTCCATGCTGATCATCCCGACCCATAGTACCTTTTTGCATACCGTTTTTATCTTGGCCTTTGTGGGGATTACTTTTGTGATAGCGGATACGGCGATCAACGCCCGCTCCTCCACTTTAATCGATCTCCTGGCCCAAACCATGCAAAGTAGTGGCCAACTGCCGGTGAGAATCTGTATTGCGCTCCAGGCCCTACTGGTGGTTTTAGCCGGCGAGTTTGGGTTGAATGTGGTGGTCGGCGCATTCGCGGCCGGCATGGTGGTGGGCCTTGCCAGCAAAGGCGACGGCGGCATGATTCTTCGGCAGAAACTGGATGCCATCGGTTATGGTTTCTTAATCCCCATTTTCTTTATCGTCGCCGGTATGAAATTTGACGTTAGCGCACTGTGGGCGAATCCGCTGGTTCCAGTCCAGATCATCTGCCTATTGGGTTTGTTGATTCTAATTCGTGGCGTGCCGGTAATCCTTTACTACCCAGTTTTAGCGTCAAACGACAGATTGCCTTTTGCACTCTATTCCGCGACAGGCCTGCCCATGATCGTCATTATCTCCGAAATCGGGGTCTCGTCCGGCCTGATGGCACCGGATCGAGCAGCCGTTCTGGTCAGTGCCGGGATGATTTCCGTTTTGCTGTTTCCTCTACTGGCCGAAAGAATAAGACAGCATTCGTAAAGTCCTATGCCCGTACAATTGCCAACCAAACCAGTTTCAAGCGTCAGCCGTTACATTGACACTTAATTAGCCATGCCAACAATGTCTTGTTCCGCCTGATTCTCTGATTTAGCGGTGACAGTTTGCGTGGGCCGCTTCAGGTTTCTGCCTAAGGTAGCTTTTTTCATGGCGTTGATGACTGTCGGGTTGGGTGAAAAATATTCCGGCGTGTTCCACTGACTCCATTTGTGTTTGATCGTGTTGAAATCATCCGTGGCAATATTGGCAACATTGCTATTTTGTTCAGTTGTGTTGTACATACCCCAGTTATTACGACCTACTACCTTATAAGACCAAGTGGTCCAATGGCTGCCGGTTTCTGTAAATTGCTGAAGTCCGTAATCCCATGATTCGGCATTTTCGAATAGTGTGAATTCTCCAATAAAATGCGGCACGTTATATTCGGTGCCCCATTTCCGCGCGTCTTGTATCCACCCATCCACAGCGTTTTTCATCACCGCGAAATCGTTATTGTTTTGCCATTGGTAATAATGCAAGGAATAGACGACGTTCTCCCAGTTTTTCTCTTGGGGATTGGGCAGCGTGTTCCACCACCAAATAGCTTCCATAATAATGATATGGTCTGGATCAATCGCTCGGATGGCATGATACAGACGGTTGTAAAGGCTAACCACCCCAGATCCCATCCGGCCGGGAAACGTCTCGGAAGGTTCATTCAGTAGGTCATACCCCGCCACGGCGGCATTATCCTTAAAGCGCGTGGCGAGCGTTTCCCAAAGCTCAACCAGTTGATTCTGATAGAGCGGGGTAGAATACAGCAAAGCGCCGTTTTGTCGGCCTGAGTGATGGGCTCCGTTCTGCGATCCTGGCGCTCCGTGAAGATCAAGAACGGTGTAGAGCCCATATTCCCGAGCTTTGTTGACGGTCCACTCGATTCTGGATAAATCAATGGCGCCTGTATCGTCCCGCCTCCAATTGCCCTCATCATCCATATGGTTAAACGCATATACCGGCAAACGGATACAGTTGAGACCGGCTTCTGCGATGTTCTTGAAATCCTGTTCCGTGATCCAAGTATCCCAGTAAGAATTGTAAAGTTCCCACACGGCATCCTTGCCAAAACGCTCGGTTAGAACACTTCGCGCATCCCATTCATTTGATGCCCCAGCTAACGGGGACATCCAAGGTTCATGCCCCCTCCAACCGCCCAGATTAGTGCCGTATAAATGAACCTTTCGACCCAATCCATAGTTGTCTTTGATATCCGCTCCATCCACTTTAAGAAAATCCGAAGCGGCGTAGCATGAAGGAGAACCCATCACGATTGTCCAGAGTAACGCGGACAATCTCAGTACGCTTGGGTGAGTAACAGGTTTCGGTTTCATAAATATCACTTTAAATAACGTGGTCTCGGTACAGGGGTTGCAGGACAAAACAAGCTTAGGATTTTCCATCGTCGAACAATCGGTAAAGCGTCGACAACAGGTCTATCGTCGACAGTATTGTGAAGAACGCCTTCAGCCTGCTCGGTCAATATACTCGATATGGTGATGAAATATTCGAAGCCGACTTAACTAGCACCTTATATTTCCGACAACCAATAGAACTGAAAACCCTGCAACGCGACCCGTCTGTCGTATTGCTCCGGCTTGCCGCCGCTGTAAACATCGACAAATTGCCCGTAGGGATTGATGCCCTTGCTTTTGAGCAAGTAAAGATCCAGGTATTGCGGATTGGCATCGAAATTGGCGACGACTATCACCCGCTCGGAAGGACGCAGGTGATCGAAACGAATGAAACACAATAAATGCGCGTTATCGACGTCGACCAGTTCCCGGTTGTTGAAGTCGGCGAACGCGGAGATTTCCTTACGGATCGCGATCATTTTCTTCATTGCATTGAACAGGACAAATTCGGTGGTGCCTTGTTTTTTGCGCAATTCGGCCCTGTCCCAATTAATCTTGGGTCGATGTATCCAGCGGTTGTCGTCACTTTTACCGGGGTCGTCGCGGTAACTGTAATCGTTGATGACGCCGAGCGCGTCACCGTTGTATAGCAATGGAATACCGCCGAAGGACAATATCAGGCTCTGCAATAACAGAATCTTTTGGATTGCGGAATCGATCAAGCCCTGGTCATTGTTTTCCCGGCCCGCTTCCAGCCCCGCCAGGGAAGCCAACGAACCGCTGATACGGGCGTCGCCAGTGGTTTCGTTACGCATGAACACCATGCCTCTGGCCGGAGATCCTTCGAATTGACCGCTGAAATAATCGACTAGAAATTGCCGATGCGCGTGAGGGTCGTATCCCGCGGCGCGAATATCGTTGTCGTCGAAGCCAAAGCCGATATCGTCGTGGCAGCGCACATAATTCAACCAAGTGGCGCGCTCCAGTTTCGCCGGCAAGTTTTTTATCCCTTGACAGAGCAGTTTGGCATTTTGAGTGGCTATAGCATCCCATAGCAAGGCCATCAAAGTAGCGTTGTAAGCAATTTCGCATTCCTTGGCGATGATTGCATCCTCGCCAAAATATTTGATGACTTCGAGCGGCGTGACGATGGCTTCGGCGATGAACAACACACCCGGCGCGGTGACCTGACAGCAATCCTTCATCAATTGCAATATCAGATGGGCATTGCGTTCATTCTGGCAGGTGGAGCCGATTTTTTTCCACAGAAAAGCGACGGCATCCAGGCGTAAGATATCAACTCCCTGGTTAGCCCAGAATAAGATAATATCCAACATTTCGATGAACACCTCGGGGTTACTGTAATTCAAATCCCATTGGTAATCGTTGAAGACTGTCATCACCCATTTTTGCATGTTCTCATTCCAGGTGAAGTTGCCCGGTGCCGACTCCGGGAAAACTTGCGGCATGGTCTGCTCGAACATATCGGGAATTTCCCGGTTATCGAAGACGAAGTAATAATCCTGATAGCCTCCTTCGCCTTGGGCCGCCTTCTTCGCCCATTCGTGTTCGTCGGAGGTGTGATTCATCACGATGTCCAGTACCAGCAGGATTTCGCGTTTTCTGAGTTCCTGAGCCACCCGCCGCAGATCATTCAGATCGCCCAGCCTGTCGTCGATCTGTCTAAAATCGCTGACCGCATAGCCACCGTCGCTCTTGCCCGCGGGACACATCAGAATCGGCATGATATGCACCAAATTGATGCCGAGTTCCTGGAAATAAGGCGTCTTGCTTACCAGATCGGCCAGATTTTCCGCGAAGCCGTTGGTATACAAGGCCATGCCGACCCATTTCTGCGACAGAAACCAGTTGTGATCCTGTTCGCGCTCCATGTCGATGCGCTCCAACTCGGCGGACCGATCGATATAGCCCTTGGCCATGGTTTCCACCAGCCGCAGTATTTGCGGTTTAAAATCCTCCCGCTGACCGTACAGCGTGAAAAATAGCGAATAAATCGCATAAAAATTGGCGCCCAGCCGGGTGTAAAAGTGCCGAAGATCCTGGCGACGAATCTCCGGTTTCAGATCATCCAGAATGGCGTTCAATAGCGAATGGGAGACTTGTTCATACATGTCGTTGCGGAATCCATGGTTGGGATGATGTAAAAACTCACTAATAAATCAGGTTGCCACGCTATCGGTAAAGATTCTATTGGTCAAAAACCCCATATGCGATTGCGTTCTTGCTATTGTTTTTTACTGTATACATTAATTTATCCGCGCGTTTTACTAACTCATCGACCGAAATTTCGCCGCTTTGGTAGCTTAATACACCGATGGAAAAAGTGACTGGCCATTTATTTTTACGCATCTCGTTCAATAATCCGGCCTGAATTTTTTCAACGGTAAACTTTGCAGCATCTTGCCCCATTTCGGGCAACAACAATATAAATTCATCACCTCCCAATCGTGCCATGAGATCGGTGTTACGCAACATGTTTTTTGCCCGACTTACGAAAGCACATAGAAGCCTGTCACCAATCAAGTGCCCATATTGATCGTTTACCCATTTAAATCCATCGAGGTCGATATACGCAATCGTGAATACATGTTTATAGCGTCGAGAACGATTAAGCTCGGCTTGCAGTAACTCGAAAAAATAGCGACGGTTGGCAATGCCGGTCAAATAGTCCATGCGAGAAATTTGTTTTTCGCGCTCCAGCTCTTGTAATACAGGTAAAAGCCAGGTAATCATTACAAAGAAGCCAAAGCGCATGATGGCATTCCAATAGCCAATCATCGGATGTGAGTATGAAGCGTTGTTCAGTTGATCGACAATAAACCAGGTTCCGGTAGCAAAGACACAGAATACTAAACCCACCTGCCTACCAAATGCCAAGGTCACCAATACGATGGGTATTAAGTAGAATATTGAGAAACTGAATTCCCTGCCTAGTTTAAAATCAATAATACCGATACCAATATTGATTAAAAAACTAATAATTAACCAAATAATGGGGGTTTTGTTGTCGTTTTGGATAAAGCGCCAATTACTCATTAGCTTGTTCCATCCAACCCCGCGTGCAAGGGAAAAAGTGCGAAACGCCCTCAAGAATTCCCGCACTGTAGTTGCCGTTCATGCCTAAAAAATTTCCTTTAGCCAAATACAACCTGGCACCGGTTCCATTTTGCTCGGCGAGCGCCGTGGATTGCGCGACGACATCGCCATGCGCGTTGGCAACCAGAATCGCATTAATGCCACTGATTAGCACGGGCAGATCGTTGCCGCTATCGCCGGCAAATACCGTATTGCCGACATCGAAATTCTGGTGCTGCATCAAGAACTCCACGGCATGTAGTTTCGTGGCATGGGCGGGCAACACATCCAGCAATCCGGCGGCTGCGGCTTCGTCCACGCTGTAAATCAGGCTGGCCGCCAGATTTCGTGCGTGCAGTTGGTTCGCCATTTCCTGGCGCAAGGCTTCTATATCGCTGAGCGTGGTCAGATAGTAGCTGAGCTTGAAACGGTTTTGCTTCGCCTCTTCCTGCAAGCGCAAATTCGGCAAATCGTCAAACAAAGGCCGAAGATCCTTCGCCGTCAGACCGCGCCAATCGCCGGCGATATCCTCTTCCCAAGCGACCCAAGGTTCCCATTCTCCGGGGCTGGTTTTATAGATCGTGGTGCCGACGTCGCCAATCACCCAATCGGCTAATGGCAGATCATACTCACGGATCGCGTCTTCCACCAATTCGCGATGCCGGCCGCTCACATAGGCCAAAGTCACTTCGGGGCGGGAAACCAAACGCGCGAAAGCCGCTCTCGCCCCTGGCGACTCCGTTTGACTGCCATTGGGTAACAAGGTGCGATCCAAATCGGTACAAATCAGAAGACGATTCATCATGGCGCTGGCGCTCCGCTAAAGATGGAAAAAATCGTAATGTTCGATGGCTTCCAGTATGCCCCAGGCGTTGGAGTGTTCGGCGAAATAGACCTGTTCCATGTCCGATAAATTCGACAATTCCTCGCGGTGGCGGTTGGCCACCACGACCCCCAGCGTATTGCCCGCCACCATATCGGAATCGCCGCCGGAACCGCCCGTCGCCAGGATGCGCTCCAGGGGAATATCCCATTGCCGCGCGACATAACGCAATGCCTGTCCCTTGGAAGCGCGAGCCGGCACGATGTCCAAGAATTGCCCGAACGACAGCGTGGGATTCACCGACAGTTCCTGTTGGCGCAACAAAGTCAGAATCTCTTCCATCGGCGGCGCAAGCTCGCTATCGTAATAATAGGAAATCTTGAAGCGGCTCTGTTCTCGCTTGGGTTGCGGCGTCAAGCCGGGTAGCGTGCCTAGTACCCGGCGTAAGACCTGGGGCGTCCACAGATGGTCGATATGGTAGCTCCAGGCTATGTCCGCGATCAGTTGCGGCGTGAAATAGACTTCGGTACCGAGGCTGGTAATCAGAATATCCGGTACTGGAATACGATGTTTCTTAAAAATGGCTAAAACTGAATCCAGCCGTCGTCCGGTAGCAATGCCGAACAGGCATTTTTTTCGCTTTTTGCGAATCAGGCTGACAAATTGCGCCAGTCCCTCGTCGTCCCCCAGTAACGTATTATCCAGCGCGGTAAAAATAGCCTGCGACCGCAGCCGGCCGGTTGTGGCGACCAGCGGTGTCTTTGGCAGACGTTCGAAATGCTGCAACAACGGCGGCACTTTTTGGAGATAGGCTTGGGCATGCGCTTCCCACGAGTAATGACGGACGACGTTCGCCAGGCCGTTAGCCGATAAAGTCCGCCAGTACTCGTCATTGTCGAGTATGCTCAGCAAGGCCTCGGCGATCGCGGATTTATCCAGCGGGTCCACCAACACGCCGTTTTGGCAGTTGCCGATGATGTCGACCGGGCCGCCGTTTTCGGTGGCCACCAGCGGCAGACCGCTGGCTGCCGCTTCCAACAGCGTCAGACCAAAGGGTTCGGTCAAAGCGGGATTAATAAACACCCCCTTGGACGCCGCCGCCAGACGATAAATGTCCGCGACGTCGTCCGCCTTGTGGTGCTTGGGTAGGGCAACCCGACCGTAAAGGTCATAACAATCCGTGACCAGCAACAATTCGGTCAACACGCCCTGCGCTCCGTCGTCCATCTCCCGAATGTCGTCGCGGTTGCCGGCGACGATCACCAGATTGGCCTTAGCTTGCAAACGCGGCGATTCGCCGTAGGCTTCCAATAAGGTGACGATATTTTTCCGTTCGTCCGGTCGCGACAACGCCAATATCATCGGCATATCCGGTTGAGACAGGAAATTCTTGAGCGACGCCGCAAACTCGCAGATATCGTTTCTGGCGGCCGGAGGGTGAAATTGCTCAAGATCCGTACCGGGCGGTATGACGGCCATCTTTTCCGGCGTGTAGCAATCGTAAAGTTCGTATTGGTCTTCGATTTCGTTACCGGTACTGGTGATGATCAAATCGGCATTGCTCAGCGTCTCCTCTTCGGCATTGATGCGCCGCGAAATGTGGTAACGCTGCTCGATCTCCTCCATTGTCAGACCCCGCGCCAGCAACCTGCGGCACTTGTCGCGTCCCAAGGAATGGCCGGTGTGAATCAACGGCAACCCCGTCAGATGCGAAAGCCGCACGCCAACATAGCCGGCGTCGGCATAATGGCTGTGCAACACATTCGGCCAGCGCGGCTGTCCATGCAGCCAACTCAACAGATTATCGGCAAAGCTGTCGAGGTGATCCCAGAGCTCTTCCTTGCGGATGTAGCCTTCCGGGCCGGCATCGATACGAACGATTTGCGCGTTTTCAGCCAATGCCTCGACGGCTTCTGCGTAATCGCCGCCGACTTCAACGTCGACGATCCGCCGCGTCACCAAATCCACCTGCTCGACATTCGGCTGTTTTGCCAACGCCTTGGCCAGTTCCACGACGTATTTGGTCTGTCCGCCGGTATCGGCGTCGCGCCCCAGCTCCAAATCGTGACCGCGGATCAAGCCGTGTATGCTGATCAAGACGATGTACAAGGATTCGGATTTTTCATATTCCTGCATGGTTTTGCTCCATGAACGGCATGCGTCTATCGCGTCGCCCAAGACTAATGCTTACCTAAATAGAGCAATGGGCTTAGTTAATGTAGCGGTAATAACTCTTCAACAAGTTAGCTGACAGAAATGTCATGGCTATGGCAATGACCAATGCGGCGCATATATCATTATCCCCCAGTTCCTCCCCAATTCTCTTCGCGGAATCATGATAATTGCTATCGCCAAATGCACCGACCCATCGCTACTCGGAAATCACGCATCAATAAGTTTTCCGAAAATCGCGATCTCGGACAGACAGTTGGCGGATGTCGGTATCCAAGCCCACTTAGAACGACCGTAAAATGCTGCCGCTCTCCGTCGACAACTTGACGACCTAGCTCGGCCCCCGCCATGCCAATAAACTAGGACCTAGGATCACCCCAGCCAGTCACTCACCCGCTACAGCCGGACTTTGTAGGCGTGTAAACAATTCGCCCAACAGTCGAGTGGTCAGCAAAATAATCATCAACTGAAGGAAAAATTGATGGACAGTGTGGGCTTCCATGAGTCGATAGACCGTTAAAGCTTCTGCCGACTATCGATCAGCTTATCGGCCTCAGTTTCTGGCACGAGGACTTCGACGGGTTGTATTGACTGGTCCTTAGGAATCGTTGTCTGAGCGACCAGATCAGAACCGACTGGCCCAAGGTGTTGTCGATTTATCAATAATGCCGGAAGTACCGCCAGACCAATCAGGAAAGGCAGCGCCAATACTTGGCCGGCCCAGCGATAACGCCCCTCGAACGGCCCCGAGGCACCGTGAAATTCGCGTTGCGGCAGACCCTCGGACGTTAAGTACTTCCAGGGCTTGGTATCCAGCCAAGCCATCACTTGCCCGATTAGGAGCAACAACGCCATACCGCCCAAGTTGACCAATGCTACGGCCATAGGCGTTTCTCGACCGAACTGGTCCAGAACGATGCCGCCGGCGTAAGACAACACCATCGAGGTTAGAAAAATGGGTAAGGATTGTTGCCCCATCGTAGC
The DNA here is from genome assembly GCF_001856095.1 of Methylomonas sp. LWB. NCBI lineage: Bacteria > Pseudomonadati > Pseudomonadota > Gammaproteobacteria > Methylococcales > Methylococcaceae > Methylomonas > Methylomonas sp. LWB. The sequence continues at coordinate 532,465 of NZ_MKMC01000012.1, forward strand.
GATGGCAAGAGGTAATGCAGTCGACAGCCATTGCGGACGCCAGTTGCATAGTCGGTGCATCAGGTAAGCCAGCGCGAGTAAGTGCACCCAACGCAACAAGCCGAGGTGGCTTTTGTTTAGCCACGGCTCTAATTTTGCGCGCAGTTCGCCCCAGAATAAGACTTTAGTGTAGGTGGCTTCATGTCCCAACGGAATGGACAGCAATACCAACGAAAGGCACAAACTCGCCAACCACCGATGCCTGACGCCGACGCTTAGCCAGCCGGCACCGAAAGCAAAGCCGGTGAAAAACATCAATTGCCAATTCATGGGATTGAAGTACCAGGGGCGGCCGGTCGATGGGTTGGCGGTCAGTTCCCAGCCATATTGCCAGCTTGCCCAATACAATCCCAGCGAGCAACCCAAGGCCACGGCGACGTGCAAGCGCGATAAAGCCCAAAATATTGGCAGCCACGCCATCATCACCAGATACATGGGCAGAATGTCGAAATAGTTAGGCACATAGGCCAAGGTAAACAAGTCGTAGAGTGCTTGTTCGGTCGACTCGAAAAAATAGACGATATTCAGACGTTGAATGTCATTCATTTCAGGCACCCAACGATTACCAATCACGCAAATCAAGGCCAGCAAAACGAATGACGCGAGATGCGCGCTATAAATCTGTACGCAACGGTGCAAGATGCGAATCGACCCTAGCCAAAGTCCAGCGCGTTCGAAGCAGCGGCCATAAGCCAACGCGGAAGCAAAACCTGATAGGAATACAAACACATCGGCGGCGTCGCAGAGGCTAAAGCGAGATGGGGTATACCAAAACCATGGGTTATCGGGCATGTGGTTGATGAATATCACCAGCAACGCCAAGCCCCTAAAAAAGTCCAGCTGGATATTCCTTGTTGGCAGTGATTGGTTTGGCAATCCCATAAAGCCCCTGTGATTCGATAAAAAACGAGTAGACTAGCGAAGTATTTCGATTCGATCATTTTATCGTACTCGACTTTAGACATTCAGCCTCCGTTCCCGACAGGGCCGGCGGCTTTTTTGTGGGAGGCGGATTCAAAACAAAAGTGCAACACCTCGATAGTCAATCCCCCCAGTCTTGCCGGGGGCCGACCGGTTGGGCGTAAATGCCGTTGTAGATGGACTCCAGTCCGAAATCGATTCAAACGTGCGGCCCGACCGCAATTGTGGTTATCATCCCCCACTGAACGGCGCCAGCGGTTCGCGCCGCCCACGCTCACCGCCATTTATCGCATGGAGAACTCATGACCACACCAACCGCGGCAGGCAGCCGCAATCATTGGCCGGCCGACATCAGCGCCGGCTTTCAAGTGTTTTTGATCGCGCTTCCGCTTTGCCTCGGCATCGCTCTGGCTTCCGGTTTTCCGCCGCTGTCCGGGGTTATTTCGGCGATCGTGGGCGGCTTGCTGGTATCGCGGATCGGCGGGGCCCCGCTGACGATTACCGGGCCGGCGGCCGGGTTGATCGTGGTGATCCTCGATGCGGCGGTCAGCTTGGGCGACGGCGATCCGGCGGCCGGGTACCGTTACACCTTGGCGGCCATCGTTTGCGCCGGTTTGTTGCAAATCGCGCTGGGTTATTTGAAGGCCGGCCGTTACGCGGCTCTGTTTCCCGCGTCGGTCATTCACGGTATGTTGGCGGCGATCGGCATCATTATCATCGCCAAGCAGTTGCCGGTGATGGCCGGCGTGCAAAACCACGCGCCCGATATTTTGACGGGAATCGGCGAACTACCCCGCCAACTAATCTTTTTTGTACCGCAAATCGGACTGATCGCGCTGGCCGGCATCGCTATCCTGATCGGATGGCCGCACCTTAAGCATGGCTGGCTGCATAAATTGCCTGCACCCATCGTCGTGATCGCCTCCGGGATTTTACTGGCACGGGTGTTCGGTCTCGCCCACCCGGCGCCGCTCGACTTCCGCATGCCCGAGGATGTCGATGTCGTCAGCGATTTTCTGGTGAATATTCCGGCCGATTTCAGCCAGGCCTTCAGTTGGCCGGACTTCGGCAAAATCGCCAGCTTGGCATTTTGGCAAAGCGTGATTTCGATTTGCCTGGTTGGCAGCCTGGAAAGCCTGTTGAGCGCCGCCGCCGTCGACAAGTTGGACCCATTGCGTCGTTACTCGGACTTGAACCGCGAATTGCGAGCGATCGGCATCGCCAATACCTTGTCCGGACTCATGGGCGGCCTGCCGATGATCGCCGAAATCGTCCGCAGTTCGGCGAATATCGAGGCCGGGGCGCAAACCAGCTGGGCCAATTTTTGCCATGGCGTCTGCCTTTTGGTCTTCGTCGCGCTGTTTCCGAGCGTGATCGCGACGATACCGTTGGCGTCGCTGGCGGCGTTGTTGGTCTACACCGGTTTCCGCTTGGCGTCGCCGAAAGCCTTCGCGAAAAGCATGGACTTGGGAAAAGAACAGTTGCTGTTATTTCTACTGACGATCGCCACGATTCTGGTCAGCAATTTGTTGGCAGGCGTGTTGGCCGGTATCGCCGCGAAAGTGGCCTTGCATGTCGGACGCGGAGTCTCGCTACGCCGTTTGCTGTCGATGTCTTACCATATCGAAACCGCGACGGACGGCACCTGGACCGTCAAGGTCAGCGGCGCGGCCTTGTTCTCGAACTTTCTAGCCCTGAAAAGCTGGCTGACGGAACTCCAAGACGGCCGAGCGCTGATCTTCGACCTTTCCGAAGCCGAGTTGATCGATCATACCGTCATGGAATTCATCGCTCAGTACCGGGAAGATTACATCGCGCAAGGCGGACGATGCGAAATCCGCGGCCTGTCCGCCACCGAGCCGCTGGGGCGGGCCGAACTGGCTGCCCGTGTCCGAAAACCATCGTGAAACGCTCGCGATGATATTGTTTATTCGTAACGTGCCCGCCAGCACGCATTTATCGGAACTGGAAGCCTACGTGGCTCCAGCCTTGAAACGACGTTTTTTGTTCGGCGGAGGGCGCATTCTGAAAGCGGAAATCCTGGTCATTCTGGATAAAACCACCCACACGCTGGAATACCATGGTTTGGTTCATATCGACTCGGACAAGGTCGGCTTGAGAGCCATCAAATCCTTGAAGGGCCAACGCTTCAAGAACAAGTTGGTATTGGTGCGGGAATATCACAATCGCAATTGGCACAATGATCGCCGCCAGACTTACCAAGCCACACAGGCGTTGGCGGATAAACGAGTGGCGGACCGCCGGCGTGGCGCCAGCCTGGAATTCGTCAAGGACATTTCGGCCATTTTCTCGGCGCCCAGGACCGCGGCCCGCAAGTTAATCTGAATTATCGACATCCGCTTGTTACATTGCCGTGACCGTGTGTTATATTGCGGCTTAATGAGAACAGTTATTAATAAGCTTATAACATGTCGACCTATCTGAAAGCGCTCGCGGCCGGCGATACGGGCCGCATCGTCGGATTCGACCAGTCGGGCGGGGTCTACCGCAAAAAGCTTCTGGCCATGGGCTTGACGCCGGGCACTGAATTTACCATTACCCGCTTCGCGCCGATGGGCGACCCGGTCGAGATTAAAATTCGCGGCTTCTCGCTGTCGCTCCGCAAAAACGAAGCCTCGGTATTATTGATCGAGAAATTATGAGCGCGGATTTCATCGTCGGCGTCGTCGGTAATCCCAACTGCGGAAAGACCACGCTATTCAACGTGCTGACCGGCTCGCGCCAACAAGTCGGCAACTGGCCCGGCGTGACCGTCGAGAAAAAGACCGGCGAATACCGCCACCAAGGTAAGCGCATCGAACTGGTGGATTTGCCGGGCACCTACTCTCTGGAATCCGACGACGACAGTATCTCTCTCGACGAAAAAGTCGCGCGCGACTATGTCGCGTCGCGTCAGGCGCACTTAGTCATTAACATCATCGACGCCGCCAATATCGAACGCAACCTGTATCTGACCTCGCAACTGCTGGAAATGCGAGTACCGATGATCGTCGTGTTGAATATGATGGACGCGGTCAAGAAGCGCGGTATCAAAATTGACATTGAAACACTGAGCCAACGCCTGGGCTGTCCCGTGGTGCCGGTCACCGCCGCGTCCGGCAGCGGCATCAAAGAGTTGCGCGACATCGTCAGCGAGGCCTGTCTCGATGCGCCAACCCCGAACCTGCAAGTCCAATACCAAGCCGAACTGGAAAGCGCGGTCGCCGAATTGCAAGCACGATTGCCAATCCATCCGGAATGCGACAACCGCTGGTTGGCATTGCGGCTGTTGGAAAACGACACGCTGGCAAAACGCTTCGCCGGCCCCGATATGTTGCCCTTGGTCAATCGGCTACGCGAACGGATCGAAGCCGAAACCGGCGACGAAATCGACATCCTCGCCGCCGACGCGCGCTACGGTCTAGTCAATCAACTGGTGCAGGCCGCGGTTTGCAAACTCAACGAAGTCTCGCGCAGTACCACCGACAAAATCGACAGCGTGGTGCTCAATCGCTTTCTTGGCATCCCGGTGTTTCTACTGGTGATGTACGCGATGTTTATGTTCACGATCAACATCGGCAGCGCCTTTGTCGATTTTTTCGATAAAGCGGTCGGTGCGTTGCTGGTGGACGGCCTCGGCGCGCAACTCACCGGCTGGCAGTGGCCGGCCTGGTTGGTGGTTTTGATTTGCAACGGCATCGGTGGCGGCATCCAAGTTGTGTCGACCTTTATTCCCATAGTCGGCTTTCTGTTCATTTTCCTGTCGGCGTTGGAAGACTCCGGCTACATGTCGCGCGCCGCCTTCGTAATGGACCGTTTTATGTGCATCCTCGGTCTGCCCGGTAAATCCTTCGTGCCAATGATTGTCGGTTTCGGTTGCAACGTGCCGGCCATAATCGCTACCCGAACGCTGGACAACCAACGCGACCGGGTTCTGACCAATTTGATGAACCCGTTCATGTCTTGCGGCGCCAGACTGCCGGTGTATGCGCTGTTCGCGGCGGCTTTTTTTCCGGTCGGCGGCCAAAATTTAGTCTTCGGACTTTACTTATTCGGTATCGCCGTCGCGGTCGCGACCGGCCTGATCATGCGCCATACCTTGTTGCGCGGTGCCCCCACCCCGTTTCTGATGGAACTGCCCGCGTATCACCTGCCGACGCTGCAAGGCATTTACACCAAAACCTGGGAGCGTCTGAAAACCTTCATCGTCAACGCCGGCAAAATCATCGTGCCGATGGTTCTGGTGCTGAACGTACTGAATTCGCTCGGCAGCGACGGCAGTTTCGGCCGCGAAAACAGCGACCAATCGATACTGAGCGGTATCGGCAAGTCGCTGACGCCGCTGTTCGGCCCGCTCGGCATCGCCGAAGACAACTGGCCTGCGACGGTCGGTATTTTTACCGGCGTGTTGGCCAAGGAAGCCGTGGTCGGCACCTTGGACGCTCTCTACAGCCAAATGGCGGCCGGCGCGGATAACAGCGAGGATGCCGAATTCGACCTCGGCACCGCATTGCGCGAAGCGTTGCAAACCGTCCCGGACAATTTGGCCGCGGTCGCCGATCGCTTGCTGGACCCGTTGGGCCTCGGTATCGCGACCAGTGCCGACCAAGCCGAAGCCGCCGAGAAACAACAGGTTAAACTGGATACCTTCGCGGTCATGCAAAGTCATTTCGACGGCCAGATCGGCGCCTTCGCCTACTTGGTATTCATCCTGCTTTACGCGCCCTGCGTGGCCGCGACGGCGGCGATCTACAAGGAAACCAACGGCGGCTGGGCGCTGTTTACCGTATGCTGGACTACCTTCATCGCCTATCTTTCCGCGACGTTGTTTTACCAAATCATGACTTACGACCAGCATCCGCAGGCTACGTTAAGCTGGTTGTCCGGATTGACACTGGTCTTCCTGAGCATACTGGCCGGCCTGCGCTACGTCGGCAATCACCAAACCGAAGGAGTTCCGCCATGATCCTGTCCGACCTGCGCGGTTATTTACAGCAGCGGCAACGCGCCACGCTGAACGACATGGTCCTGCATTTCCATATGGACGCCGACGCATTACGCGGCATGCTCGACAAATGGATCAGTAAAGGCAAGGTCAGACTGAGCGGTAACGGCTCGAACTGTGCCAGCGGCAATTGCTGTAAATGCGATCCGCTACTGACCGAAATTTACGAATGGGTAGATTGAGCTTGGCTCGGCGCTGAAAGCTACGCGCATAGCGTACCGCGCTCAGAACGCGCTCGCCCCCTGATTCTCCGCATCTTCCGCGTCGCTGCCGACGCCCGGCTTAAGCGCCAGTCAAACGGAAACCGAATCCCGAGCAAACGTCACATTTCACGGCCTCTCAGCGTCGAAACCGCCGCGCTCGAACCGGGCTTGCTGCAAATTAAGATACAATACGCCGTTACGCGCGGAGGTTTCTGGCCACTGTGTCGCACGACCTCCAGCGAACGTTATTGATTTTTCCGACCTAAAACCGCATGCAAGCCACCGAATACAAGCGTAGACGCACTTTTGCCATCATCTCCCACCCCGACGCCGGCAAAACCACCATCACCGAAAAACTGCTGCTGTTCGGCGGCGCCATTCAGCTGGCCGGCTCGGTCAAAGGCCGCAAGGCCGCGCGCCATGCCACCTCGGACTGGATGGAAATGGAAAAGGAACGAGGCATTTCGGTCACCACCTCGGTGATGCAGTTCGAACACAACGGCGCCATCGTCAATCTGCTGGATACGCCGGGCCACGAAGACTTCTCGGAAGACACTTACCGCACGCTGACCGCGGTCGATTCGGCGCTGATGGTCATCGACGTCGCCAAGGGTGTCGAGGACAGGACCATCAAATTGATGGAAGTCTGCCGCTTGCGCGATACGCCTATCCTGACCTTCATCAACAAGCTGGACCGCGAGGGTCGCGAACCGATCGAGCTATTGGACGAAGTGGAAAGCGTGTTGAAGATCGAATGCGCGCCGATGACCTGGCCTATCGGCATGGGCAAACGTTTCAAGGGCGTTTATCAGCTATACAAAGACGAGATTTTGCTGTTCAACCCGCAGCATGGCGGCAGGATCGCCGATTCCACGCTGATCAAGGGCTTGAACAATCCGCATTTGGACGAGTTGCTCGGCCTGCAGGCTGACGAATTGCGCGACGAAATCGATCTGGTCCAGGGCGCCAGCCACGAATTCGACCACGCCAAATATTTGCGCGGCGAGCAGACGCCGGTATTTTTCGGATCGGCGATCAACAACTTCGGCATCGTCGAATTGCTGGACGCCTTCGCCGAATACGCGCCGCCGCCGCGTCCGCGCCAAGCCGAGCAACGCTTGGTGGAACCGAGCGAAGATAAATTCACCGGTTTCGTGTTCAAGATCCAGGCCAATATGGACCCGGCTCACCGCGACCGGGTTGCCTTCATGCGCATCAGCTCAGGCAAGTTCGACAAAGGCATGAAGATGCATCACGTGCGCATCGGCAAGAGCATCCAGGTTGCCAACGCGATCACCTTTCAAGCCGACAGCCGCAAGAACGTCGAGGAAGCCTATCCCGGCGACATCATCGGCTTGCATAACCACGGCACCATCCAGGTCGGCGACACCTTCACCCAGGGTGAAAACCTTAAATTCGGCGGCATCCCCTATTTCGCGCCGGAATTGTTCCGCCGCGTGGTGTTGAAAGATCCGCTACGCGCTAAGGCGCTGCAAAAAGGTTTGGTGCAATTGACCGAGGAAGGCGCGACCCAGCTATTCAAACCATTGAAAAACAACGACTTGATTCTCGGCGCGGTCGGCATCCTGCAATTCGACGTCACGGCCCACCGTTTGAAGCACGAATACAATGTCGAATGCGTCTACGACGCTTCGCCGATCAACACCGTGCGCTGGGTCAGCTCGACCAATCCGGCCAAGCTGGAAGAGTTTAAAAACAAGGCTTTCGAAAATCTGGCCGAGGACGGCGGCGGTTATTTGGTGTATCTGGCGACCAGCCGGGTCAACCTACAACTGACCGAAGAACGCTGGCCGGACATTCATTTCAGCGCCACCAGAGAACTTTAATGCACCAACCAGCCGGGCAGCGAACCCGCCCGGCTGGCCGATTTCCGCTTAATACTCGATTTTCACCGCCCCCATGAAGGTACGCGGATTGCCGTAATAGGTTGGGCCGTAGCTGTAAATCGACTGGTAATAGGTTTTATCCAGCAAGTTGTCGACATTGAGCTGTGCGGTCAGTTTGGTTTTACCGACCTGCCAGGCCTTGCTGGTCATCAGATTCATCGTCACGTAGCCCGGCGCCTGGGCGCCCTCGTAATAACCGATTTCCCGTTGACTGACGGCCTGCATGCCGGCACCGAATTTCAGTCCCTTCAAATACTCGCCTTGCTGAAACTCGTAGGTCGTCCACAAACTGCCGTTGTGCTTGGGCGCGTTGTTCAAGCGGTTGCCAACCACGGTCGGATCGGTTTCGTCCTTGATGCTTTTGGCGAACGGCATGTAGGAATAGGCGCCGATCACATTCCAGCCAGGAACGATCTCCCCGCTGACGTCGAATTCGATGCCGCGGGTTTCCGCTTCGCCCACCGCGCGCGATAAGGCCAGATAGGTCGCGATAGGTGCGTTGCGCTTGGTCAAGTCGTAGTAAGCCAGCGTCGCGCTGAAACGGCCGTCGAACAATTCGGTTTTTGCACCGACTTCCCATTGATCGGCGGTTTGGGCCGGTAGCGGCTTACCGTCGCGCCCCCAAAAATTCGGCGCCCCGAAATTTTCGGTGTAACTGCCGTAAAGCGAAAACTCCGGTATCGGTTGCCAGACCACGCCGCCGCGCGGCGATACCCGCTCCGACGTTTGTTCGGGCGACTGGCCCGAACCAAACTCCCCGTAGCTGCTGTAAATCACATTGGCATTGTCATAGCGCAGGCCGGCCATCACATGAAAATGGTAAGGCAATTCGATTTGGTCCTGGGCGTACAAGCCGAACCAGGGTACGGTTGAGTTCGAATAGGTCACGTCGGTCGGCAACAGTGTCGGCGGAGTGGCGCGGTGAGTCGGCCGGTAGATATTGCTGGTGTCGTACAAATCGCCGTTAAACCCGAATCCGGCCATCGAAACCCGATAATCGGTGCGGTAGTAGTCGCCGCCAATCAGCAGATTGTGCTTCAAAAACGCCGTATCGAATTTACCGTTCAATTCCAGCGCATTGAAAAAATTGTACTGATAGTCCTGACCGTCGGTATTCGAACCGAAAAATGCCCGGCCGACATCGCCGGTCGCCGGATCGGCGACCGATCCGTGAATCGCCGACATGGTCAGATTGTAATTCTTGAAATTGAAGCGGTGCCTTAGACTCCAGCGGTCGTTGAAGGCGTGCTCGGTGTGCAGCGCCAGCATCACGTATTCGTCTTGCTGATAGTTCCAGGCATCGCCCAGATTCCGCTCGCGAGCGATTGGCGCGGGTCGATTACCCATTACTGGTACCGTGCCATTGCCGAATTCCTTGATGTCGCTATATTCGAGCTTAATCGTGGACACCGTGTTGTCGCTGATATTCCAGCGCAAGGTCGGCGCGACCATCAAGCGTTCGTTGCCGCCGAATTCCTGAAAGGTATGGTTGCTTTGATATCCCAGATTGAAACGGTAGGCGAGCGTCTTATCGGCGTTCAGCGGCCCGGTCGCGTCGACGCTGGTACGGTACATGTCGAACGAACCGAATTGCTGGCGCAGGCTGTAATACGGTGTATCCAGCGGTTGCTTGGTGACGAAGTTGACGATGCCGCCGGGTTCGGTCCGACCGTAAAGTATGGAGCCGGGGCCCTTCAGCACTTCCACCCGTTCCACGTTTTCCAAATCCTCGGTGTGAGCGTACTCGCCCTGACTCAACACCCCGTCGCGATAGTTAATATAACTGCCGAAACCCCGGATGAAGAAAGTGCCGCTGCCGCCCAAGCCGTTGCTGACGCCGCTGACATTTCTCAGCGCCTGATCGATCGTGATGGCCTGTTGGTCTTTCAGTACCGCATTCGGCACGACTTTGACCGACAGCGGCGTCTGCATCAACGGCGTGTCGGTCTTGGTCGCGGTGGTGGCATTGTGGCGGTTATAGTCGGTGTTATAAGGATCTTCGCCCTCGAAAAACGGATTGCTGGATTTACCGACGACGTTAATCGCCGGTAACGCAGTCGGCTCATCGCGCTGGTTGAGCGCCTGGCGTTGAATCAGCACGTTGCCGTCGGCGGTCAAATGGTAAGTCAAGCCGCTTCCGGACAACAGCTTTGACAATGCCGCCTCCGGCGAAAATTGACCGGATAATCCGCCGCTGCGTAAACCGTTGGCGATTTCGGCATCGTAAATCAGTTGCAGGCCGCCGACTTCGGCCAGTTGATTCAACGCAACCGCAAGCGGCCCCGCCGCGATCCGGTATTCCCGGACCGCTGATTCGGCAACGGCGCCTCCGGCTACCGCCGAGCCGACAACCAACAGCACGCTGGCGGTTTTAAAGGTATCGTGCACTGACATTGTGTTCCCTCTCCAAGTGTTTTAACGATTAGTAACAGCTATGACGCACTAGTCAGCCAAAACAGGAGGTCGGGAAATTTTTTAACGATGCAGCAAAATCAGATAGTCGCCGAAGTGGGTAGTATGCAATTGCAGCGCGGTTTCCAGCGCGGCAATCGCGGCGAGTGGATCGTCGATCCGAAACACGCCGTTGACCCGGCGTTGGCGAAGGTCGGCGTCCTGAATCAGCAAGACGCCGGGGTAATAATGAGCCAGTTCGGCGACGACTTCGTCGAGCGGACGATTCTGAAAAACCAATCGGTGGCGGCGCCAAGCGGTCGCGGCGCCGATGTCGGCCGCTTTTGCTTGACTCAGTCCATGCTCAGCGTCATAACTGGCCGCCAGGCCTTCGTCGATCTCGGCCGTTTGTCGGCCGTTGCCAAACTCCACCCACACGCGGTGTTCGGTCACAGTGACTTCGGCGCCCTCCTCGGCCAATTTGACGTTGAACGCGGTGCCCAACGCGGTGACGCTGCCGCCGGCTGCGTATACTCGAAACGGCCGGTTACGGTCCGGACTGACTTCGAACGCTGCCTCGCCCCGCAGCAGGTGCAATTCACGGCGCGTTTCATCGATTTGAACATCGACGGCGGATGCGCGGTTCAAATGCACCGTGGAACCGTCACTGAGCGTGAAGCTGCGAATCTCACCGCGACCGGTCTGCAAATCGGCGTTCCAGAGTTGTAAGTAAGGACTGAGCCAGATCGCCGCCAAGCTTGCGGCCAACGCCAATCCGAAAATCAGCGGAGCGAGAGCCCGCTTAGCCGGCGGTTTCGACTTCGGCGCCACCGACGCCTCAACCTTTGCCAAACCATCCAGTTCGACCCACAAATTTTCAAGTTCGCTATAGGCCAAACGATGCTCCAAAGACGCATTCAACCAGCGCTGAAATTCCTTAAGCTCGTTTTCGTCCATGCTTCCGCCATCCAGACGCGCCCACCAATCGGCAGCCTGTTCACGAATTGTCGCGGAGTTTTGGGCGGGTGCGGGCATGGTTAGAAAGGTTAAAACCCGAAATTCAATAGGCGATAAGCGGCAACACCGGGAACACTAATCATCATCGACTTGCTGCAGCGCCAGCAAGGCATTGCGCAGATGTTTTTCGACCATGTTACGCGAAATGCCCAAACGCTCGGCGATTTCCGCCTGACTCAACTCTTCGAATTTTCGCATCTCGAAGACTCTTCGGCATTTCGGTGGTAAGCCTTCCACTGCAGCCGCCAAGCGCCCCAGGCGTTGGCGGGCCGCTAACAGACGGTCCGGCTGGCGCGCTTCGGTCTCCGCTACCCAATCCGGTAATTCGTCGGATTTAGCCAAGTATCGGTCGCGCACCGCATCGCGCCGCTCGTAATCGGTCGCAAGATTGGCCGCGATCCGATGCATTAACGCTCGCGGATTGTCGGCCGCACGCCATAGGTCGCCGCTCAGCATGCGCTGATAGGTTTCTTGAACGATGTCGGCCGCCATGTCCCAGCAACCGCAGCGCCTGAACATGACGCGCCGCAGCTCTGCGTCGTAGCGGACGATCAAGCGCTGAATATCCAGGGTATCAGTCATCGAAAACGGCAGGGAAAGAGAGTTGGCCCCCTAACAACAAATTCGATGCCGTTTTATTGTCAGTCCCGCGCAATCAATGCCTTGAGTCGAAAAAACCGCGCTCTAACCGCATGCTGTTAACGCGGAATGCGGCATTTCACTCATCATATCCGAGTTATTTAACAAAGTTTAATAGATATAACCGACCCTCTATAACCCACCCTCAATCGGATTTGGTCGCGGCCTCCGCCAATAACTCGTCTATGAAATACTGACAATACGACGGCAAATACAATTGCCGCAAATACGCAATCTTAGTGGTCGAACTCGGGATCAAATCCATCAGACTGCGAGCTACCAAATCCGCGTCCTTGACGGGCTCGTAGGACGTGCCGGCGATGATACCGACTCCCATGCCCAGCCGCACGTAAGTCTTGATGACGTCGGAGTCGGCCGCGGCCAAGTTGATGTCCAACGGCAAATGCGCGTTAACGAAGGCTTTCTCGATCGCCGACCGTCCGGTAAACCCCGGCGTATAGGTTAAAATAGGTTCGGCCGACAGTCGTTGCAAGGTGATATCGCCTTCGGCCAACGGATGGCCTTTAGGCACCACCGCAACATGGTGCCAGTGATAACAGGGCTTGACCACCAATTTGTCGTCTTCCGCCAGTCTTTCGGTACAAATCGCAATATCCGCCTTGTGCTGATGGAGTAAATCGATCAGGTTGTCGGGTGACGATTGCACCATGTAAATCTTAATGCCCGGGTAACGTAAACGGAACCGGGCAATCGGCCCAGGCAGCAGATACTTGGCCTGAGTATGGGTAGTTGCTATATGCAGCGTGCCGCTACTGCTGTCGAGGAAATCGTCGGCAATCAGTTGGATATTTTTCTTGGCCTGATTAATCAAATCCACTTCCGCCATGATGCGCTCGCCCAACGGCGTTAGACCGATCAACTTTTTACCCTGCCGGGCAAATAATGGCGAACCCAACTCGGCTTCGAATAATTGTAATTGCCTGCTTACCGCCGATTGCACCACGTGCATCTTATCCGCCGCCCGGCTCAGATTGAAGCCGGTCTCATGCAGCGTGCGCAACAACTCAAGTTGGTTTAGATTCATGCAGCTAACCTTGTTCTAACGTCAAGCAATTTCGGAAAATCCCACTATACTGATCGTGCGTTCGGTAGGCGTCCGTAAAATCGGCGGCCGCATCGAAAGCTATCGCTTCATTTTAGGGGTTTCCGGCGCCAACATCGACATCTAATCCGGATTCGTCGCATGTAAAACGCCGGGCAATCTCCTCCTAGCGACACGGATGTCTTATGGCGGACCTCGGTCCGCCGTTTTTTTGCGGCTAGCCCGGCATTACCCCTTTTCAGCATGACGTGATAGAAATTGTCGCCTCCCCCGCAGTGGCTCATTCATCCAGAAGCCAGAACGAATCCACTTGGAACTTGATCGAAAAATATAATAGACGGGAATTAGTTGACAGATACTTAATTTGACAATATAATGCTCACTTAACTTGCCAGCCAAGTTAAGCCGAGGTGGTGAAATTGGTAGACGCGCTAGCTTCAGGTGCTAGTAGGGGTAACCCTGTGGAGGTTCAAGTCCTCTCCTCGGCACCATCATTTCTCAGTGAAATATGGTGTGAAGTTTTATATCCATTCCTTTCGATAGAGCTTTGCTACGGTTCTTGTAGCTAATATCCAAAAACCAATTTTATACGCTAGACCACAGCGTCGCCTCCATTGTATTAAGCGTTCTCTTGGTCTTTAAGACTAAAAATAATCGGCACAAGCACTGAGCACGCCTCGTTGATCTCCCCACGCTTGGCCGGAACAAACTGCCAATTCTTTACAGCTTCTAGTGCAGCTTCGTCCAAAGTCTCATGACCGCTGCTTTGTTCAATACCGATCGTTTCCACTTGCCCTGCTTCGCTGACCAGAACTTTTAACACGACCCTGCCTTGCCAACCGCGACTCCTGGCTACCGATGGATAGTCTGGCTTAGGATTTTTATCATACGCCGCGCTCATATAAGCCTCGGTATACGGCTGAGCATCGTTTTCGAACACGGGCTTCTCAGGCTGATTAGGCGTGGGTAATACATCGCTAACAGGCTGCAATTGTTGCTTCAACAATTGTTCGAGCTCGGAAAAATCAGCGGCTCGCGCTTGTTCGGTTTTTATTAATTTCGGTTTGGGTTGCACACGCTTACGCGGAGGCTTTGAAGCTTGCGGCGGTTTAGCCGGCGGTACGGGCGTCTGTTTAGCAGCGGGGATCGTAATCGTTGAAACCTGGATGGCCAGCGGCTCAGGCTCCGGAGAACGTTGCTCAGGAACAAACAAGCACTTCACGCCTAGCAAGTGAATCCCGGAAACCGTGACGGCGATTGCGAACAATACATCACGATTTCGGGATTTTCCTGCTCCGGGTATTTTAATCCGAGGAGTTGTGAATACCGGCGCGACGGTCCGTCGGCGCGAGTCCTCCACGAAGGAAGGCGACGGCGCTCGCCCCGAGGAGAATCGAGCGGAAGGCTTTTCGAGAATACTGGTCGGAAATCGGAACATACGGAAAGTAAATATCCCCCGGCAAAGCCGGGGGCTTTATGTTGTGAACCGCTCAAAGCGGTAAATAGGGTCGCTGACGCGGCCCTTTAACTTTAGCCGCCAATAGGCGGCGACTCATTGCCAAAGGTTCATTTGTTCGACTCGTTGGTCTTCCTGTTCTTGATGACGGATATACTCCCGTATCATCGTTTCATCCCGACCCACTGTCGAAACAAAATACCCCCGCGCCCAGAAATGCTGACCTACAAAGCTCTGTTTCTTTTCACCATAAACACGGGCCAAGTGAATCGCACTCTTCCCTTTGATATAGCCAATCACCTGCGACACCGCATATTTCGGCGGGATAGAGATCAACATATGCACATGATCCGGCATCAAATGCCCTTCCAATATTCGGCTTTCTTTCTGGCTCGCTAACCTTCGAAACACCTCGCCCAAATGCTTGC